>DATIFN010000010.1:0-342524 GCA_035455245.1 Nitrosopumilaceae archaeon | reverse complement strand
TACAATATTTTTAAAACGACCATCAAGACAACAGAAAATGTTAAGAAACAAGCACCCATTAGAAAGGGCTATACTTCAATGACAGAATCTTCTGTATCATTAATTTAGTTTACCAGTCTTTTCTTTTCCACGATGAGTTTTTTTGTTTTATATCAAAACCAGTAATCGGTGATTGTTGAATCATTGCTTGTTGGGCGAGCAATTCCAGTTGCTGATTCCATTGTTGCAATAACTGTGGAGAAATTGAATTTGGGTCTAATCCAGGTGGAACTTGAAAGTTAACATTGAGTTGTAATTGTTGTGGAATTGTTCTTTTTGCAATAATCACAGCATCTAATTCATAATTATGACTTATTTTTTCTGATTCAATTGACGCAACAGTTTGATTAGACATTATGATTTGATTGCTGTTGTCTGCTTCTAGTATCTCTAGGGGATTAATTATATTGTTTAATTGTAGATGTTCCTCATATTCAAGATAAAGTTCCCACATTAATCCCTCCTCATCCTTAATCGGAGTTTCGATTTTAAGACCAAGATTTTTCGCTTCACTTCTAGCAATACCATGACCATGGAAATATTGCCTTTCAACCAGTTCTTTTATTATGTCTTCAATTTTAGTTTCAAGTAAGGGTTCACGATGTGATTGCAATAATTTTTTCGCTACCATTCTAATGAATGAATAGTGACGATTGACATACCCCAAAGCTACGGGACTAACTGCCTTTGTTAGTTCAACAAAGCTATTACCTATTTCTGGTTGATGTAACAAACCCACTTTCTCTTTTAGCAATGTTATGTAACTTGTAATATCTTCTACATTGATTCGTATTCGTTGTCCTGTAAGCTGGTCAATGGGATTAAAATCGCTAATGACAGCAGGATCAATTGGGCTTAGTTCCCCTTTTTTGCCCATGAATATGTGGTCTGCTCCAATGGAAATCAAGGTAGCAGCACTGTATGCTCTGTAAGGTATCAAGACGTTTACTTCCTCGGCAAACTCGCGGATGACCGAAATAATTCTCCACGGGACGCTAGTATCACCGCCTGTACTGTAAAGGAACAGATCAAGACGTGGGATTTTCTCTCCCATTGATAAAAGATGGTCAAAAAATAATCTCGGAGTATCACCAGCTATTTGTGATTCAAAAAAAGGCCTGTCACCTGTCACATAGGTTATTACCTTAGATCCTCGTTTTTTTTGCAATTCCTTTATTAATTCAAGACGTTTCTGTGCAGTCAATTGTTCTGTGGATCATTTTGATCGAGTTAAACTTTTTTCAGTTGAAAGAGCAAAAAAGGGATCCTAAGTAAGTTTTGTACTTACTCTAAAACACCATGATCTAGTGGTCTAAAGTACGAATCGTGAAAAAATGTAAAAATAAGAATCCATAATTTTTGAGAGGTTTAAGATCCGAAATTTATCTAACAGAGCCTTCTTAGCTTTTTCCTTTCTTCTTATAATTCTCTAACAGTTCTTTCAATGCATCATCAAGATTAGGAATTTTTCCCATTAACAGTCGGATTGATTTTTTCACTTTTTCAAATAAAAAATAGAAATTATTTATGATAATAACAGATTTTACCAGATTTGGAAAAGAAATTTTAAGTATCATTGATTCTTTGAGAAAATGAATTCCTTGTATAAGCAGCAAAAATTCCTTCCATTGGCATTAGTGATGATCACTGCTTCCATCTTATTGTCATCATTTTATTTGTTGCCTGTACAAGCTGCATCTACAAAAACAGGCACCAGTCTGTCCATAACAAAAACTGCTCAGACTCATTTTATTCGCTCAACAGATTGGAGTATCAACAAAAGTGTTTCACCACAAAGCATAGACTTGTTCAAGGGCGACTCTGTAACTCCACAATATCAAATCGATGTCACAAAGACGGTTTCAGATATTTATCAAGTAAACGGTCAGATCTGTGTTAAAAACGGAGGCTCTGTTGCAACTCAGAACCTTGTTATCTTTGATCACGTTCAATCAAAGAAAGGCTCAGGTCAATATACAGACATTGCTGGTGCAACGCAGACCATAACTCCTGCACAACAAATTCAACCCGGACAGACAGTATGCTATCCATATCTTATCGAATTCACTCCAATACCAAATGTTAGCTATAGAAATGCAGTCGATGTAACTATCACAAATCACTCTGGAAATATTGATACGCCTTTTGGTCCTTCATTCCGAACTGATGTTACTTTTCCAAAATCACCTGAACTCCAAGGTTATAGCTCAATAGATGTTAGTGATGACAATGGTCAGAGCTTTTCATTTGGTGCCAGTGGTTCTCAAACTTATACTCAAGAGTATAACTGCGATTCAGATGACGGCACTCATTCTAACACAGCAACCATAGACCAGACAGGACAGAGTGCTAGTGCAAGCATTGATGTGAATTGCTATGCTTTAGAAGTTACAAAGGATGCTTCAACATCGAATGCTCGCACATGGGGCTGGACTATAGACAAGTCTGCACAAGTGACGTTTGATGGCCTAAATATCCACTATACCGTTACACTTACTGGCACTCCTACTCTTGGTTATCAAGCAACTGGAAATATCAAAGTGCATAATCCTGCACCAATAGCAGCAATTATCACCTCTCTTCCAACTGATGCCGTCACAGGACCAATCAGTGGAACGGTAGACTGTGGAGCTGCAACATTCCCATATACTATACCATCTGGTGGAGATTTGAACTGCACATATGGTGTAAATCTACCAAACACCAACAGCAGGACAAATACTGCTACTGCCACACTACAGAATCATTCTATAGATAGCTCTGGAACTCCAACAGATTCAGGAACTACAGATTTCTCTGGAACTGCTGCAATAAACTTTGGAGTAACACCAACCACTACAGATCTGGATGAATGTGCAACTGTACAGGATGTTAATAGTTTTGGTTTGACATACAATGTTCCACAATATTGTGCTACTGGTACGACAACGAATACTGTCTTTACAGAATATGATCTGGGAATAACTGGAAATTGTGGCGGAGTCAGTATTAGCAATACAGCAACGTTTACAACAAATGATAGTGGTGCAACTGCAAGCGATGGTGTGAGTGTAAGTAATGCGGGAGGAAGTGGATTTGGTCTTTGTCAACCAATCAGAGAGCCAAGCCCTCCACCAGAAGTACCGTGGAGAGAGGTAGAAGTCCCACCTGAATAGAACGACAACACATCACATCATGTCTTTGTTTTCTTCTTATAATTCTCTAACAATTCTTTTAATGCATCATCAAGGGTTGGAATCCTTCCAGTTCTAGCTTGTATCTGCCCCATTATCTTCAATAGATCTGTATGAGTGTCTTTTTTGATAAGAATAGTCGTTTTGTCCTTCATTGCTTGTACATATCTACCATATCTGGTATATAATAGATCTACAAATCATTCACAAAAAAACTGCTTATACCAACTTTAAACTTGTTTTAATATTTATTATCCATGTATAATTGAAATATACATGGATTATTCGGAAGATCAGATTCGTGAAATTTTAGAATTAAAAGAGTGGCTTACAGATGAAATTGAAAAACGCAGAGGAGAAATTGAAAAACTGAGAAACAACCTAGCAATTTTAGATTCAGTCTTAAAACAATCAAGTTTTAGTAAAGCATCCTCTTTGAAGACGAACCAAGAAAAGGTGCATTCTACGATTCCAGATAGAGAGAGTTCAATTATACCAATTAAAGGGACTGGAAACAATGCTGTTATTGCAAACGCTCATGTTACTGCAAAGGAAGTTATGATTGTACCAACAGATGACGTGGAATTAGATGTAGAAACACAACCATTCAAATCATTTTTCTTAGGAAGAATAATTGCAAGTATGGAAAACAAAGATAATGCAGATGTTCAGAATGGAAAGATAGATCGAGATTCAGTGATAAATTGCACAATAAACAAAGATGGTAACACAATAAGAGAGATTTTGATCAAAAATTATCGCGAAAGGGAAAGGGTAAATGAAATAATAAACACGGCAGCATGGTCCTTTTCACGCATGATTGAGAATTCAAAAAAGTGAAGTTATGGACAAGATAGTTGTTTTGGATTTTGGTTCACAGTATAGCCACTTAATTTGTAGAAGAATTCGTGAGTTTTCCGTTTATGCTGAGCTTGTACCCTTTGACCTGTCACTGGAGGATCTCAAAAAGATTAATCCTAAAGGGGTCATCTTTGCTGGTGGCCCTGCCAGTGTGTACAATAGTGACTCACCAAGACCGCAAAAAGGCATCTTCGATCTGGGATTGCCTGTTTTAGGAATTTGTTATGGTCATCAATTGATTGTAAATAATTTTGGTGGTAAAGTAAAACGTGCAAACAAGGAATATGGTTCTTCGTCACTTACTGTAGACAATGATTCTGATTTGTTCTCAGGCATGGGGAAATCCATACGAGCGTGGATGAGTCATGGTGATGCAGCAGAACAGATTCCAAGGGATTTTGAAATAATAGGACATACCGAAAACTCTTACGCCGCAGCCATAGCAAACAAACAGAAACTAATCTATGGGATACAGTTTCATCCAGAAGTAGTGCATACAGAACGGGGCACAGAGATTTTGAAAAATTTTGTGATAAACATTTGTCATGCCAAACAAGACTGGACTATAGAAAATTTCATAGAAAACACAGTAAAAGAAATTTCAAAAATTGACGGTAACGTATTGTGTGGCATAAGCGGGGGAATAGACTCTACAGTAGCTGCACTTTTAATTCAAAAAGCAATTGGAAATAGACTAAAATGCGTTTTCATAGATAATGGTCTTTTACGATTAAACGAGGAAAATGAGGTGGAAGAGATGTTCAAGAAAAATTTCGCGGTAGATTTTACACGAATAGATACAAAGGAAAGTTTTCTATCAAAGTTAAAGGGGATAACAGATCCTGAACGAAAAAGAATGATAGTAGGCGAACAATTCATTCAGATATTTACAGAATTTGCTGAAAAGAAAGGTCCTTTCAAATGGCTTGCTCAAGGAACACTCTATCCAGATGTGATTGAGAGTGGGGTCTCAAAGGGGCCTGCTGCTGTGATAAAAACACACCACAATGTGGGTGGTTTGCCTTCTTGGCTAAATATGCAGGTTTTAGAACCGTTACGTTATCTTTACAAAGACGAGGTAAGAAAGGTGGCAAAAGCACTTGGAGTACCCGACAAACTTTCAAATCGTCATCCATTTCCAGGACCTGGCCTTGCAGTTAGAATAATTGGAGAGGTAACACCAGAAAAATTACAAATTTGCAAACTTGCAAGTAAAATTGTAGAAGACGAGATCATGGCTGCTGGATGGTACGATAAGGTTTGGCAGGCGTATGCTGCAGTGGGAGATGATAGAGCAGTGGGAGTGGTAGGAGATGAAAGAAAATATGGCCACATTGTTATTGTTCGTGTTGTAAATTCCATCGATGCAATGACTGCAGACTGGACAAGACTACCGCCAGAAGTTTTGGAAAGAATTAGCAATAGAATCACAAATGAAGTAGATGGCGCGGCCTGGGTCAGTTATGTGATATCAAGTAAACCCCCAGCTACAATCGAACCGCAGTAAAAATGGTTTACCCACTTTACTCGTAAAAACATGTCATGTGTAGTAAGAGTTATGGTTTAGAACTGATCATAATTTCTTAGATGAATACTCTGGTAGTTGGAATCATTATCACAATTGGACTACTTGCTGTTGTAATATTTTTAGCAATCTATAATGAAGAATCAAAACAATCAGAGTACAAATTAGCTTTGTATAAGATACACGATGTGATTGTAGACGGAAATATTATGATGTTTACAAATGATGCCAAACCTTGGGTGATGATAAAGATCAATGAATATCTCAAAAACCCAAAAGATGCGGAGATGCTCACAGTATGGGGAGATTTTGATCAAACCCGCGATTATTGTATTAAGAATGAAAGCAAATGTGATAGAGTTCTTGCTTACCTCTACGAGGACAAGAACGGTATTTATCATCAAGGCGAAACCTTTGCTTGGATTGACTACACATGTGATGCGAGATGCCACTTGGGAGTAGACCCAGCAAGAATCTCGTCCAAATCTGAAAAATGAAAAGCTTATTTTTATATGGTTACGGATTAGGAATTAAAGTAAAAAACACTAGATTCCATTTCTTTTTTCGTCGTTGAGAATCCTGTTTATCCTCGCTTGTGATTTTTCAGAAACACCAAGAACATCATAGGATGTAAGGAAACGATCTTTGTGGTTATTCTTTTTCATCCAATTATTAAGCCACCTCGTGGCCATGTCATGATTAAGTCTAAAAGAATCCAGTAATTTTAGTTGCGTCTGCAATATTCTAGATTCTACATCAAGTATGAGCCTTTCATGGCTTATCTTTTCCTGAGCGTTTTTTGAACTATCTATCGCTTCTCGAAGTCTCGTTTTTTGCAACTCTAATCTTTCAATATATCTAGCTATCCAATTTGTGGGATTAATTGATTTCCATTTCTTTGCTACTTGAGAATACCAGTATTGAATATCACCATTTATCGTGTTTCTGTTTATTTTTAGTATGTCTGAAATTCTTACTGCAGAATAACCATATTCAAAATGCAATCTAAAGACTTCATTTCTTCTTGCTTGCCTGTCTTGTTTGTTGTATGGCCCACCTTTTTTGTGAGTTTTGTTTTTGCATGATTCTACATTTTCCTTGATAAACTCTTCTGTAATTTCTGCAGACATGATAATCCATAAGCGGATCTGCTTTAAAAGAAGTAATTTTTAGCTCTTGATCCCTGATAAAAAATACTTCTTTTATATTAGTTCTGCAAACAGCGCAGATTTCTGCCTAGTTTTGCATAGTTTACTAAAAATGCATAGCAATTCCTAATAGTTAACCATTTGAGTTTGGTTGTTTTTTGGTAAGAGTAAAACCATTTTATTGAAATGCAGTAGCTAAAGATAATACTTCTTGTATTGTCGGCGGAATACCATTTGGACTTCCAACATAAAGTGATGCTGCAGCGTTGGCAAAAAATAATCTTTCTTTCACTTCAAGGCCGGCGAGATAACCTAGAATATTTGCAGCGTCCCAAACATCACCTGCTCCAGTAACATACTTTACTTCAACTGGAAGCGATTTCACAAATTCTACTTCTTTTCCATTAGACCAAAATGAACCATTTGATGTGTGTAAATCTATAGTAACTGATGTTTTATCAGCAAGACTAGAGATTAGTTTTTTGGTTTGTTCCTCACTTGAAATTGTTCCAAGGTCGAATTGTTTCAATAAAATGTTGCATTCATTCTCATTTAGGCACAAGGAATCCAGATTTGAGGTCAGTTCAAATATAGCTTCTTTGAATTCACCTGGTCTTGATTGTATGTCCGCGGGATCTAGAAAATGAAGTGATTTTGTAGATTTGCTAAAAACATATTTGGATAGTTCCGTTCCTTTTTCGTTACTTGCCCAGTTTGTTACCATAATTGCATCTGCATTTTGAATTACGGTTTGTTCTTTTTGTCCTAGTTTTTCAGGTCCAAAATTCTCATTGTCACCTAGATCAGAGAGCATTATATTTACCGGACGACCATTATTACTAAATTCAAGTGATGTGGTTCTACCAGGGTTTCCATCAATTAAAAACAATGAACAATTTGGAAATTCAGAAAATGTTTCTTGTAAAATATATGAGGATGATTTGTTTGCTATCGTAATTAAAGAAACAGGTGCACCAAGTTTTGCAAGTGAGTAGGCAACATTTGTTGCATTTCCACCTTTTAGATCTGTTTGTGGAATACCTCTTATGCTTCCACCAAGGTGGCTTTTTTTTAAAATTAGGTCATATAATGTTACGATGCTTTTTATTTTTATTATCCTGTCTAGAAAAAAATCATTTAAAACAACCACAGAACCAACAATATTAAGATTCTGTAGTTTCTCTAACATGAGAAAATTTTAGCCCATTGGAGGATGAGGTGCGTGTCCGCCCCCGCCCTTTGCACCAGACGAGGCAATCACATCATCAATCCTTAAAATCATACAAGCAGCTTCTGTTGCTGATTTTATAATCTGCTCCTTTACCGCAACTGGTTCAATGATATCAAGTGAAAACATATCTGCTATCCGTGTGTTTCTTGCATCGATTCCAGTCCACTTTTTCCCTTGTGCTTGCTTTGCTCTTAATGTAATCATGGTATCTATAGGATCCATTCCTGCATTTTCTGCAATGGTAAGTGGGATAATTTCTAGTGCTTCTGCATATTTTTTAATTGCAAGTTGTTCTCGTCCTTCAAAGCGATCTGCCCAGTCTTTTAGACCTGAGGCAAGGTATGCTTCTGGAGCCCCACCACCTGCTACAATTGCCGGTTTTTCAATTACATCTTTAACGACCATCAAGGAATCATGAAGTGATCTGTCAACTTCGTCTACTACTCTTTGTGAACCACCTCTTAGTAGAAGTGTTACTGCGTGTGGATTCCTGCAACCTTCAATGAAAACCCATTTGTCTGTTTCAACTTTTTTTTGCTCTACATGTTCTGCAAAACCAAGATCTTTTGATGTTAGATCATCAATGTTTGTGCTAATTCTTCCACCGGTTGCTTTTGCAAGCTTTGTCAGATCGCTTTCTTTTACTCGTCTTACAGCAAGGATTCCTGCCTTTGCAAGATAATGTTGTGCAATATCATCAATGCCTTTTTGACAAATCAGAACATTTGCTCCTACTTCAATGATTTTATCAACCATTGCTTTGATCATTCTATTTTCTTCTTCAAGAAACATCTGCATTTGAGTTGGATCAGTTATTCTAATTTCTGCACTCATCTCAGTTTTTTCAATTTCAAGCGGTGCATTCACAAGTGCAATCTTTGCCTTTTCTATTTTGGTTGGCATTCCACTGTGAACTACTTCTTTATCTAAAACAATTCCTTTGATGAGAGAGGTGTTTCGTATTGATCCACCCGCTTTCTTTTCTACTTTAACATTATCCAAATCTACCTTATAGCTGTCGCCTTGTTTTTCAACTACTTGCAAGATTGAGTCTACAACAATCTTCGAAAGCATTACACTGTCTTCAGAAACAAGTTTTGATTCCATGCTTGTTCTTGCAATTTTAAGTAGGATTTCTTTTTCCTCCGGATCAACTTTTTTAGCAAGTTCAGAAAGGAGTGAAAGTGCCTTATCTGCTGCTGCTTGGTATCCTTCAATTATAACAGTGGCATGTACATCTTTTTCTAAAAGTTCCTCCGCTTTTGCCAATAATGAGCCACCAAAAACCACAGAAGAGGTAGTACCATCTCCAACTTCATTATCCACAGTCTTTGCAATTTCCACCATCATTTTTGCTGCCGGATGTTGAACATCAATTTCCTTTAGAATTGTTGCACCGTCATTTGTTATGGTCACATCTCCAAGAGAATCTACAAGCATCTTGTCCATTCCTCTTGGACCAAGGCTTGTACGTACAAGTTCTGCTACAAGCTTTGCAGCCGCTATATTGTTTTTCTGTGCATCTCTACCTTTTTGTTGAAGTGCACTTTCTTTTAACACTAAAACTGGACCTTGTGGAGTTTGTTGAATTGAAGCCAAAATTAATCCTCTTTTTTTTGATAGTTCGATACCCCCTTTAATACCTTATTGAGCTAAAACGTTTAGGTACGTTCTGTTTTTTATATCTACAATTCCAGTGTAAAGAATTCTGATATCAGGCAAAGCAAGGAACGAAAGGAAGAGTGGGATAAGATACGGGTTTTTGAACCTGCAACCTGCATCGACTATTTTTGAATTCACCTCCGAGAATTCTAAAAGTGCTTTATCAAAGGGAAAAGTCGATATCAAACCGGCAAAAGGAAGAGCAAATTTAGCAAGAATCTTTTCATTTTTTACTACTATTACCCCTCCCTTCATCTCAATCAAGGCATTTGCAGCAAATGCCATATCTTTCTCATTGGAGCCAATAATCACCATGTCATTTTCATGAAACGTAGAAGTTGATCCAAAGGCACCAATGTCTGCACCAAAGTTTTGTAAGAACCCAACGATATATCTTCCTGTTCCATACGTTCTGTCAATGGCAGTAACCTTCCATACATCTTTATCACTAGAAGGAATCACGTTGCCATCTTTTGTTTGTAATTCCTCAAATCCTTTTTGTGTAATTATTTCAGTACCTAGTCTGATTACCAGAGCTTGGACAGAAGGACTTGAACTTTTAATGATAAAGTCTCCTTCTGAAAACTTTCGATTAACTTTGACAGTTTTTGTTATCCATGATGGAATCTTTGGTTCTTTTAGTTTTGTAACTATTGAACTATGGGATACAACAAGATTGCCTCCGATAAAGACCTTTGTTGGTTTAAGCTTATCCAGATCATCAAAGACCAAAATATCGGCAATTTTCCCCGGTGCAATTCCACCATAGTCTTTTCCCATATTGTAATAATCAAAGCAGTTTTTTGTAGCCATAGTAATTGCGTCAACAGTATCTAATCCAAGACTAACGGATTTTCTTATACAGTGATCAATATGACCAAATTCTAAAAGATCTTTTGGATTTACACCATCTGAGCAAAACATAAGCCTGTCAAGATAGGTTCCAGCCGCAAGTAAATTTGGAATAATTTTGTCTAAATCTCTTCTAATAGAACCTTCTCTCATCATTATCCACATACCAAGTCTAAGTCTCTCAATGACTTGATCATAGTCAATTGGTTCATGGCATGAAAGAATTCCCGAAGCTATGTATGCATTTAACTTTTTGTCGCTTGCACCTGCGGTATGACCATTTATTACATAATCATTTTCTAACATATTTTTCAAAGTCTGCATTGTTTTTGTATCCAAGTTTGTAACTTTGGTCCAAGAAAATACCTCACCAAGACCTAATACGTTTTCTAAACGTAATGCCAATTTTTCCTCGGCTTTACTCAATGTCTTTGAATGGCTGAATTTCCTGTCGACCGGTAAACCACCTGGAATAACATGAAAAAATCTTATAGGCAGATTTTCTGTGAGTTTCACAAATTCTCTAAAACCTTTGTAGCCACAAACACTTACAATATCAATAGGATCTGAAAATAGTGATGTCGTACCACAAAGAATGGATTTTTTTGCAAGTTCGGATGGTAAAATGTACTTGTCTACATGGATGTGCGAATCTGCAAATCCTGGTGTAACGTATCGCTTTTCCAAATCAATAACTACAGTGTTCTCTCCAACTGTATGTGATGCATCAGTTCCTACGTAAGCAATTCTGTCCTTAAAGATAGCAATTTGTGATCCCTGAGTTATTTCTCGAGAATACACATTAACATGCATACAATTTTTCAAAACAAGGTCAGCTTTTTTCTTGCCCATTGCTACAGAGTTCAATGATGAAATCATCGCAGCAAGTGAACTTGATCTCACGAACAAGAGTCAGTTTTTGATACTATTATAGATTCAAAGCGATGTTTAAATTACGGTCAGGGGCGGTTTTCCTTTATGAACATGCCAAAAGAGGTTAGGAGATATTGTCCAAAGTGTAAGAAACATACACTTCAGAAGGTCTCCATCTACAAAGCAGGAAAGAGAAGAGGCTCAGCTATAGGTGAGAGAAGACATGCTGAAGATAAGAAGGGATATGGTGGCCAAAAATTCCCAAAACTTGCCAAGCCTGCAAAGACAACAAAGAAAGCTACTCAAATATTGACATGTCCAGAATGTAAAAAGAAGTTTAATAAACCAGGTATCAGACTAAGAAAGTTCGAGTTGGTAGCATAATGAAAAAAGGACAAATATTAATTCCAAAACCAGCTAGTAAATTTCAAAGAGTACAATGTAATGAATGCAGTGAAGAAAGTGTAGTTTATTCTCATGTAGCTACAAATGTTACATGCAAGTCATGTGGAAACATTCTTGCAGAATCTACTGGTTCTCGTGCAAAGATAAACGGTAAAATTTTAGGAAGCGCAGAGTAAATCATAATCTTCTTTTGTATTGAGGTTAATTGCAATTCTTTTGTCATCTAATATTATGTATGATTCATCAATAGGTTTCATGTCTGTAAGTTTGGTTGGATCTACTACAGATATTCCACAATAGGAATATTGTTTTTTGTTATAAATCACAGTATATTCTTGTTTCAGATGTAATGAATTAAGAAATTCTTTACTGATAAGAACTGTAGTCCATGGATTACTAGTGTTGGTTTTCTGTACAATCTGTTTTATTATTTCTGAATCTAATAGAGGCAAATCACCAGATGTTACAAATACTGTTTCGTCAAAGTTATGCAAGATCTGGTTAAGATCGTAAACATACCCTTTACCTGCAGTATCCATGGTATTTACACCAAGGTTTGTGAGAAATTCTCGAGTCCTTGGAGCATTATAACTTGTAGCTGCAACAATTTTTGAAAAGAAACCAGAGTCTTGTAGTGCTGATATGACATGTTGTATGATTGGGTTTTTGTACTTGAGGAGAAGTTTTTCTTGGGATGTCTGCATCCTTGTGCCCTTGCCTCCACACATTACTAATCCTATCATACCGAAGCAAAGATCAAAAGAGATGAAAGTCTAACGAGCTCATTTGTAGCCCCAAAGACATCCCCAGATATCCCTCCAAAACTACGATTTGCGACCATAAGAAGTACTAATGACAATACTACTCCCGCTGCTAGAACAATAATTCCTGTTATTCCCCCAATGGCAATTATTGGAATAACAGATATTGTAGCAGCTATGACAAGTTTCTTTTTTTCTTTCATCGATTGTGTGAAGGGAGAACTCAGACCATGCCATGCTGACGAACCTCTGTTTGCCTGTAATACCATAACAAATTTGGCAAGTAGTTCACTGAGTAAAATGGCTTGGAAAAGTGCATATCCTTTCATCATAGAAAGAGCCATAATCATTCCTCCCGCATACAATACTATTGTTATTACACCAGCTGATCCTACTGCTGGATCACGCATAACTTGTAATTTTTTTTCCTTTGTACCTTTTGCCATGATACCATCTGCAAAGTCACATAATGCATCAGTATGATGAATGCCAGTTATAATCACGACAGAGCCAGTAAGTAGTAGTCCAACTATCAGAGGATCAAGAAACAATGATAAACCAAACCCGCCTGCGCCAATGATTAAGCCGATGATAGCGCCACCAACCGGGAATAGATACATGTTTTTTGCAACCGTATCAAGATCTGTATTTTTTGAAGAGGGAAGTATTGTTAGAAATGAAATTACTGAACTTATTCCCCTAAGCATGTAACAACCCACCGATATACGAAAGAACTACAATCATTGGAATTGTGAAAACAATACAAAATAGAATCGTAGTTAGTTTCATTATCGATATTGCTGATTTGAAGTGATCCTTGGTAAATTCTATATTTCCGTCTCCCAAGACATAATGATCTATCTTTTCAAATCTTGTTCCCAGTGCACCTGCTAAGGTAGCCATTGGATATCCCGCATTAGGACTCTCTGTCTTTGAGCTGTCTCGTCTCATTATTTCTAGAGAATGCTTCCAATTTTTTCCAAGAATCATTACTGCAAATACCATAACTAGACTTGTGGTCCTAGCAGGAAGATAATTGAGTATTTTGTCACAGTTTGCACCAAACCATCCTAGATTCCTAAATTGTTCTGTTTTGTAGCCTATCATAGAATCTATGGTGTTTATTGTTCTGTAGACAAATGCTCCAAGCAATCCAAATATTGCAAAATAAAAGAGAGGTCCAGTAATTCCATCTACTGTGTTCTCACCAATGCTTTCTAAAGTGGCTGAAATAATGTGCTGCCGATCCAAGTTCTTTGTATCTCTTTTCACTACCATTGAAAGTTTTGCTCTTGCATCATCTAGATTATTTTTTGAAAGTGCATCCATTATTAGTTGTGCGTGTAATTCCATTCCTTTTATTGCAATTGTAGTCTTTAGTAAAATTCCCATGATTATAATAATTAGCGTTAAGACAACAAGATCATATAACCCAAAATTAGGATTATCTGGTTCTAGAGAATATAATCCAATATTAATGAAATAAACTATTACAGCAACAAGTATTGCAATTGAAATTGTGAGAAGTATGCCGGAAAGTTTAGCTGTTTGAGGATTTTTCTTCGCAATAGGAATGAGTTTTTCAATTAATGTCCCAATCCATGCTGTCGGATGAAATTTATTTTTTGGATCACCCATTACAAAGTCAATTGTGATAGCAAACACTACAGCAAGGATCGTTACAAGGATCATTTGAGCAATTCACCTATTGCCTTCATGTTCAAACTATTTTTTACTATCCGACTTAAATTCTCTATTTCAAGATCCAAGGATTTTAAGTATTTTTTGTTCCATTGTACATGTTTAGGATTTGCATGAAGAGAATCCTCTTCTGGAATATTGAATTTTATAAGAGGAATTGTGCCTAGAACCGGTTTGCCGGTTTTTTTTCTGAGCTGGTAAAGACTTGGTCGTAGAATGTCTTTGTCTCCTCTAAATTTGTTAATTACAAAACCTTGAATAAATTTTCTGTACTTTTCATCGATTAGCTCCATTGTACCAACAATGCTTGCAAAGGTTCCACCTCTGTCTATATCGGAAATAAGAATTACAGGCGCACGTGTGTATTCAGCAATTTTCATGTTTGCAATATCATATTTTACTAAATTAAATTCTGCAGGAGAACCAGCTCCTTCCATAATTATCAAATCATTGTTTTGTTTTAGCCAATCAAGTGATTCTTTAGCAGTTGTTAATCCTTTTGAAAGTGCAAACTTTGTGTAGTAATCTTTCGCATACATTTTTTTGAAAAATTTTCCATTAACCATAACTTTACTTCTATAGCTCCCAAGAGGCATGAGAAGAATTGGGTTCATGCGTGGATCTATTGTAGTCCTTGCGGCAATTGCTTGTACTGCTTGTGCACGTGAAATTTCAAAACCGTCTTGTTTGTATGAATATGATGACATGTTTTGAGATTTAAACGGAGCCACTTTATATCCAGAATTTGCAAATATCCTGCACAAGGCAGTCACAAGTGTCGTTTTACCAGCACCTGATGAAGTTCCCTGTACCATCAATGTTTTTGTCATATCATATTTCTTCCAATGCCCTTACAAGTTTCACATTTTCTTTGTGTGTTCTGACAGCAATTCGTATGAATTTATTGTCAAGACCCCGAAAAGTACTACAGTCTCGAATTAACAGTTTTTTCTTTATGAGCTTTCTTTGAATAGTTTTTGAGTCAATTTTTGATTCAAGTAAAATAAAATTAGTTGATGATGGATAGCATAAAAAATTCTTAATTTTTGATATAGAAGAAGTCAGAAAAGTGAGTTCCTTCTTTATCAACTTCCTTGTTTTGTTGAGGTGAGATTTGTTAGAAAGTGCTGCACTTGCTGCTTTTTGAGCCAAGATATTGACATTCCATGGGATACTTATTCGTGTGAGTACTTCTATCATATTCTTGTTTCCCAAACCGTAACCAATTCTGAGTCCTGCCAACCCAAATGATTTGGTTAAAGACCTTAGTATGAAGAGATTATCAAATTCCTTTAGATTCGATATGATTGATTCATTAGACTCTGGTACAAGCTCAATAAAGCATTCATCCAAAAACACTGTTGCAGATTTGTCATATGCCGTTTCTAAAATCTTTAATATGTTTTTTCTTTTCACCAAGGAACCAGTAGGATTATTTGGATTGCAGAGAAAAATGAAGTTGTTTTTTGTAATCATGTGTTGTAGTTCCGAGATCTTTTCGTTGAGATTCATTGTTTTAAGATAGGAAATACGTCCTCCATGTAATAGTGCGGCTGCTTCATATTCTCCAAATGTAGGTATTGGAATAATGATTCGATTATTTTTTCTGATAAATGTCTTACAGAAATTATAAATTATTTCTGTTGCTCCATTTCCTATGACTATTTGTTTTTTTGAAATACCTGTATATTTTTCTAAATTATCTTTAAGCTCCGACGATTTTGGATCAGGGTAAACAGACAAAATGGACATGTTTTTGTTTATTATGTTTTTTACTGAATGTGGAAATCCTAGTGGGTTTACATTTGAGCTGAAATCTACAATTTTTGGATCAAGTTTCATACCCATTGAATAAATTCCACCATGGGATACAGTTGTATGATTTGAGATGTTTTTTTCTAGATTAAATTTCACATCATGGGATATCGTAATTGGGATTTAGTGTGTTTTGGTTTTCATGCTAAAGGAATATTAATTGTATAAAGCGAAAATTACGCATGAAAAGAGTCGCAATCATAGGGGTTACTGGTGCAGTAGGCCAGGAATTTGCACTAGCATTAAACAAACACCCCTGGTTTGAGGTAAAACAAATTGCTGCTTCTGAACGTTCTTCAGGCAAAAAGTTTGTTGATGCCATTAGAGATCCAAATAGCGGCATTCTAAAGTGGCACCTAAGAGAGGAGATACCAGAATATGTCAAAAATATGATAGTAGAATCAGTGGATGATATCAAAGTAGAAAATCTTGATTTAATATTCAGTTCAATTGAAAGTGACGCTGCGCGTGAAATTGAAACTAAATTTGCGAAAGATTTACCTGTAATCAGTACCTCTTCAGCATATAGGTATGAGTCAGATGTACCAATACTTATTCCTGGAATAAATGATGATCATTCAGAATTACTGAATATACAGCGAAAAAACCGTGGTTGGAAGGGCTTTGTGGCACCACTCCCAAACTGTACTACTACTGGACTTGCTATAACTATGAAGCCATTATTGGAAAAGTTTGGAGCACAAAAGATTATCATGACATCAATGCAGGCCATGTCTGGTGCCGGTAGATCCCCTGGTGTTTCAGCCTTGGATATTACCGACAACATTATTCCATACATTCCAAAAGAAGAAGAAAAAGTAAGACTAGAAACTGGAAAGATACTTGGTAAATTAACTGATGGGAAAATCATACCTGCTGATTTGAAAGTGAGTTGTACTTGCACTAGAGTGCCAGTAATTGATGGACATACTGAATCTGTATTTGTTGAAACTACAAAACATGCGGATCCTGAATCAGTAAAAAATGCAATGCGAGAATTTTCTGAAAAAATAAGTGTAATAGGTCTGCCCTCTGCTCCAGAAAAATATCTTGTTGTACATGAGGATCCTACAAGACCACAACCAAGATTAGATCGTGAGATGAGCGGTGGAATGTCTACAGTAGTTGGCAGATTGCGGGAAGATACCGTTTTTGAAAATGGAATAAAATATGTTCTGTTTTCCCACAACGAGAAAATGGGCTCTGCAAAGGGAGCCGTACTTTTAGCTGAAATGCTCTACAAAAAGGGCATGATATAATTGATATAAAATTTACATAAAAATTGTAATAATAACTTTATTAACCACACATTTATTCACAATAATTGGTGTTTTGAACGGCAAAAGTAGACGATTTAGACATGACAATCCTTTCTGAACTTGCTGCCGATGCAAATATCTCAGTTCCTAGGATCTCAAAAAAAATTAATGTCAATTCATCTGTCGTATATAGTAGAATCAAACGACTGATTAAAAGAAAACTTATTGAGCGTTTTACTATTGTAGTAAATGAAAGAGAGCTTGGTTACACAGTAAAAGCTTTGACAGGAATAAACATGGATTCCAAGCTTCGTGACAATGTAATTGAGGAATTGTTAAAAATTCCAGAGGTGAGAGAGATTTCTGAAGTAACTGGAAGATTTGATATTTTAGTTACAATGTATGCAAAAAATCTTGATGAGATGCACAGACTGATATCAGAAAACTTGGGTCGTATTCAAGGAGTACAACGTTCTGAGAGTTTTATTGAGATGAAAAAAACTGCCAAGCCAATGCCGTACAAACAATGAAGTAATTTGATTTTTCAACCTATAAATATCAAACAACAAATAAAAAAGATGAGTTAGTGTGTTAACAAGTAAAACGAGTTCAAGAATTAGGACATATTATGAGTTGACTAAACCAAAAATTTGGTACCTGTTAGTTTTTACTGCTTTTGGTGCAACAGTTACTGCCTCAAATATTTACAATATTCAGGTTTCACCTATAACTTGGGCTTTAATGTTAGGTGGTGTTGCTTCCGGATCCGCTGCGGCAAATACCCTAACTAATTATCATGACAGAGATATCGACGCGATTATGGAAAGGACTAAAAACAGACCAATTCCAAGTAGACGAATCTTTCCAGCAGAAAAAGCTCGAGATTTTGGTTTAGTTCTGGCTGCAATAAGTTTGTGTACAGCATTTGGAATATCGTTTACTACTACTTGGCAACAAGGACTTTGGGCTACTGGTTTTATGGCATTTGGATTAGCAAATAATGTTTTAGTGTACAGTTATGCTCTAAAAAGAAATAGTAGATTCAATATTATTCTAGGAGGGCTTTGTGGTGGAGCTCCGCCAATGATTGGATATGTTGCAGTCACTATGAATGGACTTTGGGATCTTGGACTTGTCATGGCAGGACTTGTGTTTATATGGATTCCAATGCATATTTGGGCTCTCACCTTGCATTTCAAGGAAGATTATAACAAAGTCAATGTGCCGATGCTGACTGCTGTTCAATCTGAAAAAACATCAGCTAGGGTGATCGCAGGTTCTACACTAATGATGGTATTGTTTAGTATTGTACCGTTTTTCTTGACTACTGATACTAACCAACCTGTAATGCATGAAGTTTATCTTTATACTGCAATAGCAACTGGTGCTTTGATGCTTGCTCTTAGCGTTTGGGTTTTGACAAAACCATCTGAAAAAGCATCATGGATGTTGTTCAAGTTTTCTAGTCCATATCTCGCAGTATTGTTTATTGCATTAATGGTTGATTCCGCCCTGTAAATACCAAGTTTTTTGACCAACGAAATAATGAAGTTGTTTAGAGATAATCTTTTAATGAAAATTTATCTTCATTAGGAATTTTAGCGATTTCAAAACCTTCTGGTCTTTTTGATAAAGGTCTGGTTGCATCAATACCAAGCTTCGCAGTAAGCAAATTTTTTTGATCACTTGATGGATCAAGACTTGAGCCTCTTACATTTTTTATAATGAACAAATCCTTGTCAGCTTGAAACCTGGTAGCCAAAGCGTATTCAACACTAACTGCATTACTAGGATCAATATCCTCATCCACAACAGTTACCATTTTCAAAGATCTATGCGAGGCAAACGTTTTATCAATCACTTTCTTTGCATCAAGGTCCTTCTTTTTTGTAATCTGTACCACAGCATGCAACCAATTGCAACCTCCATCACTCATAACGACCTTCCTTGTTTGAGGGAATGATTTTTTGACATCACGGTTTAGTTTAGCTTCAATTGGCATTCCCATTAGTAGACGATGTTCAGAATAACCTGAAAGGATATCATGAAAAATAGCATTATTTCTATAGAATAGGTTCTCTAGCTCAAATACTGGCTGTTCTCTTTTAAAATCATAGGTTCGAAGCATTTCAACCATCCATTCCTTGCGTGTTTTATCCTTGAGGATCCTTCCCTCCATCACTATCTCTGTACCTGCTGGTACTTTCATATCCGAATAATGTAACTTTGATAAAGTCAATTTGTTTCCTAAAATTGCGTTTGCTATTTCTAGCTCATCCTTTCCCCATTCAGCTTGATATGCTCCTGCAATCGAAATAGCTGGATGGACACCAACTGTAATTGCCACTTTAAGGTCTTCTCCATGTTCCTTTGAATACATAAATGAACGATGCAGGTGCCTTCCTTCCACCATTCTAACAGAAAAGTGTTTTTTATCAAGGGGCATCAATCTGTGAAAGGATGAATTTTGGGAATTTTTTTCTTGGTTCTTGGTATAGATTATAGAAGAAGTGATGAATGGTCCTGGTTCTTTTTTGAAGTGTGTTACTATTGGCAAAATAGATAAATCCTTAGTTCTGTTTTCCATAAATTTCCCTTCAGAAACAATCTTGGGTTTTTTTACAGACGCTATTGCAGAAATCACCTTTTCGTGTATTTTTGATTCTTTTGTGTTTACTGCCTTTGCAAATCTGGCTCTTGTGCCTATTAAATTTGCGACTAACCTAAGTTTACTTTCTTTAATATTTTCAAATAATATGGTATTTTTGCCGTCTACTTTGGAAGTCAAAGCTGCAATCTCGTATTTCGTAGAAACTTTCTTTTTTATTACATAAAGTTGATTCAGATTTTTTATCTGATCAATATAGGATCTTAGATCTGTCATTGTTTTACAATTTCCATTATTTCATTCATAATGACTTTCATTTCTTCGAGTCCAAGGTCCTTTCGTGTATTAATAGAAACAATACAAATTCCGTTTATAATCGAAGCTATGCGCTCTGAGACCATCTTTAGAAAAAGGGATTCAGACTTGGCGGGTATTACGGTTACTGTACTGGTACGAGGTCCAGAACCAATTGACACAACCATAGCACCAATTTTTTCTTTTCCTTCCGTTATGGAGATAAAATTACCATTATCAAATGGAACTACCTGAACCAAGAATTCTCGATTATCCACTATGACGGTTTTTTTCTTATAACCGACTTGGGACATCAATAGCCTACGTCAGCTACGCCTTTATTACTACCGGCGCAATTGCTACTTTCTTCATAGCCTTCGCCGTTTTAGTTCTTTTTGTAGGCTTTTTTACTGCCACTGCCTCTACTTCTATCTCTTCCACTTCCGCAGCCTTTACAGCAACAGCTTCTAGTTGAGAATCAGCTTCGACTCTAGCACGCAATTTTGCTTTGTATTTTAGGTTTCTTGGTTTCGTTCGCAATCTGTATCCACAGCATGGACACCAGAGTCCTTCCCATTTTATGAAAATTTCACAAATCTGGCATCTTTTCTGTCCTGATGCATAGCGACCAGTACCCACCGGCTTCTGTGCCTTGTATCTTGTGCATATTCCTTTACATGTCAATTTTTCTTTCACCTTTCCTTTTGTAATTACTTATAGTATTACTAACTATTTAAGCGTGGATCACTATTTCTTATATCAATAGTGACAATTTTATAAAATTTTTATATGGATCCCTCATGAACCATTACAGAGTTTTCAGAAAAAATAAAAAAAGCTATATAAAAATGTATGTTTTTTAAAAAATTAGAAATTTTCATTTTTTACAAAAAAATTTCAAAGATCCTAATAAACATTTTTTAAAAATCAAATCAAATATAAAAATTTTAGAATCATCCTATTCTAGACAGCGGCAAAACAAGATGCCGATAACCCTCTCTTTGTGATATATATCTCGCAGACATTTTGTCACGTTCCCCTCTTTTGTTATAATTTTTTGTCCTCAAAGAAGTTTTACGCTCATCAACAAATTCCAATTCAAAATGAGAACAGAATTTCAAATTCAAAAGATTAGTTATTTGTCGCGCTATCCTCATGTTTCCATTTCCTATTTTTACAATTTTTCTATCAGCCTTTAACCCAGCTAAAATTTTTACGATATGAGATATCAATTCTTCGAGTGATGTATATGTTGAACTTTCGATTTCCTTTTGATAATAAAATATAGATAGCCCTATTCTATTACCAGGATCTAGTCCTATTACAAGAGAATTTTCATGCATCCCTGATTCAAATTTTTGTATAATTAATCCATTGACTATTGTGGGATCCGTATCAAATTCTTCTTCATATAACACCAAGTCAGTATCAATTCTTGGTATATCACGTGTAGTCGTAAGAATGAGTCTTTTATCAGATCGATTAATTTCGTTTGGCAATATTGAATCATAATTAATTTTCAAGTATTGCAATGTTCTTACAAATTTGAAATAAGATCTACCATAAACTGTTGCTACCGCAATACTGTTTTGAGAGTGGTATGCTATGATTTATCTTTACCGTAAGTAAAATTTAAGGCTTTATTCTTATTTTAATATAGAAGAAATGGTGTCTTCTACGGCTTCGTCGAATTTTTCGCTTATTTTGTTCTTAATTTCAGATAGGCTTTTCTCACCATCATTTAGTATTTTTTTTGCGTCTTGATTTGCAGCCTCTCTAGCTTTTGATATTATGGATTCAGATTCTTTTGTGGCCATTTCAACTACCTTTTCTCGAAGATTTTCTACCTCTTTTTCAGCTCTTGCATGAAGTTTCTTTTTCATATCTGCCACTTTTTCATTTAATGAATCAATATTCTCCTCAAGTTCGGAGAGGGTCTTTATTATTCCCTCAACCTTAGAAACGGCGACTTCACTCATTATGGCTAAAACCTCAAAATCCTGTTATTAAATCCTTCATTTGGTCGTAAGTAATAAGATCGCTCTTGCCAAATCACCCTTGGCCTCTATAAGGGCATTATTTGCTGCTTCTTGTGAAACACCTGCTTGTTGAGCCACTAGCATAATGTCTTCCTCACTAAATACAGGTATTTCTAATTCCCTTTCTTCATAGCTTTCTGCTATAACTTGGAAAATAGAATTATCTTTTGATTTCATTTCTGATACTGCCGGTTTTGGTATAATAATCTCTTTTTTGTCAGTTTTGATAATTACTTCTTGTACGTTAGAGATTTCTTTCATCTCCAGACCCATTTTGTCTAACATTCTCCGCATCTCGCGGTTTCCTCCACGCATCATGTATGATCCACTGATCAGGTTGGACTTTTTAAACTATCTCTGATCTTAACAGCCACGCCATGTTTTAGACTTTTAATCATTCGTGAAGAGAGGACAGCCCTGCCCACCGCAATCACGGTGTCTTTGTAGAGAACTGAAACATCTGCTCCAATTAGGATATTTTTTCCGCACCAAGTAACATGATTGCAGAAAACAGAGCTTCCTTTTTCTACAAAAGGTTTTGAATCCTCATCTACTTCGAGACAGTTTTCTCTGAATTTTTTACTTTTCAACAACATCTGTGCAAAAAGTGGCGTAATTGCTAATCCTCCATCAATTCTTAACGTACAAAGAAGTTTTCCATTTTGAAATACATGTTGAATGCGTCCAGTTCTTTTAGAATATTTTATATCGATTTCTTTTGGCAGGTATTTTGAAACTCCCGGACCAAAAAGTGCATCAATGGTATGTTTCATTTTGAGAACTGAATCCAAATCAATAGTGTTGCAATCAAATGGTCCTAATTATTTTTGTCATTTTATAGCATACTATATAGCATTTTAAAATAACTATATAGTAGGGGCGGGATAAGATGTCATATGACAAATACTGAAGAAATGAGAAAAATTCAGTTTACTGGAAAATCATCCTATATTGTTTCGTTACCAAAAGAATGGATAATGGATTTGGGACTAAAACAGGGGGACCAAGTTACAATAGTAAGACAGGGGACATCAACACTACAAATTACCCCATCAAAACGTCATACCAAAGTAATCGAAACCGAAGATGCTACCTTTGAGATAAATCCTGATGAAGAAAGTTCAGCTATTGTACGCAAGCTGGTTTCATTATATTTTCTTGGATTCAAAACCATAAATGTTAAACCAAAAATAGGTAGATTAAAACCATCACAAAGATTTGCAGTAAAAGAAGCCGTTAGAAGAGTGCTTATGGGTACGGAAATAATTGCAGATTCTACTGATGGGATTACAATTCAAGTATTGATAAATCTGTTTGAGCTTTCAATAGATGGTGCATTCAAAAGAATGCTTCTTATTGCAAAATCCATGTTGAATGATGCACTCCTTGCGCTTGAAGAGGCAAATTTTGATCTTGCAAATGAGGTCATCAACAGTGATGATGAAGTAGATAGATTTAGCTTTTACATTATAAGACAGCTAAAAATTGCGATTCAAAATGAGCATATGCTAAAAGACATGGGCTTTGAAAATGCAAGAAGTTGTCTGGGATATAGAGTAATTGTAAAAAACATAGAAAGAGTTGGTGACCATGCAGTAGGCATAGCTAGGGATCTTTTAGAGTTCAAAAAACCCATAAGGAAATCAGTGATGGAGGGAATTCGGGAGATGAGTAACTTTTCCTTATCAGTTCTTGATCAGGCCTGCCTATCTTTATTCAAGAAGGATTTTATTCAAGCAGAAAATTCCATCGAAAAATCAGCTGAGATTACAAAATATGAAAAAAAGGTATTGGAGAGCATTAAATCGTTAAGAGATGATGAAGAAGTTTATCGTGTAAGAAGAATGGTTGAAAACATACGAAGAATTTCAGAATATGCAAGTGATATCTCTGAAATAGTCATGAATATGACAATAGAGAAAACTTTGCGAAAGCAATAAGACACGAATATATCACTTTTAAAACATGAAAAGCCAGGCTATTCTGATCACCTATGACAGGGAAGACATCGTAAAAGAGGCTCTTGCCCTTTGTGAATCGGCAGGATACCAAGTTTTCAAAATAATCAAACAGAAATTTCTTAACAAAGCAAAGTTTGGTATCGGTGAAGGGAAAGTAGAAGAAATAAATGATTTAATAAAATCAACGAGACCCGATGTCATAATTTTTGATGAATATCTTAAGCCAAGTCAGAACTATAACCTTGCTTCCAAGCTAAAAATCAACATAATGGATAGAGAATCTTTGATTCTTGAAATATTTGATCGTAATGCAACAAGTTCAGAATCAAAATTACAGGTAAAAATGGCCCAACTAAGATATGAAATGTCACATGCAAAGGAAAAGGTCAGGTTGGCAAAAATGGGAGAACAACCAGGTTTCATGGGAATTGGAAAATTCGAAGTTGATGTTTATTTCAACGATATCAAAAATAGAATGACTGCTATAAAATCAAAATTAGTAAAAGTGGGAAAACAACGCGCACTACATAGACAAAGTAGAGACAGGATGGGATTCAAAACTATCTCGCTAGCAGGCTATACTTCAGCTGGAAAGACGACTCTCTTTAATGCCATTACTGGTGAGAAACAAGAAGAAAATCCAAAACTCTTCACAACTCTTTCTACAACAACAAGAAAAATCAAGCTTTCAAAAACTGAGGTTCTGATATCTGATACTGTTGGATTCATAAGCAGGCTTCCTGCATATATGATTGAAGCTTTCAAATCTACACTTGAGGAACTTATCTACACAGATGTGGTGATACTTGTAATTGACATCAGTGATCCCATTTTTGAATTAAAGAAGAAATTCAGAAGTTGTATAGGCACTTTGGAAGAACTTGGTGTAAACCAAGACAAAATAATTTTTGTGTTAAATAAATCAGATCTTGTCCTAGCAGATGAGATTGTGGAAAAAGTAGATTATTTGGGACTAAAAGAAAACAAAAAATGTCTTCCCATCTCTGCAGCAACAAAACAAAATATTTCACAGTTAAAGGACCTTCTGTTAGTTATTTTAGAGAGTAAACCAATAGTGGTTGGAAAATTAAAACCACCTCAACCAGAATTCAAGATTAATTATGAAGATTGAAGTGTTAAGAATAGGTCAGAGAGTAGTACGTGATGACAGAGTGACAACGCATGTAGCTCTTGTTTCAAGAGCCTTCGGAGCCTCAAAAATACTTATGCAGGAAGTAAATCCAGAAATCAAAAAAACCATATCTGATATAAACAGGACGTGGGGGGGTGACTTTGAGGTAGAAATCATAGATAACTGGAAAAAAGCTCTAAAATCAAAAAAGGATTCTTACAAAATTGTTCACCTAACAATGTATGGAGAAAATATTGATTCTGTGATCGATAAGCTAAGACAAGAGAAGCAGATCCTCATTGTGGTAGGAGCCGAAAAAGTCCCACGCGAGATATATGAAATAGCAGATTATAATGTGGCAGTTGGCAATCAACCTCATTCTGAGATCAGTGCTTTGGCAGTAATATTAGACAGAGTTTTGCAAGGAAGACAATTTCTTAAAAAGCATGAAAATGCTCAGAAGGAAATTGTTCCTACTAAACAAGGAAAAAAAGTAATAGACAAAACAATTGATTAAATATAGAATCAAAATCAATGACGCCTATGACAAATAGTCATGAGGATCCTTTTGTAAAGATAGCAGCTTTGATTGGAGGAGATGAATATCTCAAAGTTGCTCGTTCGCTTTTAAATACAGAAGATGCTACTGATGAAGAAATTGCAAGTTCTACAGGTTTGAGAATTAATATAGTGAGAAAAGTGTTATACGATCTTTTTGGGAAGGCTTTGATTACAGGAATTAGGGTAAAGGATGAAAAAAAAGGATGGTTTGTTTATCGATGGCGCGCACGAAAGGATGAAGTGGATAAATTCATAGAAAATCAAAAGAAGAAAATAACTGAAAGACTACAGCAAAGATTCGATTATGAAAATTCTGCAGAGTTTTATCATTGCGGTAATGAAGATTGTGCAAAACTTACCTTTGAGAAGGCTTTGGATTTGTCTTTCAAATGCCCTACCTGTGGAAATCTTGTAAATATAACAAAAAATGATAAACTCAAAAAAGCACTTCAGTACAAGATTGATGAATTACGTGAGGATCTAAAAAACTAAACAACGTATCTGATTACTAACTCATTTTTTATACGACGTATACTTTTTAGTTTGAAAGAACGAGATTTTGAGATTTTACTAAAACCATCACCTTCGACTAATGAAATTGCCTCCTTACCGCCAAGTATGAAGGGGGTAAGTGTTATTATAATTTCATCAATAAGACCATTCTTGAAAAATGACCAATTAGTTGTTCCACCACCTTCAACTAAAAGTTTTTTTATGTTTTTCTTTTTCAAAATATGCAATAATTTTTTTAGGTTTATTTCTCTACGACCACATTTTATAACCTCAAGGCCATGACGTTGTAATCTGGCAATATTTTTTTTAGAAATGGCTTCAGTTACAACTATTATTGTTGGAATTTTTCTACACGTTTGGATGATTTTTGAACTAGATTTTATACTGCCATTAGAATCCAAAATTATTCTAATAGGACTTTGCCCTTTTACGTATCTGACTGTCAAGGAGGGATCATCATGTATTATTGTACGTTTTCCAACAAGTATTGCATCAACATTTGACCTAAGTTTATGTACTCTCACAAGGTCTTTTTTTGAAGATAGTTTAGAATCACCAGTTTTTGATGCTATTTTTCCATCTAAGCTTACTGCGGCACTAAGTAATACATACGGTCTAGATTTTACCATTTATTATTTTACCACCAATCATTACAGCTTTGATTACCGTTTCAGATGCTCTATGCACAATTGATGCGTATGGATTGTGCATTGGTTCTAAATCGATTTGATGTTTATCTATGAAAATACAATCGGCTAAATTATTAGGTTGAATTGAACCAATTTTTTTATTTTGAAGCATCTTTCCTGCATTTACTGTAGCCATTTTTAGTATAGATTTTGGAGAAAATCGCTTTTGTTGTGTACCCATAGAGACGTTCCAAAGATAATCCATTTCCCTAAACATGTCTGGAGAGTTTATCATTATATTATCTGTCCCTAGGGTTATGTTACATCCACTTTGAATCATTAAATTTACATCCGGAATTCCTTCTGCAAGAGAGGCATTTGCTCTGGGACAAATAACAATACTAGTTTTATTTTTTGAAGCAAGTAAAAGATCTTTTTTTGAAGCGTGTGTCATATGAACCAAAAAATGTGGTTTAAGGATCATTGCTCTTTGAGTTTCTGTTCTTCCAGTTGTCTTTTTTGAAATTTCACAACTTTCAATCGTTTCTGCGGAATGAATGGCCCTTAGTTTTTTGGTCTGCGAATAATATTTTAGCATTGAATCACTATTTTCATTTGGACCACTTATTCCAAGTCCATCGCATTTTTGTAATATTCTAGAAAGTTCATTTTTTTTAGAATCCGGAAATGATGTATTTTTTTTAATTAATTTAGAGTCTTGGTAATAATCTATTCTTCCGAGAATAATAGATCTTATTGGAAGATTAGATACTGCATTTTGTAAGATATCTATTCCTCCAAGTCCCCCTTCCCTAAAATCGATGAAAGTTGTTATTCCCTTTTTTATCATAGAAATGCAGGAATTTCTGATAAAATTTGTAAGATGAGATGATTTGGTATTTTGTAGAATCTTTTGTTTAAAACCCATAATTGGGTGGATTTTTTCTTCTACTCCCTGGTCTATGCCAATATCTTTTGCTATTGAATCGCCAACATGAGTGTGGGCATTGACAAAACCTGGAATTACTAGGAGACCCTCACAATCAAGAACTTCTTCATTTTGTATTGGCTTGAGGTTAGTACCTAGTTTTTCAAAAAATTGACCCGAAATCCGTATGTTGGTATGTTGAAAATATTCTAGTTCTCCACCGAAAAGCACACTGACATTTTTTATCAGCATGTCAATTCAAGCACGCGTTGTTTTTTACCAGAATCCCTCATTTCTCTTATTGTGTCAAGAGATTTTGTTGCTAGAGAAGCAGCTTCCCTTGCGGTCTTTGCAGCTCCTATTCCACAATTCATAGAAACACCATATTTTTTTTCTATCGATTCTAGAAATTTTGTTGCGTTCTCTTTTGCTGTTGAAGATGAAATGATCATAAAATTATCTCCTCCCATAAAAAATGTAAGTGAATTTTGAACCAAGAAGAATTCCGACATATCGGAATATAATTTAAAAATTAATGAAGAAATTTCATATGCAGATTTTTTTGCGGATATTGACGTAGAGCCATCTACATCCATGTGCATGATGTTTACTGTTTGTTCCGATTTCCCATCCATAAAACCAAATATGTTAAGTTCTTCGTTTAAGAAAGTTTTAGATTTTCTTGCCTTATCTGCTTCAAGGTTGGCTTCAAATGGAGTCTGTCCATTCCCTATTGTCATAGAAAGGTCAAGTTCAAATGATTTTTTTAGTTTCTTTTTTATTTCTATGTGGTCATTTAGGGAAAGACCATTTGTAATTGCAAATAACTCATCAAATCGATTAGAAAAAACAAGACAATTTTTTTCTGAAAAGAGTTTTTGGGTTTCTCCGTATAAAGAGGATTGGAGCATTTGTAGTTTATGTTCTCTATCACTTCCAAGAGTAAGTGTCCATGGTCCGTATCCTGTTATTTTGATAATTGTAAGTTGAATCATCTTATACTCATCAGCTGATTTGATAGCTTTTCTGCAGCAACCACCGCTCTTTCTGCCACGGATCTTATTCTTGCCTGCGCCTGTCTTTCTGTCATGCCTGGGCCTGTGATACCTAGAGTCACTGGTTTTTTGTATTTTAAAGAAAGTTCTATTAGAGATTTGGCAACTACGTTTGCAATTAGTTCGTCATGTTTTGTCTCTCCTTTTATTACAGCACCAAGTGTCACGACAGCATCAATATTTTTTTTTTGTAATAATGTATCAATTACAATTGGCATGTCAAACACACCAGGAACTTTACATGTGAATTTAATGTTAAGTTTAAGACTTTTTGCTTTTTCAAGTGCCACGTCAAACATTTTTGAAGTAACTTCTTGATTGAACTCCGCGGTTACAATTGCAATATTCAAAATTAATGCACCCTAGAGAATTCTAAAAGTTCTTTGCCTTCTAGAAATGGAATTGCGTTTTCATTAGCATATTTTTTTGCCTTGTCAACTGAAAGTGCAGCATACGATTCTGAATCTAGCATTTCGCAAATTGCTGCTAAGGGAGATAATTTTGAGAGTTCCATTAAATAAATTGACATTTCTGTGTGACCCAATCTATTTGACAGTAATCCATTTTTTGCTATCAATACAGGTACATGTCCTGGAGTTTTAAATGATGATACGAATTCTTGTTTTTTATTTTCATTTGGATTTTTGTAAAGACTTGCCATTTCTTTAATTGTTAGTGATCTGTCTCTATCCGTTATTCCAGTATAAGTCTGGGAATGATTTATTGAAATTGAAAAGGATGGTTGATCTCCATATGGTGCTTTCCCAATAATCATTTTTTTAGATTCATTATCAACTTCTAATGAATTAGAAAGAATATCATGCATGTAGTGCAATCCCAAGTTTTGAGCAAATGAGTGGTTTATTGAAAGACAAACCAGTCCTCCTGCGTGCTGACGCATTCTTGCAATGTGTGCAGGAGTAACAAATTCTGCTGCAACTACCATATCTACTTCATTTTCACGTTTTCCGGCATCATGAAGTAGAATAAATTCGCCTCTTTTCAATGAGGAGATTGCATCATTCAAAGACATTTAATGAAAATAGTCGTTTAGTTATTATAAAGATTACTACAAAAGTGGTTGTTACTACAAAAGTGGTAGATTACCTTCTTTTTGCAGTTGTATATTTTCCAAGTATGTCAGTTTCAATATTAACTTTGTCACCAATTTTTTTAGAATTAAGATTTGTAATTTTCATTGTATGCGGTATGATACATACAGAAAATTTATTTTTTATTAGATCAACTACTGTTAAGCTTATTCCATCAATTGCAATTGATCCTTTTTCAACAACATATTTTATTAGATTATTTGAAAGTTCGATCCAGAGTTTAATTTCTTTTGGTAATCTTTCTATGTTTATTATTTTTCCAGTACCATCAATGTGTCCTAGAACGAAATGACCTTCCATTCTATCACCAACCTTCAAGCTACGTTCTATGTTTACTTTATCACCGGATCCTAGTTTTCCAAGATCAGTTTTTCGCATAGTTTCTCCAATCATTTCAAATTCTGCATTATTCTTAGAAATTTTTGTTACGGTAAGACAGACTCCGTTTATCGCAACACTGTGACCGGCTTTGAGTCCTTTTGCAAGATTGCCCAGGTCTACTTTCATTTTTGCAGCACTTCGAGTATTTGTTTTCTTCTCAAATTGGGTTATTACTCCAAGACCTTCTACTATTCCTGTAAACACTTGATAAAATTATTCTAAAGCTTATAAATTACTTATTTTGTTGATTTGCTAATTTCGTGCCTAAATTTGCTCTAGTTGTTTCTTGCTGAATCCAAAAGTGCCTTTGCTCGCTTAAAATGGACCTCATCAATCATTTTGCCTTCTACTACTGTTGCGCCCTTGTTTTTCTTTGTTGACTCTATATAGGCTTGGCATACCTTCTCTGCCCATTCTATTTCATTTTTAGTTGGATGAAATATTCTATGGGTGACAGATATCTGATTTGGATGAATAATGCTCTTTCCTACATAACCAAGATCTCTTCCAGTTATACAATCTTTTTCAAAACCCTCTTCATCATTTAGATCCTGCCAGATAGCATCTATTGCATATTTTCCAGCTGCTTTTGCATCTAGTGGAATTTTGGCTCTTGCATATTTTGCGCCATCTGGTTGTTTTGTATATTCTATACCCATATCATTTAAAAGATCAAATACCCCAAACACCAATGCGGATATTCTCTTACTTGATGATGCAATATTGTACGCATTTACTACCCCCTCAGCAGATTCTATTGATGGGATTAATTCAATTGGTTTTAGTTTGCGCTTTTTTTCCAAAGTTATGAGAAGTTTTTCTATTTTTTTAAATTCTTTTACATTATTCACTTTTGGAATAACTATACCATCAATTCCTTTCCGAACTATTTGGCGTAAATCATCAGGAATTAACCCAGAAAGTGGTGAATTTGTTCTCACAAATAGTTCAGCTTTGTATTCAGAGCGTTTTGTCAGGGCTTCTTTAATTAAATTCCTAGCAGAATCTTTTTCATTCATTGGTACAGAATCTTCCAAATCAAAACACACTATATCTCCAAATAGCGTCTTTGCTTTTTCTAAGAATCTTGGATTATTTCCTGGAACAAAAATAAGGCTGCGCAAGAGTCTAGCCATGAGGTAGACTACACTTAGGGTTTCATTAAGATTTTACCAAATAGGCCTTTGCCAGTTAGCATCTTTGTATGTGCTTCAGCAGCTTGTTCAAATGAATACACTGAGTCAATTACTGCTTTTATCTTGCCTTTACCCATCCAGTACAATCCTTGATCTAATTCAGCTTTTGTTCCTTGGGTAGAACCTAGTATGTTTGTTCCTTTGAAGAAGATGTGTCTTAGATCAGTTTTTGCGTCATATCCAGTTGTAGCACCACATGAAACTAGTGTACCTCCGTACTTTAACAAGGTAAGCTGCTGGTTCCAGTGTGTTTGTCCAATATGATCAAAGGAAACATCAATTCCAGGAGTTACGCCAGTTTTAGCACTAATTTCTTTTGTAATCTTAAAGACTTCTTTGCCCCAATCTTCTTTCCTATGATCTACTGCATAATCAGCACCAAGTTCTTTTAACTTGTCTAGTTTATCAGGACTTGCCGTTGAAATTACTGTACAATTGTAAAGTTTTGCAATTTGGATACCAAAACTTCCGACACCAGAACCACCACCCATGATTAGTACAGTTTGCCCTGGTCGTATTTTTGCTCTGCCAACTAGCATGTGCCAAGATGTGAGTAGAGTCATTGAGGCAGCTGCTGCTTCGTCAAAACTTACTCCTTCTGGAATCTTTGAAACATTTACCTCTGGTAAATGAGTGATTTCAGAAAAACCTCCCCATGTCGGACCTGTTTGAAATCCCCAAATAGTTCGTTTATTACAATCAAATTCTCGTCCATCGGTGCATGCAGAACAAACTCTGCATGACATGTTTGAGTGTGAAACAACTCTATCACCAACTTTGAAATTTTTGACATCCTCCCCAACTCCAATTACTTCTCCTGCTGCATCAGAACCTGAAACATGGGGTAATGGTACAGCAACTGGTTGTCCTCTCATTCCCCAAATATCATTATAATTCAAAGCTGCTGCCTTTACTTTGAAAACTACTTCGTCTGGTTTTGGTTTCGGTTCAGAAATATCTTTTACTTTTAAAATTCGCTTAAAATTATCATCGGGGGCATATTCTTCGTAGACTACTCCCTTCATATTTACAGACGCCTATTTTGCCCCTAATATATTTTCGCTAATTTATTTCCGATTTATTTTGAAATCACGTTTTGGTTGTTGTACTGATTGTAGGATTTGTTTTAGTTGATCGTCAGAAATTTGTGTGTTGAGTTTACCTTGTGATGCCATCCCAATAAGATAATTTTCAACCATCGCGGCAAGTTCAGGTTTAACCATCCTCACGTTGTTCAACCTAAGTCTTGCTTGTGGTTCAAGTAAAGTTCGTAATGCTTGTTCTTTCATTACGTTAACTTCATCCTCGGTAGGTCCTCTTTCATTGCCTTTGTTTGGATTACTCATAGAACCACATTAGGAATATTTCTTAAGATTTGGGTTTTTTACAACTAACTCGTTTAAAATTTCTGTGGCGACTCCATCTATTTTTTTCATTCCTTGATGTGAGATGGTTCTTCCTTTTCCTTCCACTTTGTCAATGTAGCCAAGTTTTTCTAGATTGTGAATGGCCGTTCTAATTATCGCACCGCCTGCATCTCGGTGATGGTTTCCACCATATCCAACTGCTTTCACTCCTCCATACATACCTCTAAGGTCTTTTACACCTATTGGACCATGAAGATAGATTTTTCTAAGAAGTGATGCACATCTAGTGTACCACCAATCGTTTTTTTGTGGTGGTCTTTCAGCATGCGCACCAGTTTTAACAAATGGAATCCAGCTTGGAGTTGAGATTTCTTCATTTTTTAGAATCTCTGATAGTTTGTTAATCAACACATCTGCTGGTACATCATATGCCTTTGCCATGAAAATGAAAGTTTTCAGTTCGTCTTATAAATCATTGAGCTTTAGAAATGATTTTTCTGTATGTGTGATTACAAAATCCACACGTTATACGAATTGATTTTATAGAAGATCTGCCCAACCGGATTCTTGAACTAACTCCTGGAGCAATAAATTTTTTACATTTTTTACAAAAATTCATTCGCAAATGATAAGGCATTCTTATTCTATATTTGGTACTGATTTTTTTTGCAAGTGTTGCTTGTCTTTGTGCTAATGATGGATTAGTTCTTGAATTTAACAGGGCGTTTTGAATTAGGATTTCCATCCTTTCTAGTGCAATCTGGCGAACTGCTACTTTCATGGAAGTTAAATAATGTCTTTCCCTTAAAATACGATCTTGTTGTCATTAATAATTGCCGAGTCTGCACTTGAATTAGTTCCCAAGGAATTACAAAATCACAACTCTGTACTTGCATATAGTAAAAAAATGGGTAAAAAACCCTCTAAAGTTATTTTAGATGTTTCTTGGCATTTTGCGGCAATGAAGGGAATTAAAAACGAGATTAAACGTGGTAGGCCAGACTTGGTTCATTTTTGTCTTCTCGAATGTTGCACTATTCCTTTGTATTTTGAAGAGAAGGTCCGTGTCTATGTTCATACCATAGATGATAAAGTGATTTTTGTTGGTGATAATGTTCATCTACCAAAATCTTATCACAGATTTATCGGTTTGATTGAAAAACTATATGCTGATAAAAAAATAGAACAAAATGGCAAGAAATTGCTTGAGATAAAAGATATGACTTTTGGCGATTTAGTTGATAAGATTGATCCAAAAAAAGTGATTGGTTTATCTATAAAAGGACAAACAAGGTCGTATGATAAAATTGCAGAGGATGCTGGAAGCGATTCATGCATTGTTGTTGGTGGATTTTCAAAGGGACATTTTTCTGACAAAGTATTAACAAAGATTGATGATCTTGTTTCTGTTGACAAAAATCCTTTAGAAGTTCATGTAGTGATTTCTCGACTACTATATGAATGTGAAAAAAGAATTATTATGTAGGTTAAAGATTGGCAGTGTTAAGCGGTCGTAGTATAGTTTGGTTAGTACACTGGCCTTCCAAGCCCGTTACCCGGGTTCAAATCCCGGCGACCGCATTTTTTGTTCTAAACAGAAATTATTCCAACTGAGATCAAGTATTGGATTCCTGCTGCAAATGTTTTATCATCGATCTTACCCTCAGACCAAAAAGCAGCAGTTTGTTTTACCCAATCAGGAATTTTATCCAGACTTTGGTGTCTTTCAGTATGAGGGACTGCTATTATTCCTCGTTGTATTAGATATTCAATTCCTTTTAGGAATTCTGAGCTACTAATTGTACCATCTACCCACCAACTGGCGTTTTTCTTTATCCAACTTGGAATGCTTACTTTAGATTCTACTGACTGATTACCAGATTGTTCTATTTGACTACCAAATATGTAAAGCCAGGCAATACCGGATTCTGTTTTGTTTACAAGATCTCCAGATAGAATGATATCGGATTTTTGTGAGGAGAATTTTGTATTTTCAAGATTCGTTCCACGTAAACTAACATTAATTCCATTGTTAAATTGAGGAAAATCATTCAAGCTTGCTACTTTTTTTGTAAATGAACCGTCAAAATTCGATTCTCCTACTGTTATTTCTTGTACAAGCATTTTACCTTCAGCCTGTTCTACTAGTTGCTCTGCAAATTCTTGTTGAAGTGGATTAATTATTTTATGAATTTTGTCAGAATAAGAATAATCTATTTTTCCTTCTGGTGGTTTATTACATGCATCATTTCTCCATTTGTCAGATGATGTTATAGCGTCAATCATTAGTTGGCCATGTAGAAGTTCATGATAAATCATTATTTGATTTTCAATTTTTTTTATTCTTGGGTCTCTTTCTACCTCTTGCAATAGATAATTAGAATTTATCTTTAATTCATTGTCACAATCCATAGTTATCTTACCTTCTGTGGTTGTTACAGTACACTTCCAGGTATAGGTTCCACCTGTGATTACTCCCTCCTGAGTTTGAGTTTCGTCAAATTTTGCTAATTTTGTTTTCACAATGCTTACTACCAGTTCATTTTGATCAGTGGAATTACAGGGAAAAGAAATTACCAGTGGTTTATCAAATGTGCTGAGTACCTCGCTTACGTCCTTTTTTTCAACATTGAGTCTTTCAAATTCATCAACCAATTTTTTGTAAAGTTGTTGTTCTTGTGTTGTGGGAGGTACATAATCATCACCTAACACAGGGATAAAATTTGCAAATAGTAACGATATTACAAGGAAAACAGAATATCTCAAGTATACAGAATCTCCTTCATACAATAATTAAGAGTTAGGATTGAGTTGTACTTGTTTTTTAAATTCTTCCCACGCAGGCTTTGGATGTTTGTCTATGTCAAACAATCCCGCAGAACAAATGTATTCGGCCGTATTTTTTAACACAAATTCATTTCCAAAACTTATTCCACCAATGTCAAGGTTTAGACTTTTCATGCAACTGTCAACAGATCTGTCATATTCTCTGTACCATGTTAGAAACTCAAATTTTGATTCATTTTTTCTGTAGAAATCATATACTATTTTCATGAATTTTGTTTGTCCATCATTGCTTCCCCCAACTGATTCCGCCGTACTCCAGCTAATTTCCATTAAGGCAAGCTGTTTGTTACCGGCAAAATCTAAGATTTTTTCAAGGTTTTTGCCTGCATCTTCTGGGGTTTTGTCGATTTCATTTAATGCATTCACTGGAAAATAGGTAAATGCAATAAAATCTCCTTGGTTTAGTTTCCCAACAAGATCTCCCTGATTATGATTTAACACACCATGAAGTGAAAATGAGTTTCCAAATTTTACGTTTGGATGTTTCTCTTTAAGTTCGTTATATATCCCCGTGAAAAATTTTTCATATTTCGTAATGTCATTTTCATGTTCACGGAAATATGCATCTATTTCTCCACCTATTATCACGTGATCAATGATGCCATATCTTGATAAAACGTCATCAAGAATTTTGACGGTTTTTTCCTTTAGATTGTCGTCAAGTTGTGGTTCTCCCATCCAAGTTGGGAATGGACCAAAAACACGATTATTAATTATTGAAAAATATAATGTTACTTTAAGATCATTTTGTTTGTTAAGACTCATCAGTGCATCAGGAGTTTTCCAATCATATTGTCCTTGTTGTGGTTCCAGTGTGGACCAGAAAAGATAGACATTACTTCTTCCGATCCCTGTAGATGCGGCTTCTGCATACGCATCCCTTAGGTCAGAAAGAGTTGGCGTAGTTGTCGGAGTCATTATGTTTAAACCGAGTTTTTCATTTTTTTGTATTGGAGCAGTTTGTGCAGGCAAGAAAACCATTGCAATAACAACAGCTATTACACCTGCTGCTATTGCACCACCAAGAATTTTTTTATTCAATAGTGTTACCACACGCGAATGATAGTAAAAAAGTTTGGATCAAAATTGATTAAAAATCGACAACCGACTGGTCTTCTCGTTAGTTGGTTACCTAAAATATCGTAGCTGTGAGTTGATGTCTTAATGAGTTTCTAACCAGATGTACAGCCGCTATATCCGCATTCTATGCAGATGTTACATCCTTCTGCAAAGACAAGATTGTTTTTGCAGGTGGGACATAATCTTTCTTCGATTTGTTCTTGTGTAAGCTGATTTTGTTGTAATTTTACCTCACTGTCAGGAATTCTTATTTGTAGGGCCTTTTCAATCTGGGCTTTTAGATAAGGATTAGTAACACCTTTTGCAATATACTCTGTCAAGTATGTACTTGGCACTACTTGGAATGTTTTTTGTACGTTGTCACCAGTCATATGAAGAACCTGTTCATGTCTTGAACCGTCTCTAAATACAGTAATTCCTTTTAGTCCAAGCTCATGTGCTAACAGATATGATGCTTTAACATCATCTGCAGTTACATCGTTTGGCATATTGATTGTTTTAGCTATTGCATTGCCAATCCATCTTTGCCATACGGCTTGAGCCATCAAGTGATCAGTCCAGTGTATGTCCATTGCGGTCACAAATATGTTCTGTATCCATTCTGGGATTTCTGGAATTCCTTTTACCGATCCATAATTGTTTGCTATCTTTTCTAAGATTTGATCATTGTACAGTCCGTGTTCTTTTAGAACAGATTCAAAAATCTTGTTAGTATAGAAAAATCTACCAACTGTTACACGTTTTTCAAACACAAGTGCAAACATTGGTTCCATTCCGTTGGAGCAATCACCTATCATAGAAAGTGTTCCTGTTGGGGCCACTGTAGATGTAAGCACATTTCTTATTCCATGTTTTTGGATCTTTTCAATAAGTGCATCCCAATCATAATAATGTGCACTTTTTGGTTTTTCATAATAACCTGCAATTGGAATTTTTCCTTCAGGATATTCTGTTTTTTCACAAAGCGGAAATGCCCCTCTTGCCTTTGCTAATGCTACACTTTCCTCCATCGAATAATAACTCAAAGCCTCTGCTAGTTTTTCTTGGAATTCATAACCTTCCCGTGAATTGTACGGGATTCGAAGTTTGAAAAGCAAATCTGCAACACCCATTACACCTAGTCCGATCCTACGGGAATCTTTCGATGCTTTGTCAATTTCAGGAATTGGGTAATTGTTTACGTCAATTACATTATCTAAAAATCTTGTAGTCTTTCTTATTACTTCTTCATATCTCTGCCAATCAAATTCGTATTGTCCATCTGCTTTTCTTTTCACAAAGTTTGAAAGATTGATGGATCCAAGATTACATGATTCGTACGGATAGAGACTTTGTTCTCCACATGGATTGGTTGCTCTTAATGGACCACCACGCGCTTTTGCAAAGACATTGTATTTGTTAATTTGATCAAAGAAGATTAGTCCAGGTTCTGCACTCTTCCAAGCTGAGAGTGCTATAAGATCAAGGATCTGATTTGCATTTACGTCACGTACTGGGCTCTTGTCACGCGGACTACGAAGCATGAATTTTCCATCTGGAGAATTTACAAGTGAACTCCAGAAGTCTTCCCACACTCCTACGCTTACATTAAAGTTTTCCAAAACTCCCGGTTTTGTCTTTGCAGTAATGAATTTTTCAATATCAGGATGCCATGCTTCAATGATTCCCATGTTTGCACCTCTGCGTTTTCCTCCTTGTTTAACAACTTCAGTTACTGTGTTTATGATATTCATGAAAGAGACAGGACCTGATGCAACACCGGATGTAGATGCCACCATGTCACCTTCCTCTCTAAGATCAGAGTAGTTGATTCCTACCCCTCCTCCTGACTTGAAGATTAAAGCAGCATCTGAAGACGATTTCATTATCTGTTCCATATCATCTGGCATTGCAAGTACAAAGCATGCAGAAAGCTGCCCTAACCTACCACCAGCATTCATCATAGTTGGAGAGTTTGGTAGAAAGTCTTGAGATACCATCATGTCATAGTATTCTGCAATTCTTTCTGCATAATTCTCGAATTGTTTTGCTGCAAGCATGGTAAGAAATTCTTTTATACTTACTTTCATCTGACCTTGTTTTGCAAGATCAATATAGTGAGAGATTAACCCTCTAAAGTGCCATTTGTTAAGATGATATTTACCTATCTTGAATTTGTAGTTAAAGTCGTCAAGTTTATCAAGATATTTTTTAGCATCATCTATGTTTTGGATTTTTCCACCATTAACTTCAAAAACTGAACTGTCTTTTAGTAGATCTGCGATTCCAACCAAAACTGCAACGCGTTCAAACATCTCTCCTGGACTTTCTATTATTTCGCCTTTGTTATTACGAAATAGATATCGTGATGCTAAGACGCGCAGGCAATTAATATCAAATTTCTTTGCCACATCGTCAAGTAGCTTTGCATTTAGAACTTTCATCTTGTCTTCTCGAACCTTTCTTCGTTCGTGCCTGTAAAGGATGTAGGCTTTGGCAATTTCACCTAGTCCTTCATCAATGAGTGTAGATTCGACCATATCTTGAACATCTTCTACGCTTGGTAAAGCAGACGCTGAAAATCCTTGTTTTAAAAGTCTCATCATAACTCCTTCAGCCAGTTTGTCGGCTAGACTATGATCTGGTCTTCCACAAGCAACTAGTGCCTTGTATATTGCATTTGAAATTTTATCCTTCTGGAAATTTAATACTCGTCCATCTCTTTTTTTAACTTCAATGATCGAGTTTTCTATTTGTGCAAAATCCGTCAAACGTATCCCCTCAACAGTAAGAAAACAGAGTATAATAAACTCTCTGGCAAAAAATATTTTTCTAAAATTGATTTTTGCATCAATTTTGTTGACACGATTTAATTTTGGATATTAGATTAGATCGATCCTAAAGAAAAACCAAAAAAAATATTATAAATTTCAGAAAAATATGATCGCATTTTTCATTTTTTTCTAAAAGACCTTTCTTGTATTAATATAATAAATTATGAATATAGACAACTTTATGCCAATATGTATGGAGATTTGCAGGTAGGACATTTGTCAGTGATCTTTTCGTCTTTTAGACCACAGTTACCACAGATAGGAACTTTTCTGATCGGCCTGAAAGATCCTACAAGTTCGCTTGCCTTTTCTATTGTCTTTTTGATTTTTGCAGTATCCATGTCATCAGATATTTTTAGTTGGACCAATAATCCACCATTTAGCATCTTTGACATGTGATTACATTCGACAATTTTGTCTGTTTTTAGAGTCATCTCTTCTATTTCTGAGGCATTTAATAATATACCAGTGCTATACGCATCACCTTCAACAAATTGATGAATAGACATTTTACCGTATTTCTCGCCATCTAGTGTTGAAAATCTGTTGGCAGCATCACTTTCAGTCATGGATATTGTGACATTATCGCCCATCTCTTTTCCCTTCTTGGCTGCTACCTCTATTGCGGTTTCAATTACCTTGGTCATTATTTCGTGTCCAGCCTTGTTATTTTCATAACCAAGGATGCCTAATACTGCCTCCTTTAAGCCAATTAGATTAACCACTAGTGTGACTGATCCTTTTTGCATGTATTGAGTATTGCTTGCAAGAATTGGATTAAGTCCACGTCTAGTTAGATCTGAGATGTCTTTCTTTCTAAGTGACATCGCTGCAAGAGCAGGTTTCATCAAAATTGCAAGTCGTGCCCTAAAGTATGTTTCATCCTTATTGGATTCAAATGCAAGCCTCGGCAGATTTATGGAAAGTGATTGTAAATTAATTGATGTGCCAGTGTTTTTTGTGTCTCCCCGCAAAATTCCGTGGTTTGAAATATGACCCTTAGAGAAGATTACACGTCCTCCCAAGGCAATAATTTCAGAAAGTATATCAGAAAATTCATTGACTTTGCCTTTTTCATAATCAATTATCAATCCAATATGTGGAAGTGGTGTTGATTTAACATATTTCTTATAGCCAGCAAGTATTGCTCCTATGATCTTTGGATCAGAACCAAGTTGGATCCTAAATGATGCCAGAGTTGAGTTTTTGTTGTATTGTGGTGCCGTTGATGTTATTGCAAATGCATTTGCAATTTTTTCTTCAACTTCTGAGAGATTTTTTGAATATTTTTGCAAAACTGTAATTAATCCATCCATAATTACTTCCTGTGAGGCTTCTTTAAGAAGTAATGACGTAAGTAATGAAAGAGAAGTAGTAAGATCATCAAGTGTCTTAATTGGTGGCATTCTTGTCACTCCAAGGAATTTTCCACGTAGATCAATTCCATCTTCAATGAGTTCTTTAATGTTTACAAATATCGTATCTGGTAAGAGAGACCAAATTCCAGTACTTGTCAAGTGTACATCACCTGAAAGATGTGAATCTGCTACATCTTTTGGTAAGGTATTAAGAACAAGGTGTTCTCCAAAGACTGTCTGACCAGTCTTAAAAAGTAGTCCTTCTACGCCATTGTGTATACCATCAACGTTTGTAATCATTTCATGAATATCATACGCAGGAAGACCAAATCTGGCAAGTTTATGCCTGTATTCTTCATGACCATGCTCCAAAAGAACGGCATTAACCATTTCACGTATGAGGGTAGATGTTAGGTACGTGGTTTGGAACTTGTAGATGCGATTTTCTACCTCTTCGGTTATCTTTTGCGCTAATTCTAGAGGAAGGCTACCTTCTCGAACAAGGGACTGAATTATTTTATGAGAATTGAATTCTTCTATTGATTCGTGCGATGTTCGAACATACATTTTTCCACTCTCTATTATAGAGCGCTCCTCAATTTGCCTTGCAAGACTTAGAACAAGTTTACCAAGATTTGTGATGGTATATCGTCTTTCAGATTTATTTAGTGCCACAAGCGATTGTCTTAAAAGCTTTCTAAGATGATATGCGAACTTTCCACTTTCCTTTTTTGATTTGAAGCCAGCAAGAGACTTTAATTCAGAATAAGTAAGTGGTCCTTTTGAGTTTAAAATACGTAGAATGTCGATCCTGTTTGGACTCGCCATGACAGAAAAGATCATTCTTACACGTTTTGATGCTGATTGTAAAATTCCTCCTCGCTTTTGATCTCCAAAATCCTCGCTTAGTTCCATAGGCATGTCTAGATAGCATCAGTAAATAAGATTTGTGACGAAATAGATCCAATAGTTACATTTTTTATTCAGTTTTTCTGTACATCTACAGAAAATTCCGATGTGGAAAGAGTTTGCCCACAAGATGGGCATTTATTATTATAAGGTCTTACCACTTCCTTAATTGATTTTAGCATTCGCATATTTGTTATCTTTGCACCACATTTACCACAAACGACGTCAACTGACATTTGTGATCGGTTTTTGTTTATGTTATAAAAGAACTGGTTTATGTTTTTTTTAATCAGTTTAATAAATTTGATTTACAGTTTTTCTAATAATATGCCACGTTCATCATAACCAGCAATTTTGGTTTTTGTGCCAAGCGGTAGGTCAGCGGGTGAGTGGATGTTTTGCATAAAACCAGATACTCGAAGATCTACACCATCCAATTTTATTACAACCCAGGCATAGGGAGTGTATTTTTCATATCCTGCTGGAGGAACAGTAATGATGGTATAGGTAACAACTGTACCATTCCCTGCGATTGAAACATTCTCAAATCCCTTATTTCCACAATTTTGGCAGAAAAAGGTCGTAGCGAGGTGCAAATACCCGCATTTTGTGCATTTTCGGGCAAGAATTTTGCCTGATTTGGCATTATTGATGAATTCTTCTTTTGCTGACAAGTTATACACTTTTGAAGATATGTACTGCGCAGCTCGCACCAGTTGCGCCGAAGTTATGAGTTAGACCAATTTTAGCATCTTTTACTGTTCTTTCGCCAGCTTTCCCGGTGAGCTGATCAAATACTTCAACTACCTGACCAATCCCAGTTGCACCAATTGGATGTCCTTTTGATTTTAGTCCGCCAGATGGATTAATCGATTTAGGACCATTTAGTTTAGTCAACCCTTGTCGAACAGCTTCAACTGCTTTTCCTTTTTCAAAGAATCCCAAGTCTTCCGTATCAACTAGTTCTGCAATTGTAAAACAATCGTGTACTTCTGCAAAATCAATATCTTTTGGTGTGATGCCGGCCATCTTGTATGCAGCTTGAGCTGCAAGTTTTGTACTTGGTATTGTTGTAATGTGTTCTCTCCCTTGTAACGCTGCTGGCGATCCACCCCTACCTGATCCAATAACTTGAATGTAATTTTTTGAATGTTCTTTTGCAAATTTTTCGTTACAAATGATTACCGCACTAGCACCATCAGAAAATGGACAGCAATCATACAATTTAAGCGGACTAGCAACAACTGCAGACTTCATTACATCATCAATTGAAATTTTTTTTCTTAGATGTGCTTTTGGATTTAGAAAACCGTTGTCATGATTTTTTACAGCAACCATTGCAAGATCTTCTTCAGTTGCTTTGAATTCTGCAAGATAAGCTCTAGCCATTGATGCAAATAATCCAGGAAAGGATGCGCCAGCTCCACCTTCATAAAAAAAATCAGAACAATAGGAGAAATATGTTGTAGTCCATTCTGTTCCAGTATGAGTTACTTTTTCAACACCAGTTGCTAAAACTGCATCATAAAATCCTGCTGCAACATTAGCATAAGCTTCTCTAAATGAAACAGAACCACTTCCACATGCGGACTCTATTGATAAAGATGGTACTTCAGAAATACCAAGATTACTCATTATTACAGGCCCCAAGTGAACCTGTTTATCGGCTACACCAAAGACATTTGATATGTATCCTGCCTGAATTTCTTTTGGTTCAATGCCAGCATTTTCTATGGCCTCGGCGGATGCCTGAACGGCTATATCAGCAATGCTATCCTGTAATTTTCCGTATTTTGTACTACCTGCACCAATAACACAGACTTTTTCCACAAATCTCGCTGACTAGACTCCATATAAAAATTCTTCATTAATCTCCAGTTATAATAAGATGATATGGCCAGCATAATTAAAAGAAATTTGGAACAGGTCGAAGTTGTTGTAAAGAAAAAGACTCTATCAAGAAATTCTATAAAAATTACAAAAAGAAAAATTGTTAAAATGAAAAATGAAATAAAACAATATTATGATAAAAATGGGTATCTTTCTTGGTCTGAAAAAAAAAGAAAATATGTCATACTTGGTACCAATTCACCTCATAATGGATTAGTTGAATGTCCAGAATGTCATGTTGGAAAGTTAATGGTAATACGATCTAGGAAAACAAAAAAAAGATTTATTGGCTGTTCAAATTATTATAATGGTTGTAGAGCATCAACACCTTTGATACAAAGAGGAATGATCTGTACAACAAAGATTCCTTGCAGTTTTTGTAAATGGCCAATAGTTCTTTATAGATACTCTAGAAAACAAAAATGGTCAAGACAATGCTGTAATATAAAATGTAAAAGCAGGCAAATTACAGCTTAAGGTTTGTATAGATATCAGTACGTCTATTTTTTAAAAGTGGAAGTTTTTTTCTTACTTGCTTTACTCTTTCAAGTGAAACATCAACGATTCCAATTCCTTCTTTCTTTTTCATATCCAAGAGTATTTTTCCATATGGATCTACCACCAAACTTCTTCCACAGTAAATGTTTCCAACCTGATCAGGTGCAATAACATAACATCCATTCTCAATTGCACGACTTCTGTTGATCGTAATCCAATGTTCTTCTTTTATCTCACCTTTTACCCATGCTGATGGAACAACTAAAAATTCTGATCCTGATGATGCCAGAGTTCGCGCCATCTCAGGAAACCTCAAATCATAACAAATCATCATTCCTAATGTGCCCACGGTTGTTTTGATGGGTTTTGAGATTTGAGAACCAGGATACAATTTTTTAGATTCTTTCATTCCAAGTGCATCATAGAGATGGATCTTGCGATATTTTGATACAACTTTTCCCCGTTGGTCAATTAGAAAGGAAGTGTCATAAACTCGATTTGTTATCGGACTTTTTTCGTAAATGGTTCCTATGACTTGGATTAAATTTTGTTTTGCACTTTTAGAAATTGTAGAAACAAATTCTCCGGTAATTGTTTCAGCCACGTTTGCCAATTCTTTTGCTGATTGTGAAGAAGGCGTGTAACACATCATGAATTCTGGAAATGCACATAATTTTGCTCCTCTTTTTGCTGCCTTTGTTATGTAATCAGTTATTTTTTTTAAATTTTTATATTTATCTACATCAGCTTTGAATTGTATTAAAGCAATCTTTGTCATATATTTTGTAAATTGATTTAAAATAAAAAGGTAGTTTAAAGAGGATTTCCTGCCATGTACCAATTTTCTTTTGGGTTTTCTTCAAAGACCACTATTATATGATTTTCTTTTGTTTTTAGGATCTCTACAGCTGATTTTGTAATAGCTTTTGCGAAATCTTCTTTTTGTTTTTGAGTTCTGCCAGGATACATTGAAATTGTAATCAGTGGCATGTCTTTTGGAACACAGAGTTGGATTTATTTCTTACAAATTGGTTTGATTATTAATCTCCTTTCCAACCATATCTTGTTCCATAGGAAAATTCTGAACGGTGAGTTTTTTTATAAATTAATCCAGTAAGCAAACCAACAACAAATCCTCCTATATGAGCAAGAAAGGCAACACCAGAACCGCTTGATCCTACAATTGCAGGTAATACATTTTGAAATAGGAACCAAAATGGAAGATACCACATTGCAGAAATATGAGCCATTCTTGCAAAGAATCCCATGAAGATGAAGGTAACTATTTTTGTTCTAGGGAACAAAACAAGGTAAGCACCGAGAACACCAGATATTGCACCAGATGCCCCCAATGCGGGTATTTGGCTTGATGGATCAGACATAATATGCGCAAAATCAGCCACGATTCCCCAGAATAAGTATAGAAGAAGATATTTTGTTCTCCCAAATTTTAATTCGATGTTATCGCCAAAGATATACAAGAAAAGCATGTTTCCACCAACATGCAATATACCTGCGTGAAGAAACATTGAAGAAAAGATTGATTGTATTACATTGTAATCTCTATCGATAAGACCGCCAACTATTTCAGAAGGAACCGTAGCATGTTGATAGAATAATTGCGCTGCTCTTTGATTTGTAAACTCGATGAATTGTCCAGTTACTGCAACTTCCCAGAAAAAAATAATTACATTTGTTGCAATTAAGAAATAGGTAACATATGGTTTGTATCCTGGAGGTTTTGGATTTTCATCTTTAATAGGAAACATTCAATGGTACATCATCGATTGTTTTGTATAATAATATTTGTAGATAAAATCTATACAGTGATTATTCCTATCTTTATCATGTATTGAATTCCTGATGCAAAGTCCTTATCAGTAATTGAACCCTCTGACCACCACTTTGCATTATTTCTTACCCAGTCAGGAATCTTGATGTTTTGATTGGTTCCACCACTTTCTGATGGAGGTATTATGATTATTCTTTGCTTTATCATGTATTGAATTCCTGATGCAAAGTCCTTATCAGTAATTGAACCCTCTGACCACCACTTTGCATTATTTCTTACCCAATCAGGAATTTTTATGGTATCTGTGGTTGAACCAGAAGTAACAGTTGACGGTATGATAACATAACCTCTAGCGACTCCTAATCTGCTGGAATCAGTTTTTCCGTTTATTGTAATTGATTTAATGTCTATTTCTAGATTGTAAACACCATTGTTTGCAAAGTTTACAGATTGTGTGTCTAATGCGCCTACTGCATTAAGATCTGTTTTAGAAAATGCTACGTTTCCGTTCTTATCCAGTATTTTTAGATCGTATTTTATATCTCCTGCAACTTGTTTTCCTGAAATTGCATCAAAGAAAGTAACTTTAAGATCAGTCTTTGTGTTTGCTTTCAAATCAGTTGGTGACCACCCAAGCTCAGCCCTAAATCCCCCAAAATCAGTCAGTATTTCAGTAGAGGTCTGAAGATCTGAATTTCCTGGAGAAAGGGTGAAATTCATTGTCTTTGTATTTGATGAAACTTTTTTTGTCATTTCCAAGATATCGTTTTTGTTTATCAAATAATGTAGAATCAGTGTATCTTCTTTTGAGTAGGGATCTACTGCAAGCATTCTTCCTACAAGTGGAATTCCATTTACTTTGGCAGTAAATGATGTATTGTCTGCAAATTCTTTGAAGGATTTTGGAATCTGAATTTCTTCGTGTACAAAGATATTTTGCCCTTCTATTCTTGATGCATTCCAATTAAATGGCATAGAAAATGAAATAACCTTCTTAGTTTCGTCAAATTGGAAATCCCTGATTCTATCATAATATGATATGATTGTAGTATCGTAAGGTTTTGTCTGGTAGGTAATAGATTTCTTGAAAACATCACCAACACTCAGGTATGAGTTAAACGTGGGTTCTTCACCCTGCTTGAATATATTTTTAGCAGCATCAATTCCAATGAATTTAATCTCAAAATGATACAACCCACCTTCTAAAAAGACTGGAGCATCTACTCGTACTTGATCATTTGTTGCAGTCCAACCGCCAAGGGTAGATTCTATGTCACCATAAGCTTGCCACTTACCTGGTGTGTTAGTGGGTTTGATTTTAATAGTTAATTCACCAGATTTTGTATAAAATAATTCTCTCATCAAAAGTTGATCATCTTTTGTTACTTTAACAAAAAATGAATCAGATTGTATTGTTTGATTATTATTTGCATCAAACAACCTCAGTTTCAAAAATGTATCTTGAGTAGTATCTGAAGTTAGAATAGGCGGACTTACTTGAATGAAAAGACTTGCCTGCCTATCTCCTAAACTTGCAGGAGGTAAAATTTCCATGGTAAGACCATCTCCATATGCCTCATGAATTACATAAGACAGAGAGGAAAAAAGTACTAAACTGAAAATTATTGGAAGAATATTATTAGAAACAGATGGCATATGATAAAATTACTTCATGGATTCTATTTAATTCTTGGTCGGATTACTACTAATGATATAAATGAATGAGAATAAAAAGCAAGATTAGAAAATGAAGATTTGGAAAAAAGTTTCTTTTATTTTAGCTATATGTACACTGGGATTAGTTTCGTATTTTTCGTTGAATCTTGACTCTCATACTGAACATAATTTTGCTTTTGCACAAAGCTCCTCAATTACCATAATCACACTAACGAATGAAAATATCTTACTCTCGGAAGGAGAATATTCTATTACGCCGGATCCATTTAAGATGACTGGAACTTTGACAATTAAAGATAATTCTTCATTAGATTCTGAGAAAGAAAAAAATGGAATTATCACGATAACGGGTGTAAAAAATGGAAATTATACTGTCAACCAGATAGGAATACCATCTGGATATTCCTTAGACAAATTTTCAAAGATTATTGAAGTAAAAGATTCATCTGCAGTTGCATCATTTACAAACAATCTTGGATCAATTGATTCAAGTGAAGATAATTCTGTACGAAATATCACATATACTGCAAAGTTTGTCTGTGGATCTGTTTTTGGAGATGAAGGTCCATTAAGACCTGGCCATTATGATACGGATATCAGTATATTTAACAAACAAAATTTTCCAATTAAAATACTATGGAATGTTGTGATAAATGATGGAGCAATCTCAAACTCAATTTTAAAAAATTTGGATGAAGAAACATCTACTGCCATTGTGTGTAAACAAATGAGAGAATTGCTTGGCCTTGGCAACAACAGTGAAAAACTGGTAGAGGGCTTTGCAATAATTAGGATTCAATTAGATTCCATGCTTGAAACAGAAGATAGTAAAGTAGTAAGAAACATCTCAAAAGATGAGATCAACCTTCTTGATGTTCAGGTATTTTATACAGCAAATGCACTTCCTACCTTACCACATGAAGTGATAATAGACAAGATTTCATTTTATATAATTCAGGATGGAAGTGGTTTGATTCCACAAGAAATGATGCGTAAACCCCTTGATATTTCCCTCCCATCACAACTAAATGAGATATCCAATACGGAAATTAGAATAAAGAATGTTTTAGCTGAAAAGTATAATCTTTCTTCTGAAGATTTGACCAAAGTCGTCCTTAGAATAAAAGATGTATCGGTAGGCGTAGGTGCACTCGTAGATGACCATGCAATATCATTACACGTGGTAAATCCACAAGCAGGCTCATAATTCATACTCTATTATTCATATCAAAGAATAAAGACTGGTAAAATTATTATTTGTATTAAGAGCAAATACGATATTGAAGATCCTTTTAACATTAACCATATTGGCCTTTTTGATTTTGCCAGTATATGCACAAGAACAATCTGAACAACAAATTGTATTAACTGACAAGGGAACATTGGAGGTTGGATTATCTACTATTCCGGCACATCCACAACCAGGAGAACAAACAAAATTGAAAATAAATTTCATCAATAAAAGTACTAAAGAAATTCAGCCGCACATAGACTATTCAATAACGGTCACAAAAGGAACCCAACAAGTATTTGGAATTCCGTTAACTCATGTAGCTGATGAAGGTTCTGTTACTATTCCATATGAATTTCAAGATGCAGGAGAATATACAGTATCAGTTGATGTACAAGGAATAGTGTTTCAACCAATTCCCAAAGAAACCGCTTCTTTTTCAATTTCTGTTGGAAATGCATCACCACCAAAAAATGGATGCCTTATTGCTACCGCAGCTTTTGGCTCTGAGCTTGCTCCCCAAGTTCAGTTTCTGAGGGAATACAGAGATAATGCAATAATGTCAACGGCAATGGGTTCAAGTTTCATTAATGCATTTAACTCTGTGTACTATACCTTTAGTCCTACTGTAGCAGATGCAGAAAGAAACAATCCAATTTTACAGGATTTAGTCAAGACAGGAATAACTCCTCTCCTTGGAATATTGCAAGTTACAAAACTTACTAGTGTTGGAAATAGTGAGGTTTCAGTGTTAACATCAGGCATGATGGCATCATCTCTTATTGGTGCTGCCTATCTTTGGCCAGCAGGCCTTGCATCCAAGTCAATCAGGGAAGGATCAAGACTTAGGATTAAAATTGCAATTGTAGCAATTGCAATTACGTTATCTCTAACATTAATTTCAAGTGTATTTGGAAATATACAGTTTATGATGATTTCAACATCAGCATTAGTTTTGTCCTTTGTCGGAATTGGTGCAATGATTTCATCATGGGTAATTTGGAAATTAGTACTGAAAATGAAGATCACCTTTTTATAAGCCCATTTTAATTATCCACAGCATGAAGTCAAAATCAATAGGTTCATTATTTGTTGTTTTGACCCTTGTTGCTGGATTGATCGCATTTGCACCAAGTGCTTTTGCTGATCATATGAAAGTAGATGTAAGCATTGCAAAAGGTGCGTCAACAGCTGGTTGTGAAGAAACCAAATCTTGTTACGCTCCTGATGAGGCTATAGTTGACGTAGGCGGTGAGGTCACATGGACAAACACCGATACAGCAGCTCACACAGCTACAAGTGGAAATCCAACTGATGGACCAGATGGTACATTTGACAGCAGTCTGTTTGGACCAGGCAAAACATTCTCTCATAAATTTGATGAGGCTGGAACATTCAACTACTTTTGCATGGTTCACCCATGGATGACAGGAGTTGTAACTGTTCAAAGTGCAGAGGCTGGTCACCCAGAAGATCAGACGCCTGATGAAAATGTGAAATACGTAACGGGTGTATCTCGTGACGGATCGACAACAGTACGTGTAGGATCTCCACTACCAGTAGCTGGCCAACCACTAAACATAACAGTGGACTTTACTGATACGGCTGGAACTGCAATTGCTCATCAAAACTATGCAATAACAGCAATGCAGGATGGTGCAGTGGTTCTTGATGAATTATCTGCTCATCAACACGGCGGACATGGAGAACATGCTACCGATAAGTTGTCATCAGACAGTCCAGTAGATGTACAAGTTACATTACTTGGTGTTGGTCTCCCAGGAAGTGAAGATTCATGGACAGGTCCAAAGGGTGATGTAATTAAGCTACAAGTAGTTCCAGAATTTGGTACTATTACAGCACTAGTGCTTGCAATAAGCATAGTGAGCATCATTGCAGTAACTGCTAAGACCAGAGTTATTCCAAAACTCTAAACCTTTATTTTCTTTTTATCATAGAAACTATCGCTAAGATTACCCCAGCTGCTCCAAGAGATAGTCCAAAAATTCCAAAGTTGTAGGCTGTTTCGACACTAAATTTACCTGACGTTGTATCTAATCCACTAATCTTGGATTGGAGTAACTTAACCTCGGATTGCAATCCATTCATTGCGTTCTTTAATGCTACAACATCTTGGTCTGATGAACCCGCTGTGTCCGGAAATGCAAGAAGTGATTTGTCTTCTACTTCCTCGACAGTAATTTCAGAATTTATTGGGATTCCATTAATATCGCCATTTAATGCAACAACAAGACTTCCTGTTCTGGTTGGGATTATTTTAGAATGATAATGCCCTGCCTGAGGATCAGAATCAATATCAAGTGTTTTTTCCAATCCGCCAGATTTTACAGTTGCTACCAAATTTTTGAATGCATTTTTCACTCCACTCTGTCCATCTGATGTGTTTTCGTTAAATTGGAAGGTAATTGCGTTCATAAACCCAACAAGTGGTGGCTCATCTTGCCACCCCACTTCAATCTCAAGATTTTCTACGGTCACCTTAGTATGTGCATATGCTGAAGAAAATCCACCAACAAACAATAATGATAAAATAAATATGAATGAATAAATTTTATTCATGATTAACATCTATCGATTACATGTTATTATCTTTGCTCAATTCTGGTACATACATAGAAGTAATCAATTGTTTAAATTATCATAATAAGATCTTGAAATTGTGAAAAAACTTCTATTCCTTATTTTCATATTTATTGTTGCTAGCATTAGTATTAATTCTGCCTATGCTCATTCTGAGATAATAACAACCGAGCCTCCACAGTTTTCAAACGTTCCTGTTGGAACATCCCAAGTAATCATTCGTTATTCTGAAATAGTTGAGGTTGAATTTAGTACAATCAAAGTTCTTGATAACACTGGGAATCAAGTAGACAATAAAGATACGAAATATTTTGATACTGAAAATTCTCTAATTGTTTCCACAAAACCATTGGAAGATGGGGTGTACACAGTAACGTCCAAAGTACTTTCTAAAGTTGATGGACATATAGTAAATGCTGCCTTTGTCTTTTCTGTAGGCAATGCAAAAATACCCACAGATCTTTTAAAGGAAGAACCAAAGCAATCGCCGATATATTTACCAGAAGCTGTGTCTAGATTTCCTGGATTAGTCGGACAAGTAGTTGTGTTAGGATCAGTTCTCTCTTCATTACTAATTTGGAGAACACTTGATCGAAAAAAATCTATGGAGGAAAACTTTGAAGAGATACAGAAAAGACATTCTCAATCATTTTTAAAGATAATAGGTATCGGTCTTCTTTTGGTGCTTGCATCAAACATCATGATGCTTGCAGTTCAAGCTATAGCACTACAAACTACAGTTCTTGAAGCAATACAGACTGGATTTGGTACAACTTGGCTTGTAAGAATGATATTTACGGTAATTTTGCTCATCATTTGGTTCTGGGCAGAAAGAAAAACAATTATTGGAAAAATTCAACAACTTACAATTCTTGGATTTTCTCTTGCCTTGATTTCAACAACAACGATGCTTGGTCATGGAACTGCGAGCATGCATGAACCTGCGATAGTATTGGATTATGCACACAATCTTCTTGCTGCAGTGTGGATTGGTGGTGTGATCTATGCAGCATTTGTGATGATTCCTTCATTTTCTAAATTAGAGGTAGGTAAAAAAGAACGACTTTCTCTTTTGGTCATTCCAAAAATTTCCAGCATGGTCATAATTTCAGTAGGAATTTTAATAATCACAGGCCCCACATTGCTTTGGTTTTTGGAAAGTGATGTAGGATTACTTTATGATTCAACTTATGGTAAATTAATTCTAGCAAAAATTGCACTTGGTAGCATAATGGTTGCTATTGGAGGTTATAATCAATTCAAGATACAAAAGCCGGCAGAAAAAAATCTTGAATCTGGAAGAATATTTGTGTATGACAAGTTTAGAAGATCATTAAAAATAGAGTCAGTAGTTGGGATAATACTTCTTGGAGTCGTTGCATTGTTAACCAATAGCTCCCTTCCTGCGGGAGAGATTCAAGAAGCACAGGCTGAGGATATTTCTTTTGGATATCAGACATTACAATTTTCAAGTGTAGCAAAGTTTGACATCTCAATATTTCCTCTCTCAACTGGTACAAACACAGTTACAACCTCTATTACGTCTCTAGATGAAAAAGCACTTGATGACATATTTGAAGTAATTTTGAGGGTTTCGAATCCTCAGAAAGGAATTACCCCCATTGACCTAAAATTATTACCAATCAAATCTACGGATGTAAATTCTCCTATAACTCAGTATACAGGCAATGCAACATTTGGTTTTCCTGGAAAATGGCATGTAGAAGTCCTAGCTTTGCGAAAACAAAATGCCAATGAAGTAGTATCCTTTGATGTTGTAGTAAAACCACGCCTTTCCGAATTACAGACGAATATAGTTGAATATAGTTTTCCAAGACAAGATGCTGCTCCCCTCTATCCTGTGTTTGATGGTAAGGATGCAATATGGATAAGCGATACAGGTAAACCACGAATTTGGAAATTTACCATTGAAGATAAACAATTCAAGGCGTACGAATTTACTGGACAAATTTCTGTAACTTTGAATATTGACAATGATGGAAAAATTTGGTTTACTGACACACCAGATTCAAAAATTGGGTTCTTTGATCCATCCACGGAAAAATTTGAAAACATTGACCTTCCAATAAAATCTGTTCCCATATTCATAGAAACCGATCACAAAAATAACATTTGGGTTGCATTAGCAGACAAGAATATTTTGTTAGAGTATAAACAGGGTGAAAAGAAATTTGAGGAGTTTAAAGTCTCAGCTGCTCCACAATCTGGAACAACTGCTCTTACATTGGATAAATTAGGTAACATTTGGTTCACTGAATCACAAGCTGGAAAAATTGGAGTCATTAATCCAGATAGTGGAGAGATTAAGGAATTTGGGCCACAGGATTCACTAAAGGAGCCGTCAGCGTTGTTCTTTGATGAGAATGGAAATCTATGGATTTCTGAGCACACCGGACTTTCAATTACAAAATTTGATACCGTTCTGGAAACATTTGAAAGAATTTCGCTGGTAGATAAAGACGCATTACCATTTGGAATGGCATCTGACAAGTTTGGAAACATTTGGGTTGGGCAACACACAGCTAACAAGCTTGGCGTGTATGATCCGTATAATGGTGATTTTAAGGAGGTGCCAATCCCGACTGCGCAATCTTTTACGCAATTTATCACTTCTGATGATAATGGAAACATTTGGTTTGCAGAACAACGAGGCCAAAAGCTTGGGATGGTTTCTATGACAGAAATTCCAAGACAGGTTATTGTTCCTCAAAATAAGGTATTGGAGTTAAAATATGCAGAACTTGTATCACCACTTGTAGGGGCTGGCATTATCGCAACGTCATTATTTTTTGTAAACAGTGTTAGAGATAAAAAAAGAATTAACGGTTTAGTAGATTAAGAAAAAATTCAGTTGGATTTACATTTGTTTTATGCTTGGAAATATTGTCCTATTTTTTATCAATCCAGCTGATTTTATTCCAAGCGAGGCCGAAAATATTATGATTGAAATTAGTACAATCATACCACCTGGGGCTATGTTAAACGTGTAAGAAGTAAGTATTCCCAGTATAACTGAAGAAACTGCAAAGGTCATAGAAAGTATTGCGGTTTGTTTGAAACCACGTGAAAAAAGCATTGCAGTTACATTTGGTATAACAATTAATGAAGAAATAAGCAAAATGCCTACAAGTTGCATAGAACTTACCACTGTGATTCCAGCAATTGCCACAAGTAGATAATTTAATTTTTCAACTGGGATTCCGCTTACTTTTGCTTGTTCTTCATTAAACGTTGTGTAAACCAGTTGTCTATACAACAATAAAATTATAATCAAAATGGTGCCTGCTAGACCTAAGATTAAAATTGTATTTTCTAAACTAACAAGCAGGATACTTCCAAAAAGAAAGCTGAATATATCTATAGTAAATCCACCTGCTAGACTGATAAGAACAACGCCCATCGCAAGCCCTGACGAAAGTAAAATTGCTACAGTTGCATCCCCCGAAATTTGGAATTTTTGTCTGATCTTGGTAAGTCCTAGGGCACTTGATACTGAAACTCCAAAAGCCACCCACATTGGATAAATTCCAAGAAATAATCCTACGGCTACTCCGCCAAAAGCTGCATGGGCAAGAGCATCACCAAAAAGAGAATATCTCCTCAAAACAAGAAAGAGTCCAACAACTGAACACATGAGAGCAATAGCAATTCCTGAAATGAGTGCCCTTTGCATGAATCCGTATGAAAGGATTTCAAATACCATACTAATCCTCGTGGTGATGCATATGCAATTGCATCGATGATTCTGAATACATTTTTAGTAGATCTTCATTATGGAAGAAATCTTCAGATATACCATGAAAGAACAGGGTTCTGTTAAGACAAGCAACTTTTGATGCAAGTTTGGCTACTGCGTCTAGATCATGTGATGACCAAATTATTGTAATATTTTCTTTCTGATTTAGATCTTGCAAAATTTGATAAAATAATTCCTTACTTTGTGAATCAATCCCAGTGACGGGTTCGTCAAGGATTAGTATTTGTGGATCGTTCACAAGAGCTTTTGCAATAAAGACTCGCTGTTGTTGGCCTCCAGATAGATCACCAATTCTTCTATGGCTGAGCTCATGTAGCCAAACTTTCTGTAAAACTTTATCTATCACATCTTTTTTTGAATTTTTTGTTAGACCCATTCCAACAACTTCAGATATTGTGGCTGGAAAATTTTTTTCAAAGACAGGCTTCTGTGGTACATATCCAATTTGTTGAAGATATTGTTTTGATTTTCTTATGTTTGTATCAAAAAACCGGATTTCACCTTTGTAGTTGTTCAAAAGACCAAGCATACAACCAAAAAGTGTGGTTTTGCCTGCACCATTTGGACCGATTATTCCCAAAAAATCTTTTGATTCTACTGAAAGGTTTACCTTATCCAATGCTAAGATACCCTGATAATCAACTGTAAGATTTTCAATTTCTACCACTTTCATGAGCATAATTCCTCTTTGAGGTTTGACAGATTTTGTTCCATTCTTTTTATATAATCAGAATTTTTCTCATAGACCTCTATTGGACTTAAAATCAAAACATGGGCTCCTATCTCATTAGCAATGACTTCAGATACCCTTGGGTTTACTGCTTCTTCGGTAAAAATAACATGTAAGTTTAGATTTTTTGATTTTTGAATAATTTGTTGAAGTATTACTGCTGTTGGTTCCTCATTTGGATTAATCCCAATTATCGTATTTTGATTAAGGCCATATTCTTTTGCAAAATAAGAAAATGCATCATGGAATGCAAGAAAGTCTTTTTTTACACAAATAGAAAGTTCATTTCTTATTTTGTTGTCAAGTAAATCTAATTTAGTATTATAGGCTTTAGCATTCTCTTGGTAATATTCAGCGTTTTGAGGATCAATTTTGATCAAACCGTTTGTTATGCTTTGAATTTGTTTTTTAGCTAAAACGGGATCAAGCCAAATATGTGGATCATCTTGGATTTGATTACTAAAAACAAGTTTATTTTTTTCTAATAATGATATTCCAGTACTAGTATCAACGATCAAAATATCAGGATTAACTGAAACTAGTTTTGTAATCCAAGGTTCAAGACCAACTCCATTTATCACTATCATATCAGAGGTTTGCATTTTTTGAAGATCCTGAATTGATGGTTCCCAATCATGAGGTTCTATTCCAGGAGGGATAATTGTAGAAACATTAATTTTTTCGCCACCAATTATTTTTGTAAATTCATAGAGAGGATAAAATGATGCAAGGACTTTTAGCTGACGTTTTTCTGCAAAACCAGTAGCATTGTTATGTTCCGAAAACCAGAGCAAGAGTGCGGAAAGCGGGATTATTATCGATATGGCCAGGATTGCTACCCGAGTGTCATTATTCATACGAAATGATCTTCAAGGTTATTAATAAATCTAAGAATTATTAATAATATTTACTACTAAACTTATAAAATACTTAATAATATACTAGGCATGCCAATTGTTTCAATATCCTTAAACGATGAAATTCTTTCTGAAATTGACAAGCTGCAAAAATCCATGGGATTTTCAGGGAGATCTGAAATTATACGTGCAGGGATTAGAAATTTGATTGCCGAGGAAAAACAAAGAAGTAATCTTTCTGGCCTGATTCATGCCATACTTATGATCATCCATGATGAAGAGTCAGAGCAAATAGTTACAGGAATAAAGCATAATCATGAAGAATTGATTGGTACCCATTTGCATAGTAAGATAGAGGGGAACAAATGCATGGAATTATTTTTGTTGCATGGTGAAGCTGAGAAAGTGGATGGAATGACGAAAGATTTCAAAACCAATAGAAAAATGGATCATGTTAAACTTGTCATAACATAGATAATCTGTGTTAATTACATAACAGAAACTTATATTCAGAGCAGGGAGAAAATTACCATTGAATCATAAAATTTTAACTTTGTTTTTTGTTTTATTGATAACCATGCCAACAATAACGCAAGTATTTGGTCACGGTCTTAGTATTGACACTCCTCCACCTGTGAACTATCAGGGACGTGACATTACAATTACGGCAGAAATGCTTCCTGCATTTTATGATGATGTTAGTATTGATAAACAGATCAAGATAAGGGCTTTTGATTCCAAAACAGGAGAAAATATTAAAAATGTAAATTTTCTAATAGGACTAAACTATAAAGATGAAATGATTTTTAGAAATTTTTTCTTTACCCAAAATGGAGATTTAACAATCAAAGTATATCCAACGAGTGAGGGTGAAATCCAAATTATCGGTGAAAAAGAACCTTTGCTTGGAGGTTGGACTGCAACAGATACAAAACCAATTGAATTAAGAGGACCTATCTTCAATTCTGGTGGTTTATACCATTTAGAGATAGCAATTCGTACCATAGATGAGCCAGACAACATACTAGATGAGCCGATAAAATATGATGCATACATCAGTATTGGTCAAACTACGTATTATGACCAAAAAACAAAAGAAGGTCAAGATGTGAAATTTAAAGTAAGATCATATTATGACATCATCACAAATTTTGAATATAATCCCACCGAGAATATCATATCCTTTGAAATGCCATTTGATTGGAGTGAACAAAACATTAGTCAAATCCCTTATGTACATGAGGAAATTCTATTTCCAAAAAATTTTACAGATCTCCTGGCTAACAGCTATACTGGACAAGTAAATGGAATTGATTTATTCAAATCATCAATTTCAGTAGATGACTATTCCGTAGAAGATGGAAGAATAGTCCATTTTATAATTTTACAGGATCATCTTAGAGTACTAAGAGATATGCAAAAAAAAACTGGTGAGCTGCCAAATTACATGAAGTTTAAACTTGTTGCCAGTGATGAAATTAAATTTCCACTTAGTGCAAAAACCAAAAATGAACAATTCCAAGTTGACCTTTCATGGGATCCACCAGTCATACAACCAAACCAACAAACCAAGTTCATATTTACAATAAGAGATCCCATTACACTTGAAACAAAACAAAATTCAGTGTATGATTTTGTTTTACTACAAAATGGAAAAGAAATTCACCGAACTTCTGGTAAAGCAGTGATTGGAGGTGATTTTGAAGATTATATTTTCTCAGAGGATCAAGCAGGTCCTATTATCATCAGATTTGAGAAAATTGCAGGTACGTCAGAGTCAACACAATTTGCCATAGTTGTTGCTCCAGAGTTTGGTCCACTTGTGATTTTGATTTTTTTACTTACAATGAGTTTTATGATTATATTGAAAAGACACTCATCAATTTTGCTTCGATAACTAGAACCCTTTCTCATTCAATATTAGAGCAAGAAGTGCTGCACGTGTATCCTTACCATATTCTGCTTGTTTGAAGTATTTTGCATGTTTTGTTGAATCAACTTCTGGTGAAATTTCGTCAACACGTGGCAGTGGATGCATTATGATGGCGTCTTCTTTCATTTTCTTTATTATTTCAGGACCAATTTTGTAGCTTCCTTTTACTTTGTTATATTCTTCCACATCTGCAAATCTTTCTTTTTGAATTCTTGTTACATATATTACATCAAATTCGTCAAGATTTTCCTCTAGATTAATTGATTCTGTATACGATAATCGTTTTTTGATTTCATAGGTAGAATCAGCCCTAATCTTTAGTGCGTGGGGTGAAATAAGGTGTACATCTACCTTGTAATTACCAAGTGCATATAGTAGAGAATAAACTGTTCTACCATATTTCAGATCACCAACTATTGCTATTTTCAGGCCATCAATTTTCTTTTTTTCTTTTCTCATCGTATAAAGATCAAGAATGGCTTGCGTCGGATGTTCTTCTGTTCCACTGCCTGCATTTATCATCGGTTTTGTAGAAACCTCAGCTGCAAATCTACTTGAGCCATCAAGTGGATGTCTTAAAACAAGGACATCTGAATAAAGTGACATTATCTTTACAGTATCAGCAAGACTCTCGCCTTTTTTTGCTGAAGATGAAGAGGCATCGGCAATTCCTATAGATGTCCCACCTAGTGATGCCATTGCAGCCTCAAAGCTAAGCCTTGTTCGAGTGCTTGGTTCAAAGAAAAGATATCCTAATGTTTTCCCTCGTCCAAGCTCACGTCTCTCATTTGGATTCATCATAATTATTTTATCAGTAGCATCAAAAATGGTTTCAAATTTTTGTTTATCAAAATCACGTATTGAGACAATGTCTTTTTGGAAAAAAGAATTGCTCATTCCAGTTCAATAATATATATGAGTACTATACAAAGTATTCCAATGTCAGAGTCTGATCTTATTGTTAGGCGAATCAAGAATGGAACCGTAATTGATCATATAGAAGCTGGCAAGGGCCTCAAAGTTTTAAACGCACTTGAAATAGACGGGAAGGATGGAAACGTAATTACAATAGCACTAAATGTTCCAAGTGCAAAGGTGTCAAAAAAAGATATCATAAAGGTAGAGAATAGATTTCTAAAAGACGACGACACAAACAAACTGGCATTAATTGCACCAAAAGCTACCGTCAATATAATCAAAGACTACAAGTTAGTTGAAAAAAGGCGTGTTACTTTGCCAAACGAGATTGAAAGAATTTTCAGATGTTCGAATCCCGATTGTATAACAAATAGTGGTGAAGACATTGAATCGATAATGGATGTTGTAGACAAAACAGGGCTTGTTCTAAGATGCAGATATTGTACGAGAATTTTAGATGTTAACGAGTTGAAATATTATTAGTTTATTGTCCTAGTATGATGAACATCATGACTATACCGTAAATTGCAATTGATTCGACCATACCCACAAAGATGAATACTTTAGATTGAAGAGCTGGGTTTTCACTAATTACAGCAAGACCAGCTGAACCTACATAACCTAACCCTACACCTGCACCAAGAGCAGCAAGGCCAAATGCAAGACCCGCACCAATAAGCTTAGTCGATCCTCCTGCGACATCAGTGACATCGGCAGCATATGCAAGACCTGTCAATCCGGAAATCGATATAGTTAATACAGCAAGAATCATGTAAACTGCAGATTTCATTCTCAATATTGGCTCCTTCTCATGCTATATTTAAATCATGATATAAATAATTTATTAAATTTTATCAAGTGTCTTTTTCTTGAAGGTTTTAAGATCGTCCTGAATTGTTTTGATAAAAGATTCTTCATCGTTCTCCATTTTTTCCTTCGCACTTTCAAGTAATTTTTTGATATCTTCTTTTGCCATTATGTCTTTCTCTTCTCAATGACAGCTTTGACTTTTTTTAACCTTGCGAATTCTTCTCGTTCCCTTTCTTCAAGTGTAGAAAGAATAAATTTTATTCTAAGCTGGTATTGTGGAATAATTACATTTTCAAGTGCGTTAAGTAATTTTTGAGTTTTTTCTAATGCCTTTGCAAGGCTGAAGATTGCATTTTCATATTCAGCTGCCTTACAGATTTGTGAAAGCATTGTTTTGATTTGTTTCGCTGCTCTGTCAATTGATGCATTTGTATCAGCAAAACCATAAGGCATTGATTTTGTGTCAGTTTCTTTTACTGTAAGAGCAGGAATTGATACATCTACTACACGCTTGACAGTTACCTCTACTTGCATTACTGCAGGTGTAGATTGTGCAACAGAGTCAACAGTGTTTGTACCTAACGAAAGATATGCATCGTTAACGGATCTGTATATATCCTGAAGTGGGTTCCAAATATCCCCTCTAGCTTTTGTTGCTTCGTTTATCATCTCATCAATTCTTTTTAGTAAAACTTCTCGCTTGTCATCAAGAATTTTTTGTACCATCTTTGCCACTTGACTTGAACGTTTGTACTTGAGAAGCTCTATTTTTGTTGCAGTGACGTTCTGTCCAAAGGACATTTAGCTCGCCTTGTAATATTGATCAATAAACTTATCTTTGACTTTGGTGAGTTCGCCTTTTGGTAGGATAGAGGCTGTCTTCCATTCCAATCCAAGTGTTTCTTCAAGAACTCTGTTTTCATCAACACCTTGTGACAAAACATTTTGTTCAAATGCATCTCCTACATCCATGTATTTTATATCAACCCCAGTAAGTCCTGCTTTTCCTACGATTTCAGAAAGTGCTCTTACTTCTTGTGCTCTTGAATAAGCATCGTACATTTGATTCGCAATCTCCATGTGATCTGCCCGTGTTTTTCCTTCACCGACACCATCTTTCATGATTCTACTAAGACTCATCAAAACATTAACTGGTGGATAGATTCCTTTTCTAAACAAATCTCTACCTAAAACAATCTGTCCTTCTGTGATATAGCCGGTAAGATCAGGAATTGGATGTGTGATATCATCAGCTGGCATACTAAGTATTGGCATTTGTGTCACGCTTCCTTTTTTATCACGTAGTCTACCTGCTCTCTCGTAAATTGTTGAGAGATCTGTGTAAAGATATCCTGGATATCCTTTTCTTCCAGGAACCTCTTCTCTTGCTGCACTGATTTCACGCAAAGCTTCGGCATAATTTGTCATGTCTGTAAGTATGACAAGAACATGCATGCCAAGATCATATGCAAGATATTCAGCTACTGTAAGTGCCACACGAGGGGTAATAATTCGTTCAATTGCAGGGTCATCAGCTAGATTAAGAAAAAGTACACTTCTTTTGAGAGCACCTGATTCTTCAAGACTTCGCTTAAAGTATTGTGCTTCACTGTATTGTACTCCAATTGCTGCAAAGACCACGGCAAATTCTTCACCACTTCCAATTACAGTTGCCTGTCTTGCAATCTGAGCAGCAAGAATGTTGTGTGACATTCCAGAACCAGAAAATATTGGAAGTTTCTGACCTCTGACTAGTGTCAACATTCCATCTATGACAGAAACACCAGTTTGGATAAAGTCTTTAGGATAATCTCTTTGCTCTGGATTCATTGGTTCACCGTTGATATCTAGAAATTTAGAAGCTATTGGATCAGGAAGTCCATCATTTGGTCTACCAAGTCCATCAAATACCCTACCAAGAACTTCAGCGGAGACTGGCATTGTCATTGTTTTTCCAATGAATTTTGCTTTTGTTCCAGAAATTGAAAGTCCTGTTGTTCCCTCAAAAACCTGAACTACAGCTTTTCCAAATCCAACCTCCATAACTTTTCCTAATCTTTTTTCTCCACTTGTTGTCTGAATCTCTACAAGTTCGTCGAATGAAGCTCTGTCTACTCCATCAACAATAACAAGTGGTCCTTTTATTTCTGCAATTTTGCTGTATTCTATTCCGCCTTCCAATGTCAACTTGCAACTTTCACTCCCATTATATTTTTGAATTGTTCATCCATCATTGAATCAATTTGATCGAGCTTTGCGATTTGATCGTCGGGAACTTCCATTCTTGCTTTCAACATATTACTAATCACCGACATGGCACGAATGTCTGGAAGGGTTGCGCCTTCTTTTAGGGCACGTTGACCACCTTTATAGAAATTAACCATTAGTTTTAGAAGCTTAAGTTGTTTTTTAGGACTGCAATAAGTATCTACACTATCAAATGAGTTTTGCTGCAAGATTCCTATCTTAATCATTCTTGCTACTTCTAAGATGAGTTTTTCCTCATCCGGAAGAGCTTCTGGTCCTAGCAATCTTACGATTTCTTTGAGAGTGTCTTCTCTTTGTAAAATCGAATATGCTTCATTTCTGAGATGTAACCATTCATCACTAACATTTGCACTCCACCACTTTGCTATATCAGAGAGATAGCCAGAATAACTATTCATCCAGTTGATTGATGGGTAGTGTCTAGAATATGCAAGTCGTGCGTCTAGTGCCCAGAAAGTCTTGATAAATCGAATTGTATGAGTTGTTACAGGTTCTGTAAAGTCACCACCAGATGGTGATACGGCACCGACGAGAGTTACAGAACCCTCTCTTTCTGGACTACCAAGAGCACTTACACGCCCTGCTCTTTCATAAAATTCCGCTAATCTTGATGCAAGGTATGATGGATAACCTTCTTCTGCAGGCATTTCTTCAAGTCTTCCACTCATTTCTCGCAAAGCCTCTGCCCATCTACTTGTAGAATCTGCAACCAGCACGACATGTTTGCCCATGTCTCTGTAGTATTCAGCAATTGTAACTCCCGTGTAGATACTTGCTTCCCTCGCGGCCACTGGCATGTTACTTGTATTTGCAACAAGGACAGTTCTTTCCATCAAAGGTCTTCCAGTGTTTGGATCCTTTAGATGTGGAAATTCTACAAGGACTTCAGTCATTTCATTTCCTCTTTCACCACAACCAATGTAAACAACAACTTGAGAATCTGCCCATTTTGCAATTTGGTGCAATGTTACAGTTTTGCCAGTGCCAAATGCACCAGGAATGGAACCTGTTCCTCCCTTTGCTATTGGAAAGAATGTATCAATGACACGTTGTCCTGTGATTAGTGGAACGGTAGGATCAAATCGCTGCTTGTATGGTCGCGGTTTTCTTACTGGCCATCTATGATACATCTTGAGTGGTATTTTCTTTCCATCGCTTTCTGTAACAGCTATTTCTGTTTCAAGGTCATATTCACCTTCACTAACGATGCTGGTAATTTTACCACCAGGAAAATCAGGTGGAACAAGAATACTGTGTTTGATTAATTGAGTTTCATCAACTGTGCCAAGGACATTTCCTCCTTGTACTTCATCACCTACCTTAACGGTCGGTGTAAACTTGTATTTTTTTGTCATGTCCACAGGAGTTGTTGTAACACCTCTGCCAATGAAAGATCCAGATTTTTTGGAAAGTTCGTTTAGTGGTCTTTGTATTCCGTCATAAATTTGTCCAATAATTCCAGGGCCGAGTAAAACACTTAGTGGATTACCTGTACCAATAACTGGTTCACCTGGTTTCAATCCACTTGTTGATTCATAAACTTGGATAAATGCAACATCACCAGTTAGACGAATTACCTCACCAATAAGATTCAAATTTCCGACTGAAACGGTTTCATACATTTTTGCATCAGACATTCCGTCCGCTTTAACAGCAGGACCGCTAACCCAAACTATTTTTCCTCTTGCAACCATACCTATCTGCCGAATCTGATTGCAATGTCTTTCCTTATTAAAGGCTTTAGACGTTCGATTCTTGCATCAATGGTATTATCAAAGCTCATCGATCCATCTTTTGATTTTACTATTACGCCGCCAAGACAATTAATTGTATTAGGGGATAAAGTTGCTCCAGGAAATTTAGACAAAATTGATTGGATGACTGTTTTATCTTTTGAGTTGCATTCTATAATAAAATCCGAAGCACCAAGTCCTTTTACTGATTCATTAAGTAATTGAGTCACAAGTTTTGTATAATCTTCATCTCGTACCAAATTGTTCAGCTTTTCTATTGTCTTTGAAAAGACTTTTTCAACCGAGTCCTCAACAAGTAAAAGTTGCTTGTTTCTAGCTTCTAAGGCAGCACTTCCTGTGATTTGCTTTTGAAGCTTGTCTGCCTCTTTTTTACCCTCTACAAGGATTCTATCATATTCTTGTTCTAGTGAGGATAGAGATTTAGAAAGAGTGTTTTTAGAGTCATCAAGGGACTGTTTTAAGCTGGAAAGTAGCTCGTTTTCGGATTGATTCAAAATCTTATCAACAGTTTTCTCTAATGCAGGACTAGATGTCAACTATCAGGCGTTTAATGCTAACAGATTTTAATGTTTTGACCAGAAAAAAAATTCTCAGAAAGGTTTTAAAAACGTGAAACCAACCGAGGATCTGTCTTGGTTGTAGCAGATCTCATGTTAGGAACGATTATTGTACCAAGAACAGAGTCTCCAGAAGCGATATCAAGACTTACTGAATTTGAGTGGTTTCATAAAATTGAAACTCAAAATGATACGGTAACTCCTGAAATCGATGATTTATTATTAAAAGCTCAGAAACTCTATCAGTCAGTTGACGAAGTTGTAAAAGGTCTTCAGATCCCAATACGAGTTGGCATAATGGAGATTTTGTTCAAAGGTTTGGTAATAAAAAGAAATCAGTATGAGCTTGATGAAATTGCAACTATGATTAATGATTTAGAAGTGAAAAGTCACGCCGTAATTGACGGACCTGCAAAACTTCTACAAGAGCATGCTGACTCAAAGCGATCACTTGAAGAATATACTGGCATCAAAGAAACACTTGAGGTTGTAAAAAAACTTAATGTTAGTCTAGGTAATCTTGGGCAAATGAAATATTTTTACACCAATCTATTTGTAATAAATTCGTCGGATTTTGCTGAGATAAGCCGTACTCTGGAAGGGATTACAATTTTCAAGTACGAATTAGATAGCAAATTAAAAACAGCCATCATAATTTTTACTGATACGCAAGACTCTGAGAGAGTCCTTAAAGTTCTTCGAAGTTTCAATGCAAATCCGTTCATAATTCCGCAAGGAATACCTCAGAATCCAAGTCAGGCCTACAGTTTGGTTGTTTCAAAGATCACTGAACTTACTGCGAAAGAAAAAAAACTTGAAAAAAAACTTTTAGAAACAAAAAAACAAATTCGTGGTTCAATCTTATCATTGCATGAAGGTTCTGGTATCACAAAAGATGTACTTGAGAAAATGCGAAAACCTGGAGGAACAAAACGATTTGCAGTCATCCAAGGATACATTCCACGTGCAATGGAAAAAAAATTCACAGACATAACAAAGAGATGGATGTCAATAACTGAAGAGATCAAAGACCCCAAAATACTTAAGGAAACTCCAATACTTTTTGCAAACACGGCATGGACAAGAACTTTTGAAGTCATTACAGAGAGTCAGGGAATACCAAAACGTGGTGAAGCAGATCCAACTCCAATGATTGCAATAATGTGGCCAATTTTCTATGGAATCATGTTTGCTGATTTTGGTCATGGAATATTGCTAATGTGTCTAGGACTATTGTTTAAATTCAAAGGTCAGGGAACACTTGCAAAATGGGGAATGTTGATTGCCATATCAGGTGGTTCAGCAGCCTTTGCTGGAATACTAACTGGTGAGGTTTTTGGTTTTCATTTAGAATCTTTTGCCCCAGTACATGCACTTTTAGAAGAAGGTGGACCATTACATTCGATAGAATGGTTGGTAGGAGTCATTAGTGTAGCTGAGTTAAACTTTGAACAAGTAATTAGGATTCTAAAAGTTTCGATATTTCTAGGAATAGTACACCTGACATGGGCATTTATCTTACACATTAGAAGGCTCTATCTAAAAGGAGACAAGTTTACAATGTTTACAGAAGCCATTCCAACTCTTGTAATGTTTGGTGGGGTCGTAGTCATTATGATGACTGCAATTGGTTCAGGGTATGATATCATGAACATGTATTCACGTGTCCATAATGAACCTGTTCCATGGGTAACCATACTTGTTGGAGACTGGGCGCGTGTTTGGATTGTTGCTAGAATTGCAATTCCTGTAACGATTGGGTGTATGGGAATGATAATGGTTGGTGGAATTTTACACAACAAAAAACATCCAGGAGAAGGTGGTAGTGCTATGAATGTTGTAATTGAAGTACTCTTGGTAAAGACAGTAGAGCTTTTGTCACATACGATAAGCTATGCAAGAATTGGCATTATGCTTCTTGTGCATGCAGCACTTTTACTTACTGTAAACAATTCGTACCAATCAATGGGAGGGTCAGAATCAATAGGTGGGCTAGCATTGATAATTGGTGGAAACCTTGGAATAATGATGATTGAAGGTTTAATCGTATACATCCAGTCCTTGAGGCTTCATCTTTACGAATTTTTCACAAAGTGGTATGAGGGCGGCGGAAAACCTTTCAAAAAGGTTGCACCTGAAATGTTGTATAATCAGCTTCTGTGGAAGAAAAGAGACTAAACTACAGGAAGATCCAATTTATTTCCCCATTCGCTCCATGAACCAAGATAAACTTTGACATTTTTGAACCCAAGTTTTTTAAGAGCTAGAAATGAGTTTGCAGCTCGGTATCCTCCTTGACAGTACGTTACTATCTCCTCATCTTTTGATATTTGTTGGTAAAGCTCAGAAAGAGATTGGTTATTTTTCATAATTCCATCCTCTGTGATGTTAAGTTTCCAATCTATGTTTACAGCGTTTGGAATGTGACCACCTCTTGCGGCTCGTATTTCTATTCCATTAAATTCTTCCTTGGTTCTAGAATCAACCAGTTTTATCTTATCTAAATTTTTTTTTATATATTCATATCCTACTACAATGTTTTTGTTAATTTTTGGAGAGAATTTTGCAGGTTTGAAACCGTTTGTTTTTGTCTCTAATGGAAGATTTTCACTTTTCCATTTTTTCATTCCTCCATCAAGCATGAAAACTTGGGAATGTGAAAAGTATAACAAAAGCCATACACCGCGAGCTGCACTCATCCCAGAGACTTCATCATAGAATACAACTTTCTTTTCTGTTGTAATTCCAACATAGGAAAGAATTTTTTGCATTTCCATGTCAAATGCTTTCATTCCTTCTTTTGATGTGTCAGACCAGTGATAATAAAACAAATCTAGGTTTACAGCTCCTGGAATATGCTCAATTGAATATTCCTTGTATGCTCTTGCATCAATTAAGATCAAATTTGGATCTTTGAGAATCTTTGCTAATTCACTGACATCGATAAACATGGATTGATGTTAGTTGATGATATCTAAATTCATTTCACAATGACGTTGAGTTAGAATAAAAAGGAAAGTGTTAGCGTACTATTCGTTTACGTACGCTCTTTCGCCATGCTGTGCGATATCAAGACCAACTTCTTCTTCTTTTGGAGTAACTCGTATACTGCCTGGCCACACCGCGTCCATTATTTTGATTATGATTGCGGTAATACCTACTGCCCAAGCCATTGCTGCAAATGCACCAATTGCATTGTTTAGTAGTTGTTGTGGATTTCCAAAGGCAAGTCCGTCAGCACCCCAAGGTGTAAATCGCTTTTCTGCGAAAATACCAGTAGTAAGTGCTCCGACTAATCCTCCAATGCCATGTACTGCCCATGTATCAAGTGCATCATCCCATTTGCGTCTGTTCTTAAACAGTACTGCACCATAACATATGCATGATGCTGCAATGCCTATGATAAGAGCAGACATTGGTGATACGAAACCTGATGCTGGCGTAATAGCTACAAGACCGGCTACAGCACCACTTGCTGCACCAATTGTAGAAGGTTTTCCTGTATGAGCCCATGATACTAGCATCCATGTAACAGCTGCCATTGCCGTGGCAGTTTGTGTTGCGACAAATGCACTTGTTGCATTCGTTGCAGCTGCGCCTGCAGATCCGGCATTAAAGCCAAACCATCCAAACCAGAGCAATGCTGCACCTAGAACTATCAGTGGTATGTTGTGTGGCTCCATCGGAACCTTTCCATATCCTAATCTTCTACCTAGCATCAGAGCTATAACTAGTCCTGAGAAGCCAGATGTGATATGAATTACAGTTCCTCCTGCAAAGTCAAGTGACGGCAGTGCGCCTGTCCAACCGAGTGAGGTACCACCGCTTCCCAGTGACCATGTCCAGTGAGCGGCAAAGTCGTACACGAATGTTGCCCATAGCAGTATGAAGATGCAGAATGCACTAAACTTCATTCGTTCAGCTAATGCGGCTACAATCAATGCGGGTGTGATGATAGCGAACATCATCTGGAATACCATGTATGTCTGATGTGGAATAGTAGTTCCAGTTATGCCACCGTATACATCTGATGGAACATCATGTAGTACATTGTTCAGGCCGACCCAGTCTAGAGTTCCTATAAATCCATTTCCTGCATCAGGACCAAAGGCAAGACTGTATCCCCATAAAACCCATTGTACTCCGATAATTCCAGTTGTGATGAATACCATCATCAACGAATTGACTGCATTCTTTGATCTTGAAAGTCCAGCATAGAAAATTGCGAGTCCAGCAGGTGTCATTACCAACACGAGTGCTGAAGATGTCATCATCCAAGCGTTATCACCAGTATCTAGACGACATGGAACTAGATTTCCATCTGCGTCTACAATGTGATTTCCGCCTTCATCTTTCTCAAAGCAAGAATATTTCTCCGCAGGATCGCCTGGCATATATGCAAAGGCGTTTCCGGAGAAATTTATTGCTAGTAGCGCCGAAGCTACTATAACAGCACTTATGGTAAATACCTCGGACCTTCGTGCTTGCTTCCAAAACATTGGATCCATACTTTTTTGAAAGTATAAAAAACATTGTATCATATTAGTTAATTTTTATGATATATTCCTTCATGATAAGTGTTATATTATATAATATTATGATAGTAACGTAAAATGAATATTTTATATCATAATTTCAGAATTTATCAACTTATTTCCAATCAGTCTAGAAATAATGGTCTGAAAAAACCTGGATCGTTTATTTGGAGAATTTAGAAACGCCATGAAATTATTAGATGATAAACCTAAATTATCTATTTTTAAAACCTTCAAAACAAAAAGGGACCAACTAACAGGTGAAGCAATACGACAGAGATCAATTATCGCAAATCTTGCAACAGAACCAAGACACATGATGAATACCAGAACCTCTTTAGCTCACAAGGTTGCAGAAAGGAGCAACACAATATGGCAAAATGTTTACTCTGGAATTTTTAGGGATATTGATGAAGTCTTACTTCCATTAGGAATTGTTGAAGAAGCAGGAAGGTTGCCCTTAAAACGGGGACCAAGAGCCTTGCAGGAACATGGCGTACCATATTACAAACTCACAGAAAGTGGTATGTTAGTGGCGGTAGCTCTTGATGAGTTAAAGGATGAAAGAATAAAGATCCTTAAGAAATTTTTGGAGAATGATGATATGAAAGAAGAAGAATTCAGAGAGGTGATTCTAAAATTGTTGAATGTTGCTCCAAATTTTGTATTCGAATTGATTAGAAAATACATCGAATCGCATGTTAATGGAGAGATAGACAAGATTATTCCCTTTAATTCAAATCGTTTAGGGGATGCTCTTGACGGAAGGCTGGCAGTCTATGGAGAACTTTTAGAAGGATTTTCTACCTTGACAAGTTCCGATCGTGATTCTGTCATTAGTTTTTTCCAGTCTCACCTCGCCTCCAAACATTAAAATCCTTACCTAAAAGAAGTCATATGAATGGGCATAGGTGCTCCTCAGAAAATATTTGGTTCCGTAAAATCTTTTAGTGCCCGCGGAAGGCTCCTTTCAAAGGGCGAACTGCAAACATTAGCTGAATCACGAAACTTGGACGAGCTTGTAACGAGAATAAAGAGTACAGTATACATTAATGCTGTTTCAAAACTTACAAAACCAATTACTGCAGAAAAAATCGAATCAGCCCTAAGAAGTCATCTAGCAGATATTCATTTTTCTCTTGCAAAATCCGTAGGTGGAGGTTCAGAAATTTTGAATGTATATTACCTAAAATTTTTGATCTGGAATTTGAAGTTGATTTTCAAAGGAAAAGTTTTGGGGAGATCATATGAGGAAATTGAGCCTTATGTAAACCTGCATGCAGAAGAATTGATAGGACGACGTGATATAGTGGTAAAGGCACTTGTAGCAAAAGACATGGAAGAGGCCGTATCGGGTCTTGCATCAAGTGAGTTTGGTGACGAAATTGCAAAAGCTGTTGCATTGTATAATGAAAAGAAAAATCTTCAGGTATTTGATACATATTTGGACAAAGTTTTTTACAAACAACTAGACAGTGCATTGAAAGCCTCAGGAGAACATGACCTTGTACATTTAATTGGAATGGATATTGATTTTTACAATTTGCTTAGTATTTTACGTGGAAAATTCTGGGGATTGGATGAACAGCACATACAAGATCTTATAGTTACTCACACAACATCAGCACCTAAAGATTTGCTTGGAAGAATGATAGGTGCAGAGTCTGTAAAGGATGCAATGTCAGAACTTTCAAGTACTGGTTACAAGGATCTGGTTCCACAAACCGATAATGCAATTGATGCTTTATCGGAATTTGAAAGAGCCTTTGAGCTTTCCATATACAAGGCAATCAATAGAACTTTTACCAGAATGTTTAGCTTTGCAACAGTAATTGGAATTTTGAAGCTAACTTCATATGAAATACGAAACATATCAGCAATTGCTTTTGCAGTAGAGCAACAGATACCTGCACAAACGGTAATGTCAAAGCTTGTAATAGCTGAATAACAATTTTTTGATAATTGGCAAATTCTCTTTAAAAGATTATGATTTTTATCATTTCATTGATTTTGTATGAAAAAAATTATCTCATTTGACCTCAAAAATGGATTACAGTCTTGTAATTTGTTGTACAACACCAGATTTCCACAAAAATTTGCAGAATTTTGTGCCATATATGTAAAATTAGGAGCATATAAAATATTTAAAAAAAATATTATACTATGTAAATTTATAACATATTTTTCATAATTATTAGATGAATTGTTGCTTTCTGATCAAAAAAATTTACCTTCCAAAAATCAGGTACTATCAACCCGACATGAAATAAACAAAATGTTAGGAAAAAAATATGAATTGACTATCGAGACGATAGTTAACACTGCATGGGTAAGTACATTTCTTGCCTTAATGCTCACAGTCCCATCACTTGTTATTTTCATGGGAATCTATTTTGCTACAGGTAACATTCTGGTAGGTGTAGTGATTGGTTTTGGATTACATTTTGTAGGTCTTGCTTATTCTGATAAAATCTCAAAGGGACTTTTACGCATAGTGAGCTAAATATAATATAGACATGCCGTCAAGGAATACCCACCTTGATGGGAGATAGAAATTACAGACGCATTATCACAGATGTTATGGAACGTCTTAGTCGAGATATAAAACCAGAAATCGAGAAAGACAACAAAATAATCCATTTTTCTGAAGCTGCAAGATGTCTACGTCGTTCATATTTTGACCGTGTAGATCCAATTGAGCAGAGAGGATTAAGATTTTCTGATCTTTTTAGGGAGCTGATGAAAAAAATGTCTTACGATTCATTGCAAGGAGAATTCATTGTCGACGATATCAAACTAAAGATTTATGCTGATATGATAGTTGATGATGTAGTCATAGTATTTCGTCCGGTACCAAAACCCCCAGAAAGACTAATTCCAAGTGATGCATTGTATTTGAACGCGTGTCTTTGGATTCTTAATAAAACTGATGGCCTCATATTATACTTCGCCGAAAATGGTGACGAAGCATCATTTTCTTTGGTTCGTGATAACAAGATGTTTGAAGAATCAGTCCGCAGAGTAAGAATTTTGAATAACTTACTTGTAGAAAAAAAAATTCCAGTCATAGAACCATCACTGGAATGTAACAATTGCCAATATTACGAAAAATGTTATGTTAAAGAAAAGAAATCATCGAATTTTTCTATAGAATCTCTACTGGGTTTTAAGGAACAAGAAGAGTAAAAAAGTTCAAAGGGGATACGATCCCTATTCTGAGCCAGCAATTATTGCCTTGTGGCCTTTGCCTCGCAATGCAAATAACAATACACCAAAGGCAATGAAAACGCCTGTAGTTATTTCATACGCTATCATTAAGTCTGCCATGTTAAGGAATCTCCTTCCTAGAATCTTATATAATTTATCTAAATTAGTTTCACTCTATACAAATAATCTAAATTTTAAGATTTTATGATATAAGGGAGGATTTTCTACTTGGTAAAATCAAACGTAGTAGAATTTGCCAGCCCACTAAATGCAGAGGTAGTACTATAGAACGCTTCACCCTTGAGTCTCCATTCTGGATTGCCTTTTTGTAATGTTACCCAGAATACTGGATTATTCCCAGTATTTTTTATTGTTGTTTTATCGTGTACCGTGAGTGAGGAATTGGATAAAACTGTGTAGTAATTAGAACTCGCATACTGTCCAGCAAGTCTTTCTCCAATTTCACCATATCCCACTTCAGTATTATTTTCAAAAATATGAAAACTTATCATTTCTAGCAAGATGGGTTTATTATTTGGATTCGAAACGTCAAATTTTAATTCTAATACAGCCTCCTTTTCAGACACTGACAAAACTGAAATGTCGTTTAATTGAACAACTAGTGGTTTAATTTCTGAAGTGATGGTACTAAGACTTCCAGGAAGTTTTGCATCCTTTGGTACGATATTCTTTAAAAAATCAGAACCTGGAAGTATTGCAACAGCCAGAATAATTACTGCAAGAATTCCTACGGCCGCTCCAACTAAAAGTTTTCTGTTCAATAGCTTAAGGGAGTTTGTTCTTCTCTTAAATGTTGAGTTGAAAAGGCTTATAGTCAAAACTTTGGAAAATAATTTTATGCAATATCACCAAGCAGTTAGAATAGGACAAGAGAGAGCAAGAAAATCTCAGATGAATCTTTTTAATCACGCCGGATTTGCTATGTTAACACTTACTGTAAAAAAATCAGAAGGAAAGTTTGTTCCTGTTGGAGAACAGGAATTTGTTGCAGTTGTCAACAAATATGATGGATGGGTTACAGTCATAGTTGATGAAGAAGGATATGCCAAAGCACAGTCTAAAGTTTTAGAGGAAAATGACGCACGTGAGATTTTAAAAAAAGCTGTTGCAGCAGGCATTCCTGAATTTTTAGGGAAAGTCAGGCTAGTATAATCTCGGTTCCTTCTGGAGAACCTTTTATCGCCTTCTCAAGTGTTTTGATATCTGCTTTTATAATTCGCGTTTTAATTTTTGATCTTTCAATTACCTTTAAAGCTACTATGTCCATCAAGTCATATCCACCGGCGAGTGACTCTTGATGCACAAGCATCTTACGAAGTTTTGTAAGTTCAATGCGCTTGAATTTTTTTGCATTCTTATTTTTATTAGGATCTGAATCATAGATTGCGTCCACGTCTGTAGCGTTCAAAAATATTGAAGCATGAACCTTCTCTGCGATGAGCGCAGCGGTAGCATTTGTGCTCTGACCAGGATGAAGGCCCCCTGTAATAACAATTAGACCACTATCCGCTGCATTAGTAACTTCTTTAAGGTTAGTAGGAGGATGAGGGTATGCTTTATCTTGGATTGCATAAATCAAGAGTTTTGCATTTAATCTTGATACCTCGATTCCTAATTCATCTAATGTTGATTCGTCTGCCCCTGAAGATCTTGCATGAGAAATGTAATGTCTTGCAATTTTGCCTCCACCTGCTACAATAATTGGTTGACAGAACTTACTTATCCTCACAAAAAAAGATCCATAATCTTTTAAGATTTTAGAATCATCAAACCCAAACAACTTTCCAGATAACTTGATTACTATTCTTTTTTTCATGATTTGTTTTCACCAAGGATCATTTGTGCTGCAATTTCAACCTTTTTTCTATTTTTTTCTGCGGTATAAACTCTTAACATGTTCATAAATCCTGAAATTGCAAAAACTAATGGGATCTCCGAGATAGGGAGTTCATAGGCCTCTTTTTGAAGAGAGCCTTTTTTTGATGTCAATATTATTGATTGAGATTCTTTTTTGGATGGAGTAAGTGGAATTGTTGGTGTTGTTGATATATCTATAAATATCTCTGATTCATCCACTTTGGATTTTTTGGAAATTTCTTTTTTTATCTCAGGAGATTTAGTTCCGAGTTTTTCTTTACGAGTAAGAATTTTTTCAAACACACATTTGAGTAATCGACGATTTTGATAGTCTTTTGCGAGTTTACTTGCTCTTTTTAGATCCGAAGATTTTTGTGGTAATGATATTAGTTTTGATATAACAAATTCGTCTGTCAGTTGAATGTATTTTTCAAGATCATATGAAGTAAATTCAAGTTCGTTATCTGCAAGACTCATTGATTCAAGCAACATTACCTCAGCTGATCGCACAGTTTTATGGAAGTAAACGGCTTTGAACATTTGATATCGTGAAATCATCATAGATTCAAATGAATAAAGGGACGATCTATCAAGAGAAAGTTTTTTATCGTAAACACCAAGAGACTGGACTATTCTTTTAAAATCGATTTTTGCATGTTCTGCACCTGTAAAATATCCATCTCTAGGAAGATAATCCATCATATCTGCACTCAACCCTCCTGAGATTATCTCGTTCATGAACTGATGTTTTGAATTGCCAAATGCAAGTTGTGTTAGAAATTTTTTATCAAAACCTGAATCTGAGAGAAAATCTCCAATTTCTGTCTGAAGGATAAGCTTCTTACCTATTTCTTCATGGGTAATTTTCTTTTTCTTTTGTAATACTTCTTCAAAGAGATGAGAAAATGGACCATGACCAACATCATGCAAAAGGCCACCGAGTCTGAGGTCTGCAACATCGTCTAAATTCAAAAATCCTTTGTCTTTGAGTACACCAGCTGCCTGGCCAGCTATGTGCATCACACCCAGGGAATGTTCAAATCTTGAATGCTGAGCACTTGGATAAACAAGATGCGCACCTGCTAGCTGTCTTATTCTACGGAGTCGTTGAAAGACAGCTGTGTCGATTACTTTTATCTCAGGTTCATAAATTCTGATAAAGTCATGAATCGGATCAACTATCTCAAGATATTTTTTTGTCATTTCTTCATTTGAGGTGTCTTTGAACTATTTCCATCACATCCTTGTGGACTTGTGATTTAGTTTGAGATGCATTTACTATTTCCCAACCAAGTTCTTTTGCTAGAGTTCGATAAGTACGAATGATTTTTTGTGCAAACTCTTTATTCTTTTCAAATTTGTCACGTTGAATTTTTTTGCGATTAAATGATTCTTTTGGTTCCACATCAAGCACAATTACAAGATCTTCTTTTGGAAGACCGGCATCAAGATTCGATAACCATTCTAATTCAAGTCCATTTGTTATTCCGTAAACTAGATTTGATTGATAGTATCTGTTCATTATTAATACATAGTCCTTTGAAAGAGCGTCCTCTATCTCTTTTGATTTTTCCCATCGGTTTGCAGCAAGCAGACAATGAATTACTTGTGATGGAAATTTTCTTTCTCCCTTAAGATAATGTTTGATTTCCTTTCCTATTGGAGTGGAATAATCTGGAAAGCTGAAAATTTTGCATTTTAATTTTCTAGTCTTTAAGGCATTAGCAAGAAGTTTTGACTGAGTTCCTTTGCCTGCTTGGTCGAATCCTTCTAGAACTATTATCATCAAATTGTAATTAATAGAGTTCTAGATAAATTATGGATCTACAACGTTTATAACTAAAAAACACTTTATTAGACAAAGATGGGCCTGGTACACTACATGGCAAAAGAAGTTTTTAAGGAAATAGGCAATAAATCAAGAGAGTTTTTTGAGTTTGTATTACCGCCTATAGACATAATGTTAGATAATGATAACCTGATTGTTACTGTTGATTTACCAGGTTTTGATAAAAAAGATATCAATTTACGAATAAATGGAAACATTCTTTCTATTAATGCAAAAAGAGAGATGAAACCAGATGGAACCATAGTTTGGCACCAAAGACCATGTGAGATCGATAAAAAAATTAGACTTCCAATTGATGTAAAAGAAGGCGAGGAGGCTGTTGGATCAGCTAAGTATCTTAATGGTGTGTTGACACTAAAGATTCCCATTAAGAATGGGAAAGACATAAAAATTGAATAGCTAGTGTTTTCTGAGAACTACGGAGATTGCCATTATAATTATAGAGCCAATCATACCTATCTGTCCTGCAAACTCATTTGATGTATAAAGTATGGTAGAACCAACAAACATTGCAGAAGTAAGAATGCTCCCAGAAAGCAAAATGTTTCCTGAATTTTTTGGTGTCATGTTTTGAAAAGACCTGTTTTCATCTAGGTATCGTTTAAGTTCTGGTGCGATAGATATGGTAGCATCAATTGATTTTGCAAATCTGCTAATGGAGTACTTTAGTTCTTCAACATATGCATCTTTGATCAAATGTTCTTCTTCCAAAATGTTTTGTAAAACATTGATGAATCTGAATTTTACTTTATGCGTAAGATAAATTCCCTCAAGAATTGATGCCATCCTCATGTAAAGTGCTAGGTGTTTTGGGAGTTTGAATGGAAATTTGCTCATAGTTTTGTTTGCAAGCTCCATCAGTGCTTGAACTTCCATCGTGTCTGGTTTCTTTCCATGCATTGCTTGAATTGACATTTCAATTCCTTTTTCTATAACGCTGGCATTAAACCCCGGCACAAGCATTCCAAGTTCATTCATTGCATTTACTGTTCTTGGAGGATCCTTTTCAACGAGTGAGAGATATAGCCGGATCAGCTTTAATCTTGTTTCGTTGTCAAGCCTGCCTACCATACCAAAATCATAAAGAACCAACGAACCGTCATTTGTCACAGATATGTTTCCAGGGTGGGGGTCTGCGTGGAATATTTCATGATGTAAAAGCATCGTAAAAAAGACTTTGTGAGCTTTGATTACAATTTGTTCTCTATCTATCCCAGCCTTATCTAGTGCCTGTACGTTAGTAATTTTGATGCCAGGTATGTATTCCAAGGTGAGTACATGTTGTGATGATTTATCATCTATTACAGAAGGGATCACCACCTTTGGATAATTGTGCATGTTTCTTTTGATTGTTTTTAGATTTTGGGATTCAATTCTGTAATCCATTTCTTCATGTATGGTTTCAATGAATTGTGATAACATTGCTTCTGCGGAATAACGCAAGTTTGGATCTACAAACTTCATTGCAATCGGAAGAAACTTTTTAAGAATTCTGATGTCCTCTTTTACAATTTTGTCAATGTTTGGCCTTTGTACCTTTACGATAACATCTTTTTCTTTAATTTTGGCAAGATACACCTGTCCAAGTGATGCTCCGGAAAGAACGTTTGTATTGATGTAGTCAAAGTTTTGTTCAATAGGTCCAAGATCTTTTTCTATAATTGATTTGACTTGTTCAAAGGGAGCTGCTGGTACATCATCTTGTAATTTTGCAAGTTCTTCCATGTATGGCTGTGGTAAGATATCAGCTCTTGAAGAAAGCCACTGACCAAGTTTGATATAAACCGGGCCAAGACTAACAAAGGCACGTAAAACTTTTTGTGCATTTTTTTGATATCTTTCAACTTTGATGTTTTTGCCTTCTTTTTTTACCCATTCTCTTCTATCTTTTCGAAGTGTTAGGATAAGTGGTAGTAGTTTAAAAAAAACCTTGATGGTTCTTGTTTTTGGTAAGACGAATCTACTCCTAGAAGTTTTTTACCTTTTTTGTTATATGATATCCAATATATCCAAATGCCATTGATGCCATGAACCCCGTAAATAAAGAGAGATTTTTTGATTTTTTATTCGTATAAATTTGTGTAGCAATTTTTTTACCACCTATTACTGCAGTTGCAAGACCTATCAAAACCTCAGGAGCATCAAATATCAAATGACCTACAGGATCTTTTCTTGGGTCAACATTATCCATATGAACTAGATATTTATCGTCATATTCTCTAATGTGTAATTTGTCATATCGATATTGTTTATTTGCCCCATTTTTTTGTCCTAGCTCTGTCTCCTCAGCATGTTCAAGCATAAAAGGTCTGATTTCTTTTGGGACCTCAATTTCATCCCAAGTCATAACCCAAAATCTTGCACACTAAATATAACTTTAGCTTGGTTGATTCAGTTTCTTTTTATTTTTCTTTTTTATTCTGGTGTATACAAATACTCCAATACAAGCTAACACGCCTAGAATTATGAATGGAGTAAACTCTGCAATATCGCTTGTCTTCTCTTTTGACATGTCTTTGTAGAAAATTGTTGTATCATAAGAAATAGTATTTTCATCTCGTAGGGAATCCTTATACCGTACGGTTAAACGAACGTCATGCTCACCGTCTTTTGGTTCACCATCAAATTCGATTGGGAAATTAAATGGCACCGGAGAATCTGGTTCTAGTTTATCAATATATTGTGTTGATTTCTTTATGGTAGAATTACCAAGAGGTTCTAAGGTCACAAATGCAAACAATCCATCAACATTGCCTTCGTTAAGAACTTCACCAATCAAGGTTTGTTTTTTAGATAGGGTAATAACATCAACGTTATAGATTGATGCTTTTATTAATCCGTTAACGTAGAAGTCAATGGTTCTGGTAACTGTTTGGGTTTCACCATGTGCATTTAGGTAAGTTATTTCCATAGGAGCATGAAGTGTTTCATCTTTTAGTTTCTCGGGAACATAGATGTTAAATGCAAATGATTTTGTAGATTTTGGTCCAACATTTCCAATGTTCCATTCGTTTTGATCAAATACTGCATTTTCTAAATTTGTGACAGATTGTGCTGTTGATGAAACACTTGTCTGTGTGTTTTGCAAAACAATATGAACGTTAGACAGTGGTGCTGTACCATTATTTGAGACTTGAATTACCACTGGATTGTTCTTAATCGAAGTTAGAATAGGATCAACTGATTTAATATTTAGAACACTTTTTCCAGTAACCAAAAAATCAAAATTAGCAAAGGAGCTTCTGGTTCCACTTTCTCTCAATCTTGTAAAGTCTAGCTTTACAGTAGCTGGATATTGACCAATCTTGATATTTTTATCCAAATTGATATGGAATGTTAAAGAAAAGGTCTGCCCTGCTGATGCAATGTTACCAGAATCAGCGGTTATTGGTCCATTTTTGGAACTATATGAAGAAAATCCCATTGGCAGTGATAACTCTCCTCGTATTCCAGTAATATCCTGACTCCCTACTGCTGAAAAGACAACTGTGAATGGCACATTCATATCCCCTGGGTTTACCTCCATCTTTTCTTGGTAATTACCCAAGTAAGCATTAAGGAATTTTATATCGCCAAATTGTCTATTAAATGGAGAATTCGATTCGGTAAACTGCCCCTGTGCGTTTATAACAAAAAGTTGACTGAGCAAAAATATTCCAAGCAAAAAAGGTAATTTTGTCATGATGCAGCTACCTCCATTCCTCTATGCTCTTCACCTTCAAAAGCATGGCCATCTTTAATTGTGATGATTCTATCTACATCCCCAAATTGGTGCTGGTCATGTGTAACAATAATGAATGTTTGTCCTAGCTTCTTCACAAGGGATTTTATGAGTTGTACAATTATTTCTGCAGTAACAGAATCAAGGTTCCCTGTAGGTTCGTCAGCTAAAACTATTGCAGGATTATTTATGAGACCTCTTGCAATAGCTGCTCTCTGAGCCTGTCCACCAGATATTTTGTTTGCACGATTGTTCATTTGTTTTTCAAGACCTACTGTCCTTAGCAATTTTTTTGCTTCATCCAAAGCATTTTCACCAGTTCCTTGGATTTTCCGTGGAAGAACAACATTTTCCAACACTGTCAAATCAGTTAACAAATTTGCAAATTGGAAAACAAATCCTAGTTTAGAATTCCTAAAAGATGATAAGTCATTATCGTTAAGTGTATTTGTTTCTGTTCCATCAAGAAAGATTTTTCCACTTGTTGGACGGTCCAACAATCCGATCATATTCAATAATGTAGACTTTCCAGAACCAGAGCTTCCTACGATAAGAAGTAGTTCCCCTTTTTGGACCGAGAATGATACATCTTTTAGTGCGTGAACTGCTGTATCTCCCTCTCCATATATTTTATTCAAGTTTCTAACTTCTAAAACGCCATTAGACAGTTCTCATCGCCTCCACTGGTAAGAGTCTGGTTGCTCTAAATGCAGGATAAATTGAAGCTATTATTGCTAACGCAAAAGAAGTCAAGGCTGTCTGGATTATTTTTTCCCAATTATATGTAACTTCTAAAGCCAGACTACCTTCAAATTGCATTTTGGTCTCTTTTGCGTAGAAAGTATAAGCCAAACCCATAGCAGTACCTACACCTGCACCTATCGCACCAATTATTAGCCCTTGTACCATGAACAATATGAGAATATCATTTCTTTTTGCTCCTATTGCTCTCATGATTCCTATCTCCTTGGTCTTGCTTGATACTAACATCATCTGGATTGTTACAATAGCAAATGCTGAAGACATCATTCCAAAATAACCAATCAAATTAATCAAGGCAATGCCTGATCGGAATCCACTCAATTGTGCTTCTGCAGATTCTTCTATTGTTTCAGCTTTGAAATCATCATTTGGAAATGACCTCAAAAAGAAATCCCGAATCTCTATCGCTTTTGTTGGATCGTTTAGCTTTACTAAAATAGCTCCACTTTCATCAGGTCGTCCCAATAAACTTCGTAATGTGTCAATATGAACAACAACACTACTATCTAGTCCTTGCCCACCTGCAGAGGAAGTAATTCCAGTGACAACAAAACGTTTGAGTTGGTCTACACCATTTCTATCTACAAATTTTAACTTTACATCATCGCCAACTTGAACTCCCCCTAGATCACGGGCAACCCTTGCACCAAGCACAATGGAATTTCTTGCAAATACAAATTGTCCATCACCTACTGTATCCTGAATTGTTGATACTCGTGTGTCTCTAAGCGGATCGACACCAACTACAGGGATCCTAAATTCTTCTGTTCTGTTACCCCCACTTGTTGAATTAATTGAGGCTGATGAGTCCATTCTAGCAGTTGCCCCTTCAACTCCTGGAATTCTTTCAAACCAGTTTATCAACACAAGATCATTTTTGTCGATGTAGTCTTCTTCATCTGTTACCAAAATATCCCCAAACCTATAGTCTTTCAAATCCCGCACAATTGCATCATACAATCCTTGGAAAATTACAAAATTCACGTGGATAACAAGTATGCCGATTGATACTGCCAGAACTGCTCCAATAAGACTCCCTTTCCTGTTGGTCAGCATTCTTTTTGCTAGATGAACTCGGTAATCCATTATTTTAATAAATTTAGTCTGATATTTAATGTATTTGAAGTATTAGAATGATATAGACGACATTTTTATTAATGAATAGTATTTTAATGATCATAAATGAGGTTACAAAATTAAAAATTGGACAAATTAGACATACAGATTCTTACACAACTTTTGAACAATTGTAGAACCCCAGATAGAAAAATTGGCCAAGAGGTTGGGATCTCAGGAGGTGCTGTAAAATCAAGAATTTCAAAGATGGTTGATAAAAAAGTTATAGAAAATTTTGCGCTAAAAATTGAACCCCCAATTTTTGGATTTAATGTTCTTTATTTTGTTGTCAGTGGACAAGATTTGGAGTATATCATAAAACAGGTAAAACTCTTAGGTGAGCCCTTCTTTGTGGTTCCTTGTGTTGGCGGGATAACTGTTTGCAGTATAGTAATAAAAGATGATCCCGAAAAAAAGATCGAATTAGCAAAAAACCTAATGAAAGATGTAAGAGTGCTTTCTATTTTTGAAGCAAAAAACCTTGATTTTAAATATGAAATGACAAAAACTGATCTTGAGATAATTGAGGTTCTCTTGGATGATCCACGGATACGAATCGACCAAATTGCAAAATCAACTGGCCTATCAACAAAAACAATAACAAGATGTCTTAATAAAATTGAAAATAACGATGCCATGCAATTTACTTTGGTTTATGATCCAAAGAAGTTAGGTGGATACATCCCTTTTGCTATTCTTGTTTGGATAGAAAGAGATGTAAAGAGAACTCTTGTTAAATTGCAAGAAGAATTTGGAGACTTGTTTTTACAAAAACCATTCATAGCAATGAATCAGATTGTTTTGTTTTTTTATGGCGATGACATATTCAAACTTGACGAAATAACTCAAAACGTGCGTAAAATCAGTGGCATTACTTCAGCCGATCTCTTCATTCCAAAAAAGATTGCGCTCCCCGAACAATGGATTAAAAATACCATCAAATCAGCGAAGAAATCAAAGCGCCTTCACTTAACTTATCAATAGAATATATAACAAATTTAAGTTTCACAGGACTAGTATTATGAAGAAAAAGAGAGTTTTTGAGGGAAAGATTCTGTCCTTGAGTCTTTACGATGGAATTATAGAAAAACGAAAAGTTAGAAGGGAAATCATTGAACACCGAGGTGCTGCTGCAATCCTTGCGATAGAAAAGGGTAACATAATACTTGTAAAACAACATCGTTTTCCTCATGGTTTTGTTCTTGAGATTCCTGCTGGAACCATGGATAAAGGTGAACGAGATCCCAAAAGGTGTGCCTTTAGAGAATTAAAAGAAGAAACTGGCTATGATGCTAAAAAAATGATTCCATTGATAAAATACTATCCATCAATTGGATACAACATGGAAATAATTCATTGCTATGTTGCAACGGGATTGAGGAAATCCAGTGAGTTGAAACTGGATGCGGACGAAATACTTTCTGTTGTGAAAGTTGATTTTAAAAAAGTGTTAAAGATGATCTTGTCTGGAAAGATAACTGATTCTAAAACAATTTGTGCTGTTTTAACATATGCGATAAAAAAGAAAATGTTGGTTTAGCTTAGATATACTGGTTTGACAAGATCTGCCACGTCCGCCCAACAGCGTGCTATCTTTTCAAATGTGTAAACAAGATCTAACAGTTCAATTGACGTCTGTTTTTTTGCTTCAAGTGAGGAACGAACTTCAGTACTTTGCTTTTGAAAGATTCGATGTAGTTTTATGGCTTCAATGGCAAGAGATCTGTTATTTTCAATAAAGGCTTCAATTGATTTTTCATGGATTTCTTCAACATATTGTGCAGTTTCGTAAATTTTCTTGGATTCATTTTTCATTAATGTGACTTTCGAAATTAATCTTGCTAGTTCTACTATTGTATCCCCTCCCGTTTCAAGCAGGTTTGCAGCTATTCTGTAATCCAAAATGTCAATGTTTTCTAAATTCAATGCGTGAGCAAGCTTTGCATCTACCATTGTACTTCGGATCAATCTGACTAGTAAGAAATATTGTCTATCAATTTCATCATCTCTGTTTGCAATGGTTTGTAGTACGGTCTTGTCCTCTGACATCAATGTGTTTAAAGTATCACGAAACATTCCTAGGGCGATTGAGCTCATACGTTTTAGAATTTTTTCTGGGCTAAGTGTTGTTGCATCCAACAGAAAGTGCATAATAACATTGGAGGAATCTTCTTCCACGATTTCCATTCCAACAAGTCTTCGCATCGAGGTACGAATCTTTTCTCGATCTTCTGCTGAAATTACTGATTTACCTTTTATTTTTATGATGTCATAACCAAGAAGATAAGCACCAGTAATGTTGGCAATAATGTTTTCTTCCTTTGAAACAGGATATGAAATTACAACTTCCTTGTACGATCTTTGATCTCCTGAAAGTGTGATGGAAATACTATTAATTCCTGTCTCTAGCTCTACCTCATCACTTTTTTCTAAATTATTTGAATCAACCCACTCTTTTGGAAGCGAGACTAGTATGCTACTCCCAATCTTCTGCAAGCGCCGAATAAATTTAGTCAGTTTAAATCAATATAAATTATTTAATCATTATTTTTATATTTTATGGTAATTTTAATGCGCTCATGCAAGCAATAGCCTTTTGCCCTGGTCACATAACAGGCTTTTTCAAAGCTGAGACAGATCAAGAAAAACCAGAACTTCAGGGTTCCCTTGGAGCTGGTTTTTGTATAAAGGAAGGTGTTACAACTAGTGTAAAGGTTACAAGATCAGATAGGCCTCATTTAAGAATTAAAGTTACTGGATATCAAACTGATAACACACAGGTTTCAAAGTTTGTAATTAGAGAATTTTTCAAGCTTGCAAAAGAAAACTTCTTTGTTGATGTAGAACATCACATTTCTATTCCAGTTGGGTATGGACTTGGATCTAGTGGAGCTGTTGCGTTAAGCCTTGCATTTGCCTTAAACACTGCCATGAGTACAAATCTTTCTAGAACTCAAGTTGGGCAGATAGCTCACAATGCTGAAATTCATTGTAAGACAGGTCTTGGTACTGTCTTGTCATCGTACTATGGTGGCTTTGAAATTAGAACAAAACAAGGTGCCCCTGGCATTGGCAGTTTGAAAAAAATCTCTAATAACTCCTCTGCCATTGTAATTTGCTTTTCTCCAATCTCTACTAAAAAATTCATCAAAGATCAACTGCCAAGAATAAATGGTCTTGGCGGCAAGATGGTAAACAAACTCCTAAAATCAAGGGATTATCATGAATTTCTTGATATGTCCTTAGAATTTGCAAAGTATGTCAACGTAATCACACCAAAAATGGATTCTGTTATAAAAGATCTTCAAAGAAATGGTTTCAAATGTGGTGTTGCGATGTTTGGAGAGACGGTATTTACACTAGTTCCCAAATCAAAGGAGGATCAAGTGATGCAAATTTTGAAAAAATATGATGGTATTGTCATTCAGTCAAAGATTGACAAAAGTGGAGCCAGAGTAAATCAGTGTTAATTCCAAAATCACACCCCAGGGCTGCATCCCTGCATATAAGAGAAAAGCTTGTCCGAGGTTATAAAACCGGCTTGGTTGTTGAAGAAGGACTGATGGCTCATGGTAGAGGAGAAACTTTTGATTATTTGATAGGCGAAAAGACCTCAAAAAATTCTCTAAAAGCGATAAGGGCGGCAGCCAAAGCCCTTGTTTTGGCAAAATCCCCCGTAATTTCAGTAAATGGTAACTTTGCTGCATTATGTCCAAGGGAGATTGTTGATCTTGCAAAAACTGTGAATGCAAAGATTGAGGTGAATCTATTCTATGTTAGTCAAAAAAGAAAAAAAGCGATTGCTAATCTTTTAAGAAAAAATAGCGCCAAGGAAATTTTGGGATTAGATCCTAAATCTTCAATAAGAATTCCAAAACTTGACAGTGCAAGACGAATTGTTGACAGAAATGGGATATTTTCTGCGGATGTAGTTCTTGTGCCATTAGAAGATGGAGACAGAACTTTAGCTCTAAAAAAATTTGGAAAAAAAGTGATCACATTTGATCTTAATCCATTATCAAGAACGGCACAAACAGCCGATATTACTATCGTGGATAATGTTATTCGTGGAATGAAAATTCTAGTTGATGTTTCTAAAAAATTAACAAAAGAGAAAAATCTCAAACCAGACAGATTTGATAATAAAAAGAATCTTGCTCAGGCGATATTTGTGATCAAAAACAATCTTGGGAGAAAAATTCATGCCTAAGTCTGTAAAAGACATAACATCAAAGAAACGCTCTTCAAAGATTTCTGTAATTACTGCATACGACTTTACTACAGCACTACTCTGTGATAAAGCTGGAATTGATATCTTACTTGTTGGAGATAGCGGAGGGATGGTTATGTTAGGTTACCAAAATACAATTCCAGTCACAATGGAACAGATGTGTTTTTTTACAGAAGCTGTTAGCAGAGGAAGACAAAATGCAATGATCGTGGCTGATTTGCCATTTATGTCGTATCAGGCAAGCAAATCTCAGGCAATAGAAAATTCTGGTAGATTAATCAAGGCTGGTGCTGATGCAGTCAAGCTTGAAGGTGGTCGTGAGGTTAGTGAGACAGTACGTGCTATTGTGGAAACAGGAATACCAGTAATGGGCCATATTGGATTGCAGCCACAAACTACCGTATTACAGGAAGGTTACAAGGTACAAGCCAAGACAAAGGATGCTGCACTAGGGCTAATCGAAGATGCAAAAGCATTGGAAGAGGCTGGGACTTTTAGTATTGCATTAGAAATGGTCACACAAGAAGTTGCAAAGATAATTACTGAATCAATTAACATCCCAACGATTGGTATTGGATCTGGTCCAGACTGTGATGGACAGGTACTTGTTTTCCATGATGTTGTTGGACTATATGAAAAACTAAAACCAAAGTTTGCCAAAAGATATCTTGAACTTTCACAACAAATTGTAAAGGCCATTGAAACATACAAAAATGATGTTACTTCTGGTAAGTTTCCCGCAAAGGAACATTGCTTTTCTATGGACAAACCAGAGCTTGAAAGGTTGAAAAAGGAAATTGCGTGATCATCCTTCTCTTGATATTGTAAGTTCACATGGTACTGAGCTTACTGGGAAAAAAATTGTTTTATGTGTCACTGGTAGTGTTGCAGCATACAAATCAATTGAATTAGCTAGATTGTTTATGCGACATGGAGCTGATGTTACTTGTGTTGCAAGCAAAGCTGCTACTAGTTTGATCAAACCAAGCTACTTCAAGTGGGCAACTGGAAATGAAGTAATAACAAAACTTACCGGAGATTTAGAACACATCAAGATTGCAGATTATAAAAAATCTGATCTGATCATAGTTTATCCTTGTACTGCAAATACTCTTGGGAAATTGGCAAATGGAATAGATGATACGCCAATCTCCACAGTTTTGAGTGTAGGATTTGGTTCCAAGATACCAATTGTAATAGCTTTGGCTATGCATGAGGCAATGTATGAGAATCCAGCAGTGAGAAAAAACATCGATTTTCTAAAGAACAAAGTGGAATTTATTTCTCCCCAGATGGCCGAGGGAAAGGCAAAGGCCTCAGAACCTGAAAATGTGCTTGATTTAGTTCTCAAAAAGTTTGGTCTATCTTCCAAATTAAGTGGGAAAAAGGTGCTTATCACAGCAGGACCAACAATAGAGTATATCGATCCAGTACGTGTCATTACAAATCAAAGCACGGGAAAGACGGGAGTTTTGTTAGCAGCTGAGCTTGTTTCTGCTGGGGCTAAAGTTACTTTCATTTATGGACCAGGAAAAGAATCACCTCCAAAAGGTGTCAAACTTGTAAGAGTAGAAACAAGTAAAGAAATGTCTGATGCTGTAAAAAAAGAAATGAAACAGAAAATTGATATTGTAATTTTAGCTGCTGCAGTTTCTGATTATATTCCAGAAAAACCAAGCTCAACAAAGATCAAAAGCGATCAGAATAAGATCATGCTAAAACTAAAACGTGCACCAAAGATTATCACCTGGATTAAGCAAACCCAAAAAGGTGTTTTTCTTGTTGGATTCAAAGCTGAAACTAATATACCTGTAGAAAAATTGATTAGAGAAGCTAGAAGAAAACTGAAAGAATCAGATGCAGATCTTATAATTGCAAACGATATTGGGTTGAAAAAATATAGGAACAATCCTGATTATAATAATGTGGTTGTTGTAGATTCTACGAGAACTGTCACATCCGGATGGAGGAATAAGTCAGGAATTGTTAGCTTTATTCGTAAAGAGATTGAGAGTAGAATTCAAGAGAGTAGTTAGTTTTTTGCAAAGTGGGGTACAGCTTATTGATGAAATTGTTAATTTGAGGCATTGTTTTATCATGGGACATAGTTCAAGCTGTTTTTCGTCGGGATATCAAGAGCTAATAACCTTACAGAGTCATGGATTAAGTTAATGAAACAACTTGGTAGGTCCTGATTACTATCAGCTCATGTAGAATTTGCATTCTTTATTCTCTTTCCGACATTCAGAGCACGTTCCAAGAACAGGTTTAGCTCCTTTCTCTCTTCCCTCACCACGAGGATTTCTCATATGATTTGTCTTTGAATGATTACATTTTGGGCATTTTTCTCCAAGTTGTTTAGTAGCATTGTAAGGTTCAGACATATCTGTTTAAATTTTCCTTGCATTTTGAATTAAGGTTTTCCATTTATCCTTGCCTTGAATTGTTATCCCACAAGCTTAAGATTGTGTTTTACAAAGACTACCTTTTCACTATCTTCTTGTTATATCATTGGATTATAATCAAATCTTTAGTAAACTTGTGCATGACATCAGGCTTTTCTTTTACAATTAAAGAATCCTCAATTCTTACTCCAAATTTGTTTGGAAGATAAATACCGGGTTCTACAGTTATTGCCATGTTTTTTTCAAGCTTTGCCTTACTCAAGTAGCTAATACATGGCAGCTCGTGAACCTCTAATCCTATACCATGACCAGTGGAATGAATAAAATACTTGCCATATCCTTTCTTTTGTATCACTTTTCTGCAGGCATCATCAACTGATTTGCAAGAAGCTTTTATCTTGACAGCTTTGAGCCCAGCCTCTTGAGATTGTTTCACTATTTCATACACTTTTTTTGCTTCAGAAGATATAGAACCAAGGCCAAAAGTCCTTGTTGCATCAGAAACATATCCTTGGTATCTCAAAGTTAAATCAACTACAATCATGTCACCGTCTGCAAATTTTCTTTTCGTGACTTGAGCGTGTGGCAATGAACCATTTGGTCCACCAGCTATTATCAACGGATTAAGGGTTGATTTGTATCCAGTTGCAAACATCCCACGTTCCATTGCATATGACATCAAAATAGTTTGTAATTCCAGCTCTGATTGCCCAATTTTTATTTCATCTACACAGAGCTCATACATTTCATCCAAAATAGAAGAAGCCTTCTTTAAGATACTAATTTCTTGCAAGTCTTTAATCTCACGTGCACGATAAAATGGATCTGTAGATGGTTTTACTACTGGTAGTGATTTTTTCATTGATTGGATAACATCATAATTGGTGGTATCTGTGCATACCTTTGCCTGCTTTAATTTAGAAATTAGTGTAGAAAGTGCACCCTTTCCTCTCTCTGATTTTATCACCTTACAGTCAAAAGATTCTTCTTTTGCTCGTCCGACTTCTAGCTCTGGCGCAATTATTGTAGCACCTGATTTGTCTAAGATTCCTATTGCTTCGCCCCAAAAACCAGTCATGTAAAAGAGGTTTTCAGGCTCAAATGCTACTATAGTATCACAGCCTGCTTTTTTACAGAATTTTAGAAGGTTTTGCTTGCGCTTTTGCATTACAAAAAATCTACTAATTTGCCATTTATGTTTGCTGGAAGGTTTAGATATGGAAAATCAGTCGTTTTTGTATGGAAGAAAAAAAGAAAGTTGTAGCACTACTCTCAGGCGGTTTGGATAGCCGTCTGGCGGTGAAAATGATGCAAAATCAAGGCTTTGAGGTAGAGGCAGTAGCGATCAAAACACCATTTTGTGATTTTGATTGTGGCAGAGGTTGTGGTTTTGAGATCAGAGAAACTGCAGATGCCCTTGGTGTAAAACTAAAGACGGTATATCTTGGAGATGATTACATTGAGATGTTAAAGCATCCAAAACATGGGTTTGGATCTGGGATGAATCCATGTATTGATTGTAGAGCAATGATGTTTGACGCTGGAAAAAAGCACATGGAAGCAATTGGTGCTGAATTTATTATTTCAGGCGAAGTTTTAGGTCAGAGACCAATGAGTCAGCATGCACCAGCATTAAAGACAATCGAAAAAGAATCTGGCCTTGAAGGAAAAATTGTAAGACCACTTTCTGCAGCTTTACTGCCACCAACAGAGCCAGAAAAAAAAGGACTAATCAGAAGAGAAGATCTTGGGAAAATTCGCGGAAGATCCAGAAAAGATCAATTAAAGATGGCACAAGAATTTGGAATTGAAAATCCACCAAATGCAGGGGGTGGTTGCTTGCTTACAGATCCAGCATTTGCTATTAGAGTAAAAGATCTTTTTAAACACACAGAAACTCCATCAACAAATGACATTGACCTTTTAAAAATTGGAAGACATTTTAGATTTGATGAAAATACAAAACTTGTTGTTGGAAGAAACAAAGACGAAAATGAAATAATCAAAGCATTAGCACTAAAAGGAGACATTTTGCTTGAAGCTAAAGACCATGTTGGTCCTATTACATTGATTCGTGGAGAAAATGCACAAGCTCATGTAGAGATTGGGGCCGCAATTACACTTCGATATGGTGATGCCCCCAAGGGTACCCCAAGTGTTGTAATGGTACAAAAAAATGACGAAAAATCTGAAGTTTCCATAGTTCCTACTGTGGAATCAGAATACCTGCAATATCGAATTTAGGCGTACAACCTAGTCTGTGAACTGCTCTTGACTAGTAAGACTTTTTGAGGGAGTACTTTGCAGTATATCTAAGATGCAAACCCAAAAGGCACCGACATATCTGAAGGCCATCACACTAAGAGATGTCAGTGATGTCCATGCTATCAAAGAGGACATCAAAAAAAGTATGATTTTGGTGTTAAGGGTAACTCCACTTGCACAAAAAAATGTGGATGAGCTAAGAAAAGCAGTAGAAGAAATTTATGCAATTGCAAAAACTACTGGAGCCGACATTGCAAGATTGGGTGAGGAAAGAATCATTGTTACTCCACCAGGTGTAAAGATCTGGAGAGCAGAGTACGATCTAAAATAATTTAATTGCTTCCTGAACTTGTGGACAGGTTGTCATTATTCTAAACATTCTGTGGATTGACATGGAAAGGTTTTCACATTTTCTTCTTTCCCCGTGATTTACAAGAACTCGGCGAAGTTTTGGACGCAGTTTGTGTACAAATGACATTAGTTGATTGTAATCACTATGACCGCTAAATCCATCAAGTTTTTCTGTCGAACAATTTATGTTTATGATTTCTATTTTTCCATCTTTACCCAATATAGAAACCTGTCTTGATCCATCAAGCACTCTTCTTCCAAGAGTTCCATTTACTTGATATGAAACAAACAGGATCTTATTTTTCTGGATTGGTGCAATGTTTTTAAAATATTCTAAAACTGGACCGCCTTCTAGCATACCAGAGGTTGCAATAATTATACATGGTCCCTCTCTAAGTGCTTCTTCTCTTCCATCTGCATGTTCAATGTTTGTGAAATATTCAGAATCAAATGGGTTGTCGTCTGTTTCCAAAATCTTTTGTCGTAATTCACGTGCAAGATATTCTGGAAATGCTTCATGAATTGATGTAGCTTCTGCGATCATTCCTTCCATGAATACTGGGCATTCAACGATCTGGCCTGCTTTCATGTAAAGATCTATCACCATCAAGAGTTCTTGAGCACGGCCAACTGCAGGAATAGGAATCAGTACTTTGCCACCGTTTCTAAGCGTCTCATTTACGGATTTCATGAAGGATCCTTCTACCTCTTCTCGTGTAGGCATGATGTCTTCCTTTGCACCGTAGGTGCTTTCAATTAGAAGTGTTTCTACTCTTGGATAGTTCCAAGATGCACTTTCAAGGAGCATTGTCTTGCCATACTTTAGATCTCCACTATAGACAAAGTTGTGATCACCATTTCCAATATGAAAGTGGCAGGTGGCAGAACCTAAAATGTGGCCAGCATTAGAAAATACAAGTTTTATGTCTGGAGAAATATCCGTAACGGTTCCATATGGAAGAGTTATTGTTTGTTTCATGACCTGTTTAACATCACGTTCAGAGTAAAGAGGAACCTTTCCCTGAGCAGCAGCAACTTTGATAGCATCAAGCTGAATCAGGTTCATCATAGGCAAAGTAGGTTCTGTACAATATACAGGCCCTTTGTAGCCATATTTGAAAAGGGCGGGTAAAAATCCTGTATGATCAAGATGTGCATGGCTTATCACAACTCCGTCTAGCTCATCCAGTGTGATATTTGCCCAATCAAGTCTTGGATATGCTTCTAGTGCAGTTTTTGAACCAGGATTCACACCACAATCGATCAAAATTTTACTTTCCCGTGTTGTCAAAAGCATAGAAGATCTTCCTACTTGACTAAATCCGCCAAGAGTCATCAAAGAAACTTCAGAAGTTTCGGAAAGTTTTGGCCTAAAAATTTTTTCACCGACTTGTTTTAGATGCTTGCTTCTCTCTGCTGAAGATATTTTTAGATTATAATTTATGGTCTGTATGGTTTGTGATTGAATTGTTGTGGCTTTTCTTACACGAAATCGCCAGCCAGTCTTTTCAACAAGTTCTGCAATGTTAAAAGCCGCATTATTGAATAAAAGCCACGGTCGCTTTACTTCAACTGTCATTTCGCCTATAGCCGTATCAAAGAAGGTTCCACCCAGTTCTGCTTCTTTTGGCAATGATTGTGTTAGTATTTGCCTTGCTTCTTCTTCTGATTTTCTTATTGATTCTTCAGTTCTTACAACAATTCTCTTTTTGATCAGATTTACCATGTTAGATATTATTTCATTATGTTCCATCAAGTACCGGGGTTTTTTTGTATAAATTGCGATTCGTGGACCCTCATAATCTATCTTAGTTACATCAGCCTCCTTGGGAATACCTTGCAGTATGGTGGCCATTATATTTGTGGCAGGAGATATTTCTCGTTGTTGTTGTTTTCTTTGCAAAATATCACTAAAGTGTAATGATGGCTTTCTTCTGTTCTTTTGTTAACAGCCTGTATCCTTTCTGATCTATTATTGCGACATTGATGCCGTCGCCTGTTCCAATGTTTCTTGTTATTGCAGCTTTTACAGCTCGTAAAGCAATTACCTTTCCTTGTTCTACGGTCAATCCATCACGATATTCACTTTCTAAAAGACCATATGCTACAGGAGAACCACTTCCGGTTGTAACGAATGTTTTTCTGTCTAGTGAACCAAACATGTCTACATTATACAAGGCTGGTCCCTGTTTGTCATAACCACCCACAAGTATGTCTGCAATAAATGGATAGTATCTGTTCTGGAAGAAAATTAATGATGCAAGTCTGGCAATGGATTTGATAGGGAGATATTCCCCTTTTTCTATTCGATGAATATTGGAATGATAGCGTAGCATGTCAGTAACGTTTTGTGCATCGGCAACGCCTCCTGCAATAGTCATTCCTGCATGATTGTCTATTCTTTGAATTTTCATAGTGTTGTTATTTGCTATGAAATAACCCGCACTTGCTCTCATGTCTGCACACAATACTACACCGTCAGTACAACTAATTCCTACTGTAGTTGTTCCGTGTAGTGTGTGTTGTTCAACATAGTCAGACAATAATATTTCTCCTTAACTTAGGATGTTTTGAATAGGTTATGACCCTTTTAAATAACTTTGTGTTCCCAAACGGGAGATTGATAAATAATGACATTTCATCAAAAACCCATGTCTTCACACGTAATGGAGCTTCCTAGACAAATAGTCATTGGTGAGAAAAACATTGGAAATATTGGAAAATTTATAGCAGATTTAGCTAATCCAAAGAAAGTTTCACTTGTTTCAGGAGATCAAGTGAGAAAAATAACATATCAAAAAGTTGTAAAATCCCTTACAAATTCTAAGATAAAGAACGTTTGGCATATAGGCACAAATAATGATGTTAAATCTGCAAAAAAAATTCAAGATGCTGTAAAGAAAGACAGAAGTAATCTCATTATCGGAATTGGTGGAGGAAGATCTGTTGATATAGCAAAAATGATTGCGTTTAACTTAAAAAAACCATTTGTGAGCATTCCAACCTCGGCATCACATGATGGAATTGCAAGTCCTTTCGTTTCCTTAAAGGGAGACAAACCACACTCAATAATTGCTACAGCGCCTTTGGGGGTCTTTGTTGATATCGAGATCTTAAAAAAGGCCCCAAAAAAACTCCTCGCTAGTGGCTGTGGCGATTTGATGGCAAAGGTAACTGCTGTCAGAGATTGGGAACTTGCAAGAGATGACGTTGGCGAATATTTTGGAACATATGCAGCAAATCTTGCCTCAATGAGTGCAAAAATAGTAATTGAAAACTCGAAAAATTTTAGAAAAAAACCAGATGTTAGAATGATTGTAGAAGCTTTGATCAGTTCTGGAGTTGCTGCTTGTATTGCAGGAAGCAGTAGACCTTGTTCAGGAGCAGAACATCTCTTCTCCCATGCTTTGGATTATTTGGTACCTGGTGTTGGATTACATGGAGAAAAATGTGGCATAGGTTCCATTTTAATTTCTAAACTACAAGGTCAAGATTGGAAAAAAATTGTTTCCATGTTAAAAAATGTGGGTGCACCTACTACTGCAAAACAAATTGGCCTCAAACCAGAAATTCTTGCAAAAGCTCTTGTGATGGCACCCTCACTTCGACCTGAGAGATATACAATTCTAAATAAGATAAAAATGACAGAAGGAAAAGCTATTCAGCTTGCAAAAAGCACTGGTGTTTTATAGATTAAGCAGCTTTTGGTTGTGCAGTTTCTGCTTCTACTGGTTTTGATTTAGTCTGTGCTGTTTTGGGTTTTTCTGTCTTTGTGTTGGCATAACCTTCGATAAAGTTGATCTTTTCTAGTTTTGGTACAAATTTGAAAATGTCGTTGACAATTGCACGTTTAATTATTTGAAGCCCTTCGGCAAGAAATGTTTCTTCTGGCATTATAACGTCGAGTTCGGTTCCATTTACTTTGAATTTTAGCTTAGACTCTTCAATGGGTAGACGTCTTCTTAATAGGCCAAGAATTTTTTCATCATCAGTATTAAGAGATTTTAATACATTTACGTCGTAAAGAATAGTCTTTCCAGCAAATCTGTGGTTAAAATCAACCTGAACTCTACCAGAACCAATAAACCTCACGATCCCAGTTCTTTCATCTACTTCAATTGCGTCCCCTACTGAGATCTTTTCTGCGTCTTCACCAAGTTTACGAAGAGGAATCATGCGGACTTTGCTTGGGTCTCTTGTACCAAATCCTTTCTCTGGAGGAACCTCAACTGTCAGCTTGTCGCCAGTATTTGTATTTAGTAATGCATCATCTAATCCCTTTAGAACCCAAGATTCTCCTACAGAGACAAGTCGTGGCTGGTATTTCATGTTAGCATCATGAATTGAATTTGATTTTGCATCATCTTCTTTAGTGGTTTCAAAAACTTCACCTGAATCTTTTACTTTTGCAGTATAATCCACTAAGAGTAATGTGCCCTTTTGGAAAGTCATCGTGATCGATGTTCAGAGTTCCATATATTAAGTTAACATGAGATTATAACGATTTCAGTTTTTCTTCAGCTACTTTGAGCGCTTCAGGATTTGTCTTGTATCCCATCATGTCAAGAGTTGAAGAAATTGCAGAGATGGTTCGCATTACATGGTATTTGTGAACTTCGCCCATACATCCTACTCTAAACACTTTTCCTTTCAGATCACCAAAACCTCCTGCAACAAGAACGCGGAATTTTTCTGAAAGTGTTGATCGAAATGTTTTATCTTCTAATCCATTAAGATAGTTTAGTGCAATTACAACTGTAGATCGTGCGTCTTCTTTTGCAAAGGGAGAAAGACCCATTGCACTTAGACCAGAATATAATGCATCTGAGCAAGTTCTGTGTCTTTTTACTCTTGCTTCCATTCCTTCTTCAAGAATAATATCAAGAGCTTCTCTGTAAGCGTAAAGGAGTGGTAATGCCGGAGTAAATGGAGTTTCTTTGTTATCATCATAATACTTGAAGTATCTTGCCAAGTTAAAGTAAAATGTTGGTGGAGGATTCGCAATCATGTATTTCTTTGCTCTAGGACTAATTGCTATTGGAGAGATTCCAGGTGGTGCAGCTAGTGCTTTTTGTGCCCCGGTAACACAAACGTCGATATTCCATTTGTCCATGTGCAACTCTTCACCGCCAATAATTGATACACCATCCACAACAAAATACGAATCGTTTCTTGAGGTGAGCTTTGAAATTTTATCAAGATATCTCACCATCGTTCCAGTTGAGGTCTCATTCCATACAACGTAAAAGGCCTTTACGTCTTTATTGTTATCAAATGCTTCTTTTACTTGGTCGTAGCTTGCATTTTCACCAAAAGGAGTAGTTAATCTAATGACATTTGCTCCCTGCCATTCTAACATAGTGGCAAGTCTACTGCTAAATTCTCCGTTTACAGGAATTATTACTTTATCTCCTTTTTTTATAAGATTTACAACTGATGCTTCTACAGCCCCAGTTCCTGAAGCACTAAGTGCAATAACATCGCCTTTTGTATCAAAGACCTTTTGACTTTTTTCAACAACATCGGTATATAGCTTGACAAAATCTTTACTTCTATGATTTATCATATGAGTAAACATAGCACGTGTTACTCTTTCCGGAACGTTGGTTGGTCCGGGTAACATAACCAAATATTCCAAATAAATTCTCCAATCTTTACCCTTAGTAGCCGTTATTTATAATTACAGAATTTTTGAAAGACGCCTTTCTGCGTCTATTTTTAATAATATTTTTTTTGTTCCTTCCGGTACAAATTCTTCCCATCTTGTACCCATTGCTATCCTTTCACGGATATTGGTTCCAGAAAGGTTTTCTCTGTCTTTTAGTAGCACTGGTATAACTTTGATTCCGCGTTTTTCATAAAGTGTTTGAGTAAAATCATCATTTGAAAATACTACATCATACCTTGGTACTATATTGTCAACATGGTATGTCCATTTCGCATGATCATCAACATCTGGAATATAATAGATTTGGATCCGTTTTCTAATTGCATCGTTTAGAGATGAAATTATCATTTCTTTTCTTTCTTCGGCGGTAAATGGGTTTCTTTTTTCATTGCTTTTATTTGAACTACCAATTCCAATCCAAAGATTTTCTACTTGGGACAATGCGAATGTAATTGCAGCTAGATGCCCAAGATGAAAAGGTTGAAAGCGACCGATGTAAAGGCCATTCATACTGTAAATTTTGTTTAATTCTTTAAAAGATTATCATTCATTATATTACTACAAGAACTTGTAAAAAATTATGGAATTGATAAAAATTGATGGGGCATTTGGTGAGGGTGGAGGACAGATTGTTCGTAGTGCAGTAACACTTTCTTGTTTAACTCAGAAACCAGTTGAAGTTATAAACATTAGACAGAATCGAAAAGTTCCAGGTCTTAGGCCACAACATATGACTGGAATTAAAATTCTTGCAAAGATTTGTAATGCAAAAGTTGAAGGACTTTCAGTTGGATCAACATCAATCAAATTTTTTCCTTCGAAAATAATTGATATGGAATTAAAAGAAAACATAGGAACGGCTGGAAGCATCCCTTTGATTTTACAGGTATTAATTCCCTCAGTATCTATTTCAAAAAAGAAATTGAAAATGTCAATAACTGGTGGCACGGATGTTTTGTGGAGTCCAACAAGCGATTACACAAAATTTGTTTTGGGAGAAGCCTATGCTAGACTTGGGATTAACTTCCATATGGACATCAATAGGCGTGGATATTATCCTCGTGGTGGAGGTAATGTAAATGTGGAAATATTTCCTCGCGAGAAAATTAGTCCAATTTCTCTTCTTAAAAGAACCGGTAAATCAATTAGCTTTTTGTGCACTTATTCAGGGATCTCATCAGATTCAATTGAACAAGAAGTAAATGAATCAAAGAATATCCTAAGTAATGCGGGTTTTACTTGTGATTACCACATCTACCGAGAAGATGCTTATGATAAAGGATGTTCTTTTTTGGCATATACTTATGATGAAAATTGTATTATTGGTTCAGATGCGATAAACGGAAAAACACTGAATGGGATGGGACGGCTTGTAGCTACAAAATTTTTAGAATCAAACCTAGGTGTGGATCAATTCCTTTCTGATATGTTAGTAATTCCTCTTTGCCTTACTGATGGAGAATCTGTTTTTAGAGTAAATCAAATTACAAAACATCTTGAGACTAATTTGTTTGTAACAACTGAGATATTGAATTGTAAATATGGTATTGGTAAGATCGATAATGGTTTTGAGGTAAGAATAGTAGGTAATTCAAATACCGGCGTCTAGCATTGCTGCCATCAGCAATATTGCAATAGATATAAAGACAATAATTCTTCCCAGAGAGATTATTTTTGAACGAAGTTTTTGAATTGATTCTTGTGACAATTCTTTTGCTTCAATTTTTTTCTCAACATCAGATCTTATCATTCTGATGTGAACAGCAAATATTACTATCAGGGCTACTACAAGTATTACTTTGATTGTAAGAATTATGCCATAATTTGTTGAAAAAATCGTTTCTGGTTTATTCAACATGTACTGTGAATTATAGAGTCCAGTAGCAATCAAAATACCTAACGATGGAACAGCAATTTTGTTGAATTTTCTTCCTACTCGAATCATTATTCTGAGTCTTTCTTCCACTGATTCTGACATTGTTTTGAGAAGTGGTGCCAGAACAATACCAATGAAAAGAGAACCACCAACCCAGATAGAGGCAGAAATGAGATGAACCCACGTAATTAATGCATCTACAATTGGCATAGCCCGATCATCATATATTATGAATATTATCTGTTCGCATCTGAGAAGGTTTTTTAGTTCTATGAACCCCGTTAGCTGTTGATTTGGTTAGTCGAGGAAGAATTGTCATAACCGCAGCATTTGTTGGATTGGGGCTAGGAATGCTAGGATTAGTTTACTACGCAAGTTTAGACAATCCACAACTTGAAATGGTACAGTTAGATCTAGTCGATGTAAAAGTACTTGAAAATAATAGTGTAGATAAACGTGCTACTTTAGAGCTTACTTTTCTCGTAACAAATCCCAGTCAAAAAACAGTTACTATTTCTAACATCAATTATGAATTATTTGTAAATAACAAAGATGTTGGAAACGGACAGTATAGTACAGAGGATATTGCGATGCCTGGCAGGGCAGGAGTTTATGCTGGCAAATCCGTTGAGATTCCCAGTAAGTTCAGTCTAGTATACACCGATCAAATTGCTAATGAATATTCAATTATTACAAATGGGGAACAAGCGAGTTACAAAGCTAAGGGAATAATGAGTGTTGAATCCGCTTGGAGCATTGTGGAAAAACCATTTGAAGTAACATTTGGTTAATTGAAACCCCAGCTCATCTTTTTTTGTGGCGTAATCTTCACAAAGGGAGCTTCTCCCTCCTTCCAAGGCATTTCTTTGACCCAGTAGAATTTTTTGTAAAAGATCTCATACAGTCGTTTAAATTCTGGACCCTTTTCAATAAATTCTGCGAATCCCTGAATGATTATTGCCTTGTGTTTTCCTGCAAGATAAACATCAATAGCGATTGCAACATTCTTGTTTTTCTTTAGATTAGAATATTTTTTCGTATTATAGTCTGTTGCAATATAGAAAAGACCATTTTCAAAATAATATGTTACAGGAGTTACATGTGGCACGTCTTTATGAGATGTTGCAATTCTGCATGCTTCGTTTTTTCCTAAGAATTCTACTTCTTTTTGTTTGAATTCAACCATGTTTTATCAATATTTTTGTGTGATAAAAACAAGTGGGCCGAGAGAGATTTGAACTCTCGACCACCTCCGTGTCAGGGAGGTATCCTACCAGGCTAGACCATCGGCCCAATAGAATACGACTCTTCTAAGAGACGTTATTAACGTTTAATTTGAAAAAATAAGAATAATATGCATTGTTTTGGATAAGTACTCATGAGTGAAGATTTTTCACAGGATGAAAAAAATGGCTTTTACAAGGCTGTTTTTTCTAGGCGTGATGTGAGATCTCACTTTACTTCTGAACCAATAGAAGACAAGACACTGTCTAGAATTTTAAATGCAGCTCATCATGCACCTTCAGTAGGTTTTTCGCAACCATGGAATTTTATTTTGGTAAAAAATCCTGAAACACGAGAAAAAATAAAAAAATCTTTTGATGTTGAAAGATTGCGTTCATCGGAGCTTATTGAGGATCCAAAAAGGTCAAGATATCTTTCCTTACGACTAGAAGGAATCTTGGATTCTGCTGTAAACATTTGTGTTACATATGATCCCTCAAAGTTTGGTCCTTTTGTAATTGGAAGATCTAGCATACCTGAAACAGGAATTTACAGTGTGTGTTGTGCAATTCAAAATTTATGGCTTGCAGCAAGAACAGAAGGAATTGGATTAGGATGGGTTAGCATTCTTTCTAATAATGATCTTAAAAAAATTCTAGAAATTCCAGAACATGTTGTTCCCGTTGCATATTTGTGTCTTGGTCATGTCTCAGAATTTGCACTAAAACCTGATCTTGAAACGGCAGGTTGGTTACCAAGACTAGATTTGAAAGATGTTGTGTTTTATGAGAAATGGAATGGTGCTGATGATACAAATTGGCATCAGATTCATGAAATGATAGTTTCGAATTTAGATTACGCTTAAATTGTTACAAGGTTGATTTTTGCTGGGCTCGTGGCGCAGAGTCTAATTGACGCGCAACTTGGATAGCGCGGTAGCCTCCTAAGTTACAGGTCGAGGGATCGAAGCCCTCCGAGCCCGCTTTATCATTTTTTCAAATAACATGTTCACCAGTTGTTTCAAAATAATTGCGATTAATTTTTGATTTTACAAATATATCAAAAGGAAATTTTTGCTTATTTGATTTAAATATAATGTAATTTGACTGGGTCATTATGAAAGTTGCCGTGATTTCTGCGAGTCCAAGAAATGGTTCCAATACTAAGATCATGATGGAATATTTGTATAATTATGCAAAGACAAAAAATGTTGATGTCAAGTTCATTGACTTGTCAAAGGATAGAATTGATTGTTATCAAGGACCTGGAGCGAACTATAGTCAGATTACAATCCAGACAGTAAAGGATGTTACTTGGGCTGATGTTTGGTTCATAGGTTCGCCGATTTACAATTCATTATTTAGTTCAGCTCTGAAAAATCTCTTCGAGTATATCAATTATAAAGACACTGGAGGCAAAACGGCAGGAATTGCAATCTTAGGCTCAGGAAGTATTAGTTTCACAAATGTACAAAATGCAATAACGGGTCTGATGTCTTATTTTAAAGTAATAACAAATCCAAAAGCGGTACATATGACTGAAGATCAGATAAAGGATGGTAAGATAGTTGATGAAAACGTCATGGCTAGACTCTGTGAGCTAGTTGATGAGACCGTAAAACTTGCTTCTTAAACTAATTTTGAAGTAGGATCGACATAAACTGTTTTGAAGATTTTAACAGTGTAATCACCTTGAAAAATATTAATCACTTGATCACCATCTACATTTCTAGCACGAAATCTGTATTCATATGATCCATCTTCTTTAACATCAGTTTGTGCAAAGTGCACTGGTTCACCATTTTTGTATATCTGAATTATTACCGGATATCCATCTACGGCATTGATCACCTTACCTTCAACAAAAGCCCATGGAAGAGTGTTATCTTCTGGAATATGCATTGATATTATTTTTTGTTGAAGTACAATTGATTTATCATCTGAAACCAAGGTAGGAATGGAAGGAAATTCTTCTGATACAGACGATGTAGAATTTGGAACCATCACAAATAATGCAGCTAAAGCTGCAAATCCAAAACAAATTGCCAAATTCATATGAATTTTGCCACGAAAGTTACATATTAAGTTGACTGACAATATATTCACCATCCTATGTCAGAAGAAAATCTAAACAATGGCTGTCGTTGTAACTGTCATTTTGGCGGAGCTGTAAGTTGCCCTGGATGCAAGAAAAATCATGAAACTCATAGTTGTGAACACTGCAAGTAATCTATTTCTTTTTTTTACGTTTTGAATTTTCTTGTGCTGCCAGTATTTTTAGATTAGCAAGCTCTGCCTTTAGAGCTTCAATTTCTACTAAAGTTTTGAGATTTTTAATTTCAGTCTTTAGTTTTTCTATCTCCTTATCTTTGATTTCAACTCTATTTTGCAACTCCTCAAGGTCAGAAGAGAGTTGAATCTTAGTTTGTTCTAGATCGCCTGCACTTATCTGAACCATTTGTAAGGGCTGACTCTCAGTTAGCTTTTTTTTTATCTCGCTGTGTGAACCATATTTATGCATATAATCTGCGCTTTTTTGTGCAAGCCAGCATATTACGGTTAGAAACCAGGCTGCAACTATAAACACCGTCATAGTAAAGTGCATTGCATCGGGAAGCACAAAGTAAAGGCCTGTAAGAACTGCTGCGAGGGCACCAACTGTAGCCGTAGGAATATGTCCCATATTTCACCTCACAAATTTTCTCGCTTATAATAGTAATGGAAAATACTAGGTTTGAAAGGATTGATAAAAAGAAAAGATTTTGCTAGGCAGTAACGCTTCCAGCATCTTTATTGCCAAAATATCCAGGTCGTGGGACCTCAGATTGCAAAATCTGGATTTTTTGTAAAAGTTCATTCCGTAAATCTCGTGCAACTCTTCTTACGGTGGGCCTTGGAACGCCAAGATCTTCGACTACTTTAGTATAGATATCTTGTTTGTCCTTAAGTCCCTTGTCAAGTAGCGCGTTGATTGCTTCTTTAATATTGGTGCTTTGAGTAGAGCGATTCACGATTTTTATTTTTCAGATCTTCTATATAAGACTGTTACTGTAGACTTGTATTACATATTTAATAATTGCAGTGCGATCAAAAATTCGATTCTATAACCTGGCAAAATATTTCAAAACCTTTACAAGGAAAATACTGAAATAATATGTGAATTTCTGAGTAAGTCATTACACGTATTTAGCAACGGGCTTTTGGATTTTTTGACTTGAATTTTTGTGATTATTATATGGTTTAATGGAATTTCTATAGATTTAGGTATGCATGTTTTTATTTAAAAAGGTGATTCTACTTTTGGTAGATATTAGAATAGCAAGACTCTTATGATAAAAGTAAGTAGTTTGAGAAATTGCCAAAAGCTACGCTAGAAACAAATTTTGGAAAAATAGTCTTTGAGCTTCTGCCAAACCTGGCTCCAGAAACGGTGCGAAATTTTGTAAATCTTGCCCGTAGTTCGTTTTATGATGGTACTTTATTCCATAGAGTAATTCCTGGATTTATGATTCAAGGTGGTGACCCCAATACAAAAAAACCAGACAAGAGCAAGTGGGGCCAAGGAGGTCCGGGGCACACAATAAAGGCAGAATTCAATTCCAAGTCACACCTTCGTGGCATAGTTTCTATGGCACGTGCAACAGATCCCAATAGTGCAGGTTCACAGTTTTTCATAGTTACCTCAGATAGTACTTTTCTTGATAAACAATATACAGTCTTTGGGCAGGTCAAAGAAGGAATGGACGTAGCTGACAAAATAGTAAACCTTCCAAGAGACAAGAATGACTGCCCCAATCAAGAAGCGAAAATGCTTCGTGTGACAATAACTGAATAGGCGATAAATTTGAAAAAAATACTTGCGATTTTTGTAATTATTGGTTTATTTTGTTCCATATCAGAAGCTTTTGGTCAGGTAACCTTTGGAGAAAAACCTGAACAAACCACCAAAGTTAGAATTGATGAAACTGGAATGGCTCACGTCATTCATGAAGTAGTAGGAAATGCAAAAACAACTCAGCAAATTGAAACAATTCCTGGCACCATGTCAAATCTTTCTGTGAAAGACAGGAATGGTAATGAAGTGCAGTATTTGACTTTAGAAAAATATCCCATAGCTATAGTATTGCCTCCCTCAAACAAGGACGTGATTTTAATACAATACGATTTGGCTGATCTCGTAGTTTTGAAAAACGGCATTTGGACCTTGGAATGGACAGGTCTTGAAACAACCAATTTTTATTTTCCTAAGAATGTAGATATTATCTGGATTAATGATAGACCCATTTACATTGGAGAAAACGGCATACGACATCATGGTGGAATAATGACATTAGAATATGTCTTAAATGAACCTGTGATTTTAAAAGAGGCTAGCTGGGAAGACAAAAAATTTGAGGTAGGAATTCGAACTTTAACAAATGTAGAAAAGTTTGAGTTTAATCAACCATCAAAAAGTATTACATTAGAAAATAAAGAAAGTAATCCATTTTTTATAATAATAATTCCATTAGAATTGCTGTGGGAACCTTATGAAGTATATGTAAATAATAATAAAACTTTGAATTCTGAGTTTCATAATAATGGAACACATGTTTGGCTTGGATTTAGGCCAGATACATCTGGTACGATAAATATCGTTGGCACAACCGTGGTACCAGAATTTCCTTTATTTGTTCCGCTCGTAATAGGAATTTCGTTGGTTCTTATACTACAATTTAGAAATAAATTCAATTTCCGCTAGGTTATTAGTGGTATTATTTTGTTAGTAGTTTATGCAATGTGGTTGTCATTGTATAAAGTGTGGAAGTACTGATCTAATAACAAATCAGGTTGGAAAAATAGAAAGCGATGGATATTTTGATATGCATCATACATGTAAAAAATGCAAGATACATTTTGACCATCTAGAGGGAGATGTGTTTGAGTCCTGTAAAGTTTGTAGTTATGACTCTAACTGATTTGTACTAAATTATTACTGGAATAGTAACTACGTTTTTCCTGCGAATCTTTTTGAAGTTCTCTATTTAGGGCCATGTTTACGAGTATTTTTGAGACATCTAAAGGTCTTGCAGACCAACCGTATTCATAGAGCTGAGCAACGACCTCGGAAACTGTTCTTGGATGTTTGAAAAATGAATCTCTTACGAGTATGTGTAATTTGCTTCTAATCTGACTTGAATCAATTGGTATGGGAGCAGTGAATTCTGGTTCATGAATTTCAACATCTTCAAGAGAGCTTAGATAATTGACACTCACCTCTTTTTCTGATACATCAGCTCCTTCTGCTACATATCTTGAGAGGTTAGTAATGACTTCGTCTACGCTTTGATTGTCTACGTAAAAATCCTTAGAATCTACCTCGATCTCGTTTTCGCCTAATTTTAGTCTGATTCTAGCCAATTTACATTCTCAATTATGTATTTTCATTTATCCTACTAGCTCTAAGCTACTTAGAAAATAGATCAAATCTTTTACACATAAAAATACGGTTTTTTTCCTATGAATACTAAAAAGCGATTACAGATCAGGTGTGTTATGAAAAGGAAATACAAAGTATCAATAATCATAGTATCAATAATAGGGGTTCTTGCCATATTGGGTTATTTACAATATTATTCTGCAACACAACTTCATGTAACTATGAAAAGTAGTGAGATAGTAGAAAGAACCAATGATGGAACACTTTACCGCATTAATCTTGAATTTGAAAATCCGTCGTTTATGATTTTAAATGTAGGGAAGACAGATTTTATCATATCTGTTGAAGGAGAAGATCTTGGTGCAGGAATATTAGAGCCAACTATCATACCCGCAAAAGGCAAAAGTATTGTGGAAACACCATTTCTTGCAGATAATAAAGTTCTCGATAAATATGAACAGAGTAAAAATTCTCCATCATTAAGACTTGATGGAACAGTAACATACAGTCTGTTTTTTACTTCACTAAATATTCCCTTTACATATTATCCAACACAGGAAGAATCCAGAGAATTTATACACGGTAAATAAGACCAGCAAAAACATGCTCACTATTTTTGGATCAGTAGCATTAGATACTATAAGAACCCCGACAAAAGTTTTGAAAGGTGTTCTTGGAGGAGCAGCCACTTTTGCATCAATTTCAGCAAGTTTTTTTGTTACACCTGGTTTAATAGCAGTAATAGGGGAAGACTTTCCGAAAAAGTATTACAATATACTAAACAAATTTCTTGATTTAAGTGGACTTGCACGCGCAAATGGAAAAACGTTCAGATATGATGGTAGTTATGATGAAACACTTAGTCATAGGACAACAAATAAAACCGAGCTTAATGTTTTGGGAAGTTTCAATCCAATAGTTCCAGATGAATACAGAAAATCTGAATTTGTATATCTAGCAAATAACGATCCTGTACAAAATACAAAGGTCATTAAGGAATTTGATCGGATCAAATTTTCTATGTGTGATACAATTGATTTTTGGATTTCTACAAAAAGATCTGATGTTATTAAAATGATGGGATTAGTTAATTCTGTAGTAATAAATGACGAAGAGGCAAAACTGTTAACAAAAACTCAGAATTTGATAAAATGTGCAAAACAAATAATGGAATGGGGAGCTGAGTATGTGATTATAAAAAAAGGCGAACATGGTTCATTGCTTTTCTATGAAGACGTTGTTTTTCCTTCACCAGCCTTTTCGTTGGAAAATATAGTTGATCCTACAGGAGCTGGTGATTCGTTTGCTGGTGGAATGATTGGGTATATGGCAAGCAAGAAAAGTACCAAGATTTCTACCATTAGGGAAGCTGTCGTTTACGGGAACATTATGGGTTCTTTTGCTGTAGAAGAATATGGCGTTTATGGATTATCTGAACTAAAAAAATCGCAAATCCAGAAAAGGTTTAATCAATACAAGAAGATGGTTAGTTTCTAAGAAAGGTTATAGATATCAGATAAAAAACAAATTCATGGAAGAAGACAGACTCAAATTAATTTTTAAGATGCAAAAAAATCTTGAGAAAATGATGAAATTAGACAGATACCCAAAGGATGTAGAAGGAAAAATTTCAGCTTTATGTACTGCTATAATTCATGAGGCTGTTGAACTTCAGCGCGTCACAAATTGGAAGTGGTGGAAGACGCCTGTTACTTTTGATGAAGACGCAGCTCGTGAGGAGCTTATTGACATATGGCATTTTGTTGTTCAAGCCTCACTTGAATTGAATATGACTCCTGAAGACATTCTAAAAGAATACCAAAAGAAGAACAAGATAAATCAAGAAAGGCAAAAAAACGGTTACTAAGTTTGAAGTAGTGAATCAACTGAGTGTCTGATTTCTGATATGTTTGTTTCACCGATTTTGTTTATGATGGTCATTCGTTTTCGAAAAATTTCAATATCAGATTTAGGTATGGTCAGAACAGGATCTGGACTTGATGAGTTAATTATTCGACCCCTAGAATCTACTCCATTTTCATAGAGTTTAACAAGGGAGTGACCAGGCCTGTGACCCATCGTATCTTTACCACAAATCAAAATCGTCTTAATGTTTTTTTTCGATATTATATATTTGATAAGCGAATCTATTCCTTTGTTTTCTGAAAGTAGCCTTCCCACTACAGCAATTTGTGACATTAAAGCAGAATTTGAAATTTCTTTTAGTAAATTTATACTTGAAAGTGTACATATTGCAATTGAAGATTTTGAATTGCCAAAAAATATTTCCTCGTTAATTGGAAGTATGATTTTGCATATTTCTCCAGCAATATTTTCAATTATGTTCATTTTTTATGATTTGGTGTATCACTTTTGAAATTTGATACAGATTTTGTCTATTCACAAGTGGATGCACTGGTAGACTGAGAACGTTGCAAGCTGCCCAATCTGTTATTGGAAGTTTTATTGTTGTTTTATAAAATGGCGTTTTGTGAACAGGTGGCGAATAATAAACAGAGGCTCCTATTCCTTCAGAGTTTAGCCTTTTCATCAAATTATCTCTATTTTTGCTGGCTATAGTATACAGATACCAGTTAACCGTTTCACCTTTTCTCTCATGAGGAAGGGTGATGTCTAGATCTGATAAATTCTCAGTAAGAATTTTTGCATTAGCTCTTCTTTGACTCAAAAATTTACCTAATTTTTTCATCTGTATTTTTGCTATTGCAGCATTGATTTCTGGAAGTCGCATGTTTAGACCAAGAATTCTGGTATCATATCCATGCAACATTCCGTGATTTCTTATCTGTTTAAGCTTTTCAAACAATTCCTTATCATTTGTTACGATGGCACCTCCTTCACCAGATGTCATTACTTTTGCGGCGTACATACTAAAGCAACCAAGTTTGGAAAAGGTTCCTGTTTGTTTTCCCTTGTATTTTGATCCAAGGGATTGAGCAGCGTCTTCTATTATTTCTAAATTAAATTTATTGGAAATTTCCATAATTTCGTCAATATAGACCACATTACCGTAAAGATGAACAGGAATTATTGCTTTGGATTTTTTTGTGATTTTCTTTTTAAGATCGTCTGGATCCATGGTATAATTTTCCTTTAAAATATCAACAAATACTGGTTTTGCTCCGACTGATACTACAGAGTTTGCAGTGGCAACAAAAGTAAACGATGGAAGAAGTACTTCATCTCCTTTTTTAATATCTAGTGCATAAAGTGCAGCCTGTAGGGCAGCTGTTCCAGAGTTTACTGCAATTGCAAATTTGGAGTTGACAAATGAAGATAACAACTTTTCAAATTCTTGCACGCGTTTACCACCGGAATTTGTTGAAGATGTAAGAGATTTTTCTGTAAGAACAGAGTGTACCTCCTTGATTTCTTCTTTGCCTATAATAGGAACATTTATTGGAATTTTCAAATGCTAGGATTATGTTTACAAATACTGTAATAAACCTCTTTAATTTTATGAAAACCAATTTTTATATTTTGGAGAAAGTGAGCCAAAGATAATGAAAGTGCATCTACAGGAACACGAAGCAGGTTATAGGGTGTTTTTGTACATTTTCTATGCCTGCGCAGTGATTATGTGTTCAATTACAGCCTTTGGAGTGTACTCCATGCTTGGAGAGTGGTTGGAGAAAGGCAATTACATCATGGGAGACGTCTTGGTAAAAACTGAATTTCCTTACAAGCATTTTGCCAAGTTAACAACTTGGTTGTTCTTTTCCTCTATAATAGGATGGTATTGTGTAACAAGGATCGGATGGAAAAAAACTGTACGGATACCTTCATGGAGAATGTCACTTTTGCAGTTAATGCTCGTTGGATTTTCTGCCATTTCTCTTTATGAAGTAATGTATAACTTCACAATTCTTAATGCACAGATAACTGCTGGAATTATAAATGGAAAGGTCCCTGATATTGATTCTTTGACAATTGCGTATCCGGATCCAACAAGACCATGGAATCTTATATTTGCCACTAAGATGTTCCTTGCTGCATTTATCATCAGTTCACATTCACTTTACCTAAGTACAAGACCCAGAAAGCAAGAACATGAACTTAATACGTAACTTTATAGGTTTACAAAAGAAAATCTGATTCGAATTGGATGCTACAGAAAAAATTGCACTTGTAACAAGAGATCCTACTGAAGAAGTTGTTACAAATGAAGAACTGTTGAATATTTTCAATACTAATGCGCATCCAAAACATTACATAGGTTTAGAGATTTCTGGTTTTTTGCATCTTGGAAGTCTCATATTAACTGGTTTTAAAATAAATGATTTTATCAAAGCTGGTGTGAAATGTTCTGTTTTTTTGGCAGACTGGCATACATTTATCAACGATAAGCTTGGTGGCAATCTAGAAACAATTAAAAAAGTTTCAGAATACTATGCTGACGCTTTCCGTCTATTATGTCCTGGAGTAGAGATACTTCAGGGCTCTAAGCTCTACGATTCAAGAAAAGAATATTGGACTGAATTAATCCAATTTGCAAAGCACATGTCCCTTTCTCGGGCTATGAGAACGCTAACAATTATGGGTAGATCAGAAAAGGACAAACTCGACTTGGCTCAGATGCTTTATGCTCCAATGCAGGCAGTAGACATTCATGCACTAGACCTAGATATTGTTCATTCTGGAATGGATCAAAGAAAGATCCACATGCTGGTAAGAGAGATCTTCCCAAAGATGAAATGGAAAGTGCCAGTAGCTATACATCATCGGCTTCTTCCTGGTCTTGCAGAACCAGAACCGGCTTCTGGAGAAGATGATAAGATCGCAAGCAAGATGAGCAAGTCAAAGCCCTCTTCTGGGATATTTATTCATGATTCTGATGATGAAATACGGACTAAAATCAAGAAGGCATGGTGCCCAGAGGGAGTAGTTGAGAATAATCCACTCCTAGCAATCTCCAGACACATAATTCTTCATGAGTTTACTGAAATGTTAATTGAAAGGCCTACAAAATTTGGCGGAAATATGACCTACACAAATTATGCGCAATTAGAATCAGATTTTGCAGAAAAAAAACTTCATCCATCAGATCTTAAGAATGCCGTAGAAAGATATCTAATCCAGATAATCTCTCCAATAAGAGAAGGCATAAGTCTAAATGAGGACCTTCTGGAAACTATTAAAAAAAGTGTTTAAAGTCGTGGTCTAACTTTTTTTGAAAATAGTGAAAGCATTTCAAGTGAATTTGAGAGTCCTACAAAATTCACAATAAAATAACTAATACCTACATTTACATATTTTTGTAAGTATTCTATCACTTCATCTGGGGTACCAACCGCAATGCTATCCTTTGAACGCATGATAAATTCTGAAATTGATTCATTTTTCTTTTTTAATTGAGTAACAATTTGTTTTAAATCATCCTTATCTTTTCCAACTAGAACCCGTAACAAGACAGAATTTTCTATACCATCAAAGTTTCGTTTAATTTTCTTACATTGCATTTTTAGCAATTCAATTTTTGATTGTAGAATTTCTGGAGTACCAAATGGATGGTTATATCGTGTTGCATGTTTTGCAGCTACTGCGATTAGTTTCTGACCAGCACCACCAACCATTATTGGAGGGTGTGGTTTTTGAATTGGTTTTGGACTACATATAGCATTTTTAATAGAGTAGTGTTTTCCTTTAAAACTTGATTTTTCTTTCTGCCACATTTTTTTTATTATAATTAGCGATTCATCAAGCTGTTCAATCCTTGTTGATGGGAGGTCAAATCTATAACCGTATGAATTATACTCGTATTCAAACCAACCTGCACCAATACCAAATTCTAGTCTTCCATTACTAATTGCATCTAATGTTGAAGCCATTTTTGCCAAAAGCGATGGCATGCGATATGAATTACAAGTAACAACTTGACCAATTCTGAGTTTTGTTGTAATTGCTGCAATTGCAGAAAGAAGCACGTATGCTTCAAAAAATGGAAGCGTACGTTTATCACCATAATATGGAATGAAATGGTCGTACACATATCCAGCATCATAACTAAGCTGTTCTGCTTTTAGCGCAACTGATTTGGAAAATTGGAATTGATTATATGGATTATTATCATGAAATTCGTCAAGCCATCCCTGTGGTAAAGTAAGACCCACCTGGATTGGTTTCATGTTAATTTTTCTTTGCTTGTGGTTCTATTATATTGTATTTTGATGTATAACCACGTGGATTAATCATCATATCTTTGTACATGTATGTAGATGAATTTCCAATGATCACTGTACTTATCATACCAAGTTTATCAGAATGACTCTCTAAATTTTCCAGATCAGTAAGTACTATTGTTTGAGATTCTCTGTAAGCTCCTTTTACTATCGCAACTGGAGTGGCAGGAGATCTGTATTTTAACAAAATTTTCCTTGTATCTTGCAGTTGATGAATCCTTTTTTTGCTAGAAGGGTTGTATATCACTATGACAAAATCTCCTTGTGCTGCTGCCTCTACTCTTTTGACTATTATTTCCCAAGGAACAAGTAAATCACTCATACTTACTACAGCAAAATCTGTCATCAGTGGAGAACCAACCAGGGCAGCACAAGAATTAAGCGAAGATACTCCGGGAATCAATTCAACATATAATCCATTATTTTTATCCCATCCTGATTCTGCAAGAATTTCATAGATTAAGCCTGCCATTCCATAAATTCCTGGGTCTCCACTGGAAACAAGAGAGACAATTTTACCAGATTCAGCAAGTTCAATGCATTGACGTGCCCTTTCTACCTCCTGGGTCATTGCATATCTATAGACATCTTTACCCTCAATAAGATCAGCCACTAAATCTACATAGGTTTCATACCCTACAATCGTATCACTTTCTTCAATCACTTGCTTTGCACGAAACGTCATGTGATCATTGTGACCAGGGCCAACACCTACAATGTATAATTTTCCAGTCATTCTATAATGAATCGTTTTTTAATACAATTTATCCGTTTTCAAAGATTCATTTTATTGAAATGGATCTATGAAGGGGCAGTTTAGAATATTATCACCATCAGTTGGTTTTGTAGTGTCAATTATTACATCTCCAGTTGATTTTTTTGAATTGATATCTGCCATTGTTTCAAGAACGGATGGTTTTACAGATTCCTTCCATGTTATTATAGATATTTTGCATAAAGGACTGTATGTGTCATCACCCAGGGCTGCTGATGCGATGCCTGCTTGGAAACCAATAGGTCCTGATCCCTTGATTCCGTTTGTAAATTGGTATAGATCCACTGCTGTTGAATTGGTTAATGTTTTTGCAAGCGTAGGTGCATTTGTTACTCCAATCAAACTAGCAAGTCCAGAAGGTGCTGCATCTGTTACAATATAGTATATTGTTCTACCGTCAGGCCCCCAGCCTCTATGTGCAATAAAGGTTACAGTCATCTTCTCTGTATTTATCTCAAGAATCTGTCCTCCGACAAATGGTGTATCATCAGTGAGAGTCTTGTCGGCCCTAACAGACATCTGACTGCCAGGCCAAACAATTTGTGGCATATTTACTATGGTATTAGTTTTCTCAAGTTCTATTTTACCTGCTTTTTGGGCATCAAGGATCTTTTGAACAGAGTCCAGAACCTCAGGTTTCTCACCATCATTCCAAGTAACATGTGTTACAGAATTTATTGCGTTATATTGTTCCGTTTGATCTGGTGTACTTGAAAAGACCTCATCTTGGAATCCCTCCGTACCGTTTCCTTCTATTCCATTAAGAAAAATGTAAACATCGTTCAAGGATTCTTTTGGAGTTTTATTCAAAGGAAGAGCAATTTCAACTTTCCATTTCTGTTTTTGAGAAATTGTTTTGGAAAATGTTTTATCATTTGTATCTGTAATTATATAGTAAACAGATTTCTCATCAAAGAATGCTTTGTGTAGGGGAATTTCTGCAGAAACACTTGATCGTGATAATTGCAAGGATGGTTCAAAAACCGTTTCTTCTTTCTTTTCCATTAATTCTGGTGTTTGCCCCCGTATCCAACCATCTACACTTACTGTAGCGGTGAATTTGTTTGTATTTTTTGTATGCAAAGCTAATGCAGCCCCTGTAAATTCGTACGAACCTGCATTGGTACCGGGATCTACAAGTGTAAGTCCAAAGACTGTGTTCCCATCTACTGTCCATGTTGGTTGTCCTTTCGCATCGTCTTTGTTCATTTCATGTAAAACAATAATTTGTACGGGCTCACTTGCGGTATATGTTATTGAACCGTCATAAATGGCTCCTTTATTGGGAGATAAAATTAACGCAAGTTGGTGGCCTTCATGCCCTTGGCCAGGATCTTGCATTGAAGTAAGTGTTTGTGTAAATTGAATTTTTTTCAGTGTCTTCGCATTGACAAATTGGTCTGTTAATAGAGGGATTGAAAAAATCATAGATATGGCCACGGTGATTATGGCCACAACCAAGTATTTGTTCATACAATCGGAATAATCAATTTACATAAATGCTTTTTCAAGATTTGGTTTTGTTATGTTTAGTTTATTTTTGCAAGCTCAAATTCATCATGTAATGCCTGCACTGCAGCATTGCAATCAGCATCCTTAACTACAAATGCAAGATTTAGCTCTGATGAACCTTGTGCAATCATAACAACATTAACACCTTTCTTTGCTACTGCTGCAAACACTTTTGATGCTACTCCAACAATTCCTCTCATTCCAGAACCAATCAACGCTATTATGGCTACATCTACAGTAACCTCAACTTTTTTGATTATCTTACCTAGTAGATTCATCTCAAGTGTGTTTACTGCTTTGTCAAGATCATTCTTTTTGACGATAATGGAAATGCTTGATTCCGAAGGACTTTGTGAGATCATCATTACATTTACTCCAGCTTTTGCAAGCGTAGAGAATATAGTAGCTGCAGTTCCAGGTGCACCGACCATACTTCCACCTCTAACATCGATTAATCCTGTATGTCGTATTGCACTAACACACTTGACCGTTTTTTGTGTATCAGCTTTTGGTGATGCTGTAACAAGTGTACCAAGATTTTTTATGTTAAAGGTGCTTCTGATTCTTAATGGAATTTTTTTTGTAACTAGAGGTTCAAGTGCACGTGGGTGGATGTACTTTGCGCCAAAGAGCGCCATTTCCATGGCTTCTGTATAAGATACTTCTTTGAGCACCTTTGCATTTTTTACAATTTTTGGATCTGTTGTCATCAATCCATCCACATCACTCATCAACCAAACTTCATCTGCTTTAATGCTAGAAGCTACAATTGTCGCAGTGTAGTCAGAACCACCTCTGCCAAATGTGGTTATATTCCCATATTGATCTGCACCCGCAAATCCACCAATTACAGGAAGTGTCTTTTTTTCTAAGAGAGATTCAACTGTATGAAATACACGGAGTCTTGTTGTATCCATTAGAGGTTTTGCCTCACCAAAATTTGAGTCTGTTACAATGCCAATGTCCTTGCCAGTAAGAGCCACTGCCCTTAAACCTAAATCATTTAAGGAAAAGGAAATCAGATTGATGGATAGACGTTCACCAAATGATATTAGGTAATCAGATGAACGAGGAGTTACTTCTCCAAGGAGTAGCATGCCATGCAATAAATCCTCAAGTTCTGATAAATCTGCCCTCATCTTTTCTACCAGTTCCTTTCTTATTTTTGGATTTTTTACGCATTGATTTGCTACCTCCATATGGTTTTTGATTATTTTTTTCGCCAAAGTATTTGCAGCGTCTTTATTCCCTTTTTGTATCAGGGAAGCAATGCGTATCAGATCATCCGTTACACCAGTAATTGCGGAGAAGACAGAAATTATCTTATGTTCTTTTGATAGTGATTGTAAAAGTTTAGCAACATATCTAATGTTTGTAGCAGAAGATATCGAAGTTCCACCAAACTTTAGTACTATTTTCAATTCAGTATACCTTTTTTAATTGTCCTTAAATGCTTTAACTTTCCACTCGAGGTGCTAAATAGAAATGAATCCTGCCCACATTTGCAACTTTGAATTCCAGTCTTAATGGCATCTTGGTGGAATATTCACAGGTCACTGTACCGGCAATTGCTCCCACAGCTTTTACAATGCTGTTGAGATACTCTAAGCTGTAAGTTGCTATACTAGGTTCTTTTACATCGATCTCAGGCATTTCTGGCATTCCTTTTTCTAAAGTTATTACTGCTTCACCAGAATCACCCCGTCCAGAAAATTCAGCTTTGGCAGCGGTAGCATTTATGGATAAATATTCTGATACTACTTGAACATCACCAAGAATTTTATCAAATTCTGTGGAGGTCAAACCAATTTTTGCATTATAGGAGATTTTTGGTAATGGAGTATCAGTGGCAGAGCTCTCAATCAATCTCATTTTGTATTTCTTATTTTTGCCAATTGTTACAAGTAAGAGATTGTCTTCAGAAATACTGATCTCTATACTTTCTTTTTTATCTGCTCTTTTGATTAGTTTAGAAAATTCATCTATTCTCACCCCAAATTTTATATCACTGTCACACTCATATTTTTCGAATGCAGAATTAGGCCATGCTATATCTATTAATGCAACGTGAGATGGATCCATTCCTCTAAATGTTATACCTTCCCCAGTTGACTCAAATGTCGCTTCTTCAACTAAAGTTGAGATTGCAGAAATTATGGCTTTCCATTCATCTGAACAACTGGTCTTTGCAGAAAATACCAAACTTAATCACATGTCTAACACGTTCAAGTTAAACGTTATGCGTAGTTACGCCAAGTGTAGCTACATTTAGTACAACGATAAAATTGTGTTGTGGGTTCATCTGCACTTCTAGTTTGCAGCATCCACCATACAGCTTCGCCATGACCGCATTTTCCACAATCAATTTTAATGGTGGGTAAAGTTTCTTTACCTTCATTTTCATCCAATACGTCAATTGTTGATTTACTTTCTACGGTAACTTGTTTTCGCTGTGTTATGCCCTTTTCACTATAACCACATTTTGGGCAGGTAGAACTTTTATCGGAGCTATCTTGTTTTAGACGTGCCTCACACTTGGGGCAAAATTTCATTTAAGCACCTTTAATTTTAGAATTAATTAATTTTTTTAATTCATTCGCATATTCGATAGCAGTTTTTGTTGCTTTTTCTATTTCTTTTAATGGATTTCCTTTTGATGTGTTAACACGCATCCAATATTCTTTTGTAAGTGGATGTTTCATTATAACACCAGCAAATTCTACGCCGGGTTCTTTTAACAATTCATGTTGCACTATGTAGAGTGTACCAATATCAGATCTTGATATGGTCAAGCTAACTTCTTTTGAAGAAGATTCCGTTATCTTTGCATCCATTGTAAATCAAAAAAACACTTATTGAGGATATAAATCATTACGGTGCGTGACTAGTGAAAAGAGCTTTATTGGCAATATTGAATTAATAAAATCAAATAACAGGTTTGAGTTAAATCAAAATGTTATAGTAAATGTAAAATTTTCTGTTTTGGGAGCACTACGTGAAGCATGGAACGAAAAAAATTGGGAGGAGGCATACAATAAACATGATAATGCGTTCAAACTAAAATATGGAGTAAAACTTTACACAGGTGGAATAAGAAAACGTGAGATTGGGAAACCTGTGGATACTTATCGAAAGGCAGCTATTTTTTGGACCCGTAACCCTAAACTTACTCAAATAGCAGAAAAAAAGATTTGGGTACAAATAGCAAAGAATTTTGAACCATTTATTCCAAGAACACAAACAGAGGCACAAGAAATGCTACTCGATTTTGATGAAAAGATGGAGTTTAATGCTGCTGAACTGGGAGATGGTAAGCATAAGATCGGAGCAGAGGTTTTTGTTTCGTGGTTAAAACATAATTATACAGAAGCTTTCAGTGAAAAATCACATTCCGAAGAAATCGAAATTGAAATTACCAAATAGGATATAAATGGAATTATTTTAGGGAAACCATGACAAAATTTGATGGAATAAGAGGTCAGGAACTGCTTGAAATTGAAGACAAATCAGAAAAAGAAAATGAGATAACACTCATCTTCAAAGATAATAGATATCTGTTCATTAAACTTGAAAATGGAAAAATGGTAACTACATCAATACCAGAATAGTTATCTTTTAACAAATTTATGATATAGCCCTATTGCTATTTCTTGAGATTCTGATTGTATAGAGCCGGGTCTTTCTTTACGCACATTATCAATTGCCTCTTTTGCAGAAAGATTATGAAATTTAATAAGATAGCATGCTAGAATCGTTCCGGTTCTACCGATTCCTGCAGCACAGTGAACCATCGTTGGTTCATTGTTCCTTATTCTTTCATGGATAAAGTCCACCGTATCATCGATTTTTTCAATGTCTGGTGCAGAAAGATCTTCTGTAGGAACATGAAGATATTTTATATTTTTAATCCATAATTCGGGTAACGGTTCTTCTGTCATTGTAACGATGGATTTTACACCATGTTTTACGACCCACTCTAATTCTGGGTATGATGTTGGCATTCCGCTGCCAGCAAGTTTGCCATTGATGAGCCAACTAAAGTTAGTTGGTTTTTTTGTTATTCTTCCATGAATCTTCCGCCATAAATTGCCGGGTTTACTCAATGGTATAAGTAGAATTTTTCGGTATATTTACACAGCGAAAAAATAGTTGGCACTAAGCCAAGATAATAAAAAGAAGTTATTGTAGGACCTAATCTGCTAGTTCAGTCCAACCTTTTACGAACACAGAGTTTCTGTATAATGGCACTGGTTGTCCGACGGTAAAGTCCATTGGTCTCATCCAAAAGATTGCCTTTGTTGGGCAAACTCCAATGCATGCTCCATCAGAGATGCATCTTTCTGGATAAAATACAAATGCCTTTCCTCGTTTCCAGCCTTCTACTGGTTTAACTCTTAATACGTCTGGTCCTAGTGATGTACAAATCTCTACACAGAGTGCACATCCTATACACATTTGTTCGCCTATATCTGGAATAATTCCAACTGGCATGTTTATCGAATAATCTTTCTTTATAGATCTTAATATAACTTCCTCAAAAAATCGATGTTATAACGGCGTTTGGAAATTTTATAACGCTGTTAGAAAAAATGAATTGTTAGCTTTTCCTAATTAATCATTCTAAGAATTTAGAATTACCTTTTGTAAATTCCAAAACAGATCGGCGTTTTTTTATATTTTGATTTTATTTCCAAACATATGGCAAACAAAATTCATTGTGCGCACATATTAGTAGAAAAGCTAAGTTTGGCACAAGAAATTAAAACAAAAATTTCGAAAGGAGAAAGTTTTGCAAATCTAGCTAAACAGCATTCTTTAGATAGCTCAAAGAAAAGAGGTGGAGATCTTGGTTTTTTTGTACGAGGAACTATGGTGCAAGAATTTGAAAAGGCGGCCTTCGCTTTAGAAAAGGGCCAAGTTTCAGATATAGTAAAGACTCAATTTGGTTATCACGTCATAAAACGGTTAGATTAGCGGAATCAAGTCTGATGGAATTAGAGTTTTTTCTTTATTTAGAAAATTAAGGATTATTCCAGATTCACTTTGTTCTAACAGTATTTTTTTTACCATATCCGTATCAATAAGACGTTTTCCTGTAGGAGAGAGTATCCATCCTTCTTCTTTTTTGAACCGAACCATGCTTGCTACAACAACGTAAGAACCAGTTTTTCTTGCCATACTTGTGATTAACATGATGTATGAATTAACCAATTTCCCAATTTGTTTTCTTTCATTTAACAAGTTGTAAAGTCCATTAAGAGAATCAACTATAACTGTTGATTTTTTTGTACTTAGTTTTACTAGTACGTTTGTTAATATTTTGTTCCATAGTTCCGATGTAGGTTGAAATAAAGAAAGATTATGTGGAGTCTTGAGCATTCCAGATACTATGTATCCGCTGTACAGCAAATCAAGATCTAAATACAAGATATCAGTTTTTGCTTCATCAACAAGTTTTGCAATAAATCCTGCTTTTAAGAATGGGTCTGAATAAAGAATAGAATTAATTTTGGTTTGTGAAAGTATGTTTTCAAAATTAGGAATATCATTTACTGAGTCATTATCATGATTTTTAAACAACACTGTGCTTAGTGATGTTGTAATATAATAATGAATTTAGATTATAATGTTGCACAAGATTTTCCGTATAAGAGTAGAATCTATTTGAATAATGCTTCTACTTCACTAATGCCAATTTCAAGTATAAAGGCAATGACTGATTTTCTTGTAACATACAATGAATCCGGGCCTGATTCAAGTACTGCAGATAGTCTGGTTAGAGAAAAACTCCTTCTTATTAGAAAGGCAATTTCTCACCTGATAAAATGTAAACCAGAAGAAATTATACTAACACAGAGCACTACAGACGGAATTAACATGGTTGCAAGCGGACTAAATCTAAAGTCTTCATCTAATATTGTAATCCGTGGTTCAAACCATGAACATCCAGCAAATCACTATCCATGGGTTCGACTTTCGAGAAAAATTGATGTAAGGAACCTACAGATTGATGAAAATGGTTTTTTTGATCTTAATCATCTTGAACACACAATTGATGACAACACAGGTCTTATAGTTTTAAGTCATGCATTGTTTAACACGGGAGCGATTCTTCCCGTAGAACAAATTGGAAAATTACTTGTTGAAAAAAATATTCCTTTTTTTATAGATTCAGCTCAAACCGTGGGCTGTATTGAAGATGTTGATGTTAACAAGATAAATTGTAACTTTATGTCGTTTAATGGCTCAAAATGGCTCTGCGGACCAATGGGGATGGGTGTATTTTATTGTAAAAAAGAATCAAGTGAACTATTAGAACCCCTTCAGGTAGGTGGTGAATCAGCCAATTTTTATGAGGGTAAGATTACCCACAAGGAAACTCCAGCTAAATTTCAAGCAGGTTTTCGTAATTGGTCTGGCGTAGCTGGGCTTGAAGCATCCATTGTCTATTTACTACGATTAGGATTGGACGGCATTAGAAAAAAGAACATCAAACTTGCCAATCTTCTACGAGATGAATTATCAAAAGTTTCTAGCATCACATTATATGGACCTGAGGAACCAGAAAAAAGGACTAGCATAGTATCCTTTTCACTTCAAGGTCAAGATTCAAAAATTGTCGTAGAAAAACTTGAAAAACAAAACATGGTTCTTGCTGAAAGAGAAATAATAAATAAAAAAGTAATTAGGGCTTCGATGCACTTTTTTAATACAGAATCTGAAATCCTAAAGGTTGTAGAAGCAATTAAAAAATTGTAGTTATTGTTCCTGTTCTTCTATAACCATCATAGTAAGGGTTGAATAGACTTTATCGATCTTTCTAATCTTATTTGTGATGATATTTCTAAGATGGTCCATACTATCTGATGAAATTTTGACTACAATGTCGTAAACACCGTATACACCTTGTACTTCGTATTGTACAGATTTTCCTTCTTTATCTAATATTTCTTTGATTTTTTTTATTATTTCAACATCGGAGCCTAAGTCAGAATTCAACAAGATATATGTTGTTGGCATAGGTTCATTTCAGTTTTACAATATTTAACCTTTGATTGAAATCATCAAATTGATTAATTACGCATATTTAGTAAAATTTGATGAGCCTTATCGATTTAACCATGAGAATTTCCCCACAACTTCCAAGTTTTCCTGGATCACCACAATCTCAATTCATTACTTGGGCAAAAAACAAAGTCGATGGATATAACCTAGAACTTATTTTTCTAAGTTCACACTCTGGCACTCATATAGATGCACCATTTCACTTTATAGATAAAGGCCTAAAGATAGACGAAATCCCACTTGAGAGATTTGTTTGTGATGCAATCCTGTTCAGAATTAAGAAAGGACCAAATCAACCTATCACCAAAAGTGATATCATCAAATTTGAAAGAAAACATGGTAAAATATTAAATCATTCAACCATTATTTTTTCAACTGGCTGGTATAGGAATCTACCAAAAAAGGATTATTTTAAAAGCAATCCAGGTTTATCGGCTGATGCTGCGAAATATTTAGCAGCTAAAAGGCTCAATTTAGTTGGAATAGATTCTCCAAGTATTGATTTGGGAAAAGATTCAAAATTTCCTGTTCATCATATTTTATTAAGTAAAGATGTCTTGGTTGTAGAAAATTTATGTAACTTGGAAAAAATTTCTGAAATGTATTTTAAATTAATTGTTTTACCATTAAACCTTAAAGGAGCTACAGGTTCACCTGTACGAGCCATTGTAACTTAACAAACAAATTGAAATCTACTTTGTTTGTAATCTTTAGGTAATTTTCCTATTATCGGAATCTTGTTTCCACAAAACTTGCATTTGTTGTTTTCATCCATATTCCAACCTTGAATGTCATATCCGTATCTTTTGACTACAATATTGTTACATTGTGAACAGTAAGTATGTTCAAGAGGATGACCAGGAACATTTCCAAGATAAACATACGACAGTCCCTCTTTTTTTGCGACTTCATAATGTTTCTCAAGAGTCTTTATCGGGGTTGACTCAAATTCCATCATTTTAAAATCTGGATGAAATCGTAGAAAATGAATTGGCATTTCTGGACCAAACTCATCATAAATGAATCTGCATAACTTACTTGCATATTCTAGGCTATCTCCAACTTGTGGGACGACAAGATCTGTAATTTCTACATGGATTTTGGTTTTGTCCCTAATCTCTTTAAGGGTGTCAAAGACTGGTTTTGGATCAGGTATGCCTATGTATTTTCTGGTGAATTGTGGGTCAGCATTACCTTTGAAATCAACAGTAATGCAATCAAGAAATTCACCCATCATCTTTACTGATTCTGGCGTATCATAACCATTTGATACAAAGAGATTGAAAAGGTCCTTGTTATGTGCAGCTATTCCGCAATCACGTGCAAACTCGATGAATATTGAAGGTTCATTGTAAGTGTACGCGATCCCATCGGCTTTTAATTTTAGAGCTTGATTGGCTACATCTTCTGGTGTCATATCAACACCTTCTATTTTTCGTCTTTGACTAATGTCATAGTTTTGACAGTACTTGCACAACCAATTACAGCCTGTAGTAGCTATTGAAAATATACTGGTACCAGGCCTATAATGGATAACAGGCTTTTTTTCTATTGGATCTACATTCCCTGAAATTACCTTACCATAAACATACAGCTGCAGTTTACCAAATTCATTTCCTCTGATACCACAAAGACCTATCTGTCCCTTACTCATTTCACAATATCTTGCACATGCTGTGCATCGAACCTTATCATTTGGTAATTTTTCATAAAGGATTGCTTCTTTGGTCGTCATGTATTTACGTCAAATTATCATATAAGTTATGATACTGCGGGAAGATGGACCTTATCTGGTTTCAATTTGCTAATAGCATTTAGTAAATCCTCTTGTGTTATCTTGATTGTTTTAAGAGATTTTTCCTTGGCGTTTACAAATCGCTTTATTGCAGCGATTGCAGCTCTACTACACACTCCTTCAATTTCTGCTCCACTAAATCCTTGAGTCTTTTCTACTAGTTGTAGGAAATCTACATCATTAGCTAGTGGCTTTTTCTTCGTGTGTATTTTGAAAATGTTTTCGCGTCCTTTTATGTCAGGCAATGGTACCTCAATTATTCGATCAAATCTTCCTGGTCGGAGCAATGCAGAATCTATTATGTCAATTCTGTTTGTCGCCCCAATTACTACAACATTTTGTAGTTCTTCAAGACCATCAATTTCTGTAAGTATTTGTGATACAATCCTTTCAGTAACATGCGAATCAGATGTACCAGAGCTTCTGCTTGGTGCAATTGCATCAATTTCATCTACGAAAATTATGCATGGTGCAGCCTGTCTTGCCTTTCTAAAAATCTCTCTTACACCCTTTTCGGATTCACCTACCCATTTTGATAATAGCTCGGGGCCTTTTATGCTGATAAAATTTGATTCGGTTGTATTTGCTACTGCTTTTGCAATCAATGTCTTTCCTGTTCCAGGTGGACCATACAAGAGGATTCCTTTTGGGGGAGAAACATCTGCATGCGCAAATGCCTCTTTATGTTTTAATGGCCATTCGACAGCCTCCTGCAATTCTTCCTTAAGAGATTCTAACCCTCCAACATCATCCCATGTGATATTTGGTATTTCTACAAGGACTTCTCTTAATGCTGATGGTCTAACCTCTTTTAATGCATCTTTAAAGTCCTCATCGTTAATTACAATTTTTTGTAAGATTTCTGAAGATATTTTTTCTTGTTCTAAATCTAATTCAGGTAAGATTCTTCGTAGTGACCTCATTGCAGCTTCTTTTGCAAGAATTTCCAAATCAGCTCCAACAAATCCATGCGTTATTTTTGCAATTTGATCTAAGTTGACCTTGTCGCTAAGTGGCATTCCACGTGTATGAATGTCTAGAATTTCTTTCCTTCCCTCTTCATCAGGAATTCCAATCTCAATTTCTCTATCAAATCTTCCTGGTCTTCTTATTGCAGGATCAATCGAATCAGGTCTATTTGTTGCTGCTATTACAACTACTTTGCCTCTGGATTTCATTCCATCCATTAAAGTAAGTAGTTGTGATACAATTCTTTTTTCTACCTCGCCTGTAACCTCTTCTCTTTTTGGTGCAATAGAATCTACTTCATCAATGAATATTATGCTTGGAGCATTTTCTTCTGCTTGTTTGAAAATGTCTCTTAATCTCTCTTCGCTTTCACCATAATATTTGCCCATGATTTCTGGACCGCTAAGTGAGATAAAATGAGAGTTTGTTTCACCAGCTACCGCTTTTGCTAAAAGTGTTTTTCCTGTTCCAGGTGGACCGTACATCAATACTCCTTTTGGTGCTTCTACTCCAAGCTTTTCAAACAATTCAGGATGACGCATAGGAAGTTCGATCATTTCACGTATTTTTTGGACTTCTTTCTTTAATCCTCCCAAATCATCATATGTGATTCTTGGTACCGACTGATCTATTGCCTTAGTCATGCTACCCAGCTTGAATTCGGTTTGATCAGTTACTATAACTGGTTTTGAGGAAGGAGTAGTACTTGTGATAATTAATTGAGTTTTTCCGCCCAACTGTGTAGTTACAATAAGCGTATCCCCGGTTGTTAGAACATGACCATCATAATTTGCTTGCATGTATTCTTGTAATCCCTCCTCACTTAATTTTTCAATTGGTGATACCACCACTGATTGTGCTTCTCTAGCATCAACTTTTTTTACCGAAATTTTTTCTCCTATACCTGAACCTATATTGTGTCGCGTTAAACCATCGATTTTAATTATTCCACTGCCATAATCTTCAGGAGTCCCTGGCCATAATTTTACATGACTTTTCCTGTTACCAACAATTTCTAATATTTGACCAGTCTCCCATTCATTTTCTTCAATAATTTTTGGATCTACTACTGCAATGCCTTTACCTACCAGCCTTTGGGAAACTTCATTGATTTTTAAAACAATTTCGCTCATAATTTAATCACCATAAAAAAAGAGAGGTTTATTCAACCTCCACTGTTCTGCCTTTTGGTTTGTCCTCGTCTTTTAGTTTGAAACTTACTTCAAGAATTCCATTGGCATAAATTGCCTTAACAGAATCTTCGTCTACCTTGTGTCTTATCGGTACCTTAGCATGGTATTTTTTTTGCTCATGCTCTGCATCAAGATTTACAGTACGCCCTTCAACTACAATCTTGATATCTTTTTTTTCAACACCAGGCATTTCAGCCACAAGTTTCAGGACTTTTTCTTTGTCGTCGACAAGAACATCAACAAAAGGTTCCCTTACATCGGATGTTGGTAGCAAATTTGGTTTTACATTCCCAAATTCTTTTACTACTGGTTTTCCATCTGCCCCTACGGTCATTGTATACCCATAGTAATAGGGACCAAATGTTTGGAGGTTGTTTGTTTCTTTTAGATCATCGAAGATGTCTTCAATGTCAATAAACTGTTTAGACATTCTTCTCCATATGTTGTCAAATTCGTCTGTTATGAACATGTAATATTCACTTATAGTTTGTAATGTCCATAACATTATATAAAGTTTCTTTTACTCTATCATATTTAATTACATAAGACTATTATATATGACAGTATTTATAGTTCATCATGAGGGCTGTAAATGTCTCTGTGCCAGATGCAGTAAGAGAAATCATCGCTAGAAATCGTTCAATTTATGATTGTATGAAAATGGATTTGATTAATTATACTGCTCTTGCAGTAAAAATACAAAAAGATGTTGAAGCCCAAGTCGATGGACCTGTAAATTTGAATACGATAGTTGTTGCAATCAAAAGATATGCAGATTCATTTGTTGAAAAAGATGAGGTTCAAAACGAACCGGTTCTAAAGAATGCTAGACTTTCATTAACTGATGGAATTGCAGACGTAAGATTTTCTACAGATGACTTTGAGGTTGGTGATACTGCAGATTTAATGAACAAGTTTATGAAGATTGATCCTGATTACGAATTTTTTAGATTAACAGATTCGTTTAGAGTATTGACTGAAGATATAGATGACGTAAGAAAATTATTAGCATCTTTTCCAAATCAGAAAAACTTTTTCCAGACTGGATTGGCAAAAATCAGCATTCATATCCCAGAAACTCAGAATAGGTCAGACATTGTATCTTATGTATCTGAAATTTTACATGATAATGGAATAGAACTTGTTAACGCATATTTTGGCCAAGAAGACATAATCCTAGTTCTGCATGAAGAAGATGCTGCAAGAGCCTACAAAATTTTACGCTCAGAAATATCAAAATAATACGAAAATAATCAAATTTTTAATAAAAATTATTATACACCAAGTGTTTCGGGTTTAGAGATCTCAAGAAATACCTTATCTCCAACAGAAAGGCCAAGTTCTTTGTATTCATGCATATCTAGTTTGATTGAGGTTATTCCTCCTGCTTGGCCTAGAACACCCCCTGACATCATTTTATTGAGACCTTTTATCATTTCATCCATATTTGAAAAACCCATCACGTTTGAGCCAAATGGAGACATTGGTTGGCTTTGCTCTCTAAAATCTTTAGGAGTAGATAGAGAAACTACCACGTATGGTGCGCCATCTGGTGAGGCGTCTATACGTACAACTACGTATTCCTTCTTCATAAGATAATGTTGATTTTTATGATATTTTACTGTTCTCTTTGGAAAATTATAGTTCTAGAATTTTGGTAGTCCAGCTTAGCAAAGTGGTCTTATTTCTTTATCCGATAGGATATAACCTCAAAGGTACAGTCTGAAGGTAAATGTCACAAAATAAGAGACGCATTTTAGTTCTAGGAGGAGGGTTTGCTGCAATTGAATGCATACGAAAACTCGAATCTTATTTTAAAAACGATTTGGAGATTGATATTACTCTGGTAAGTGAGGACAATTTTTTTCTTTTTACACCAATGCTCCCACAAGTAGCTTCTGGAATGATTGAAACAAGACACATCATCATACCAATCAGAACTCTTTTTGTTAAAACTACATTTTATGAAAGTAAAATAAAAAACATTGACCCATATGGAAAGATCGTAACTCTAGAAGGAACCAATGAGAAGCGAGGGATTTCTTTACATTATGATTTTCTTGTGCTAGCACTAGGGAGTCAAACTAACTTTTTTGGAATTGAAGGAATGGAAGAACAAGCCTATTCCATGAAGACCTTAAACGATGCTGTGGTTTTGCGAAATAGGATAATAGATATGTTAGAACAAGCGGAAAATGAAAATGATCCTATCCTAAAGAAAAGTTTGCTTACCTTTGTAATTGTGGGAGCTGGTTTTGCTGGAATAGAGACGGCTGGTGAATTGATGGATCTTTTGCTGGATGCTAGAAAATACTACCCACATATAAAAAAAGAGGACATCAGAGTAATTATTTTGGAGGCTCTTTCCTTTATCTTGCCTGGATTTAATGAAAACCTTGCAAGATTTGCTTTAAAAAAATTGAAACACCGAGGCATGGAAGTTTTATTGAACACAAAACTTGCAAGTTTTTCTGGCAGAGAGGTAATAATAGAGGAGATAGGCGAACCGACAAGAAAACCGGTGAGTCAACAAAAAATTAGTTCTATTCAAACAAGGACTTTGATCTGGACTGCCGGTGTGACCCCAGTTGACACAATTAAAAATTCAGTTTTTAAGACAAACCGGGGAGGAGTAATTGTAAATGAGTTTTTAGAAGTTCCAGACTTTGCCGGGGTTTTTGCAATAGGTGATTGTTCTTATCTGATAAATCCAAAAACCCAGAAACCTTATCCACCCACTGCACAAAATGCAGAAGCAGAAGCACAAGTTGCTGCATACAACTTGAAATCTTTGATAAGGAATGAACAGAAAAAGAAATTTGAATATTCATCAAAAGGACAGATGGCCATTATAGGAAAAAGGACTGGAATTGCCACAATCTTTGGTGTTAATCTGTATGGATTTGCAGCGTGGTGGATTTGGAGAAGTATCTATCTTTCTAAAATTCCAAAATTTGATAAGCGTCTAAGAATTTTGCTTGATTGGACTGTTGATTTATTTTTTGATCGTGACATTGCTAGGCTCAAAGTGCTGCGTCATGAAGCTCCAAAAGAATACAAGGAACTTGATGAGGTCGATGATGTTTGGTAGAATACTTGATGATTTTATTATTTTCAGGTTTTTATTTTAGAAGGTTTTCTCTTCTTCAAAACAATGCCAGCGATAACAGCTGCAATAGCTATGCCTATGCCTATAGCAATTTCTAGTGGAAAGTTAGGTAATGGCACATTTGGTTTGTTAGCAATCTTAAACGAATCCAAAACAGCATTAAAAGTTGGTAAATCAGAATCAAAGTTTTTTTCTTGGTTTGTATAAGTCATGGTATAGAATTTATCACCACTTTCAATAACTAACTCCCTGTATTTTATTACAAAGATCTTGTCTTTGGATACAAATCCTCCTTTTGCTTCTGTTATATGGGCATTATATCCCTTGATTTGTTTATTTTCTTCCGAAAGAATCTCTAATCTTCCAGCATCAATAACTACTTGTAAATTTTTTCTTGTGTTTTTTACATGGTCATCAAGTGAGGTTTGGTTAGTATTTTCTACAAGGAATGAAATTACTGGTGTAAATCCATCTGACATTGGTCCGACCACAACAACATCGGGAAATTCAGGTTGTGTTTTTTGTGGTTCTTGTAAAAGCCAGTTATCTGGCGCATGAAAGGAAAATCCAAGAAGAGTGTTTTGATAATTACCTGATCCATCAAGGTTAGAATGGGAAACAAAACGATCCGGCTCACCAGGATTTAATATATTTAAAATTTCTGAATGATTCTTTATCTTAATGCTATGAATTTGTGCATCTCCATAGTTTACTGGAACATCTAATGGAATTCCGCTAGACTTGTCAGAAACTGTTTCAAGTGAAGCAATAGAATCAAGAACTTTGAAGCTCTCTTCTGTTATTAATCTTCCAAATACGGTATATTTACCATCAAGAAAGTTTGAGTCTTTTTGTACAATAAAAAATTGTGAACTCGCACTGTCGGGATCTGTTGATCTTGCCATGGATACGATTCCTCGATTGTGTTTTATCTTGTTAAATTCCGCGGGGATTTTATAGCCTGCATCACCAGTTCCCCATTGTTGTATGAGATTACTGTCTTTTGATAGTGGATCACCACCTTGAATCATAAAATCCTTTATGATCCTATGAAATAGGGTTCCATCATAAAATCCACTTTCCGTTAATTTTATAAAATTATCAACAGTTTTTGGTGCGTCTTCGGGAAAAAATTCTATCACCATATTACCAAACTTTGTTTCAATCACAGCAACTTTAGAATCTGAAAAACTCGTAGGAATTGAATTTGATAAGAGAAGAGCGATCAGACCAATTGAGAGTAAATTAAAATGCAATATTTGGGTTAATTTGGCTCCTTTTATTAAAGCCAATTGCCAGATATTGGTTTTTAATAAGCAAATCTTAAACAATTTCATGGATTCTGATGAGCATATTCAAACTCATGTTCTTGCTGTTTGGGGCGAAGAAAAGAAATTTTTAAAGCGTGGAATTGAAGGAATGCTCTTTTTAACGGAGAAGCATTTGTCGTTTGTAACAAAGACGGAGGCGAAGGTAAAGTGGTGGGCATATGCTGTAGAAAGACAGCTCCGCACTTTACAAAAATCCCCCAACATTATGATTCATCATGATGGATATGGTGACAATGAACTTAGATTAGATCTTGAAAATAAAAAAAATTTAGAGATTCCATTTGACCAGATTTTAAATGTTAGTTCTGAAATAAAATCTTGGGGAGGTGTTTTGAATGTGGAGATAAATGTTGAAGGCAAAATAAAAAAATATCAATTTTCAATTGTCAGTGGTTGGGTAAAATACCCTGCAAAGGATCCCATAAAATATCTAAAAGTAGATTGGACACCTCTTGTAGACTATATTAAGAGTAGACAAAAAGTCATTGGATAGGTTATGGGTGAAGTTTATGCTGTTGGTGTCGGTCCTGGGTCCCCACGATATATTACCGATGCTGTAAAAGAGGTCATACTTTATTCTGAAATTGTAATTGGTTACAAATACACCTTAAAAACAATAGAGAGGCTCTTGGCAAACAAGCAGGTGTATGAAATAACAATGCAAAACCAAGAAGAGACATACCAAAAAGTTGCAAAAACATTAGGTGATAAGACTTGTGTCATTCCATTTACTGGTGATGTAAATTTTTCAGAATCAGAAGTCGTTGACAGGTTAATTGAGATTTTTGGCAAAGTGGAGATAATCCCAGGAATTAGTTCTATTCAAGTCGCTGCAGCAAAAGCTTGTGTTCCCTTAGACAAAAGTAAAGTCATCACAATGCATGTAAGCACTAGCATTGAAGAAGAAAAAATAGAATTACAAAAAGCTCTTCTTGATGGTTATAATGTAATCCTGGTTCCAAGACCGTGGCCCTCGGATCCCTCAAAAAATTTTATGCAATCAGAAATTGCATTATACCTAAAAAATCATGGTTTTGATACATCAAAGATAAAGGTTCATGTTTTTGAGTTTTTAACGACTGAAAAAGAGACATTTTTTGTTGGAATGTTAAAGGATTTGGAAGGAAGGCAGTTTTCTGACCTTTCTGTGATGGTTTTCGATCAATACAAACCTGAATCATATGTAAATTTTAAAACAGATTAATTTCCAGTGTTGTTAAGATATTTGTTTCTTATATCAAGTGCCGTTTCTGTATTTTTCCCAAGACTTTTTGATTTTTCTTCAGGGAGAGAAACTATGACTCCGTCCATCCAGGAATATTGAGAATCAAAGAATCTTGTAATGCCAAATTCGTTAATTGTTATTTGGAATGTTTGACCTGGAGCAATTTCACCGCTATCAATTTTGCCATCTGGAGTGAATGGTTTTCCATGTGAAAAACTTGCAATACCACTCATTATTGTGTGTGGTACCGCGTCCTCATTTTTCCAAATGATGGTGGTCCCTGGATTAATTGTAACTGAGTTTAAGGAATAATATTTTATGTTGCCTGGATTTGATGATCCTGCAAGAATGTTTATTTGGATAGTTTTTGGTTGCGTTGGAATTTCTTCTGGTTTAGGTTTTTCTACAGTAATACTGGTACCCACAATCTTTGTAATATAAACAACTTTCATTATTTCGTTGTTTTTTGTAACTTTTCCTGTGAAAGAATAAACAGAACCATCTTTACTATCGTCAATTAATCTTCCAAAGAGATTTGTAGAAATTTTATCTCCGTTGGAATTTTCTGAGTTGCCAGAAAGTATAATGAATCTACCATCACTTAGCACTGTTCCAGATGGTCCGTTTGAAGCTAAATAATCATCATTTGAAATTGTTGTCACTCCGTCTTGGAGGTTTACTTTCATTCTTCCATTAGCAAGCTTGCCAGTTAGAAACTGAAAATCTACCTCTGAGTCTTCAATTGAATCCTCGGTAACGACAAAACCATTTCCTTGAAGCAAATATTCACCATTTGGAAGTATTTTTGCATCTGCTTGGTGTAATGAAATAAACAAAATCCCCATAACCGAAATTAATAATAAAATAAGAATTTTCATCATCTAACTAATACCCAAAGTTGTATATAATTAATGGTCTAAAAAATTTAAACCGGTGAGGCAATTCTTAACAGTTCATTCTATCTCATTAGTTTAGGAATTTGGGAGATTAGGATTAGAACCAAATTGTTGAATCATCGCATATTCAATAAATCCACCTACAAGTAAGAGTGCTACGGCTATTCCTACTTCAATAACGGTTATTCGTAGTTGTGGTTTTATTGGGTTTTTTTTGATAATAGTATGAATAAGGAGAAAGCTCCTTGACATTCCTAGTGAATATGCAGCAAGTTCCATCACACCAAAAGGTGAAAGAAAGAGCACAGTTAGAGGTGGAATGGTTTCAAGTATAGGATTGGTCGTAGCAAGTGCACTAAATGCAAAACCAGTAGACCATGCAGCAAATGCACCCCATATCATACCAGCCCCTGGAATAAACATCGGAAGTCCAATCCCTGCGTTATGCAAAAATATTCCAATCGCATCTATTCCTTCAATTGATAATTGAAATTCTTGAAGAAATGTCATTGCATCTTCATTTGAAACTATCATTTCAGCTCCAATAGAATATGCACCACTAAATATTCCAATAAAAATAAGAAATGTTAATGCTCTCTTTTTTCTTGTCATGTTTTTATTTTAAAACATATCTATTTGAGGGTTGGCTTAAGCAGATTTAATTAAACGTTCAATTATCTGAATTTAATGAATGAGAATGCATCTTCGGCACTAAAATATGCGTTAAGCAAGGGATTCCAAATTCACCCAGATGCCTTTAAGATTCTAGAAGAAATTGAATCTAATGAGTTAGAGACAATAATCAAGCGAGTCGTGCGTGAAAAAGCTAAACAGAATTTGTTTTTAATTAATCAAAATGATCTAAAAATGTTTGTTGATTCAGATGTTGTTGAAAATTTAGAAAACAAACATGAAATTTTGGCAGATCCAACAAAGAAAATCACATCAGCTGAGGGAATTGATGGTTTTGGGGCTCTTTTTGCTAATCGATATTCAAAGCTTTTAAAGATAATATCACAAAGAGCACAAGCAAAAAAACTAATTCAGATAGATACTGTAAAGGCAGGTAAACCAAAAGAGGAAGTCTTTGTAGGTGGACTACTCATGGACCGTAAAATCGATAGAGATGTAACAAAATTAATTGTTGATGATCCTAGTGGATCCCTTGAGACATTAGTTTTTAATAAGGAAATTCAGTCAATAGCGAACTCCCTTTTGGTAGACCAATTTGTTTTACAAAGTATAACTAATGGAAAAAATGGTGGTTTTATAACCAAAGAGTTAGTCATTCCAGACGTACCAGAACATGTAACAAATCGTTCTAAAACTGAAACTTATGCCGTTTTAATATCAGATTTGCATGTGGGTAGTAAGTATTTTATGGAAAAGGAGTTTGGAGAGTTTGTTTCGTGGCTTTCAAGTCCGGATCCAATTGCTAAAAAAATTCGTTTTGTTTTGGTGTGTGGGGATGTAGTAGATGGTGTTGGAATATTTCCTAATCAGGACAAAGAGCTGCTTTTGGTAGACATAGGTCAACAAATGGCAAAGGCTGCTCAAATGCTTGATAAAATTCCAAAACACATCAAAGTCTTTATCATTCCAGGTAATCATGATCCTGGCCGTAGGGCTCTACCACAGCCTGCAATACCTGAAAAACATAATTTGGATTTGTGGAATAGAGAAAATTTTTTCATGCTTGGTAACCCATCAGTAATCGCATTAAATGGAGTCAAGGTTTTGATGTTCCATGGACAAAGTTTGGATGATGTTGTCGGGACCACACCTGGCTTAAGCTACTCTCAACCAGCTAAAGCAATGAAGACATTACTAAAAGCTAGACATCTTAGTCCGATTTATGGTAAACGAACACCAATAGCCCCAGAAACAGAAGATATGATGGTCATAGATGAAGTACCAGACATCTTTCATTCCGGGCACATTCATGTTGTGGACCTAGATATGTACAAGGGAACCTTGATAGTAAATTCCGGAGCTTGGCAGACTCAAACTGCATATCAAGCAAGTGTAGGAATTACACCAACACCTGGAATTGCAGTTATTGTAAATTTAGCGACGCTAAAAGTTTTTACAAAAAGTTTTGTAGATTAGATAATTTGTTATAAAACATCGGTTAAAATCAGATCGTCTTTGAAGGCTTTTTTAATTACATCTGGGTGAATTGTTAAATTGTATTTTTTGGTCCTACCGTGCATACCCTGGTGAACTATTTTGCCTGTGATTAGACCTGAAAGCTCAATATCTCCTAGAATTTGGGTTACTCTTCTTTGGGTTATCTCTTTTTGTCGGATTGCCTTACAGAGTCCTTTATAGGCCTGATATATTTCGCCTGTGGAGGAACCTTTTGCTCTCATTACTGCAATAATTAGTAATTTCTCATGTAAGGGATAGGAGTTTAGTGCTGTTGTTTCTTTATCCTCTTCCATTTTTTGGGATGCTCGTCTGATGTGGTCTTCTTTTACAGTTTCTGACTGCTCTCTTTCAGCCAGTTCCCCTGCAACCCGTAAAAGATCTATTGCTCTCCTTGCGTCGCCGTGTTCTTGACCAGCCATTGCAGCACAGAGGTTTATGGCTGCGGCTTCTACCGTCCCTTGGATAAATGCGGTTTTAATTCGATCCAAAAGAATTTCTTTGATTTGTTCCATGGTATAGTTTGTAAAGACGATTTCTTCTTCACTTAAACTGCTTAGTACTCTAGGGTCAAGTCTTTCTTTAAAGGTCAAGTCATTTGAGATTCCAATGAGTGTGAGTGAACCTGTCTTTAGCCTCTCATTTGCCCGTGTTAAATTATATAAGATGTCTTTGCCTGTTTTTGATATTAGGTCTGCAAGATAGTCAATTTCATCTATAACAAAGACTGCGTTGGTAGAGTTTTTTTGAATTACATCTAAAAGTTTGTTAAAGACACTGCTAATTGATAGACCTGTGGTGGGTAATTCTTTTTGTGTCTTCAAACCTAATTGTCTCCCAAAGCTTACTAACAATCCATAAAGTGTTGTTTCATCTTTAGCGTTTGTATAAACTAGTTTAATTGGGAAATCACTTTTCTCTACACGTTTTTGGATTTTTGATAGGATGGTTTTTACTACCAAGGTTTTTCCAGTGCCTGGTTTTCCATAAACAAGAAGATTAGATGGTCTTGATTTTTTTAAAATTGGTAAGAGTGCTTGGGTTACTTTAGCAAGTTCATTATCTCGATGTAAGATTGTTTCAGGGATAAATGTGAAATGTAATACATCTCGTTTTTTTAAGATGGACCGTCCACTAGTAGCATCATCCAATAATTTATCTACTGCATCATGATCGGTCATTTACACACACACACCTGTATTTCCTGTGTCCACATAATGATTCTACCTTAGAATAATATAATTAGAATAGAATCACTAAACCAAATTTAGTATATCATTAATTATTTTTATTTTTCTTTAAAAAAAAATTTTAAAAAAGCTAGAGTGGAAAGGATGGTGTGTGGGTATGACTAGGCTCAACTTAACTGATTGTTAAGTTAATGTTAAAATAAACCATAAAAAGGCTGATTTTACCCCATTATTTCCACTCCAGACGTGAATATTGGTCTTAACAATGTTAAGATGGTTGAATGAACCCCATTATTTCCACTCCAGGCATAGATTTTCCATAAAAACAGACCATAAGAATAGAGGGTTTTGTTAAGGTGTAAGAAACGGTTAGGCATGGACTAGGCAGTGAATGTTAACAAACTTACTGGTTAACAAATATTCTTTGATCCCTTCAAGTGTTAAGGTGTTAACCGGATCGATCACAATGACCAAGAAAAAGATCAAAATAGATCTGGAAGACGCTGATGGTGCCAAGTACAATTTTAGTTTGGAAGGCAATGTTACTAGGGAAAAAATGCTAAAAATATTTGAATTAATGGATTTGATTAATATCGAAGAACCACAAGATGGCCCTACCTTAGACTCCGTCGGTTCAAAGATTTGGAATATTATAGACAAACATTTTCCAATGGGCAAATTTACCTCATCTGAGGTTCTTGAAAAATACGAGGATGAATATGGAGAACCAATCAAACTAAGCATAATCTCAACCTATCTTTCCAGATTTGCCACAAAGGGTAAGGTAGAAAGAGTAAGACAGGGAAGAGAATGGACCTATCAAGTGGTCAAAATCACACAAAGGCAACCTAACTCATTAACAAAATAACTACTCATGTGATCAATACTTTCTTTATTATGAGGTGATCCTCAATCATTATAACTTTAACATAATCTCCCTTCTGAAGTTCAAGAAACTTTCTAAATTGCTTAGGAATCGAGATTGTCCCTCCAGAGGTGATCTTAACCAACTCTTCATTTTGTTGTATGGTCATAATATTAAATAAATAATTTAAGTAATAAATGTTTTATGATTTTATGAAATTATTAATTAGCCATTATAATGGGTGAATTGCACATTTTCTAGGTTTGATAATTTCTAGGATGTTATTTTAAGTAAACCAAGCTTCGATTTACCCTTATCAGTAATGTAATATGTAAAAGGTTTAGTTTTCATATTTCTTTCAACATAACCTTCTTCAAAAAGCTTTTTCATCATCCGTGATGTATGCTCTCTAGTCCTACCTATTGTGATTTGTATGTCACGTGATGTCATAGGTTTTTCTGTGATTAATTTTAGAACATAATCCGTAGCGCTGCCAAAATTCATGTTACGCATCCTTTCTTTTTGTGGTTCCTCATCGGCTTCTACCTCTTCATGCCCTGTTTTGATGTGTTTTTTCTCTGCCTTGATTGGTGCTTCTGGAATGCTTACATTCTCATCTAACTCTAACGAATCCATGCGTATTCTCATATCAATTAATTGATTCTCATAGTACTGTAAACGATCTATGTACGATTTTACTTGTTCAGACTCTTTTCTCATGAGAGGCTTTACTTTATTGTATATAATTATAGCAAACAAACCAGCCACAAATGCTAAAGCGACGCCTACCATCACATCTACGTCTGGGATCTCTACTAACATCACAAAAACTCATGAATGAATGTGATTTATCATATCTGAACAACTTTTTTTCACATAATACACATCAATCACAACATTATGGATATCATACAGTATAGTGATATAATTAACAAAAGTATTGTGAAATCACAGTCTACAGGCACGACTTACTAAAGATTCAATCACATTGATGATTTCCTGTTCTCTTTCAGGAAAAACATCACTATTTTGTATCACAGAAACCTGTTCAGATAATCTGTTTATCACATCAATATCTTCAGGAATAAGCACACCTAATCCCCTTAGAAGTATGATTGAATAATACAATCCTAATAATTTCTCCCTAGACTGGTTCACCTGTCTGTAATATGCCCCTTTTGTTATACTAAACCTGGTCTCCCGTAGGTTTAACTGATTTAAAATAATTTCAATCTGTCTTTCAGTAAATAGTGATTTTTTTATAATTTGTTTTATAATATTATTAAATTTTGATTCCAACGGTTCGACCATAGCTATACAATTCTGTATATCTTATTATCGTTAAACTTTAAAAAGTTCACTATTAACCAGTCTTATGAAAAGTGTAGAGAGTTACCTAAACACTACTCTCAAAAAAAAGAAAGCCTTACTCTTTGTTCTCATAGATTCAGAGATTTCAGAGATAAAATCAACAATAAAACTTGCAAAAGATGTTGAGAAGATTGGCGCTGCAGCAATACTTGTTGGTGGATCATCTGCTACAGATCAACTTGGAATGGCAGAAGTTGTTAAAAATTTAAAAAAATCAGTAAAAATTCCAATTATCCTTTTTCCTGGTAATGTTACTGGGGTTGTTCCAAACGCTGATGCTATTTTGTTTAGTTCTCTTTTGAACTCTGAGAATCCTTACTATATCTCTCAAGCCCAAGCACTTGGAGCCCCAAATGTTCTCAAGTTTGGTTTGGAACCGCTACCAACCGCCTATATTGTAATAGGGGAAGGAACGTCAGCGTGGTTTGTTGGCTCAGTGAGAGGAATACCCTTTGATAAGGCAAACATTGCTGCCATGTACTCCCTCTCAGCACAATTTCTAGGAATGAGATTTGTATATCTTGAGGCAGGTTCTGGAGCATCCTCTCATGTAAAACCAGAAATGATACGAGCAGTAAGGAATGTCTTTAAGGGCTTTCTAATTGTGGGAGGAGGTATACGAAACTCACAGGCCGCAGGGGAACTTGTTAAAGCAGGCGCTGATGCCATTGTTATTGGTACTCTTGCAGAAAAAGGAGGAAGCAAAGTCCTAAACGATATTGTAAAAACCATCCAGAGTGTAAAGAAATAACATGTCTGAGAACGTGGTATTGCGCTTACATGAAATCCCAATGCCTGATTATTATGTTAAATATTATACTAGAATCTCAAACACTGTCTTCTCTATCTTTGAAAAATCAGCAGCTGCAAAATCCACCTTACACGATTCATCGGTAATGGTAGAACCAAAGATTGCATTTGATCTTGCAGATCGTGTCTCAAAAATGCATGAAATTGATGTGACGGAACGTCTTAGGTCACTAATACAAACCACCACAAAGGAGCTTGCTGCATTGACTCTTGCAGAGGAAATCGCCCTGGGTAAATACACTGGTCCCGATTCATCATTAGAAGAGAAATTAGACATGGCAGTACGAGTAGCTCTTGCAATAGTTACTGAAGGGGTTACCATTGCTCCACTGCAGGGAATTCATGAGATAAAAATAAAACAAAATCGTGACGGTTCCAACTACCTATCTATCTCATTTGCCGGGCCAATAAGGTCGGCTGGAGGAACAGAAGCTGCATCTACCATGCTAATTGCAGACCACGTTAGAAAGATAGCCGGTCTAGATAGATATCAAGCAAACTCATTCGATGATGAAACTGGTAGGTTTGTTGAAGAGCTAAGACTGTACGAAAGAGAGGCTGGTAACTTTCAATATCATGTTCCAGATGAGGACATTGTTTCTGTGATATCAAATCTTCCTGTTGAACTGAACGGTGTTGATACAGATCCTATTGAAATTGTTAGTCACAGAAACATGACTAGGATTAGTACAGATAGAGTGAGAGGAGGGGCATTAAGAGTTCTAAACGATGGTTTGATTGGAAAATCTAGGAAATTACTAAAACTTATTGAATTGTATAAATTAGATGGCTGGGACTGGCTTAAGGATCTCAAAGGAGCAATCCAAACTGGTGATGAAGATGCTGCAGCTCATAGAATGAGAGAGGTCATAACCGGCAGATCAGTACTTTCAATGCCAAAAAAACTAGGTGGGTTTAGGCTGAGGTATGGGCGAGCCTGCAACACTGGTTTTGCGTCAATCGGGGTCCATCCAGTTGTAGCGGAAATTCTAGACCATACCATAGCGGTTGGTACACAAATTAAACTTGATACTCCAGGCAAAGCTTCAACTATTGCCTTTGTAGACTCGCTTGATACCCCCATTGTAAGACTTGTAAATGGAAACGTTGTAAAAATCAAGGACACAGCACACGGGCTCAGCATAAAGAACCATATTGAAAAAATTCTTCACCTTGGTGATATTCTAATAAGTTATGGAGATTTTCTAGAAAACAATGCAGAGCTTATACCAACTGGTTATGTTGAAGAATATTGGGCAGCGGAATTAGAAGAAAAACTCAGAAAATATGAAGCAGGAGACACGCAGCTATTGCAGTTCCTCTCAAAAACCCCAAGCTTGGATGAGGCGATAAAACTTTCTCTAGATTTTGAAATTCCACTCCACCCTCACTATCTTTACTATTGGGAACAACTATCACCAGATGAATTTGAACAAATACTTTACCCACAAAATGCCGAACCAGAATTAATAACCTATCAAAAAAATAGTAAACAAATATTAGAAAAGCTTGGTGTTCCACATGAGATTTCAGGAGAATCTGTTTTACTAAAATCAACAGAAGCTAGAATTTTCTATTATTTGTTATTTAGAAAACCAATCCAATTCGATAAATCATTTACTGTGCCACAAATGATTACAAATACCTCGAAGATCAAAATTCGTGATAAATTTTCAACAGCAATTGGAATTAGGGTGGGTAGACCAGAAAAGGCAGCTGAAAGAAAAATGAAACCTCCTGTACATACACTATTTCCTGTAGGTAGTAAAGGAGGGGCATCACGTGACTTGTTAAAAGCTGCAAAACAACCTAACTTTTACTGTAATATCAGTAATAGAGTTTGCAAAAATTGTAACGAGGCATCCATTGGAATAGCCTGTTCAAAATGTGGTAAAAAGACATCTGTGATTTTCATTTGTCCTAATTGTAGAGCAGACCTTGACTCTGATTTTTGCGGAAAATGCAAGAAAAAGGGTGCCTTGCATGGATACAAAGCATTCCCTCTCAAAGAGCAATTACTTTTTGCTCAAGAAAAAACAGCTATCCGAGCTCGAGAACCGTTTAAGGGAGTCCGAGAACTCATCAATCAAGACCGGATTGCAGAACCTCTCGAAAAAGGAATCATTAGACAAAGTCTTGATCTTAGTGTATTCAAAGATGGAACAATAAGGTTTGACGCAACAAACGCACCACTTACACATTTCAAACCTAGTTGGATAGGAACATCACTTGAGAAGCTTATTGAACTCGGGTATACTCATGACATTGATGGAAAACCACTTGTTACTTTAGATCAGACTGTTGAGCTTTTAATGCAGGATGTAATCATTCCTTATGATTGTGGTGAGTACTTGGGAAGGACATCGCAATATATTGATAAGGAATTGGAAAAGCTATTTGGTCACCCTCCCTTCTACAAAATCAAAAATAATAATGATCTTGTTGGGCATTTGATAATTGGGTTAGCTCCACATACTTCTGTTGGCATTGTAGGTCGAATAATAGGATATACCAATACACATGTTTGTTATGGTACACCGGTATGGCATTCTGCAAAAAGACGTGATGCAGATGGTGATGCTGATTCAATCATGTTATTAATGGATAGCTTGCTTAATTTTTCAAGACAATTTCTATCAGATAGGATAGGCGGTTTAATGGATGCCCCATTATTAATACAACCAATAGTCATACCACAAGAAGTTCAAAGACAAGCCCATAATTTTGAAGTTGAAAAAACATTACCTCTCTCATTTTTTGAAGCAACCCTTGCAAAAGAAAAAGCAAGTGAGGTCAAAGGTGTTGAGACTCTTAAATCAAGGCTAGAAACAGAAAGACAGTTTTACGGACATTACTTTACACATCAGACATCAACCCTTACTACATCCAGATCTAGGAGTGCATATTCTACATTAGGTTCACTTTTGGAAAAACTTGATATGCAAATTAGAACAGCCGAAATAATTAATGCCGTAGATCCAAGTGAGGTAGTTTCTATGGTAATGACGACCCATTTGCTACCAGATATTATGGGCAATCTTAGGGCATATTCGGGGCAATCATTTAGGTGTACTACATGTGGCGCTAGTTATAGAAGAATCCCACTATCTCAGAATTGTAATGAATGTGGAAGTAAACTAATTCAAACAATGACAAGACCTTCGGTGAAAAAATATCTCAAACTTGCAAAAAGACTACTTGGTAAATATCAAGTTGATCCGTATTTGAGAGGAAGAGTTGTTGGTCTATTAGATGAACTAGAATTAGTATTTGGGAAGGAGGAAAACGAACAGTCGCTTCTTACTGATTATTCTAACGTAGCTTGATGTATTCATAACCGCCAATCTTGTTATCAAAACAATAATGAACTTTCTGAAAGTCCTTCCTAAATGACTTTACTTCAGACGCAACTTTCTTCTTATCTTTCTTATCCACAACTACCTTTTTGATAAATTCCGCAACTTGTTCCATTTCTGATCCTTTCATACCGAGTCTAGTAAGCTCAGCGACTCCAAGTCTTATTCCTCCAGGATGAAAGTAATTTCTACCTGCTTTGATATCTCCAGGAATAAGTTGTCTGTTTACAATTATGTTTGCTTTTTCAAGATCTGCCTCAATTGTTCCTCCATCACCAAATGAAAGCACATTCATTACAATCTGATGAGATTCAGTAAATCCTCGTTTTTCTCCTAAAACTCCAAAACCAAATGAGTTTAAAGCTTGTGCAAGTGTTTTCGCATTCTTTATCACCTGACTTGCATATTTTTTACCAAACTCAATCATTTCTGCAAATGCAATTGCTTTTCCAGCAACGTGATGAAGGTGATGATTACTAGTCATACCAGGAAAGGTGGCCTTTTTGATATTTTCAGCATATTTTTCAAAGGATACAATCATCCCTCCTTGAGGGCCAAACAAAGTTTTGTGGGTACTCATAGTCATTGCATCTGCTCCCTCTCTTAATGGATCTTGGAATTGTCCACCAGCAATGAGTCCTGCAACATGTGCACCATCATAATTAACAAACATCTTGTATCCCTTTAGAAAATCTGCAAGTTCCTTAACGGGATGAGGAAACAAGAAAACTGAACCACCAAACATAGCTAGTTTTGGCAATCTACCAGCTTTTTCTAATTCAATAACTTTCTGTTTTGTTTTATCCACATCAAATGACATCTCTTCTGCATCAAATGGATAGAATTCAATATCTAATCCATGCACAAGACCAGCTGTACCTGAATGTTCTTTCTTACCGTGAGAAATATGACCTCCAGACGGAATAGATGGTGCGAGCATGATATCACCAGGATTTGTAAAAGCGGAATAAATTGAAAGATTAGCTACAACCCCAGAGATTGGTCTTACATCCACAAACTCCGCCCTAAATAATTTTTTTGCGAGTTCGATACACTTGAACTCTACCTTATCAATGTAGGTGCAACCAGCATAAACACGCTCACCTGGCCAACCTTCTGCGTACCTATTTGCAAAATCAGAAATGGCAGCTTCCCTTACCGCAGGGCTTGGAACATTTTCACTTGCAATGAGAGGAATTGAATTTGCAAACCAATTATTATGTTCCTTTAGCATCGATAGTATCTCTTTGTAAGATTCTTTTGGCGAGGATCGTGTCATGCCCTCTGAGTTCAATTATCCTAATTTAAAAACATCGGATTAGGATTTTAAAAAATTATTTTGGTACAATTTGAATTTAAAAAAGATATAAAAGGGGAAAAAATTGCTCTATTACAACATGGGTATGCAAAACGCTCAGGGCGGAATTCCAGTTGTTATATTAAAAGAGGGAGCTCAACAGACCAAAGGTCGTGATGCTCAGAAAAATAACATCACCGCGGCAAAACTAATTGCTGAAATTGTACACACAAGTCTTGGTCCAAGAGGAATGGACAAAATGCTTGTAGACTCTTTAGGTGATGTCACAATTACTAATGATGGCGCTACAATTCTAAAGGAGATTGATGTACAGCATCCTGCAGCAAAAATGCTTGTTGAAATTTCAAAAACAACTGATAATGAAGTAGGAGATGGAACCACATCTGCCGTAATTCTTGCAGGTGCACTTTTAGAAAATGCGGAATCATTGATAAACCAAGATGTTCATCCAACCATAATTGTAGATGGATATAGAAAAGCTGCCCAAAAAACAATTCAATTCTTAGAAAAAATGGCAGATAGAGTGCAACCAACTGATAAGGAGATGCTTAACAAAATTGCAAGAACCTCGATGCAAACAAAGCTTGTTAGAAAGGACTCTGCGGGTCTGGCAGATATGATAGTAAAAGCTGTACTTGCAGTAGCAGAAAAAGTTGAAGATGAATACAAAGTGGATATTGATGATATTAAAGTTGAAAAGAAGGCTGGCGGCTCTATAAAAGATACTCTTCTCACAAAAGGGATTATTCTTGATAAAGAAGTTGTTCATAGCGGCATGCCAAAGAAAATTTCTAACGCAAGAATCGCTTTAATTAACACTGCTTTAGAAATTGACAAAACTGAATTTGATGCCAAGATCAACATATCAAGTCCTGAACAAATGAAGTCATTTTTGGACGAAGAAAACAAAATGATCAAAAACATGGTCGACAAAGTTATTGCATCAAGTGCAAACGTTTTGTTCTGTCAAAAGGGAATTGATGATATCGCACAACACTATCTTGCAAAAGCTGGCATACTTACAGTAAGACGAATAAAAGAAAGCGATCTTACAAAACTTGCAAAAGCAACAGATGCAAGAATCGTGACTAATCTTGATGATTTATTTGAAAAAGATTTAGGTTTTGCAGAAAATGTTGAAGAAAGAAAAGTTGAGACAGACAGATGGGTTTTCGTAGAAGGGTGTAAACATCCAAAAGCAGTTACAATTCTTGTACGTGGTGGTTCACAAAGAGTAGTTGATGAGGTTGAAAGGTCAGTTCATGATGCACTCATGGTTGTTAAAGACGTTATTGAAAAACCACTGATCGTAGCTGGTGGCGGTGCTCCTGAAACATATGCTGCAACAAAGATTAGAGAATGGGCAAAAACACTTGAAGGGAGAGAACAATTAGCTGTAGAAAAATTCGCAGATTCACTTGAAGTCATTCCTATTACTCTTGCAGAAAATGCAGGTATGGATCCAATTGATACATTAACATCATTACGTTCTAAACAATTGAAAGGAAACAAATGGACTGGAATTGATGTAATGAAGGGAGTTGTTGCAAGCATGCATTCTACTGATATCTTTGAACCACTTTCTGTAAAAATCCAGATTATATCATCTGCTACCGAAGCAACATCAATGATTCTCAGAATTGATGATGTAATAGCAATTGCAAAGTCTAGCGGCCCTCCCGGAGGTGGCGAAGGAATGGGTGGCATGGGAGGAATGGGCGGTATGGGTGGAATGCCTGGCATGGGCGGTATGGGTGGAATGCCTGGCATGGATATGTAAGAGATTCCCAAGAAAACTTTTCAATTATACTATCAAAGTTTATTTGCGCATTATTGGTACAAAATTTTATGCAGAAAAGCAGCTCAATTCTTTCTGGAATAAAATATGTGTATCTGATATTCTTCTTTGCATTGCTCTCTGGTTTGTTTTATCCGCTAATTGAGGGGGGTGCAAATGCAAATTTGGTTGTTGCTGGTGTTTTCATTCTTTTTGTAGGTCTTGTTGGTGCATTATGCTTGTATAAAGCCAGTACTTCAGAAAAAAAGCAACGAGCTTACTTGATTGCAGGATTTGCAATTTTAGCTGTTGCGCTATTTCTAGTATTTGCTGTGTCTGGAAGACTATAATCTAAATATCAAAATATAGATAAAATTCATGAGGATGAGGTCGTATCGATACCTCTCGCTCATCTTTTCTTTCTAATTCAATTATCATATCGATGACTTCATTTGTAAATATTGGATTAAGGAATTTTCTGTCACTTTCAAGAGAATCGAGCGCTTCGCCAAGGGTTGCAGGTAATGATTTGATTCCTCTTGATGCGCGTTCATTTTTACTCATCTTGTAAATGTCTTCATGTATTGCATCCCCTGGTTCGATCTTCTTTTTTATTCCATCTAGTCCTGCAGAAAGAACTGCAGAAAAGACAAGATAAGGATTTGACGAAGGATCTGGTGCTCTAAACTCTAATCGTTTTATCTTAGAATATTTCTCTCCTCTAAAATGAGCTGGTACTCTTATTATTCCAGACCTATTACTTGGACTCCATGCAATGTATACTGGAGCTTCATAACCTGGGACTAATCTGTGATATGAATTTGTGGTTGGTGCAACGATAGCAGCTAAAGCTCTTGCATGATTCATAATTCCACCGCAAAAATACCTTGCGGTTTGGCTTATCTCGTCTTTATCATCTTTATCAAAAAATACATTCCTATCATTTTTCCAAAGACTGACATTTGTGTGCATCCCAGAACCCGAATCCATGGCAATTGGTTTTGGCATCATTGTTGCAACCTTGCCAAATTTTTGAGCCACATTTCTTACAACATATTTGTAAGTTTGTGCTCCATCCCCAGCATTTGTTAGATGATCATAACGAATATCGATTTCACACTGGCCAGCAGTTGCAACTTCATGATGATGGTTATCGCATAAAATGCCAAAATGTTCATTCAGACATTCAACACAATCATTTCTAAATTCTGTTAATGTATCAGATGGAGTGCTTGGATAATAGCCCTCCTGCAACCCCATTGGATAGCCAGTCCCTTCTTGACTCCACGGAGCCTCCTTTGATTCAATTGAATATGACTGACCTTTGTATGGTGTGAGAACATCCCAATGAATCTTATCAAAAACGAAAAACTCTACTTCTGGTCCCCAAAGGCTAAAATCATAACCCTGAGTCTTGAGGTGCTTTTCAGCCTTTTGTGCAATTGATCTAGGATCGCTCTCAAGTCTGCCTTTATCCCATCCCCAGTAAATATCACAAATTAATCTAGCAGTTTTGGCATTTGTCATCCATGGAATAGGCGCATAAGTATTCGGATCAGGTTTTAATACAAGATCAGAATCAGCCACCTGCGCAAATCCGATAATTGAAGAACCATCAAGCTTCGGTAATCCATCTTGCATTTGTTGGGGGGTAAACAAATTTGCAGAAATTGTTGTGTGATGGAATCTTCCAGTAAGTCCTGTAAATTGTAAATCGATAAATTTTACTTGTTCATGTTTTATTTTTGCAAAAACCTCATCAGCTGAATAAGAAACTGCTGTGGGTTCTCCACCAATCACTTTATATGGCAATTTGGCACCTTGATCATAACACGAGGAGTCTACCATTTAAGGATTATTGGATGCGCAAATGTCTGAAATAAAAAAAATTGATGTAAATTCTCTGTATAGTATCTTACTACGAGAAATCGAAAATGATTCTGTTCAAGAAGTTGATTCACAGCTTTACTACAGTATTTCCGAAATGCTTGGAAAGTTAAAAAATCAAGGTTATGATGGAATTGAATCGAAGATAAAAGATTCACTTGTAAAGATGATAACTGATATGGTTTCTCTTCTTTTAAAAATAAGGATTGAAAAAGCTACGAGATCAAAAGAACTGGATTATTCCAACCTACTGGATGAAGAAAGATACATACTTGATTCAGATGATGAATTACGTCAACGAAAAGATACTGTTCTTTCTGCGACGCTAAACAGTAGATTAAAACTTCTTGAAACAGTTTCAAAAAATCATAAATTCCGTTCCATAGTTGTGAGATTTCTAAAACCGATAGACCAGATTGTGGGTTCGGACATGGAAAAATATGGTCCTTTTGAGGCAGAAGATGTAGCTACCATTCCTTTTGAAAATGCTACTGCTCTCATTGGGAAGAAAATTGCTGTAAAAATTAACTGGGAAGACTAAAAATTACCTTATTGTTCTTCAAACATAATGTCTCATTTAGGAGTGGATATCGTTGATTTCCTCTTACTTACAATATATCCAGTTGTAGGACTTTTTGTTGTAGAAATTATCTCTAGAGCCTTTAAAATCACATCTTGGGTAAAACTCGTAATTCAAGGAGTCCTGTGTATAGGATTCACCATAGCCTATGTAACCTTGATTGTAGCACATTGGCTTACTGCAATTGTTCTTTTAGCTTTAGCCGTCGCATTACTATATCAAGCAAGAATTGCTAAGATAAAACCAGGGCAATCCATTTACTAAATATATCAAAAATTATTTTAACCCTTTGTTATTAAATTAATTTAATCAATCTAACTTTCAATGATGTCACCAAAACATATTTACACAATATGTGTGATAAACCAACAGATTTTCATTGATCAAAGATAAAATAGCGATAGTAACAGGTGCAAGTAGTGGTATAGGATATGCTACTGCTCTGGCTTTAGCTAAGACTGGGGCTAAAGTAGCAATTGCTGCAAGGAGAACTGACCGTCTGCAACAACTAGAAAATGAAATTAAGAAAAGTGGTGGTCAAAGTTTGATTGTTACTTGTGACGTTACAAAACGTAAAGACTGTGAGTCATTAATTGATGCTGTAATAAAAAAATGGAATCGTATAGATATACTAGTAAATAATGCCGGAATAATGCCTCTTAGCTTTGTTAAGAGTCTAAAAATTGATGAATGGGAACAAATGGTGGATGTAAACATAAAGGGTGTTTTATTTTGTACTGGAGCTACTGTACCTCATATGATAAAACAAAATTCTGGTCATATCGTCAACCTCTCATCTATTGCAGGAAGAGTTGTTTTTGCTGCAGGTAGTGTTTATTGTGCAACAAAACATGCAGTAAGAGCATTCAGTGAAGGTCTACGGCAAGAACTAAGCACAAGAAACAACATCAGAGTAACAACCATCGAACCAGGGATCGTTGCAACTGAGCTTAATAATACAATTACCGAAAAATCATTAGAATCTTTTATGAAATATGCACAAACAATAGAAGCTCTGAAATCTGAAGATATTGCGAATGCAATAATGTTTGCAGTTGAATCTCCTCCACATGTCAATGTTAATGAAATCATGGTTAGACCAACTCAGCAAGAAAGATGATTTGTACAGGTGTTTTTTATTAAACCAATAAATATCTTAATTCTTGGTGGTGGATTTGGAGGTCTGGCAGCAGCCAATGAGTTACGGCAAAACCTTCCAAATGATGTTAAAATTACAATAATTGATAAAAAAGACTATTTTATGATGGGTCTAGTAAAACTTTGGATCTTAAATGGAACTAGAGAATTGGAGTTTTCAAAAAAACCTTTACGGTCTATAACAAAAAAAGGCATCGAATTTATCAATGAAGAAATAATAAAAATAGATCCAAAAAAGAAATTGGTTACAACAAAATATAGGGAACTGACTTTTGATTACTTGATAATTGCATTAGGCGTAGACCTTGCACCAGAACAGATCAAAGGTCTTTCTGAACATGGTCTTAATTTATACGACATAGAAGATGTCCAAAAAATCAATAAAGCAATTAAGAAAATAAAATCTGGTAAAATAGCCATTGCTATTATGGGAATGCCCTACAAATGCCCGCCAGCACCCTATGAGGCATCTCTTCTAATTCATTCAATGTTGACTGATTTGGAAACAAGGAATTCTGTGCAAATTGAGTTTTACAGTCCTGCACCAATAACTCTTCCAGCAGCGGGACCTCAAGTAAGCGAGGAATTATTACAATTATTAAAATCAAAGAACATCACCTTTCATGGTTTACACAAAACAATTTCAATTGAAAAGAGTATACTGCACTTTGAAAACTCAGAAACCAACTTTGATCTTCTAATCGTCGTTCCACCGCACAAAGTCCCTACAGTTATTGTAGACTCTGGGTTTGCACAAAAAGGAAAATTCATTTCAGTTGATCGAAGATGCAAAACAAATTTTGATAATATTTATGCAATCGGTGATGTAAATGAGATAATGGTAACGGAAAAAATTGCAGTCCCAAAGGCAGGAATTTTTGCTGAAGGAGAAGGGATTACTGTTGCTAAAAATATAATATCAAAAATACATCAGGAACAGGAAGAAGCACTCTTTGATGGTAAAGGTGGATGTTTTGTGGAAATGGGTAAAGGAATTGCAGGATTTTTGGAAGTTGACATTTTTGCAACTCCTAACCCAATAACTTTATTGAAACAACCTAATGAAAAGAATTTTGAAGAAAAAAAGAAATTTGAAAGTGACAGACTTGCAAAATGGCTATGATTTTCTTTTCTCTCGTGATAAATGATCTAATATTCCTTTAATTCCCGCATCAACTTCATCGCTCTTACTAATATCCATTTTTTCTGGAATTGATTCTTTGAAATCATTTGCTTCAAGCTCAACTCTTCTTTTCTCTACACAATCAAGGTGGTCTTCATCCAAAGCCGAAATTTTTTTGCAGATAGAACAAATCTTCATGACATTAAACATCAAATGACTTGATTTTAATCATTCTAGTTTTGATCCTACGATTTAATAATTTCACTATTGCCAGCAACTTGAGGGGCCGTAGTCTAGCTTGGTCATGATGCTAGCCTGGGGTGCTAGAGGTCGCCGGTTCAAGTCCGGCCGGCCCCATTACAATTTTTAAAATGATAATTTCCTACACATTTCATAATAATGGTAAGCATGGGTTCTTTCTTTAGAAAAGTAACTACTTTTTTGTTCATTCTTTAATTTGGTTCTGGGTGTATTGTTACTATTGCATTTTTAATCTGGCTTCTTATTTTATGTTCAATTTCTGACGTAATATCATGAACTTTTTCAATTGAAAGATTACCCTCAAAAGAACAATCTATGTCAATCTTGAAAATATCTTGAAGTTGAAGGGTAATAACTCTGCCAATTTTTTTAACTGATGGATATTCTCGTATTGTTTTTGTAATTTGTTCTTCTATTGTAAGATCTTCTATAGGGAGGGTCTTTGGGATTAAAACATAAGGTTCTAAATGCACTGTAATGTGGTTGATGTTTGATACTGAGCCTCTAATTTGTTTCTCTATATCATCTGAAACCTTGTGAGCTTCTTCAAGTGACATATTTTTATCCACTAATACATGTAAACTGATGAAGATTCCTTCCTTTGATACAGAAGAATTGACATTATGCACACCTTCTACGCCTTTCACCGCCGCTGCTATACTATTTACCTTGGAATCCAGAGGAACATCTTTCCAAGTTGGCTCAAAATGAACAGTAACTTTAGCATTTGAAATTGAATTTATTATGTTTTTTTCTACATTGCTACTGATTTTATGTGCCTGATCAAAACTCGCAGCACCACTTAGAGATATTGTAACATCGGCAAAAATTTCATGACCTGATCTACGCATCTTAACTGATTCTGTGTTCATTACTCCTTCGGTGTTGCTGACGATGTTTTCTACTTTTTTAACCATACTTTGAGAAATTGCATCTGTAAGCTCCAGTGCAGTTTTGTGGATTAGTTTCAGAGATAAAATAACAAGAAGTGATCCCAAAACCAATGCTGCTATAATATCTCCTTTATTAAATCCGATTGTGACAAGCAAAATTCCAATTATTGCAACTATGGTAGAGCCCATATCCATAAATGCGTGATAGAGATCTGCTCGTAAGGTTGTGGAGCCTTCTACTTTTTTCAAAGCTCTACCAAGGATCGTTATTCTTACACCATCAGTACCAAGTGTGTATACCGCAGCCCAAATTGCAAAGATGCCAGGCAAAACTTGTGGCGGGTGTTGAAATCTTTCAATGGATTCATAAATGAAAAAAGCTGCAATGAAAAGAATTACTATGCCACCAAGAAACCCTCCCATAGTTTCTATCTTGCCATGGCCGTACGTATGCTCAAGGTCTGGTGGTTTTATTGCCCATCTGGCAGCAAGGAGTAAGATTGCAGTAACAAAAGAGTCCAAAACTGCATGAATACTATCTGTAATTAATGCAAGACTGTTAGAGTAAATCCCTACGATAAGCTCCACAACAAAGGCAGAAATTATTAAAACAAGAGAGACCTTTAGAGTATGTGTTTTAAGATTCTGTAAACTCATACTTTTTCTAATCCCAACACTGTAAGTATTGCTTCAAAGTTTTTACGTGACTGTTCTTTTTTGTACTTCCTTAATGTAGTAATCAACTTTCTTCTTTGTGGTTCTTTCATAAATTTTTTTACAAGTTTAGAAATACCAGATCCTATGAATATGCTCTGAGTCGCTGACGTAACGTTCGAGACTCTTCTATTCACGCTAGCACTTTCAAAATCAATTATAGAAATGGATTTGCCAATAATCACATGTTTGTGTATATGGCTCAGCTCACCATGGTCGAGATGAATTTTATCTAAATTATAACAATCCTCAAGCACTTTTTTTATCACAGATTTTAGTTTGGCAGCACTTCCTTTTCCCTTTAACTCTCTGATCCAATCAACGATTTTTCTTCCCTCAAGATATTCCATTATAATGAAATTTTTGGTGTTAGCTATGAACCTTGGACCTACATCTACTTCGTTTGCGAGTCTTAAAAGGCGAGCTTCGCTATCCATTTCAACTCTACTAGAATCAACTCGTCTTATTTTCAAAGCAATTTCTTTTGTTTTAAATTTTGATAAAACCACAACCCCGACGTAGCCTTTCCCTAATACATTCAGAGAATTAAGCATGGCTTGACCCGTAAACGAGATGCCTTTGACCCCCAGTTTTCTAAGCTCTGAAATTCTGCTTGATAGCTCACGTTTTGTTGCCTTCGGGTATCCAAGTATTGTAGAATATGGTTCCTCTACAAGTTTACTAAGAGGAACCAAAGACAAGTCCATCTGTAGTGATAAGCTCTGTTAGAGCCATTTTAATGGATTTGCTTGTTGTTTGTCTCCCATTTAGTATCTTAACATCATGCTTGATGTCTTTAACTAATCCATTTGGTATCCCCGAAGCTGAAAGATTTTTTTTTAAAATATATTGTAAAAATGTTTTTGCATCATGATATGTACTTTCTTGCAAGGATAAAATTTTACCAGCATCGTTAACCCACATAACTTGACTCTTCCTAGAGTTTTTTGCGATATAGTTTTCAGATTCTTTTCTCATAAAAACATCTGGACCTTTTTTTATCGCATTTTTTTCAATACTTGGTGAACGCAAAAGAAAGAGTAATGCAGCTTCAGACTTTTCATCTGTGATGCAGGATTTCCTTAACACTTCGAAACCTGAAAGATTAAGCTGACCTGCCACTGCAGTAGTAGCGCGTTTTATCTGACCCCAAATTATATCAGGGCTGCGTTTTTTGTAATTGAATTTTACAATAACAATATTATCCAAATTTTTCTTGTTTAATTTTCTTGGTTTTGGCTTAAAAAATGATAAAGAAGGCTTTTTCAAAAATGCTCTAGAGGCAAGTATGAATCTTCCAACGCTTTCAGATGAGATCGCAGTTCCAAGATTCCTGTTGCTATCTACTGGATCAATAATTATAAGAGGGGTATCAAATTTTTTTGTTGGATTTCCTATTATCTGATGTTGTACGAAACTAGATGCTGCTTGTAGTACTCCTATGAAACTTCCATAATGATACACGAGCACTTCAGCTACATACCCCCCAAATCCTTCTTTTGCAATTTCTGCTCCGTAGATCCCAATCCCGATTAGGAATTTTTTTAGCAATCTAACTTCATCTTTTTTTGGTTGATCAAATGACTGAAGTATGAATTTTGTATGAAACGAAGATCTATCTGCCGCACTCTTCCAATTTCCAAGCTCAACGTCAAAGCATGGTACAATGTTTACTCGTGTATGGTCTATTTCTGCCTCAACATATGGGTGTTCTGAATATCTTACATATGGTTTGAATTTTTTTAAGGAATCAAAACCAATTTCTTTTCCAATGGATTCAAATGCTTTTTCATCTAAATCCTTTTTTAGTTTAACAAAAATGTCCAGATCTACTTCCCCTGATAGCCAAGTTCCCTTTGCGTAAGATCCTCCAACTTCTACTCCAGTAACTTCAGGAAATCTTCCTGCTTGTTGTTTTACTAATTGAATTGCAAGCTCAGAAATTTCCTTCATTTTTTCTTGTTCTTTTTTAGTAGGTATGGAAATTTTTCTTGCCTGTTCTAACACTTTCATTGCTTTGCTTTTACCACCTGTAAATCAGAGTATATAGGTCCAGTTGGTGTTAAGATACTTTTCTTAAACTTTAACTCAGAAATGATCTCATGACCAATCTCGATTGATCTAAACTTGTTTAACTCATGAGAAATATCACTAGTTCCATTCTTGATTCTAAATATGGTTAAATGTGGTTTGAACGGTTTGTCGCTTTTAAATCCCAAAGGACGTAGCTTTTCTTCAACTTGAACAGCAAGCTCAATAAGATTTTTTGCTGCATCATTATCAATACCAATCCAGACAACACGGGGTGACTTTGGATTTGGGAAAGCACCTACATTGACCAAATTCATTTCTATTGGACTAAACGAAACAGACCTCAATGATTCCATTACTTTCTGAGCCATATCATCTGATATCTCACCCAAGAAAAGTAATGTAAAATGCATGTTTTCCTTACTGACTGGTTTTGCCTTGATTTTTAGATCGGATTGTAATTTTGCTATAGAATTTAATGTTAATTCATTACTAATCTCTGCTGCAACAAAAGTTCGCATTACAAATTTTTTGAGTGTGTGTTTATATGATTTCCGGTAGCTTCATAGATTAGAAATCAGAGTTAGCAAACATGGAAAAACTAATCGTTTGTCTTACAGGAATGCCTGGTGCTGGTAAAACCACAATAGCTGATGGCCTAAAATCAAAAGGATTTGAAAAAATAACTATGGGCGATGCTGTACGGGCCGAAGCTGCAAGAAGAAAGATTGAACCCACGGGAACAAACCTTGGTAGACTCATGCTTGAACTTCGTGAAAAAAATGGACCAGGTGCAGTTGCTGAGCTAATAGAGGGTCAAATCGCCAACTCAAAATCTAATGTGATACTTGTTGATGGTGTAAGATCTATTGCAGAAGTTGATGTGCTAAAAAAATTTGGAACTGTCAAAATTCTTGCAATTCATGCTTCCTCAGACACAAGATTCAAATTTCTATCCGGTAGAGGAAGATCGGATGCTCCTGCAGATCGTCAGGATTTTGTGAAGCGTGATTCTAGAGAGATGGGGGTGGGTATGAGTGATTCTATTGCGCTTGCGGACGAAACCATCTCTAATAATAGTCTGACAATTCCACAACTAATCGATTCTGCTTATGATATCATAAAAGGTTGGATAGAGTGAAAATTCCACAGATTCTTTGTAAAATTGAAGCATATGCAGCAGTTAACCCTTCAGAGGATCCAGAAAAAGTACAACAGGCAATATCCAATGTGTTACAAGATATGAATTTCAGATATGAAAATGGAAGCATAAAGGGTACATCAAATGATTTACAATCTCTAACTAAAATTTATGAAACTATCAAATCTCGCAAATCTACAAAAACATACAGACGTCAGATGAGATTTAATTTGCAAGGAGACACTACTTGGTTTTATTTGAACAAGCAGGCTGCATTTGTAAATGTGATTGCACTCTGTGAAGAATCTGATGAATCACCATTAGGTCCAATTAAGATATTACTACATTCAAAAAATATTGATAAGGTAGTGGAGTGGATAGTACCAGACTTTACTGAACAGTAAAATGGTTAGATTACTTCAACTAATTTCTTTCTAGATTTTTCTCCTGATACAATTTTTACATTGGATTTGGGAACTTTAAGATGTTTGGAAATTTTCTCAATCAATTCTTTATTGGCCTTACCTTTCTGGGGTTCAGATATTATCCCAACTGCTATCTCATCCTTGTTTATTTCTATGAAATCCTTATGAAATGTCACAGAAACTTTGTAGATCATCTTTGAATAACTGAGACAAGCTCTGGCAATGCTTTTGCAGACGTTGACCGTACTGAAAGATCCATGCTCTGAGACATGGGTGTCTCCTCTGGGTTTATCTCAATTATGAGAGCTCCATTTTGCTTTGCATATATTGGCAACAGGTTTGCAGGCGAGACAGAAAGTGAGGTTCCAGCAACAACCATTACATCACACAGGTTTGCTTGCATCATTGCTTCTCCCCACACATCTTGGGGAAGCGGTTCACCAAACCAAACAACATCAGGTCTTAGAATATTTCCACACCTGCAAAGTGGTGGAATTTCTGAAAAACTGCTTGTTATCTTATCTTTATAATCACAAACCGTACACTTTATTGTGATAATACTTCCATGCAATTCTAAAACATTTTTACAACCAGCTCTTTGGTGCAATCCGTCAATATTTTGAGTCAAGACCCACACCTCTCTGTCCTTGGCAAGATCGACAATTGCTATATGACCTGGGTTTGGCTTTGCAGCAAGAATGTTTTTCCTTCTATCTTCATACCACTCCCAAACAAGCTTTGGATCCTGATAAAATGCATCGATTGTTGCAAGCTTCATGGGATCATATTTTCGCCACAATCCATCATTTCCTCTAAAAGTCGGAATGCCACTCTCTTGTGATATTCCTGCACCAGTAACAAAGACTATTTTTTTCGCTTGACGAAGTTTGTCTGATATTGATTCAAACATATTATTTGATCTCTATTTCCAAAAGATCTTTTGCAGCTATTACTGAATCATGAATCGTTTTTGCCTCATTTACCAGTATTTGGGCATCATCATATCTGGTAGAAAAGTGAGTCAGAATGAGATTTGAGACTCCTGCCTTTTTTGCAAGCTCTGCTGCTTCCTTTGCCGTAGAGTGATAGTTTTCCTTTGCCTTTTCTTTTAATTCATCTGAATACGTAGAATCAAAAGTAAGATAATCACAGTCTTTGAAAAATCGTTCAAGCTTCTTTGTTGGTCTTGTGTCACCGGATATCCCAATCTTCTTTCCTTTTCTTTTTTCACCCATCACATCAGATGGTCTGATTATTTTATTTCCTACAATGACCTCTTTTCCGCGCTGAAGCTCATGCCACATCTTGCCCTCTGGTATTCCAAGCTTCTTTGCCTTTTCTGGGAAGAATTTACCAGGCTTGTCTTTTTCTTCAAACACATAAGAGTATGCAGGTATAGAATGCTCAGCCTCGACTGAATGTATAGTATATGTTTCATCATCTAGCACCAAGCCTTCCTTTATTGTCATTATTCTTACAGGAAATGTTAACCCAAAGTTTAGAACTTTGAGGTTTGCTGCCAAAAAATCCTCAATTCCCTTTGGTCCATAGATATCAATTGATCTAGTTCTGCTTTGTAATGACATTGTTTGTAACAACCCTAAGATTCCTACACAATGATCACCATGTAGATGTGTTACAAGGATCTTCATTTTTTTATTCCAACCAATCTTTGCTTTATGAAATGCAACTTGGGCTCCCTCACCAGCGTCAAACATGAGGATCTCTTTTTCTAAAACTAGGCAAATGCATGTCATACCTCTCTTTTCTGTTGGCTGTGCTGCCGATGTTCCCAAGAATACTAATTTCATTTTACCAAGATAGTCCTAGTTAGGCTTTTGTGCCTGTAGATTTCATATCTTTTAGCTGGTTTTAATTCTATTTGGTCCACTATCTCTTTTTTGCACATAAGTGCAATCTTTTTTTTCTTTGGAAGAATTGATATGAAATCACGAATTATTTTCTTTGGGGGTTCTGATGCTTTTGATGATATTCCATATGGCAGATCAGTAACTATTCCATCAAAACTGATCTTTTTGATGTGTTCGTATCTATCATTAATTATTTTTGAACGATATCCATTTGCGATTATGTTCTTTTTTGCTACAATACACATTTTTTTATCAAAATCAATTCCCATTGATTTTACTCCCATTGACTCTGCCTCCAAAAGTATTGTACCAGTTCCACAAAAAGGATCACATAAAATTTCATCTTCGTTTAATCCTGACAGGTTTACCATAGCTCTACTAAGCTTCCAGTCTAGCTCAAAAGGTGATTTAATTATCTTCTTTGGTCTTTTTTGTACTGGAATTTTGGTAGAATAACCAAGATAGTTTTGGTTATCTGTAAAAATAAGATAGACTGATAATCCTGGATTTGATAAAGATACCTTGGCTCCAGAAGCCTGTTTGATCGTAGTACCAACTGTTTTTTCTATGGAGGAAAGATCTATTCTTTTTGATGATAAATTGATCCCCCTGCACGCAAATGTGTCTGTTTTGTGTAATAGTGTCAAGTCAAGCTCTGAGAACAAATCAGAAAAAGTGTCTACAATCTTTCCTGCAATTCTTACATAGGTAGATCGTTGAGCTATCTTATCCCATGGAACCTTGGAATTTGTTATGACAAGCTTGGAATCCGTCTCATGCGATGTGTCCTTGTCATAGCTTTTTGATATGGCAATAATCTCATCTTTAGCTAATTCTACATTTTCGCCTGATACAACAAAAAAGTTCTGCATTAGATAATTGCCTTGGATATGATAGGAGAGACATCTACTATGCTTGTTTTGCCAGGAATGGTGTTTGTACTTATTATTTTTAATACACCCGCCTTTCTGATTCTTTTTTCTGCATCACCAATTAGCAATGCATGTGTACAAGCTGCGTAAATGTTTCTACATTTTTGTTTTTTTAGAAATTCAGCTGCCTTTACTATACTTCCACCAGTGCTAATCATGTCATCAACTAGAATCAAATCTCTTCCTATCACTTGTTTTTGGTTTGCTGATCTGATCTCTACCTTGCCAGTTTTTCTGTCCCTGTGTTTTTTTAATGCAATAAATCTGGTACCAAAAAGACTTGCAAAATATCTTGCTCTCTCAATTCCCCCAAGATCTGGTGAAACCACCAATGGATCTTTTAGCTTTAATTTTTTGAAATATTTTACTAGCTCTGATATAGCACTAACATTTGTCGCTTGAATCTTGAAATGATTTAATGCCATTTTGCTGTGGATATCAACTACAATGACTTTGGTTGCACCAGAAGCTTGGAACATCTTTGCAACTACAGACATTGTAACTACTTCACCTGGAAGGAATTCCTTGTCTTGTCTTGCATATCCAAGATATGGTATTACTGCATAGATTTGTGAAGAATATTTTCTTGCTTTTACAACAAGTGATAATGCCTGTAGTAGATTAGAATCAACTGGTGGATAGGTAGACTGGACTATTACGATTTTATCATTTTTTGGCTTGCCAGAAACTGTAATTTTGCTTTCCCCGTCTGGAAAGATTCTTAGCTCAGATTTTAGATATTTTCCTTTCAGCTTAACTGCTATTTTTTTTGCAAGGTCTTCTGAAGCTTTTCCGCCTATTATTGTAAAATTACTCAACAAATGTCATCGAGTGATGGCTCATTCTTAAGTTTTGAGTGTTTGTTCTTCGTGTTAATTAGTGGGTGTTTTTCATGCATAAAAAATAAAGAGGAAGGATCACATGTCCTTTGTAGCTACAGTGTACCCTTCGAAGAATTTTTTGGTTAGCCCTATTCATCAAATTGACTACCATTTGGGGATCATCTCCACTTACTTCTATTTCGGTATCTTCTCCAAATTCGACTTTGTTTGAGTAAGTCATAATCGATAAATCATTTTCTTGGATTTAATGGGATCGACCTTCAGGTTTTGGGAAAATTCCTTTTCTACTTTTAACTCGTCAATTTTTTCTGTTAATACAACATTATTACACGAACAAATCTTAAAAGAACTATTTTTTTCGATATTGTAAGCTAGTTCTTTTTTATACTATTTCTGAAAACAAATCAAATTTCTGCCTAGATTTGCCTAGTTTTACGGAGAAAGAATCGTAATTTTTAATAGTTATAAATCTGAGAGGATGCCAGATTTGAAAAAGATTCTATCCTTTACACTTTTACTTTTACTCATACCACTCTCTAGTCCAGTTTGGGCAACATATGATGGCAGCCATTTACGAGAGCCAAACATAACCATGACACCCACATCTGGGCCTCCAGGTACAAAAATCACAATCACAGTATCAAATTTTCCCGATATTTCAAACGAACCATATCCATACCCAGACTTTTACATTTACATTCCATTTGCCGATGCTCTGGGTAGCGGTAACGTGCCAAGTCAATGTGGAAAAGAGATGTGTTTTCCAATTTACACATACGAGGATGCACAAAACAAAAATTTTGCAGACAAGACTATCACATTTACACTATTTAGTATGTCAAACCCAAAACCGATCTATCTAGATGGATTGTTGCACAGCGTTTGTGATATTATAGTTAACTCCAAAGTACAACAAAGCTATGCAGATATTTGCAACACAAAGAGTCAACCGACAGGAAATTATGAAATACAATTTGCATGGGCAACAAAAACAAAACCTGAAGAACCATATTTTATCAAAACGCTAGAATTCAAAGTAACTGAGGGCACACCTCCTCCAGAGCCAACAGGATTACGTCTAGATCAAACTCTAATGGATCTTTACAAGCAGGGTGTGATTAGCGAACAAACCTTCGAAAATGAGCTAAAAGGACTTGGATACAGCGAAAATGAAATACGTCAAGCCAAAGCAGTTTTAGGAAAACTTCCACATCAAGAAAATGCAGAACCGACTACTGAAAAACCAATCGAAAAACCACAAAAAAATGAAACCATTCCACAAGAACCTACTAAACCACAAAAAAATGAAACCATTCCACAAGAACAAGCAAAACCAGAACCTGTATCGCAACCATCGTCTCCACAAAATGGATGCCTTATCGCAACAGCAGCATTTGGTTCTGAGATGGCACCACAGGTTCAGCTCCTCCGAGAATTACGGGATAATACTTTGCTTAAGACAACATCAGGTTCTGCATTTATGACAGCTTTTAATTCAGTTTACTATTCCTTCAGTCCTACTGTAGCAGAGTGGGAAAGACAAAACTCTATTTTTAAAGAAATAGTAAAAGCAACGATTACACCATTAATTTCGACGCTTTCAATTCTAAACTACATCAATATTGATTCAGAAGCTGAAATGATCACCTACGGAGTTGGAATAATCCTACTCAATACAGGCATGTATTTTGTTGCACCTGCTGTTCTAATTGTAAAATTAAACTCGTTTGCTAAAAATAAACGAAGGATAAAAAGTTAGAAATTAAGGTGATATATCATTAATAGAATTGGATATAGTTTTTTCTGATATACATGCAGATATCGACGCACTTGATATTATCCTAAAGGTTGCAACAAGTAAAGACTTTACAAAAAAATATGGCAAATTTGATAGAATAATAAATCTTGGAGATTTGCTTGAGCGAGGAAACTCTCCAAAACAGGTGCTTTCAAAGCTAGAATCTTTACGGAAAAATTATCCAATAATATCCGTCATGGGAAACCATGATGAAGCATTCTTATACAAAAAACCTGTCAGCGGTAGTTCAATTGAAAGCTGGACAGCACACAAGGAATTAAATGATGATGATCTATCATTTTTTGTGCAAAACAAAGACAACACTTTTGGTCAGCAACAATCCATTGATTCAAAAAATGGTCTTCTTTGTGTGCATGGAGGACCACTTGAACCAAAAACAATTACACCAAATAATGCACACGAAGATGAGACATGGTTGTACCAAAAAACTTGGCAGAGGCTGTCAGAAGAAGATTACGAATTCTTTAGCTATTCCGGGTATCACTATAAAGCAACTTCTGCGTTTGGGGAAGCAAAAAAGCATGTTGACAATTTTGTAATTTTATGTGGCCACCAGCACGAAGAAGCTGTAATTGTACAAGATGAAATGACCTCTGACATCTTTTCTAAATTAATGGTGACAAACGAAAAACTATCTGACTTTACATTATCTAAAAGAGAAATCACAATTAAAAAGTCAAGTAACTATCTAATAAGATTGGGTCTTGGTGGACCAAGCGGATATTACGGAGTGGGAGCACCAGAGCCGCACTTTGGAATAATTCAATATAATCCAAAGAAAGTAACCCTTTTCACAGTGAAATGAGCGCAACCAACTCTCTTAGGCAAGATCACATCCAGATTAGACGACTCGAAAAAATCATTACAAAGTGTTACAAGGAACTCTATGAAGGAAAATCAATCCCTTTTTCGGATATTGAACAAATGACAGTAATAATGGCAGAATTTTTAGATGCTATACATTATGCAAAAGAAGAAGATGCCTACTTTCCATGCGTTGCAAGCTATGATTCTCTTAAAAAGGAGATCAGAGCCTTCATGATAGAGCATGAGTTTGGTCGTAGAATAGCTAGAAGTGTTGCAACTCATCTACAAAAATGGAAACAAGGTCAAGATGCAAGAGAACCAGTGGCAAGATTTCTTAGGACATATGCCATTTACCTAAACGATCACATTACAAAGGAAGACCAATTTTTTGATATTGTAGAAAAGGAGATCCTTTCAGCGGAAGAAGAAAAGATGATGTATGATGAATTTAGAGCAGTTACTGCTGTTACAACCAAGATTGATGATATGATAAAATCAATTAGCCTACTTGAGGAAAAATCATGGATGAAAGAATCATGAACAAAGAATACATAATACTAATAATGCTTTTAGGATTTTTATTTACTTCTGCCTTGGCAGAACCAATTCCTGATTATAACAATCCATATGCACCTATTACTACCGATAAACAAGTTTACAGTTGGACAGACAAAGTTCACATTGGAATAGATGCACCAAGCTGGAATGAAAATAAAAATGGAATAGACTCTATTGGAGATATACCTGGCTACTTTATCAAAATATCAACAGGTGGTCACCACCTTGAACCATACAAGTTAGTAGAAACCTCGCCAAACAGTGGTTTGTTCACAGGAGAAGTAATCCTTACTGGATTTCCACATGATGCTGACGGAGATGGTAAGATCGACACACAACCACGAACGACCGGTCTAGGTCCAACGGGTGGCTTTCTAGAAACAAATAGGGATGATGGAATTACCATATCATTCGAGTTTGCAGACGGGCGAGTCCTTACAAAGAGTGCTCAGGTACGTTGGAATGAAGGTAAAATTAGTCTTGATAGACCATCATATCTTCCGACTGAGACAGCAAAAATCCAAGTTATCGAACCTGACATGAATCTAAATCCAGAAACAAGCGACACCATCCAAGTTGAAATGTCATCTGATTCCGATGTGGCTGGAATAAAAGTCGATGCATTAGAAACAGATGAAGATTCAGGTATTTTTACAGCCAATATTTCATTTACGTCATCCGATAAATCTAGTGGAAACAGACTGCATGCCATTTTAGACGACAGGATCTATGCAAAATATATAGATCACACATTACCAACACCATTTAATGAGAATGATGACGTGGACATAACAACAGAATCTATCCTATCAAACAATGCACCATCAGTTGACAGAATCACACTCGAAAATGTAAATTTGGAAAATAGTTCAGGGATGCCAATACAAGAACCAATCATAGGACAACAGCTACAGGTAGTAGCAGAAATTAAAAACAAACAAGATTATGATCAACCCTTTGTTTATCTTGTACAAGTAAAGGATTCTACTGGGACTGTTGTAACCCTTTCATGGTTTGAAGGATCTATTAAAATAAATCAAAAACTAATTGTATCGCAATCATGGTTTCCAACTGATCCTGGTACCTATTCCATAGAAACTTTTGTCTGGAAATCAATTGATAATCCGATACCTCTTGTACAATCATCAAAATCCATTTACAAAATTACACAATAGATTTGTGGAGATTATTCCTCTAATTCAAAAACTGATTTAACTGCTGGAAATAAATGAATCTCATTTTTATTCTCTAACTTGCAAATCGCTTTCATAAATTAATTAGCAGAAACAGAATTATTATATATGATGAGATTAGTATGCAAACTATACATACTATAATGACTAGTCTGGCAAATTTACGCGTGCACATTGCTCCCGTAGGCTTTGAAATAGACAGAATCGTACTCTCCGCTAAGAAAATGAAGGCAGATAAGGTCTGGCTTTTGATGCACGATGATCCATCAAAAGATAAAGCCCGTGGTTATATGGAAAAGATCAAAACTGAGCTAAAAAAAGAAAAAATCTCCGTTCAAGTAATTTATTCAGACAGGTTTGATCCTTTCAAGATTCTAAAATCTGTTAAAGAAATTGTACAAGAAGAAAAAGAAAATGACATATTTGTAAACGTCTCTTCCGGATCAAAAATTCAAGCAATTGCATGTATGATGGCATGTATGATGTTTAAAGGAAAAAATAAACTGATGCCATATTATGCAGAACCTGAAAACTATGCGACTGTTAAAGGTGCACAACTTTCTTCTGGATTAAAAACATTGGTTCAGCTTCCGGCATATGAAATTCATACTCCAAAGCATGTGCTTATTCAAGCATTAAAAATAATAAAAGAACATGGGGGTAGAATAACGAAAAAGGAAATGGCAAAGCTTGCTTATGAAAATGGACTCATTGTAGTAAATGCAAGGGAAGAGAACTTTCAACAAGCAAGATATGCAAGTCTTGATAAAAACATAATCCAACCTCTTTTGAGGGATTGGAGGTTTGTCGAAATTGACCAGATAGGAAGAAACCGCTGGATAAAAATTACACAAGAAGGACTAGGAGCAGAACAATTTCTTACGTGATTTATGTAGTAAGCTCAGGTTTCAGAGTCCATGCAACAGCTAGTATGACAAATGGAATGGAAATCATAACAGTAATCTGCAAAATTATGAATAAAGGACCTTGTGCTACACTTGAATTTGTTATGATAAATGGTAATGGTAGGGTAATAACAAACCAGATCAGAGAAAGCATAATGATTATTTCTAATCTCTTCTTTTTCTTTGGATTCACAAGGAAAATTATGGGGTTGATGTATTAATTTGATTGGTCCAAGGTTTATCTGGCAGAGGCCCCACCATCTAGGGCCAATACTGCGCCTGTTGTCCACGATGAATCATCAGAGGCAAAGTAAAGAATCGCTTTTGCCACGTCATCTACAGTACCTATTCTACCAATAGGATGTTCAGCAGCAGCCATTTTTCTTGCTGGTTCTGAATCAAGGTACGGTTTTGTCATGTCCGTTTCAACTATTCCAGGACACACACAATTTACCCGAATCCTAGATTTTGCATACTCAACAGCCCATGCTTTTGTTAGTAGTACTAGTGCTCCTTTTGATGCAGTGTATGCATCCGCTTCAAAATTCTCAAATGCTTTGAGTCCCGCATTGGAGGAGACATTTATTATGGAACCTCCATTTTTTTCCATAAATGGTATGACCGCTCTAGTAAAACGAAACTGTCCTGTTAAATTCACATCAATTACATCATTCCATTCCTTATCTGATATCTGGTGTAACGGTTTTACTTGAGGAAAAACTCCTGCATTATTTACTAAAATGTCAATTCTGCCAAATTTATCTACAGTTTTCTGGACAACATTTTGAACATCACTTTCATTTTTAATATCCCCTGATATCGGAAAAACGCTTCCTATGTCATTTGCAGCTTTTTCTAGTCTCAGTGAATCTTTTGCTGTGATAATGACATGTGCACCCTCTTCGGCAAATATCTTCGCAGTAGCCTTTCCAATACCACGACTACCACCTGTAACTATTGCAACTTTTCCAGATAGTTTCATAAAATCAAATCCCTTTTGTTACTTTTTAATTTTAGAGTTTAATTCCAAACGTCAAGCGACGATTTAACACAAAATTTACTGACGATGCAATCATAATAGACACCAAGGCAGCTAGAAGATAGTATACAAAAAGGTTTTCTACAAATATATAATTAAATCCAAGTTGTATTCCCATACCGACTAGACTCACACCAATAAATTTTCCGTACATAAAAAAACCACCTTGTTTTATTACCGTGTCATTAAAAGTCCAAGTTTTGTTAAGTAAGAAATTTGATGTTATTGAGATGTAAATTGCTATAGCGGAAGAAAGAAGGTACCACATTCCAACAAATTCGGTGAGAACAAAAAGAATCCCCAAGTTAACTAAAATGCCTGCTGCACCAACCAAATAGTATTTGAAAGCATGTTTTGCAAAAAGTGAGATTCTGCTCAACCTATCCTCTTTATCAAGAGTCATTTGCCTTTTCAATATGATATGGATTAATAAATTGATAAAACTTCCAAAAACTCAATATCTTTACAAAAATTAATAGTTACAAGTTAATTTTGATATTATTACCTGAAAAATTTAGTTAAAAATTAACTGATCTATAAAAAAATTAGTATAAAATGATAAATACTTTAAAGTCACATAACAAAATATGCAGAAGGATGCAAAATCTACTGCTTAAATTGCGTGGTCTCGCAGAACTATGTGTGAAATCCGGCCTTGGAGCCGATTCAAAGAGGTAATCTCTGCCCTTCTGACGGGGGGCCACGCCAATTATGTTTTAATTAAATCAACAGATACGCTGCCAAGTAAATTCCCATGAGGGTCTATCACAATTTTTAGCTGTTGATCCTCTGGTACTTGGATCTCTTTTTTACCAATATACTGCCAGGTATAATAAACAGAAATTCCTGTATCGTGCAATATTCCATTTAACTGAAAATCTTCTGCAAAAGAAAAAGTTGGACCGTTTAAGGAAATCGAGAGTGTCTCCGGACTGTCACCATTTGGCACAAAACTAAACTGGTAAGTCCCTTTTTGAATTGTGAAAGTATCATTAAAAATTTCATTGGTGTAAAGTTTAGGATCAGCTAGTGTTACATGATAATTAACATCCTTTTTGGAATTGGGTTCTAATGATAATCCTATTGCTGTAGCTACACTAACTATAGCTACAACAATTATAGCTACAGCATAGATTATTTTTTTCATATAATTACAAATTGAATTATGTTAAAAAAATTATAGTTTTAGAGATTCCTTTAATCCTTTGTATCTATTTCTGATAGTAACCTCGGTTACTCCAGCTGCTTGTGCCACATCCTTCTGTGTTTTATTTTCTCCATTCATTACACAAGAAAGATACAAAGCAGCAGCTGCCAAGCCCATAGGATCCTTCCCTGCAGAAATTTCAATTTCTGCAGCATCTTTCAGTATTAATAGCGCCTTCCTTTTAGTTTTTTCACTAAGACCAGCTTTACTTGCAATTCTTGCTACACATTTTATCGGATCCACAACAGGCATCTTAAGATCAAGTTCTCTTAGAAGTAATCTATAACATCTAGCAACATCCTTTCTTTTAATATTGATGCCATTTGCAACATCAGTTAAAGTTCTTGGTGTTTCGGTATCTCTACATGCAGCATATAATGCAGCAGCAACAAGTCCAGGAATTGATCTTCCTCTTACAAGACCTTTGTCTAACGCTTTTCTGTAAATATATGCTGTTTTTTCTATAACTGCATCAGAAAGAGCAAGTTTATCCTTTAATCTATCAAGCTCACTAAATGCCTGTCTAAAGTTTCTATCCACTGGTTCATGGACTTGGCTTCTACTGTCCCACGTTCTAAGACGTTCAATAGTACTTTTCATGGAAGCAGAGAGAGGCTTTCCAGATGCATCTTTATCTGCTGGACCAATTATGGTTGCAAGTCCCATGTCATGCATCGCAAGTGATGTAGGTGTTCCGGTTCTACTTCTGTCCTCATGTTCTTCTTTGGAAAATGATCTCCATTCAGGACCTGATTCCTCTACTCTTTCTGTAAGGACAAAACCACAATTTCCACAAAACATCTCTCCTGTAGTACTGTCAGTTACCATAGGGCCTTTTCCACAACGTGGACAACGACCACCACCTGAACTGAAGGTTTCGCGTGTCATCTTATATCTAATAAAAGTTTCGATCACAGGTCAATAAAAAGATTTAACTATTACCGTTTTTTCTATAATTTTAACAAAATTACATCTATAATCATAATTTTTTAATTAACTAAGTATTTTATTAAAAATATTCTAATAATTATGATTATCATAAAATCTCAAAAATCATATATTTATTTTAATTCCTAATTGTTTTTCTTAATCGATCTGTATTTTTTTACAATTACATTATTCTTAAAAAAATTAAAGTAATTACAATGAGAGGATCAAAATTTCTTGTTCTTTCTAAAAAATCTTTAAAGATAGATTTTCTAAATTTTGTCAACTCAAATTTTTCTTCAAAACACTTAAACCAAAAACTTAAATACAATTTTTTTAATTCACATGCATTAAATAAAATGGAAAAATGTCCACTTTGCTGTGAATATCAGCAGTCAAATACTGCACTCGAAATTCACATAAAGAAAATCCATCCGCAGAGAAATAGTATACAACTGACGCACTAATCTCTGGTCTGAGGATTGATTGGAAGGATGTATCCAAATTAGGTTATAGACAATTTTAGCAAGTCGACAAAATTCATTTTGATTTGTTAATTCTCCACTAAAAGTTTGATAGTTGTTAGCTAAATTTAGCGGGCAGTGAACCTCATTTCACACCTTGAATTAATAACCAATTTTTTAAATCGTTACCATGACAGGTTTCGTTAAAAGTTGGACAAAGCCACAGACCCCTAGTCTTGGCGAACGATTCAATGATGCATTGCATCCAAAAGGACCATTAAAACCTCGATTAGAGACAGCAGTAAAAAGACTGCAAACTCAGATTTCAAAATTGGATGGGATGATTACAAAGCTAAAGCAAAAAGATGAAAAACTTTTCAAAAGAATTGTTACTGCAACACAACAACACGATACAACTGCTAGTAGGGTTTTGTCAAAAGAACTTGCTGAAGTTCGCAAAGTTACAAAACTTTTAGGTAACGCAAGAATGGCCTTAGAACAAATTGAACTTAGATTAACCACATTCCATGATTTGGGCGATACTGTTGTAACCATAATGCCAACCATTGGCTTGATGAAGAGTTTAAGATCATCACTTGTTAGGTTCATGCCAGAGGCAGACCAAGAACTGAGTGGCATGACAGAGATGTTGAATGGTCTTATGACAGATACATTCCATAATGGAGACTTTGGAATAGATTCTGAAACGACAAGTGAGGAATCAGAAAAGATTCTCCAGGAAGCAGCAGCAGTAGCAGAAACAGCAATAAACGACAAGTTACCTTCTATGCCTGCTAGTCAATCTACTTCTGCAAGGTACATCTAGACCTCATTGTGTGATAATCTGTAACGCAGATAGATCCTGAATAAGATAAATGACATCGCTAAAATAATGGCAGCAGTAAAAAACAAATTTGTATATCCAAACAAATTTGTAAGCTGTCCAGTTACTATAGCTCCGGCAAATACACCAATTCCTGTGATCGAGCTATTGACTCCAAGATATTTTCCTTCAAACCCTTGTGGAATACTTTTAAAAAAAATAACGGAACTTGCTATGCTAAAAATGGAAAATGCTACTACCATTAAACATACTGAAATAATTGATACTACAAAAACGGACGTTCCTAACATTAGGGGAATAACTGACCCTGCTATAAGAACCGCAATTATTCTTGGGGCATATGAAAACATGATGGCACGCTCCTCCCCTAATCTAGATATCAATTTAGGAGCGACAAAAAAAATTGCTATCATAGTAGATGTTTGGACAGCATAAATCAAAAAAACTGTTGAATCTGAAAAGTTGAAATATTTTAGAAATGGCGTATAACCGGTAAAATAGATATTACTTCCAAAATAGAAAAGGAAGTTTGCTAAAAACATAATTCCTATTTCATGGGAAACTTTTCCTTTAAAAATAGAAATTATGTGCTTATAATCATACAGTTCAAGAATCTTGGGAAATATGAGATGAAAATGAGTAAAACTATAGCTTAATCCCTGTATTGAATGAGCAATACTACTCCGTTCTAGGTGAAAATGTGATTCTTTAACAGCCGTGGTAAATACTATGGCAATACCAGATGATATAGCACAGATCAAAAAATATGGGCTCAAATCAAAGTATACGCTCCAGACAGTACCAATTATCATGGCACCCAACATTCCAAAAGTTGCAATTATTGAAGTTCTTGCAAACAACCAACTCCATTGATTTTTAGGAGCTGATTCCATTATCAGTAAATGTGTTACTGGATTTTTCCCTACCAAAAAGAAACCAATTATTGGTGAAATTACAAAAACCATGCTAAGACTTCTTGTTAAATATAGCCAAAAACAGCAAAGGATAATAAAAAAAAATGAAACGAGAAGAACTGCTCGCCTTACATGAAATCTATCTATTATCTTGCCCCAAAATAAAGACCCAAAAGCAGCAGCGGCATAATGAAGTGCAGCTACTAGCGAAACCTCACTTATGTCTCCTCCTAGAAATATTACATACAATGGAATAACTGTACGTAAACCTTCAGCTGTTATTTGGGACGGAAGAAGATACCAGATCCATTTCCTTCCAATAGATGTTGACATTACTTTGGATAATAACTCGCTGTTAGATTATTGTATGATGCATTTGAATAATTTCTACAGTTTTGTTGATTTTAATTCTATGAATTTTAATTTTTTGAAAAGGGAAAAAGTATTATCATGCAGAGCGTGTGGTAAAACACGCCAAAGCTTTAGACGGGATCCAATGGATCCAAAAGCCTCATGTTGACCTTTGTCAACAATTCCTGGGAGTTTTTCATCCCATGGTGACTTCGTTTTCTGCGGGAGGATTTACCCTTTACCGCATGCTTTTGTCTGCACGATTCCTATCTCGGGAGGATGTTCCTTTGATAGGGAATACATATTCGTGATTAAATTATTTAAGTTTTACTCAAAGAAAATTATTGAAATTTAAAAATTTTTTGATAATGTGAAGAAACTATACAATTATTTTACTTTTCTTGTAATTTGTTGAATGAACATTTTTATGAATGTGTTGTGAAGAAAATGTATAACAAAAGAAATTGACCTTTATCAAATGGTTTACGAGGCAAACTTAGAAAGTAAGCTGGAACAGATACTGATAGGATTAACCAAAGACAATTCCTCACCTAAAGTAAAAGCTGCAATTCACAGGTTTTTACTTTATGTACAGCATGCTTCTGAAAATTTTTGGACAACTTTTCATAAATCAAAAACATATCAGGAAAGATTGGAATGTTACTATCAATTTACAAAAAATCAATGTCTTGCAACTGAAGTTTTGATACGTGATTTGAATTCCATTTCAGAGGAGGACGTGATAAAGGAAAATCTTAATACAATTCTAAAGGAAGGTTTTACTTTCTAACTAAACGTTTCTTCCATCTTTGATTTAGATTCTTTGAAATTCTTTATTTTATTACCCTCTTCATCTACTACATGATCAATTGAGGTGAGTTTTTCACGTAAACTGTTAATTATCACGGCTACATCATCAGCTTCCTTTTCTACATCCGATCTCTTCTGAGCTAGACTTCTAATCCCCTGTCTTTCCTCATCAATGTACTGACTAACTTTGGTCAATTTTTCCTTCAGATTTTTAATGTCGACTGATTCATCTTCAATATTTTTTTCAAGTTTGGTACGTTTATCTTTGAGATTTTTTATCATTAGTCCAACATAATCTATTGCTTCCTCAAGTTTGGCACGCTTATCCATAAGCAATTTTATGCCAATGTCATCACTTGATTGACTCATACTGACATGTTCAACATGTCCGGGTATTTTTATTTGTTCAATGTTAGTTGGAGATTCAGTTGGATTGATCTTATCTACCATAACACTGCCCTCATCATCCTGACCTCCCTCAGACGAGAGTTCCCTAAACTTTTCCATGTTTTTTTTGAACTTTTCGAACATATTGTATAAAATAGTGTGACTTACAATATAAAAAGATAATAGATATAAAGTTGACAGAATTTTTAACTAAAATTGTTAATTTATTATCAAATTATAACTAAATTTCTCATATTGTGAAATTAATCTGCTGATCAGATTTTATAGGGCAAAGCACCATAGTGAAGAAGAAAGGAGGTGCAACGATGAGCTATAACGAAGGCGGTTTTGGCGAAGGCTCTGATAACCGAGGATATGGCGGCAATAGAGGCTACGGCGGCGGTAGACGATTTGGCGGCGGTAGACGATTTGGCGGCGATAGGCGATTTGATGACAGGCCAAAACCAGTAGAAACCGGAAAAGAATACGAAGTATCTATAACGGAAATTAGTAGAAAAGGAGACGGTATCGCAAGAGTAGATGGTTTTGTGATATTTGTCAAAGGTGGACAAGTAGGACAGAATGCAAAAGTCAAAGTCACCCAAGTTGGTGGGCGATTTGCTACTGCCGAAGTAATTGGAGAAGGTTCTCCACAACCGGCAGAATCTGCTACTGAATAACAGTCCATGTTATCCAAAAACTAATTTTTCCCTTACTTTTTCTTTGTTTTATAACTTTGCAGTTTTCTGTTTGATGAGTTTTATAATTTCAATCTTCCTTACCATATTAACATCTGGTTCCATAGTAACATAAACGGTTTTTCGCTTAGGATACACAACGATCTGAGTAACCTTCTCACGTTCAATGTGAACATAATTGACCGGTCCTAAGCTTTTATTGAACTGATTTCGTATCTTTCTTCTTAACGCAACTTGTTTACAAAAATGCTCTTCTTCCTTTTGAGATTTCAATGATGTCTTACCCTCTTTCATTATCGCTTCTGAAATATTTCCCTTAAGATCGATAATGGCTGCAAATCTCATTCCAGGATCTATTGATAAAATACCTTCTACGATTGGAATTAAACTTGGTTTCTGATTACGTTTTTTCAAGATATGAGATGCCAATTTTAGATTCGATAAATATACCTTGTTCTAATGTGAGGTTCTGTGATAATTCTGTATCCTTTGTTAACATTAACATGACATTCTAACCACATTTTGTTTTTTAGTAACAAAAATTTTTCGTTATTTCTCACTTTTTGACTTAACTATATAGTTCCCATGTCGTATATAGAACAAAGATTTAACTATGTAAATTTGACACAAACCATGCCTCAGTGGATGTCATGGCTAAAGTCTAATGAAAAAGAAATTCTTGGTATCCTAAATGATCTTGCTTGCAAAGCAGAAGAGGTAGCAAATTTACTCGCAGATTTATTTGCCAACTTTAACAAGTTAGAGGAGAATCATACAAAAATAAGAAAATTAGAAAGAGAAGCAGACAGGCTAACACACTCAGTCTTTGAAGAGTTGAACAAAACCTTCATCACGCCCTTGGATAGAGAAGACATTTCAAGAATTGCATCAAAAACAGATGATATCATCGACTACATAGAAGGGATTTCCGGCAGAATTATCAACTTTAGAATAACAACATCTCCTCCTTACATGCTGGAAATGGCTAAGGAACTTGCCATAGCAACAAATGAAGTTAATTTTATGATAACTAGATTAAACAATGTAAAAGCAGATAAATCTATAATTGATCATTGCAGAAAAATCAGCGAATCTGAGCATAGAGTTGATGAAATTCATCGTAAAGCAGTGGGTGAATTATTTGATACAAAAGATGTAATCACAATAATTAAAATGAAAGAGATCTACGACGCACTAGAAACTACTTCAGACAGGTGTCAAGATGTTGCAGACTCTATAGAAGACATTGTTCTGAAATACACTTAGGTTTTTACCATGTATGAACTTGGAATTGTAGCAATTCTCGTAGCATTATTTTTTGATTTTATTAATGGCTTTCATGATGCTGCAAACTCCATTGCAACGGTGGTAGGCACAAGAATATTAAGACCACTTCAGGCAGTCACTCTTGCAGCAGCTGCAAACTTTATCGGTCCTTTTATTTTTGGAGTTGCTGTTGCAACTACAATAGGAAAGGGACTAATCAATCCAGACTTTGTAACAATTTACATAATTATTGGAGCATTGGTTGGTGCAATTGTCTGGAATCTAATTACATGGTTACTGGGTTTACCTTCTTCAAGTAGCCATGCCTTGGTAGGTGGTGTATTAGGTGCGGGTATAGCAGGTGCTGGTTTCCAAGCAGTGATCCTTGGTGGATTGGAAAAAGTTGCAATTGGTATCATAATATCTCCAGTGGTTGGTTTGGTGGTGGCTTTTTTACTAGCAACTGTAATAATCACAATATTTGCTAAAAAGAGACCAGGTAAGGTAAACTCTGTCTTTGGTAGATTGCAACTTATCTCATCTACCTACTTCTCATTAACTCACGGAGCAAATGATGGTCAAAAAACCATGGGCATAATTGCTTTAATTCTACTAACGGAGGGAGTGATTACTAGTTTTGAGGTTCCATTCTATGTTATTTTTGTCGCAGCACTGGCAATTAGCCTTGGTACATTTTTTGGAGGATGGCGAATCGTGAAAACAATGGCAGTTAAAATAACACAATTAAAACCGTATCAAGGCTTTGCAGCAGAAACAGGGGGCGCATCGATTCTTGCAGTTCTGGCTCAGTTGGGAATACCTGCAAGCACTACTCATGCTATATCTGGGGCAATTATGGGAGCAGGAGCGGTTAAACGCATGTCCGCCGTAAGATGGGGGATTGGCAAAAGAATTGTCTGGGCTTGGATTATAACCATTCCTGCCAGTGCCGCTGTATCTTATGTAAGCACACTAATCATACATGCTTTTGTATAATCTAGACGATCCAATATCTCATTAACTCCTATAATCTATTTGCAATGGGTTTGGCTACCCAACAAAGTCAGAGTCGTTTAGCGCGTCGGGTTTTAATTCCGTAATAGGTGGCTAATCATATGCCTCCATTTTTTAAAATGACTATTAGATGCACCATATTGATATTCATTATTCGTTTCCCCCGCCACGTAATTTAGAACATTTTAGCCGTTTCAATCACTAAAACAACCGTTCCGCTAGGCGTTCCGCTATGAAGTTTCAAGGCGTCCCTGATAATACATTGAATCTATAGAGAGGCATGTCAAAACAACAATACAGATCAGAAATGGGCATAATTGCCGATATCTTAGGTGTGACCATGGACGGTGGTTCGCAGGGGGTAATTGTGTCTGCTATATCTAGACGGGCAAACCTGTCGCACTATGCAGTGCTTGACAAGTGTCAAAAGCTCATAGATGCAGGTTTAGTAGATTCAATGAAGGACAATAGAAACCGCCTCTTTGTGATAACCGAAAAGGGTATCAAATTCTTCCAGGAGTTTCAAAAATTCCAAGACCTTGTACAAGCAATGAACCTAAGGTATTAAAAAATGGAACAAAGTATAGAGTTACTCAAACCTGAGTATGCAATACAAGAAGGAATGCTTTTTGTAAGGATTACAGATATCCTGACAATGATGGTAAAAGCGCCTTTCCTAGCTGTATGCTTTCTTCTAATAACCTTGCAGTCCATACCACAGTATACCTTTGCTACATCCAAGGTTCTGGATTTTACAATTGATGCAGACGGTACCACACATGTCTTTTACCAGTCTGAAATTGACCCTCTACAACCTGATTTTACAACGAAACTTTTCGGGACCAACATTGATAACCTTGTAGTACAGGATGAAAATGATCTTTTGCTTTCTAGTCAAATTGATAAGAATAAGGTAGTGATTGAAACATTAGGAGCTTCTCAGGTAAAAATCGAATATGATACGGCTGATCTAGTTACAAAAAACGGTAAGATTTGGTCATTTTCTATTGATTCACCATCTGACTATTCAATACTCCTTCCAAAAAATACTGTAATTGTAGGTATGGATGCATTTCCACTTAATATGCAAGTCGTAGATGAGCAATCACTACTTTCACTTCCAAGTGGAACCGCTGAAATTAATTATGTATTTGGTGTTCTTGGGACAACTCAAACTGCAACTCTTGCCATAGAAAAAACACGAGATTTAATTGATAAAATAAATGGAGAAGAAATTAAAACACCATTGGCTTCTGCAAAGCTGGAAGAAGCGATTTCTGCATTTAATGAAAGTAAGTTTTCAAGTGCAGAGATACTAGCTAATGAAGCAAAGAATATTGCGATTCAAGAACAGCAACAAGCTCTTTCAAATCCTGGAACAAAACCAAATAACGATCCCTTGAGTTTTATAGGCGGCACCATAGTAACAACTGCTGCTACAATCGGTACAGTGGCAGGGGCTGTAATAACAATTTCAATTTTAATTAAAAGAGCAAAATCTGCAATTAAAAAAACCGTGAACCTCTTACCAACTAATGAAAAAATTGTAACTCCTGACAAAGAAACAATATTCAGACTTAAGCCAGAATTACGTCAGGACGATAAGGACATAGTAGCATATATTTCTGAAAATGGTGGCCAAGTTTATGAAAGTGAATTACGGAAAAAGTTTCTTCTCCCACGTACAACCACATGGCGCGCAGTTAAACGTCTTGAAAGGGAAGGGGTTGTAGAAATAGAAAAAAAAGATCAACAAAACCTTATAAAATTACGAACAACAACGGAGGAAAATCAGGAATGAAACCTTTGGCATTCTTTCTATTTGCATTAGTTGGAAGTATGATCCTTAGCATTCCAATGCAGGCTTATGCTGACGTGCAACTCGATTCACTTCTTAGAATAGCAAACCAGGCAAGAGATAACATAAAGATCAGATTATCACAACTTGAAACTATACCTAGTGAAATTACTAACCTCTATGAACAAGCTTCTGCAGAGACTGACGCACTTGCAAAATCTGTTTCGGATGGAGATATCGGTATGTCAAAACAACATTTCCTTACTGCAATGAAATTGTTCAAAGAAACAAGTGATAAGATTTCATCTTTCACGCCAACACTTATTGAAGAACCATTATCCATAACCGATACTTCTAGATTAAAAACCGTAATTGTTAGAATAGAAAATGATGCAAACAGACTCAAAGCAGTTGCAACTAAGAATACCATAGAAATCGATTTCACAGAATTTAATAATCTAATACAAATCGCAAAACAAAATTTGGATGAGGGAAATGCTGATGAGGTTAATAAAACACTTGGAGTTGCAAAACAGTTTATTCTTGATGCATACGGTTCGATTTCTGAAGTAGCAAAACAAAGAACGACGGATAGAGCCAAGGTCTTTGCTGCAAAACAAATTGAAAGTCTCGATAGACTAATCGCTCAATCAAAAGATCTTGGTTTATCACAAGACATCATTGATAATCTACAAACAGCAAAAGAAAAGCTCCAAAAAGTCTCCGATGCTAATGAGATTGTATCAAAAACAAAAGAAATCAACACCATTAGGAAAGACCTTGATGCATCAACAGTTAACAGATTAAATGCAATTATTGATCAATTTGAGTCAAAACTTGATAACTTGAATAAAACCATACAAGATACCGATTCTAAAGCTAAGATAAAAACAGCAAATGAAATGATTGTAGAATTAAAACAGCTTGTTATAGATAACAACCTAAGAGATGCATTACAAAAAATAAGCTCAATAAACGAAATTCTAAACTCCATAAAAGTACAACCCACAGTAACAGCTGACACATCAATTTCTACAGGACCGACAAACAGTACGAGTAAAGCTACAAAGATTTCTGATACCAAAGTAGAAAGAACAAAAGCAAAAATTCAAAACCTAGAGCAACAACTGACCAATCTCTCTAAAACTGAAACTAAAAATGAGATTGCTAACAAGTGGATTACACGTGCATTCTCACTTCTTGAAACGGCCAAACTCCAGCTTGATTCATCTCCAGATAAGGCGATAAACACGTTGAATGAAATTGACAAGCTTATACGCATGATACAAAAATTAACATCTTAATACGAAGAATTTTTGGCAAAAATAATTTTGAGTCTAACATAAACTTCATATACGTTTTTCATGGCTACACTCAACATGGCTTCTAAACAGATCTCTGTTGGTATAGGAGTACCAATGATCATAGTTGGTGCGATACTCGCAGTTTTACTTGCTCCAACACAGACCGATATCAAAGAAACAATAGAATTTGTAGGAAGCCTTATTGGAATTCTTGGGGTTGTAATATTCATTGCAGGACTTTTCGCTAAAAAAACGGAAGAAATTACCACCTAATTAGATCATTATTAATCCAATTGAATAAATATTGAAAAACAAAAGATAATTTACTTGAATGTGCGATTATTTGAAATATTTACTTCTGTAGAAGGAGAAGGAATCTTGTATGGAACAAAAACACTCTTCGTGAGACTAGCAGGTTGTCCTTTCAAATGTTTCTATTGCGACACAAAAAACTCGCTTCCAATGGATTCTGGGAATGAGTATACTCTTGAAGAAGCCTGTAAACTCATAGAAGAAAATTTGGAAAAAAACACTTACAAAGTAAATTTTACGGGCGGAGATCCACTTGTACAATCAAAAGCAGTATTAGAAATGGCAAAATTTGTAAGAACAAAAAATATCCCAACTTATATCGAATCGTCTTGTTATGATTCACAAAAATTTGCAGAAGTGCTCCCTTATTTTGATTACATTAAGATTGAATTTAAGACACCAGACGCAGAGTTTGTAGATCTCGAACATTACTCTAAGCTTTTAGAAAATGAATTACAATGTCTTAACTATGCTATCAATTCCAACAAAACTACTTATATCAAAATTGTCGTAAGTTCAAAAACCGAACTTGAGCCCTTTAAGAAGCTAATTACAACGGTCTTTAACACTATTTTAAAATCACAAGTTGCAGGATTTATAATACAGCCAAGCTATGGTATTGCAGAACCAAGTTTGAAGCAGCTTTTTAACTTTTATGACGCAGTATATCCTTATTATAAAGAAGTGCGTATAGTTCCACAACTTCACAAATTCATAGGTGCGCCATAATGGACAAGGATAGAATAAAACGACTAGTTAGAGAATTAATTGCGGAGATTGGAGAAGATCCCTACCGAGAAGGTCTGATTGATACACCAAATCGTATTGCAGATATGTATGAAGAGATTTTTAAAGGCTACGAGTCAGAATCTGAATTATCAGTAAAATTTTCTGAAGACTCTGATGTTGTAGTAGCAAAGGACATACAATTCTATTCCATGTGTGAACATCACATGCTACCCTTCTTTGGTAAAATTGCAATTGCATATTCTCCAAATGGAAAGGTTTTTGGTATTTCAAAATTAGTACGACTAGTAGAAAAATATACAACAAGATTGCAAATCCAAGAAAGAATTACAAAAAACATCGCTGATGAATTATATTCAGAGGGTGTAAAGGGAGTGATCGTAATAGCCGAAGGGGAACATCTCTGTATGAGGATGCGTGGTGTTCGAAACGACGCAAAGGTAACCTCAATTACATACCGAGGAATTTATGAAAAAAAGGAAACCAGATCAGACATACTTGCACTCATTCATAATAATAGTTCTGAAACGAGAATAATTTGATCTTTGATAAAATTAAATAATAACATCTAAACCACGACAAATATGGGGGTTCACAACAACATACATGTTCCAGAAGAATCCTTTCCAAGGTTCGTATGGTATGTAATAGAATTTTTCATCATTGTCGGAATTTCTGTAGGTATTGCCATGAATTCCGTTAATTACTTTACACAATTAGGATTTACAGCTCAAATGACAAATTGGATATTCTGGGGAATAGTTGGTGGAGTTTTTCTTGTCTATTACATTCCAATACGTACACTTATTTTCAAAAAGCCAATCTTAAAAAATATCTAACTAAACCCGATAAACAGTTTTATCTTTAATCTTGGCATTAGAGAAAGCCGACCTTCTATTGTTACACGATTCACATTTACCACAATGGATCCTTTCATTTGAATAACAGCTCCAGGTATCAAAGATTTTATCTCCCAATTTTCTGTATCCAATTTTTAGTAGGTCACTTTTTGAAAATCCAATCGTGTAAGGACTCCAAATAGTAATCTTTTTCCTTAAACCCGATCGTATTCCATCAATCTCACCAGAGTTGAAGGCCTTCTCAATTTTTTTCGAAAACTCTGGTCTACAATCTGGATATTGTCTATCGCCTTTGTGTGCACCATATGCAACCAACGTAGCTCCTATTGCAAAAGCCCATGCAGACGCAATTGAAAGAAAAACTGCATTTCGTATAGGTACAACAATGGTGTAATCAAATTTTTCTGGAATTTGCATCTTTGAATTTGTAAGAGCATTTGTTTTTGAATAAAGTTCCCGCATAAATTCTATGTTGGCAATTTTATGCTCTTTTAAATTCAAACTCTTTGCAAAATGTTTTGCTATTTTAATTTCTTGTTTTGCCTTCTGACCATATGAAAAAGTAATGCCATATAGTTCATATTTTGATTTTAAATAAGAAGCAGTACAAACGGAATCTAAACCGCCGCTGAAAATTAATACTACTTTTTTCAATCCGACTGCCTTCTTTTAAGCTAAATAAATTGCTTGATTAGGCAATAGCGAGAAGTGCAGCACCAAATAATATTATTAGAGCACCTACAGAAACACGTACAATTCCTTGCCTCTGAATAAATTCCTTAAAGTAAAACATCCCCCATGATACGGCAAAAAGGGTAGCAGTCTGGGCAATTGGAAATGCTATAGTTATACCTATTAGACCTATGGAAATTAATACAGAAAAACTACCAAGGTTAAAGAGGCTTCCCGAAATTATTCCTGAAATCGTTTCTTTTTTGATGAACCTCCTTGCAAGTAAAAACATAGGTATACCAATTATGAAAATTGAAATACTTGACGAAAAAAAACCTGACTGGAGAGTTTGTGTTGCTTGCATTGGAACGATATAGGAACCGCCTATCAAACCAGATGCAACAGCTACAAAATATCCCTTTTTTCTGATGTAAGGATTTTTTTCTCCATATGCTACAAACGGCAACCCACCCAAGAGCAATCCTATGGCGCCCACCGCAAGAATTAACGAATCAAAGGCTTCGTTGAAAAATGTAGTTCCCCAAACAAATGATGAAATGATACCAAATCCAGCAAGAATTGGGGATGTTCTTGCAAGACCAATTAATCTTACAGAAAAAAGAGCAAGTAAATTTGCCATAGTCCAGATTGCACCAGAGATCAGTCCCCCTAGTTGAAGTTCAAAACCCCAAAAAAATCCTACAGGAATAGCAAACAGCAATACACCTATTGAAGTAGCACCTTGTAACTGCCAAATGTTCGTAATTCCAACTTTTCGTACTGGAACAAAAAAGGTTCCCCAACTTATAGCTGCTAGGGCAGCAAAAAGTAAACCTAAGTCTTCCAAGTGGTTCATTTGTAATGTGTATTATAACTCACTTTCGTTTGCAATACAGTTTTTGTAAAGTTTAATTTGCAGAATTTTGAATTTCTCCTAATGTCGCAATATCTTCAAATTGAAAAAGATGAAGAAATAGCTTTAATCACTATTAACAGACCGGACAAACTTAATGCTATGAATCTTGCATTAATGGATGAATTTATTACAATACTTGACAGTCTTGAAAACGATTCATCCAAAGTGATCATAATTACTGGCATGGGTCAAAGGGCATTCTCTGCAGGAGCTGATATTGAATATATGAGTAAAATAGGATCAGTTGAAGCGGAAAGGTATGCCTTAAGAGGACATGAAGTTCTAAACAAAATAGAAAAAATTGAAAAACCTGTTATTGCAGCAATAAACGGATATGCACTTGGTGGGGGATGTGAACTTGCACTTGCGTGTGATATTAGATTCGCTTCGTCAAATGCAGAACTTGGTCAACCAGAAGTTACAATAGGAATATGTCCAGGATGGGGTGGCACACAAAGATTATTACGAATTATAGGCCCTGCTAGAGCAAAAGATTTGATCTTTACAGGACGTAAAATAGGAGCTACAGAAGCACTTTCCATGGGACTAATAAATGAGATTTTTCCATTAGAAAGTCTAATTTCAGAGTCCAAGAAATATGCAAAAAAAATAGCAAAAAATAGCAGTTTTGCAGTTGGTAAATCCAAAGTGCTTGTTAACAGAGGAATGGATACGAACCTTGATACTGGTTTGAAGCTTGAAATCTATTCCTGGTCTTTATGTTTTTCAAACAAGGATAGAGAGGAAAGAATGCGAGCGTTTGTAGAAAAAAAATAAACTATACTACGAATGCGCCCTTACTTGGTCTACAGATGACTGTAATGCATTTTACTTTTTTAGACATGAATCCTTTTTCCATCGCACTGCAAATCTTTTTAGGATCAGATGATCGTGAAGTAAAAGCAATAACTGATGGACCTGCTCCGCTTATTGTAACTCCAAAAGCTCCCGCACCAAGCGCGTTTTTTTTAACTTGATTGAATCCTGGAATGAGATGTTGTCTAGCAGGCTCTACTATGATATCTTTTATTGAAGTTCCAATCATCTCTACATCCTTTTTCATAAATCCCGCAACAATTGCAGCTGCATTTGATAGATTGCGAACAGAATCTAAAAGCTTAACTTGTTGTGGTAAGACACTTCTTGAAATCTGGGTTTTTTTTGCAGGAACATCAACCTTGGGAATTGCAACACAAAGTACTAGTTCCCGGGGAGGTTCTATTTTTATCACATTAAAAGGATCTTTTCTTACGATAACAAAACCACCAAGTATAGACGCTGCAACATTATCATAATGAACAGAACCCGCACTAGCTCTTTCTCCCATACCCGCAAATTCTATGAGCGTATTTGAATCGAGATTAAGATCGAATAAGGCATCAATTGCCACTGCTGCCGCAGCTGCTGAAGCAGCGCTACTTCCCATCCCGAATCCAGCAGGTACTCCTTTTTTGATTTTTAAAACAACACCTGATTTTATCTTAAATTTTCTCATCATTTCCTTTGCTACCAAGCCGGCAGAATTTTTTTCAGCAACAAGAGGAATTGTATCAGAACTCTGAATTTTTATTCCGTGTTGGCTTTTCTCAAGTTGTACTTCATCGTAAAAGGCATCTAAAGCTAAACCGAAGACATCAAAACCGGGACCCAAGTTGGCAGTAGAAGATGGAGCCCTCACAACAACACTAGAAACCAATCAATCTTCTATCTCCTCTCCCAAATTAAGAATTCTGCTCAAGGCCGCTTCTAGGTTTACCATGCCCTCCCCAGTTGCATTAGAAACTGGAATGAGCCCTTGAGAAAAACCACCAATGTTCAATCCTCGTAAAATATTGGTTACTAGTGTATAATTTTCACCATCTGATTGTTTTGCAACCGCATCTTCAAGATTTTTTACATCTGTTGACCATCTCAATATGGTCTTAATCTTATCTTCAATCAGGTCAATTTTTGTTAAGACATTGATATGCGATAAATTAAGTCTTAATTTTATTGAAATACCAAGGAGTGCAATTGAAACAAAATTATTCGGTGTAGTCACCAATACCCCATCATGTAGGAATAATGCTACTTTTTGTTCAGAAACAAAGTTTTGAACAAAAAAGGGACCGCTTGATCTATACGCAAAAAGCTCTATCTGACCAGGCGTATCAACAATAAGATAATCTGGATTTACATTATCCACATCTTGTTGAATCTGATCTATTTTTGATGCAATGAGATCATTTGCCATTATCATTGCACCATTTGGGCCCAAGTCATATTGCCTCATTATAGATACGATGTCTACTTGATCCCTGACATCGACATCGCATGCGTATGGAAGATTTTCTACACCTGGATCTAAATTTAACATTCCAACAAAAGCACCATTTTTTGTATAATAATCAAAAAGTTTGGATGCAAGTAACGATTTTCCAGATCCAGCTGTACCTACCAAAAAAATGGTCTTCATTTTGTTGACTATATTTCATGTTGAGCTTATATTTCCATCCATAATTAAGGCAGGCAATGAATTGGAAACTTTTAGCAATTCCAGTTAGTATTGTACCGTTTATTTTAATTGCATTTACATTTAACATAAAACTTGAAGAGCTTTTTGCAGTGGGTCTTATCCCTTTTGTGAGCGCAGCATTAGCAATTGTTGGAAAATTAATAATGCAAGGTCTAAAATTCAATTATCTGGTCAAGAAATTTCTTGGTCGCGTTGAAGTTCCTTGGAAAACAGTTTCAGTAAGAATCGGAAGTGAATTTGTCACATCCACAACACCATCATTTGTTGGGGGTGAATTAGTTAGAATAATGTGGTTAAAAAAGAAAGGAATTCCAACAGGCAAGGCAACGTGGGTTACAATAATGGAAATTGTTACCGAAGTTCTAGTAGCGGGAATTTTTGCTCTTACTTCTGCCGTCTTTGCATTCTTCCATGGTGCGTATGCCATAGGAATTGTAATAATTGCAATAAGTTTACCAGTTACGGCAATTTGGTCCAGTCTATTTTTTCTATCATATAGAAGAACTTTCCAAGTTCCATCTTGGATAGAAAGAACCGCAAAAAAAGCAAGCAAAGAACGCGCTTCAAAATACATTGAGAAAACTAATCAATGGATGAAAGAGGTTTGTGAGATGAGCAGGCAAAGTTTGCATAACAAACAAGCAAAAAAAGCTTTTGTGGTGTCTATGATCTTTTCTGTGTTTACTTGGATTTTTTACGGGATTTCATTTATGGTGATTACAAATGGAGCTGGTTATTTTATAGATTTTTTTGATTCACTCTTAGCAGCAATGGCCTCAAATGCATTAGGAAACATACCTGTAACAATAGGTGGGTCGGGTCTCACAGAATTTGGTATATGGGCATATCTTGGACACTTGAACAGTCTGACTTTTGAACCAACCAAAGATAGCATACAGTGGAATATTGTCATTGCGTGGAGAATTGCTACATACCACGTTAGTCTTGTTATAAGCTGGATACTTTTGATGAAAATAGTATATCCCCGTACAAAAAAGGCAGAGATTTCATAGAAAGCACTTTATTTTCAACTAGATACTTTTTGTTTATGGATTTCTATGATAAAGTTGTATTAATTACAGGAGCATCAAGTGGGATTGGTGAGGCATCAGCAATAGAATTTTCTAAACGAAAAAGTTCTGTTGTCCTTGTTGCAAGAAGGAAAGAAAATCTAGAGTCTGTAGCAAAAAATTTAGCAAAATATGGAAATGAGATTCTAGTGTGTCAATGCGATGTTTCTAAATGGCAAGAAGTAGAACAAATGAGTAAAATTGTTCTAGATAAATTTGGCAGAATTGATATCCTGGTTAATAATGCAGGTTTCGCAATTTATGGACCAGTTCTTGAATTAAAAGTAAATGAAATAGAATCCCAGATGGAAACCAATTACTTTGGAATGGTTTATTGTATCAAGGCTTTCCTTCCAAAAATGTTAGAACGAAAGAATGGCCACATAGTAAATGTAGCTTCCGTTGCAGCAAGCTTTGGTCTTCCAGGAATTGCCTCATATTGCGCATCAAAATTTGCTATGTTGGGATTCTCGGAAGGCCTGTATCACGAATTAAAAGGATCCGGTGTAGGTATTACTGTGGTAAGTCCAATAATGGTTCAAACTAATTTTTTCGATCACCCTTCATTCAAATCAATGCCAAAGTATTCACCAACATCACTTAGTTCAAAAACTGTAGCAAAGGCAATAGTAAAAGCCTCATCTTCACCAAGGCTTGAGATGATTGTACCGTCATTCGTAAGAGTGGCTGTATGGTTAAAGCATACAATCCCATATTTGATAAACCCGATCTTAGGAGAAGCTTTTCGGAAACAGCTGAAGTCACAAAAATAATAAATTCTCAGAGAAAATTATTTAATTAATAATTCTCTATTCTTCTTCAGATTCTGTAGAACCTGTTGTATCGGAGCCAACATCCATCGATTCTAAATCAGTTAGATCAAACTGGTATATGGCATCCATCTCGATTTCCATTTCTTTTTTTAGGAACTCAAAAAGTTTTTTGCTTAAAGGTGCCTTCAACGAATTAAAAGTGAATTCATACACAACACCCTTCATCAAATCAGCCATCTTTACTTTCTTTGGAATATCTAAAGTTATGATGTGTCTTCCATCCTCAACCTCTTCATACAGTTGAACATCAATTTTCATGTCTTTTTCGTATATCTCAAGAATGTATCCTGTTCTTGTTTGTGATTCAGGTTTCCCGAACTTGGCATTTTTTATTTCATCTTGAGCCCATTTTGGAAGTTCTTTTGCCATTTATTTCATCCAACAATTAATTCTGTTTATCTTTCTTACTCGATTGCCACCAATCTCTGTACTCATCATGCTTATCCTCACGTGTCCTCTCGCGACGATTCAGTCTATCTCTTATATCGCTTATTTGTTCCCTCGTTGCATATAACCCACATTTTTTACAGATAAAGTGTTTTGTATTCAAATCAAATTTCATCTCAGTAACTATCTGCTTTGCTGCACATTCGGGGCAATCAGTCAATGACGCCACTCATCAAAATTATCCATAAAAGCTTTTGGTCAATTCTGGTACGCGGTCTATGTCGTCATCCCTTACGGTCAGTTCGCCCATCGAAAATGCCGCGTACCAGATCTCCTAATTCATACTGAAAAATTATAATTCTTTCTAGCTCTCAAGCATTTCTGCAATTAGTTGTGACGTGTTTTGAGCTCCATTTTTATCAAAATTCCTAGCAAATTCCGTAAGTCGTTCTTCATATTTGTTATAATTGTCTTGTATGGTGTAAACTGCTCGTACCGCCTCTCTTGTATTATTTGCAAGAATTCCAAGGCCTCTCTCTTCTGTCCATTTTATCTGGTTTGTATGTTCGTCATAAACAGGAATTCCTATGATCGGTTTTGCTTTGATCCCAATGATTTCTCCCATTGCCGTATGAGAACCATTTATCACAGCATATTTGCATAAATTCAAAGTTGTATCTTTTTCTTGTTCTGACAAAAATCCAACATCGATTTGAATCCAATCAATATTATGCTCAAGCGCGTCTGAAATAGAATATGTCTTACCATCTTTTCCTTTCACTCTTTCTAGAGGAGGGATACTCTGTGCATGTGAAACAAGCCGTTTTTTATTTTTCATTCCCTCAGAGTGAAAAACCTCCTCATATTTTATATCTGTAAATTCTTTTGTTGCCTTGTTCCCGGTTTGCATCCAATATCCAAAATCTGTATTTTCAATCAATTTTTCTAAATCTGTTTTTGGACTATGATTTCTTATCATAACATTACTAAAATGGCCAGCGTAGACAACTTTTTGTTTTATTTTATCTGGGAAATTCAAATTGTATTCGCATATGGTATTTGGAGGGGCTGAATCTGCAACAACTATCTTTGTAGCCCTGGCAATCTGTTTTGATATGTACATTAATGATGGATAAAAGAAAAAATGTGATCTCCAAAGTTTTGGTCTGAATTGATTTGTAACAAAAACTGATTTGATGCCACGTCTTTCAGATAATACATTGGAACCCATGTCTCCATCGTTTATTACCAAATCAAATTTTTGTGCATTGTAAAGACTTGCTTCCTTTTTTAGGTAATCTGAAATTTGAATTAAAAGTGGAGGATTTCCAGAAACTGGTAACAAAAGATTCAACATAGAAAGAGTGATACTGGGTCCACGTTTTCCATCAATCGGTGTTGGCATTAAAATTTCATGGATCTGTTGTTTTTTTTGCGGAAATTTTTGTAACAATTTTTGATAGACTTCTCCCTTGCTGCAATAGTGCATTTCAAACTCGTCTTTGATATAATCTGGAAGAACTCTGTCAAGTGACATCATTCTATTATAATGACCATTCCCCCATGGATAGATAAATTGCCCTAACTTTATCACAGATTCAGATCAGCTCATTTCCTGTTTAAATTCTCAATGATTTGATTTTAACGAGTCAATTATCTCATGTATGTTTTTTGGACCAGGTGTGATGGTGATTGTCTTTAGGCCGAGAAATGAATTCTGAGAAACTCTGGAAACTTTGTCTTTTGACAAATCTTTCTTGAACCTCGTCTTGCACAAACTCTCAATTTTAGACATATATTTTCCCAAACCAATCTCATTAGCTGTCTCAAAAATACTATTATCTATACCTGAAAGAGGAAACCAAGGAATAACTCCCTTTTGAAACACACTCTTCGCGTTGTATTCTATGAACCATGCAGGGAATATTAGCGGTGAAATCGCGAGTGATATTCTATCCATCTTAGTTTCTTTCGCCAGAGAAACAAGGATCTCTGTAATTATAGCAATTTTAAATAAAATTGATCCTCCTGATGATTTAATGTCAAGTCTACAAAAATGTAATTCAATCTTGGTTTGTAAGAGTTTAGGTAGAACTTGGTTTATCATTTTCACCATCCTGAGGAGTTCCAATTCATTAGTATAACAAACTAGAATCTTTACATCAAAGCCCATCTTGAGGGTTTGAAGGCATGATATTACTGAAATTTCATCATATATCCCACAAAGAGCTTTTTCGTTTTGTGATTGGTAGGGAACTCCTCCCCAGCATTTGTCTATAAAAATACACACATAGGCGTGAGATTTTGTAATATACGTGTAAATGATTTTGTCATGATCTGATTCTGTACCTGGTTTCGTTTGAAAATCAACCGTTTTTTCTATCAACGATGATGTAGCTGCAAGTTCTATGTCCTTTGGTACGTATTCCTTCCCAGTGCCCTCCACCTTGACATAAAATCTTTCTCCTCTTAAAAGAAGATTTGTGCCAACAGTTGTTATTGCAGATACTATGACATTAAAACTGTTTTTTGTCTCTTTAGCAATAGCTATTTTTTCAATTCCAAAAAGCGAACCTATTGCAGATGAAGCAAATACAGGATCATCTGTTTCTACTATAATTACAGAACCATTTCTGCGGATTTTGCTAAAACTTAATTTCTTTAATTTAAGGATGGTAGATATGCTTGATACGAGATAATCCATTTTATTGAGAGAAAACAAAGAAGGAAAAACAACAACTACCGTATTTTCATTCATTTTAATTCTTAATTCAAAGTCATTTATAACTCTAGGATGATGCCTCATAGAACCTAGCAATAATTATATGGCCAAATCAGAGACGGTTTTTATGGGAAAATTTACAGCTGAACAAATAAATCAACTAAACAACACCCTGAAAACTCCTCAGGAAATTCTAAAGTGGACTATTGACAATCTTCATCCCAAGGTTGCATTTGCATCAAGTTTTGGCGCGGAAGATGTCGTGGTCATAGACATGCTGATGGAGATAAATCCAAAGGCTAGAATCTTCACGCTTGACACGGGAAGGCTTAATCAGGAAACATATGATGTGATGGATGAGATTCGAAACAAATACAACATAAACATCGAAGTCATGTTTCCGGATCAAAATGAAGTGGAACAGATGGTCCGGGTAAACGGAATGAACCTATTTTACGAAAGTATTGGCAACAGGAAGCTCTGTTGCGGAATAAGAAAGGTTCACCCGTTAAATAAAATGCTGGCTACTTTGGATGGATGGATAACTGGATTGCGAGGTGATCAAACACAAAACAGGGCCGATTCTAAAAGAATCGAAGTGGATGAACAACACAACAACATGATCAAGGTAAACCCGATAATTGAATGGAAATGGGAACAAGTATGGGAGTACATTAAGACAAACAAAATTCCTTACAACAAACTTCATGACAAGGGATATCCGAGTATTGGTTGTGAACCTTGCACCCGTGCAATAAAACCAGGTGAAGATCTTAGAGCGGGTCGCTGGTGGTGGGAAACCGATCCAGAAAAGGAATGCGGATTACACGCAGATCACGGTAACAAGTGAGTCTTTTGGAAAAAAGCAACGGCATTGCTGTTCCACATGGCGGTAAACTTGTAAACAGATTTACAACAAAAAACCCAACGGGAATGTTTACCCTTTCAGTTGATACAGATTTAGCAAACGATGTTGAAAACATCGCAGATGGTATTTTTAGTCCACTTGAGGGATTCTTACTGCAAGAAGACTTCGAAAGTGTGGTTAACAAAGGGAGATTATCAAATGATCTACCCTGGACAATACCGATAGTTTTAGACGTTGACAAGCAGACTGCTGCAAAAATGAAAGATGCTTGCGACGTTCTCTTGAAAAATCCAGAAGGCGATGATTTTGCTATTTTAAAGGTAGAAGATGTATACGCTTTTGACAAAACTATGACTTCAAAAGGCGTCTATGGAACGACAGATCCAAAACACCCGGGTGTGGCAAAAACCATTTCAATGCAAGATGTTCTTGTAGCTGGGAAAATTGACTTTATGAAAAGACCAAAAGAAATTCCTATAAGAAAATATAGAAAAACCCCGACAGAAACAAGGGCAAGTTTTGAAAGAGCCGGTTGGAAGACAATCGTAGCATTCCAAACCAGAAACGTGCCACACGTTGCACATGAAATGCTTCAAAAAGCGTCCCTGAATACCCACGATGGTCTTTTTATTAATCCGCTAATAGGAAAGAAAAAGTCCGGTGACTTTAGCGACGAAGTCATAGTAAGTGCATATGAGACACTCATCAAACACTATTATCCAGAGGGCAGATGTTCTCTGGCAACACTTCACACAGAGATGAGATATGCTGGACCAAAAGAAGCGATTCACCATGCGATAATGAGGAAGAACTTTGGTTGCACGCACATTATAATAGGTCGCGATCATGCCGGTGTTGGAACTTTCTATGATCCATTTGCAGCTCAGAAGATATTCGGGGAATTCCCTGATCTAGGGATAGAACCAATATTTTATCCAGCATTTTTTTATTGCAAAAAATGTCTTTCCTTTGCAAGCGAAAGGAACTGCCCACATGGAATGGAATTTCAAGAACAGCTCAGCGGCACTAAATTACGAACCATGATACTTGAAGGACAAATTCCCTCCGAATACATGATACGCCCAGAAGTATCTAAGATTATAATGAATTGGAACAAACCATTTGTTGACTAGATTTTTATTAAAGCCAATTTCAGCCAAAATTGTGCATACAGGTATTGTTTTATCTTTTATACTTTTAATACAAATTCTTCCAGCATTTGCACAGGTTTCCTCAAACCCATCCGTCCTTACGGAAGCTGTCGACATTCCATATGAACAGTTCAATGTGGTTAGCAGCAATGCAAACAGTGGTTCATTTGAAAATTTGCACACAAAAAATTGGCAACTTAATATTGAAAACCAGATTTCCTATGCAAACCCTCAAGGTGATGCAGCAATAAGGCTGTATGACGGGGAAGACCGAACCAAATTTGTTGAAATTGGAATGGGTAGCCCACCGGACATGAAATTCTGGGTTGCAATCCAAAATCCTGACACTGGATATACTGTTCTTAATAATCAACCACTGAATGGTTGGAACCATGATGACGAGATAGTTGTTGTATATGCAGATGATCTGGGTCTAACAATTAACAACGGTAAAAGGATCGTGGTGTCGAACCTGAGTCTTGATTACTATAAGATAAAGGACTTTTCAGTATACGGTATGGAATCTTCTGCTGATCCACCTGCGGCCAATTCGGGAAACCTCGTACTGAATATTGTTTCCGGAAATCCTGCTGCTAATCCATTATTTTATTTGCCATACATTCTTGTTGTGGCTATTGGAATTGTCATAGCAATTTTGCTAAAAACTAAGAAGCGAAGTTAGTTTTGTAGTAATTGCATTCTTTCTTTATCTGACAAACATCACACATGGGGGAAATTGGTTTGCAGATGTTTTGTCCATACATTACAAAAGTGTCATTTATCTGAAGCCAGTATTTTTTTGGAATTTTTTCCATAAGTGCAAATTCAGTTTCTTCAGGAGTTTTTGTTTCTACCATCCCGAGCCTGTTTGAAATCCTGTGTACATGAGTATCTACAGGTATGGCTGGTTTTTCAAAAGCATAAACAAGCACGCAATTTGCCGTTTTTCTACCAACACCTGGTAGTTTGATTAGTTCATCCAAATTATCGGGGACCTTTCCATGATACTTTGAATCGATGATTGATGCAACCTCGATTATCCTTTTTGTTTTTACATGAAAAAATCCAGTAGATTTGATTATCTTCTCGACATCAGAAACCTTGGCTCTTGCAAGGGAATGTGCAGTCTTGTACTTTGAAAATAATTTTTTGACAACAGCCGAGGTGTTCTCATCCCTTGTCCTTGCAGAAAGTATTGTTCCAATAAGTATGCTAAGTGGTCCGCCAGTCTCTGCCTCATGCAGTTCTCTAAGAGCAGTCATTCTGGTAGGTTTGACAGAATTCATCGTTCTTGTCATTCCCCGTAGAATTTTTTCCATATGTTCTGGTTGCATCTTTTTGTATTATAAGGATAAAGACCATACAAGTATTTTATATCGTTCAGATTAGGATATCTTATTGGAATTAACGAAAGAAGAAGAGGCATCTCTGAAGGGTGAACATGGAGAGACGCTTGCACTTGCATATCGTGTTTTGGTAGCAATAGGAGAAGCCACGGATGCTGACCGCTTGCTTCAGATTGAATGGGCACACCTTTCTGGTGTTAACTATAACACAATTGGAGATGCGGGAGAAGAATTCCTTGCAAATCTTAGCAAGGATGCAAAGTTCAAAGTAAAGACTACTGTTAATCCGATGGGATTTGATCCTGATACAGTTTCTAAATATGATATCTCTGAAGAATTTATTAAAAAACAGAATAGCATAAAAAATTCATACGAAAAAATGGGGGCGATACCATCCTTTTCTTGTATTCCGTATGAAATTTTCGAGTTACCGAAAAAAGGTACACATGTGTCCTTTGCAGAAAGTAATGCCGCAATATATGCAAATTCATTGGCAAACCTTAAAACAAACAAAGAGGGGGCTTTTAGTGCACTTGCAAGTGCATTGACTGGAAAAAGTCCGTTTTCTGACCTGAGAAAAGATGAGTCAAGAAATCCAAATCTAACAATACGGATGAAAACCGATCAAAAAGATGAGCTGACTTATGGCATGCTTGGATACTTTGCAGGAAAAGTAAGTGGGTGCTCTGTCGCCATTTCCGGTGTAAGCAAACTAGATAGACGTAGCTGCAAGTCACTTTGCGCCGGAATGGGTACTTCAGGTACATGCGGAATGTTCACTTTGGGTGATGCCCCAGGGGAAAAAATGGATTTTGGAAAAGAAGAAGCACAAAAAATACACGATGAGCTGAACACCACTGATTCTGGAGACATTATCGCTCTTGGCAGCCCGCAACTTGGTCTAGATGAAATATCCGATCTTGCTGAAATGCTAAAAGGAAAAGAATTCAAAAAAAGATGCATGATCTTTTGTCCAAGGACAGTTCAGGAGCAGGCTCGACGTCTTGGGCATTTAAACGACATAGAACGCGCAGGTGGTGAACTTCTTTCTGATTGTTGTATTTGTCTTACGCCTTTGATAGACAAAAAAAATGTGGACGGGGTTATTACAAACAGTGTCAAGGGCGCATATTATTTGAAAACATCAAACGGTGTAGATGTAAATCTCAAGAATCTTGACCAAATCGTAAAGGAAGAAACCGAATGACATTAAAAATAATTGTAAAAGGAAAAGCACAAGGTAAAGTAATGATAGCAAAAAAACCAATCAATTTCCTTGGTGCTGTAGACAAAAAAACTGGCAAAATAAGAGATGAAAAACACGACCTTTTTGGCAAATCGCTTGCAGACAAGATTCTGGTCTTTCCCTTTGGGGTGGGCAGCAGCGTTGGAGCCTATACTATATACTCTTTGAAATCAAATAATTGTGCACCACTTGCAATGATATGCTCAAAAGTTGATATCACAACTGCATCAGGTTGTGCTCTTGCAAACATACCCCTGGTTATGGCTACAGGAAAAGAATATGATTTGTTAACGGATGGAAAAAAAATTCTGCTTGATGCTGAAAATGGTAAAATACTATAACTGAATTCGTATTACATCTCCATTTGGAATCGCTTCCCTGAAAACAATCCCCTCAAACCTGAGTATTTTTGTGCTTCTTCTTTTCCAATAATCCGGTGGTGCGCCTGCCTTTTCGCATGTATGACTAAGAAATTCTTCTTCATTCCAGCCGTATTCCACAGGCACCTGAGGAAGAAGCAGACCTGCCCCAAATTCCCACCTGACAATCAAACCGTCCTTCCCAACCCTTATTTTGCTTGGGTATTCTGAAGTGCTTTCTACACGAATCTCCTCTGGAGGAGTTAATACAGTTACCTCGAAGGAAATGGATGATAATTCCTCAAATGTTACAGAAGGAAATCGGGGATCTTCTGTCGCTGATGCAACGGCGGCATCCACAAGAGATTGGTACAATTTTCTTTCTGGTGTGGGAAATCCAATACATCCCCTGAGTTCTTCATCTTTGTTTAAAGTAACAAAGACACCTGAATTATAAGAAAATCTAGATTTGAAATCTTCTTCCAATGTAATTTTTTTTCTTGTTGTAAGATGTGCCGTAACAGCAGATCTTGCTGTCCTAACCAAGATTTCACCATCTTTATCTGAAATCATTGTAATCTGTTGTTTAATTTATTAACAAATTCTTGAAGTTTTTCAAAATGAGTTCCTTGCCAGTAGATCTTTTTACATCCGTCACACATCCAAAACTTTTCTTCCCTTTCTAAAACACCTTCTGGAATCTTGCCTATCGTCCGATATTTTTCAACTTGTTGTAATTTACCATTACAAACAATACACCTAGAATTGTTTGTATCCATCACAAAATTTTCAAACTTTATACTTTGATGTATCTGCATAATTTGTTCAAGCTCGTCATTTCCTCTGATTAGTACAGCTGCCATCCCCTGATTTTGTGCTGTTTTGCAAAGTTGTTCGTCTTTTGTTAGTATGATTCGTTTTTCATTTTTTGCAATTGTGACAAGTTTTTCATCTTCGATAGAAGAGAAATAAGCCGAGTCATATCCCAAAACTCTGAGTTTCTTTGCAAGATTGCCCAACATGGCATCCACTATGAAAAGTAGTTTTTTTTGACTCATCTGTATCCCTGGCCGATGCCGGATTCAACTATGTGGCTCTCCCCGGCAGGTATTACCCGAGTAAAATCATCCATGCTAATTGCTTTAACTATGTCCTCTTTTTCTTTAAACTTGAGAAATTCCAGTTTTATCTTTTTTGCAATTTCTACCATTTCAAAACCCGATGGTTCGATTATAACATAATAGATAGAGTTTTTTTTGATAGCTTCAGGAGGTCCACACATGAGGGAATAACTATCATCTTTTTCTAAAAGACCAACAGCCAAACGCATGCCGCTTACCTTGACAAAATTTTTCTGACCCTCAACTATGAAGGAGCCTTTTGCAATAAATTGACCGCTTGGCGCAGCAGTCTTTATTTGATCTGGGTTTACCCAGTAAGAACCCAATCCATACAGGCCTTCTCTCCAAGCTCTGCTAAAACAAACAGTTGCCTGCGCTGTTTCTAAAATACTAGTTACATTAGATTCGGAACTATTTTTTAGAAGAAAAAATGGAGAGCCAAAAATTTCTGCATGAAACACTTTGTCGCCTTTTTCTAGATGTTTTCTGATGACTGACGAATTGGATGACGCATCACGACCGCCAATTGCCAAAAGACCATCAGAGGTGAAAAACCATCTATATCTTTCATACCATTCTCTTTTTTTTTGTATTGTGAACACAACGGAATCTCTGGCAATGTTTTCTTGTTTTCTAAAGTTCTCAAGACTCTTCTCAGTTTTCTTTTTTGCAGATTCTATGAATTCTATGGCATTTATCTGTCGTTTTGATTCATTAAACAAAACTGAAGCAATGGCTTGCAAGGAGGAATCGGGATTTATCTGAATCTTTTCACCGTTAGCATCTATAAACAAAATACCCCTTTCTTTTACAAAATCCGCATTTTGCTTTCTTAACACGTCTATTACCATTGGATTTTCTAGCGAAGTCACACCTTTTGAAACTAAATCCAACAATGATTTTGCTATCGCCGAAATCGCCCCAGCTTTTTCTTTGACGGCAGATATTGCTTTTATTTGGTCTTCTAATTTATGTTCGAATTCTTCAATTTTCTGCATGACAGTATTTGCTTGTGTTGACTTGCCGCGTTCAAGAAGATTCTGTGTAAACAACGAATCCAATCCTTCCATAAAACTTGCAATCTTGGTATAGTTTGAATCTCCTAGGTTGCCAAGTTTTACCGGAAAGATATCCGCACCTTTTTCAGTTTTTACTAAAATTGGTTCATGCACTCCATTCACAACTTTTTCCACCAGATTTTTAGTCACAACAAAAATTTTTTCTACATCTTTTTCAGAAAGGCCGTTTCCAGGTTTTAATGGATCCATTTCTGCAATTCGTACTATCTCTTCGGCATATTTTGCAGGAATTCCTAGAGTCCTACCTATCCATCGTACTACAGGTGTTGACACGGATAGTATTGCGGCAAGATCTTTCTGTTCAATGTTAAAAATGTCCGATCCGCTTTGTGGTGGAGGTTCATAGTTGAATCCAACATTCAATCTTCTATGCCGTACATCAATAGAATGTAAAAGAGCAAGTATCTTCATGTTTTTATCACATAAAATTATGTTACCATCTCCAAAAAATTCTCCAATTAGAACAAATTCTTGTTCCGAAGTGGCAAATGTCACATAAACAATTCTTTCTGCGCCAATTTGTTTTATTGAAGAAATTTTTGATCGGAGCAGATCGTTTCTTAATCTCTTTACCAGTCTGTTTTCTTCAATTTGTTCTATCTTGATTGAAGTGATCCATAAACCCAATGTAGAAAACATCAGTAAAATGTCTGGTTTTTCTGGATGGTGTAATTTGAAAAGTAGACTGTCACGACTAATTCCGTAAATGTTGCTCACATAATATCCATCAATCTTTCCGATGATTTCATTTACTAGATAGCGTAGTTCTATACCTGCAAGTGTCATGATAGCGCATTACCACTCCAAAATTATACTGTTGCTATTAAGAAACGAACCAAAGATTTTAAGCATGGTTTCCTGTGAGTCACTTTGTAAATTTAATTGACCAGACATCCAAAGAAAAAAGAAGAAGAAAAGTCCGCACCTGTTGATACAAACCTAAAGGACCTACCTCCAAACGAACCAACCATGACACAAACTGACGGAGTGACAAGGAATCCGATTGGTACCCTCTTTTGGATAAGGATTGGTCTGGGTGTTCTCGCAGGAATAATCGCCGCATTTGCAGGAAACGCTGTAGGCACTGACTCTAGACCATACGTAGGATTTGGCATTATGATTATTCTGTTTATCATTTCTTATGGAATAGCAAAAGCAATGCGCATACCACTTCCGCCATCAGACAAGAAAAAATTGATCATGACAGGAATAGGAAGCTACTTTTTTATTTTCATATTTACGTGGATTCTTGTTAATACTCTGATACACCCTGCAATAACAGGGGTTCCTATCAAGTAGCACTAAAATATCTAGAGTATGCCATTGTGCTAGATGTGGAAACACAGTACGCCTGGGATTCCAGATGAATTATTTGAAAGAGTCGAGGAGGTTCCTATCACAAAGGAAGAAGTCCGGACTATCCAGATAAGCAAAGCAAGACTGTCATCAGGCCAGATTGTATATGATGTTGGGTGTGGAAGCGGTTCTGTATCTATCGAATCTGCACTACAGGTAAAACCTACCGGTCAAGTATTCTCAATTGATTTTGATCCAAAGGCTATTGAATTAACCAAGAAAAACATCGAAAAATTTCATGTTTCAAATATAACAGTAATATTTGGAAATGCTACAGAAAAAATTTCTGAATTGCCAACTGCCGATGCAATCTTCATAGGAGGAACCGGGGGAGACACAAAGGATATACTAACACTATGCGAAGGGAAACTAAAATCAGGGGGCCGAATTGTGATTGGTACTATCTTGCTTGAAACACTAGTTGCAGTTTTGGATGAAATAGAGAAACTGAAATTTTCATCAATTGATGTTACGCAAATTACTGTTTCAAAGAGTAGAAAGACCTCTACTGGAACAATGATGCTTGCAAGAAATCCTGTTACCGTGATATCCGCAACAAAAATCTAGCTTTTAATTAGGCACAAATTGGATCGCCTCTAATGGCAGATCTCATTTGTGTCGGTTGTGGTCCAGGAGATCCCGACCTTTTAACTGTAAAGGCTGTAAAGGCTATTCGAAATGCCGATGTAATAATATGTCCAACATCTAAGGAAGGAAAAACAAGCATTGCCTATTCTATTGTAACCTCGGTAATCGATAATTCAAAAAAACCGGAAACCATAAACTTAGTTTTTCCAATGGTCAAAGACAAAGAAACACTTGAAAACACTTGGGAAAAAAACGCTCAGGAAATAGCAAATGTAATAAAATCTGGTAAAAAAGTCGTCTATCTTACTGTAGGCGATCCGTCACTCTACAGCACTTGGATCTACATCCAGCGCGAACTAAAATCAAAATATCCTGAAATTAACATAACAGTTATTCCTGGAATAGTGTCGATGTTTGCTTTTGCATCTAAAGTTGGAATAAGCATTGCAGAAGGGAATGAAACAGTGGCAGTAATTCCTGCCTGTTACGATCTTTCTAGGGTAAAAGAAACAGCAAAGAACTGTGACACTATGATATTTTTAAAAGATGGGAGATATTTTGATCAAGTCATTACGCTATTAAAAGAAGCAGGATTTTCTGACAGCTCAATTTTTGCAATAGCACAAGACATTGGTACCGAAGAAGAAATTGTTAAAAAATTAACTTTAGGCGAAGTAACTAAGGATACTTTTACCAACAAGTATTTTTCAATAATGGTGGTAAAGCGTGTCTAAGGTCTATTTTGTCGGTTGTGGCCCCGGAGATCCTGATCTTCTTACCATAAAAGCAAAAAAACTGATGCAGAGTGCAGATGTAGTAGTTTATTCAGGATCTCTGATCCCACCAGAGATCATAAAATTATGTAAAAAAGCAGAACTGCATGATGCGGCAAAGCTTGTTAGAGAGGACATCTTTGATATTTTGAAAACCAGCGCAAGGAAAGGAAAATTGGTAATACGATTACACGATGGGGATCCAAGTATTTATGGTGCCATACGGGAACAAACAGATAATCTTCAAAAATCTGGAATAGAATGTGAAATAGTTCCTGGCATCACTTCCTTTTTGGCATCAGCCGCAGCTTTAGGCTCCGAACTTACACTTCCAGGTGTAACCCAGACCATTATCATTACAAGAGCTGAATCACGAACTAAGGTCCCAAAACAGGAGAAAATTTCGGAACTTGCCAAACACAAAGCAACCATGATATTCTATCTCAGTGTGCATCTTCTCTCAGACATAGTAAAACAGGCAATTGCAGGTGGTTATCCAAAATCGACTCCAGTGGCTGCAGTATATCGTGCAAGTTGGAAGGATGAGAAAGTAATAACAGGAACACTAAAAGATATTGCAAAGAAGGTAAGAGATAAGAAAATTACTCGTACCGCAATTATAATTATTGGCGACGTTGTAAATCCAAAATCTTATGAATATTCCAGATTATATGACAAAACATTTAGTCATGGGTTTAGAAAAACAAAAATCAAATCATAATGGTTTTACTTTATTTTCGATTCCAATTTTACTTAATAGCTTTTGAAAATGTTTTAGGTTTCCAGAGGTAAAAATTTTCATCGAATTTCGTTTTGAATTTTTTATTTTCAGTTTTCTTGCAACTTGATCTGCTACAAGACATGCTGGATCTAAAAATATGATATTTGGAAAGACCTGTTTTAAAATAGGCAAAAGGAATGGTAAGTGTGTACTGGACAATGTTACAACATCAATATTATTAGTTGTGATTTGTTTTAGTAAAACTCCCTCGATTCTTTTCTTGCAAAACTTCTTGTCATAAATAAATTTGCCTGACTCAACAAGCTCTACAAGAGCAGACGCATTTATGGGATTCACCGTAATTGTTTTTGGTACATTTTTTTTAATGAAATTTCTTAATTCATTGCTTTCTATAACTGATTTTGTTGCCAGTATAGCTATAGAATGTGATTTTGTTTTGTTGACTGCTTGTATCAGTGGTGGGTAAACTCCGATGATCTTTGGTTTTGTAATTTTTTTTAATAGCAATGAAGGTGTGTTTGATCCGATTATTATTATATCTGGATTAAATTTTTTTTCTAATTTGCTGATGGTTGATTTTATTATGTTTTCAAGTTCAGACAAAGATTTTGTTCCATAGGGAAAATTTTTTTGGTCTGCAAAATAGATGATCTCTGATTTGATTTTTTTTTGTAGTAGTTTGATGATGGAAAGTGAACCCAAACCAGAATCAAAAACTGCAATCCTTGGCATGATGTCAACAAAATATGTGCCTGATTTACATTTTGTGAGCTAAATTTAGCCTAATGTTGATGATAATATACACCCGACATTAAGAAGCAAATTTTAAACTACCACTCATGACAGGCTTCGATAAAACCTGGACTCGACAAGAGACCAGAGGTTTAAACGAAAAAATACATGACGCTGTAAAGCCACAGGGAGCACTCAAACCGAGAATTGAAGGCGCTGTGAACAAATTACAGGGTCAAATATCGAAGATGGATTCTATGTTAGGAAAGCTAAGAGAACGCGATGCACAGCTTTTCAAACGAATCGTAGCCGCAATGCAACAACACGATGCTAGTACGAGCAGAGTTTTGTCCAATGAGTTAGCAGAAATTAGAAAGGTCACAAAGATGTTAGGTAATGCAAGAATGGCATTAGAACAAGTACAATTACGTCTAACTACCATCCATGATCTTGGAGATGCAATGGTAGCTATTGCACCAGCAATGTCGACCATGAAGGGACTGAAATCATCCCTTGGAAGATTCATGCCAGAGGCAGACGCAGAACTTAACTCGATGACACAGACACTCAATGGACTAATGATGGATTCGCTAGCAGGTGGAGACTTTAGTGTAGACTCTGATGTATCTAACGAAGAGACAGATAAGATTCTACAGGAAGCATCTGCAGTTGCAGAACAACAGATTGGCGATAGATTCCCATCAGTTCCATCACCCTCCGGAGTATCGTCACAATCAACATACGAGTAGGGGAACTCGCAATGGGAAGACTGGCGATTACGTCCACTTTTTATCTCGATTTTTAGATTAGATTCATTAAATCCTATCTCTGACTTCCATATTCTCCGTTAGTAGGCACCAAAGTAAATTCAATCCTCTGACAGAATTCTTTTCGATAAACATAAAATTTCTAGAATGTTCTTTTCTGTTTTTCAGTTATGGGAATGCTACATTTCTTGCAAGATACGAATCAATTTCTAAAACCTTTATTCTTTCTTGATTCATTGAATCCCGCATTCTAACTGTGACGGTATCATCTTCAAGAGTTTGATGATCTATCGTAATAGCCAGAGGTGCTCCCACCTCATCTAGTCGCCGGTACCTCCTTCCTATTGCACCAGAATGATCCAAAAATGCATCATAATTTCTTTTAAGCTTTGAAAAAATCTCTTCAGTTTTTTCTGAAAGACCATCCTTCTTCACAAGCGAGAGTACCCCAACATGAACTGGTGCAAGATAAGGCTTTAGAGAAAGAACAACTCTGTCGTTCTCCTTGTCTTCGCGAAAACTATGCTCCAGTATAGTGTAAAGACTCCTGTCTATGCCCATGGAAAGCTCAAACACATGTGGAAGTACCTTCACCTCATCATCCATCACTTCAAATTTTTCCTTACTTGTATTGGCGTGATTTTTCAAATCGTAATCTGACCTATAGTTGCATGCAACAAGCTCCAACCATCCTGTTGTAGTTTCTACTTCAAAATCAAAAGCGATCGATGCATAAAATGCCTTTTCTTTATCTTCCAATTTTCTAAATCTACTCCTTGTTATATCAATACCAGTTTTTTGGTAGAACTCTGTCAATAATCCTAGATAATATGCAACAAGCTTGTTTGGTAAAATTCCTGAGTCCAAAGCCTCTTTGCATGACATTGTTTTGATAGCGTCATTAACCATTATTCTGATTTCGGTATTCTCAACCTCAGAAAATTTTTCAAGATCATTTAGCTTGTTTGGATTACAAAAGACCTCGATTTCTGCCTGATAAAACTCTCTCAATCTAAGAAGACTTTGGCGTGGGGAAATTTCATTTCTGAAACTCTTGCCAATCTGTGCGATGCCCAAGGGCAACTTGCCTCGCATTGTTTTATAGAGTCTTGGGAAGTCCACAAAGATTGATTGGCATGTCTCCGGTCTAAGAAACGCGGGTTCTGATTCCGGACCAATTCCTACCTTATACATCATATTGAATTTATGAGCTTCATTGAACTTGCCTTTACATTTAGGGCAAACCAGATTTTTTTCCATAATTATTTTATCAAATTCAGAAAGATCTGCGCTCTCGGGAACTACGATCGAGGTAATTTCTGTAATAAATTTATCAGCTCTGAAAATTGACTTGCATTTCTTGCATCTTACTATGGGATCCGTAAATCCTGCAAGATGTCCAGATGCTATAAAGACGGACTGTGACATTATCTGGGAACCGTCAATCTCCATCATTCTGTCTCTTCTGATAAATTCGCGCCTCCACAATTCTACAAATTTGTTTTTGAAACTTACTCCAGAAGGTCCATATTCCCAAAAACCAGCTTGCGCATCTGAATATACTTCACAGCTTGGAAAATAAAATCCACGTTCTAAGGCAAGCTGTATTATCTGATCATAATTCATTACGCATCAACCATTCACTTACAGTTATGCCCATTCCAATACTTTTTTTATGTTTCCAAAGTCGTCACGCCTATCATCTATTGGCGTCTCCAAAATTATTGGAATTTTTTTAGAATTGGCAAATTTTACAACATGCCTAAGACCGGTCTCGCCAATCCTTCCCAGTCCAATGTGTTCATGTCTGTCTATGTTACAGCCAATCTCTCCCTTTGAGTCATTAAGATGCACTATCTTGAGGTGTTCATAGCCTATGAACTTGTCAAACTGATCTAATATTGATGCGGCTGTCTTTTCACTTCTCAGGTCATACCCTGCTGCAAATGCATGGCATGTATCCAGACAGACGCCGAACCGTTTTGCTGGCTTGAGCTGGAAAAAAATAGAGGCAAGCTGTTCAAAGTCAGAACCCACACTATTCTTCTGTCCCGCTGTATTTTCTAAAAGCATCATCACATCATTTGGAGTTTCCTTTGCAGCATTTGTGAAACTCTTGACAAGCCTTTCTATCCCTTTTTGATCCCCCGCGCCTTTATGGCTTCCAAGATGAGCTACAAGATAAGGGACACCTAATTTACTGCATCTCCTCAACTCATTTACTAGGGAATCCAAAGATTTTGAAAACGGATCCTCCTCCGGCGTTGATAGATTTGGTAAATATGGCATATGAGCCACGGTTGCAAATCTATCAATCTTACTTGCAACAAGTTTTTCTCTAAAACTGGTTATAACATCATCCGAAAGTGGTTTTGCTTTCCAGCCACGCGGATTTCTTGTAAAAATCTGAAAGGCGCTGCAACCAAGAGTCTGAGCATTATCTACAGCTCTGTCGATTGAGCCCGAAATCGATACATGCATCCCAACCTGCATGATGAAGATAATTATCAGGTATGATTTAAACACCCAGTGTTAGACAATTTTATAAAATTTTATTCAAGTTGATTTTTAATTAATATCTGCAATCCCTTTACATATCATATAAATACCAGCATATTTTGGAACCGTGATTTTTTCTTTTTCGTATGGACCATATTTTTTATTTTTAAGCTTAAAGGAAATTGGACAGTTTGCTATTATCTCAATTTTTTCATCACTAAGGAGACAAGCATCAGAAAATGGATCAAAACTTTTCAAGTCTTTACACACAATCTTTGAAAGACCGCTCTTGCTGTTTAACGATCCCTCTAGTCTGAATATTCGATGAACATCCATGGTTACCTTAGAATCAATTTTTACTCCCATCTTTGGTCTCAAATCTTCAAGATTAACTTGAAATTTTGAATATCCTCCTGAAAGAATCGCCTGAATTACCTTTCCACGTTTGGATTTGGATGCAAAAAGTTCCCTTGCAACCCTGCCGCGCCATCCTCTTTCATTCACGTCAGGTAGCGTGGATTTAGAATTGTTTTGTTTATTCATACCAAGCGTTTCTGGTATTATTCCATTAAACATGATATAGTCCGCCAGATCTGCTCTTTCTCTTGAAGGTAGAGTTTGATAGTTGGAATTTATTACATATACATGAAATCCTTCATTTCCAGAAAAGTAAACTTGAATTTCATCTCTTTGGATTCCAAAATCTTCAGTTAATATTTCAAGAAGCCTAGTCACTTCATTTTTTGATTCAAATGTACAATTTTGACATGTTACAGATATCATTTCAAGTTTTGTAGATCCACACACCGAACAACTGACCCCTTGTTTTACAATGTTTTGACAAGAATTACACCTGCAACACGTATGACTAGATCGGCAATCAAGTTTCAGATCCTTTGCATCAATATCAAAAATTAGATCAGCACCCTTCCAATCCTTTTCTGACATAGGAAGATTTGGGAAGGAATAGTACGCATTTGAACAGTATACATCGGATGGGACCTGTGTCATTAGCAAAAGATGTAGCTCCTTGTCATCCTTCACAGAAAGATGTCTTGTCATACCCTCATTGAATTTTTGATAACCAAATTCCCGCTCCGAAGGTCTTGGAGGAACATGAATTAGTTCAAAGTGCTTAAAATAATACTCCTTAAAGGCATCATTTACAATATTCATATTTTTTTCAAGCATTTGCAGTCCTCTTTTTTCCAAACTGAATGGGATTAATGATCCCATTACATTCAGGGATTTCAAAACAAAGATTTTCACTTCTAAGCTTGTCACAGGAAGGACAAGAATATTTTGTTCCTTTACCAAAAGAACCTGCGATATGTTCAAGCTGATATCTTGTGACACGCTCGTTGTAATCAGGCGCATTCTTAAACAGGGGAACGATCTGATCTATAGTTTGACCTTTCGATAATAGATAAGTGGCAAGCATAAACCTCCCAGAATGCGGCAAGTTCTCTCCTTGGTCAAGAACATTAATTGCATGTTTGATACAAGGTGGATAATCCGTTGAAACTGTAACATACTCAGAAAATTTTTTTGCTAGTAAAACTAGATCATATACATGTTTTCTGAATGTTTCTGGAATAGAAGGGATGTCAACTGCCTGGATTTTTGAATTAATGTATCCATCTAATTCTTTTCGTATGAGTCTAACAGTTTCATGTGCAGTCAAAAACACAAATCCTCCTTCTACTCTCCTGTTTATTAGCTTCCACTCTTTCTCATGAAACTGGACTGCTCGTTTAAGATAGTCTGATACACTGATAACAAAATCCTCATCTTTTGTCATCACTTTTACTGAAAAAAGATCTTGCATTATTTTTAGTGGCAATTCTAACTTCGTTTCATTTTTTTTCTGGAGATCTTGTTGTAAGTATCGTTCCGCCCTTCTTGCTTCTGCAAGAGAGAATCTTTTGATTAAAGTTGTTATGCCGGCTGATTTTAACAAAACTATCGCAATCACAAAAGAAAGAATCTCAGAATCCATATTCTCAAAATCTTGAGTAGATGAACCATAGATTTGTCCTGTTGTGGCAACCACGATTCTTCCATAGGCTTTTTCCACTATTGGCTGCCAATCTGGATGACCAAGTTGTTCCAAATTAAAGCCCTTATCACGAAGATATTCTCCTGTTTCCGCAAGAAAGGGGTACTTTACTAAATCTCTGATACCTAATTGTATCATGATGTCTTTTGTTCTTTTGACCTTAAATGTATACGGACCTTTGGTAAGACATTAATTTGACACAAATGAAGGTAGCGTGATTTTGTACAGCTCATCCACCGAAGATAGTCCACAATCGCCTGATGCCGGAAGGTATGTTCGTCTAGGACTTGCTGCTCTCATAGGCATAGTAATCTTTGTCGTAGTGGGCAACCAAGCCGTAGTCTTATTCATGAATGTAAATGAGTTTGGCGATCTCTTTACGAATCCCTTATTCTATTCCATCATTTCTGCCCTAATCCTGGCATCAATCACATTAATTAGAGTCAACATAAAAAATCGTTCCTCTATAGCATGGTATGCAATTCATACTGCAATCAATTTTTTAAAAAAAGGAGAAAGCAGTTCAATATCAGCTAACATTCCAAGTTTTCAAGACTATAAACTAAGCATTCCAAATTTTGTGATCTGGCAAATAACAAAGGTCTTGCTTTTTGGAGCCCTTTTCAGTAACCTAATGTTTGGTTTTGCAATACAATATTTGTTAGCGGGTAACGATCTCGGTGTATCAAGTATTTGGGGACTGTTTGCACTTTCCTTTACCACTCCTCCAACAGATCCTTCCTTTGCTACAAATCAAATCGTGCCAATGATTCCAGCTTTAACCATTTTGGTTCCACCAATACTTGCAGCACTAGGTATACGATTAGTACTGTATGTGGGACTGCATTCTATCATCAGAGTGGTAACAAACTACCTTCAAGACGCAACAAAAGGCAAACCAAGATTCCTAGATTACATTGCAACAATTGAGGGAATAATTGGGGCAGGGATACTATGGGCTGGAATTAACATGTTTTTCACTGATCAAATAGATTACAACACAAGATACGCAATTGGGGGAACACTTGCAGCTGGATTGAGTCTTATCGTATTTCATTTTACTGACAAGTACAGATCACGAGTTATAATCCAACCATCAAAGCGGGAAATCTACATGCGTGTTCTAACAATACTTGCGATCGCAGTAATTGCGGGTTCCATAATGGCGATCAACAACAGCATTGCCGATGCAAGAAAAATTGAATATCTTGGTCCTTACAAAGCACAACAGATAGGCATAAACCGATACCTTGGTCAACTGGATCAAATTAAGAGTAGTACACATGACGTAAAACTTGAATCCGTTCCCCCAAGCAACATTAAAAATTACATATTGCAAAATAAGGAAACGCTTGACAACGTAAGAGTTTGGGACTGGGATGCCGCTTTTGCAAAACTAAAGCCAGAGATCGGCCTAATACCATATGTCGACTTTGAGGATAATGACATCCTGAGATTTAACGACAAACTGTACTGGACGGCGTCAATGAAACCTGTTCTTCCGCAGTCTGTAAGCTTAGAGAACAAGTGGTATAACGAACATCTTGTATACACACATGTTCCAAACGGATTCCTCACCCTGGAAGCAAGTAACGGCACGATAATTGATAGTAGTACTATCTTCAAACAAAGATCTATCTACTATGGAGAAGGAGGACTCTTTCAAGAAACTTGGTCTGCTTATCCAAAAAATAGGGGCGACACAACTGCGGAACTAAACAATGCAATATACAACGGAAAAGGTGGTTTGGACGTAGCACCACCACTTAGCCAAATTTTTGAGCCAAACTTTTTGCTGTCTTATCCAACGGAGCCCATCCATATTATGAGGTTCAGAGATATTCATGATAGGATGCAAACACTTTATCCGTATTTCCAATATGATCTCTTTGGACAAGCCGTTGATGCTTTACCTGTTACTGATGGCCAAAAAACCTACTGGCTCATGCCGCTGATAGTTGGATTTGACACGCATACTGTTCCCTGGACTGTCAGTAACCCATACCTCAGACTTGTTGGATATGCACTAATCGACGTATACGATGGTAACATATCTCTGATAAAGACAGGGGACGACTTTTTCACAAAAATGTTTGTCAGTCAATACAAAGACAAATTTATCGAAACTCCTGCATGGCTTGAAAAACAAATCCGATATCCTGAGGAACTATTCAACTGGAAAGTTGAAATGTATAACATATACCATGTAACAGATACTTCTACCTTCGTACAAGCAAAGGAATTCTATGAAGTACCGCAAGGACTAGGTGCATATTATGTGCAAGCAAAACCTCCAGGATTTGATTCAAGCACATATGTTGGATTGCTTTCTCTTGAATTACGTGGATCTCAAGGAAGAAACTTGGCAGGTTTTATGGTAGTAGAAAACGATCTGAAAAACTTAGGAAAGATGCAATTTTATGAAGTGCCTCTAGATTCTGAAACCAAACTTTTGGGTCCGACGGCTGTACGAGAGGCATTGGATAGGGATCCTGATTTTGCCCAACTAAAGACATTGCTAAGGACCCCAAGGATAGGAGATAACATTCTATACAGAATCGGTGATCATGATGTTTACTTTATCCCAGTTTATACTGCAGGTTCTGGTGGAGTTGTTACTCAGCTTGGAACAATAGCAGCCGTTGGTGCTGCATTTGATGGTGAATATTATGTAGGAATGGGAAACACTCCTCAGCAGGCTTTTGAAGCATATCTTGCTAAACTCTCTGGAGTTGCACCATCCACCACCGGAGGATATGTGGAACTTGACAGGGATTCGCGTATATCGACACTAAAATCATTATTTGAGGAACAAAATCTCAAAATTGTTAGCCCTACATCAGTACAGGTTCCATTATCATTCGAAGAAGGTAAGGTTTCTTTCTTCCAAGAAACCGACCTAGAGGATACCAAGAAACTAGTCTCAAACTTCATCCAGAATTTTGTAAAACCAAGAAGTGACAGGGTAATTGTTTGGGAGAAGGACAACACCATTAATTTTGGTTCTATTGTGATCATAGAAAATGTAGCAGAATTACATTACATCTCGATTGAAGTTGGATAATCTCCACTATGGGAAAATAAATCATACCTGTGATGAATTAATTTATTTTGCTAGAAAACTGAGTGACCACAGACATGGCTTAAACTTTTCTTCTGAACTGTACCTGTTGAAGAAACTTTGGAATAGGTCAATATATCTCCTAAACCATTTCATGGCATGATTTTAGTTGTAGATAATGGATCAGTTTACACAAAATCGTTATTAGATTTTTTAGGTGAAAAAATGATCCAACATGAAACATTTACCTTTGAGAAAATTATTCTATCTGGACTTTCCAAATATTCAGCTCTAATTCTCTCTGGTAGAAGAAAAAATAATCCATTAATGAACGCAGTTAATTCAAAAATAATCAGATATGCCGTAACTTCAAAGAAGCCGCTTCTTGGAATATGTTATGGCGCAGAAATTCTTGCTCTGACACTTGGTGCTACCCTTAAGAAAATGGATAAACTGCACAAAGGAAACCAAGAAATCGAGATATTAAAAATGAATCCGCTTTGCAGCGGAAAAATCAACGTATTTGAAAGCCATTCCTATTTGATATCAAAGTTAGACACCACTTTTACACGGATCGCCAAGTCCGAGGTCTGCGATTATGAAATGATCCAATACGATGATTTGAATATATTTGGCACGCAATTCCATCCGGAGATGAGCAATGATGGCAAACTCCTCTTGGAGAAGTTTGTCTCAATTTGATGGTTTTAATATCTAGCCTCTAATATCATACTTCTTGGAATCAGAACACACTCTTTTTCTGCCGGTGGTAGAAGAAGATGAAGAAAACATTTGCCTACCACTTGTAATCACGGTTGTTTCCAAATATTGGGGAGTGGATTTGCCATTTTCAGAGGCAAAAGAAATCTCCAAAAAATATCCTAACATGAAAGGGAGTATAATGATTGAAGGAATCGAGCTTGCCGAAAGACACGGCTTGACAAGTCTGATCCTGAATTCTTCCATTAATGAATTGAAAAAAATAATTGATATGGGTATTCCCCCAATTGTCATTCTCCCAGGCATACAGGATACGGTACAACATGCGTCTGTTATTTCTGGGTACGATGAGTCAGAAAGGACAATGATTCATTATTTTCCGCAGCCTGATACAGTAGGGGTTATTCCAGAAAAAAAATTCGACCAACAGTGGTCAGAAGATGGCAGATTAATGCTCCTTGTAGCACCGTCTGACATCCTTTCCAAAATAAATCCAGAAAACTTGAAAACCGAAAAATCTAACAGATTTTGTTTCCTTTCCGAGAGACTACGATTACAAAAAAAACTTGATGATGCAGTCAATGTGTTAAAAAAGGCACTTGAGATAGATCAAACAAACTCGACAGCACTTTGTCTTCTCGGAGGAATGCTAAACGATCAAAACTCCCCCGAGGCAGTAAAATACTATCAAAAAAGCATAGAATACAACGAATCATGTTATCTTGCATACAGGGGTCTTGGAAACTATTATCTAAAAATGAAGGATTATCCAAACTCTGAAAAATATTATTCAAAAGCCATTGAAATAAATCCACATAGGTTTGGCCCGATTTATAAAAATCGGGGGTTGGTAAGATTGGAACAAAATAAAAAAAGTGAGGCAAAGAAAGATTTTACGACGTACCTAAGCCAGATGCCTAATGCAGTGGACAAAAACAACATGCTTGAAGCGATAAAAGAACTCTAGTAACTATGGAAAGGTTTTACAACACTTTAACGAATAGTAATTCATGGATTGCATTTTTTGTAATATAATAAAGGGGACAATTTTTGCAAGAAAAATAATGGAGACAAAAAAATCACTAGCATTTTTGGATGGATTTCCGTTAACAAAAGGCCATACCCTAGTAATCCCAAAAAATCACTACACAAAGCTCCAGCAAATGAGTAACGAAGATAATGTAGATTTGTTTGAAACGGTAAGAACTCTTACAGACAGGATAGAGTCGTTGTTCTCCTCCTCTCTCATAGCTGTTCATAACGGAAAAGAAAGTGGACAAGAAGTGCCTCATGTACACGTGCATATTATCCCAAGAACGGTTGCTGATGGTGCTGGACCAGTACATGGAATGTTTAGAAAAAGACCACAGCTTACGAACGACGAACTTGATCAAATTGCAGAAAAAATTCGTGAATAGATTCGAAGCTCGAAAATTAATGACAATTGAATGCGGAGTGCGGGATTTGAACCCGCGGCCTTCAGCTTGGGAAGCTGACGTCGTGCCGGGCTGGACTAACTCCGCTCAATCCAACTTTGGATCTAACAATATATAGTCTAATTACTAAAAGAATACATGGATGCAAAATGTCCACAATGTGAAAAAATTGCAACCCTTGATGATGACATTACAATTGTAAAGTGTGCCTCTTGTGGATTTGAAGCAAAATATGATGATTATTTAGAAATCATGAGAGAAAAGGTTGGCGAACTAGTTGCTAACTTCAATCCTAACAGATCCGGATTTTAAATTACCAAAAACTTCCCTTGTCAGAACAATCAAGATGTGAACCACAGTTTGTGCAAATCATGTGACAGGCTTGCATCGAGACCATAGGCTCTTCGCATTTGGGACATTTGATCTCTTCCATGATTTAATTCTGCACGTAATTATTTTAAAGGATTTAGGTACAAAGATTAATTAATAGTCCTAAGACTTTTTCAAAATGCTTGACTACATTCAAAATTACAATTTCCGACAAAAAAGGCAAGTCAATAACAAGAGAACTAAAAGAAAAGGATGCAAACCCATTACTGGGTCTTCAACTAGGAGCTGAAGTCGACGCAGCCATCGTTGGACAACCGGGAAAAATGAAAATAACAGGCGGAAGTGACAAATCTGGCGTTCCATTACGAGCTGGCATACATGGTGGAGCACGAAAATACATACTGCTTTCAAAAGGTGTTGGCTTACGGGATGCAGAAAAAGGACAACGCTTTAGAAAACTTATCCGAGGAAACTTGATCACGGAAGAGATCTATCAGATAAATTGTGTATTAGACGGTGAACTAAAAATTGACGAAGCTACAAAAGCAACCCCTGAAGAAAAACCAGATGAGAAGCCAAAAAAGGACTCTGGTAAATCTTGAAAGTCTCCGGAATTTTTTCTGGCTGTTAATCTAGAGTGTTTGTGTCTTTAAGGTTCTACTATTTTTAAATTCTAATAATTTATCGGGAATGGCAGTTTAGATATTTCGGTTTCTCACAGACATTAAACCACTTACTATTCCTAATATTGTCTCTGTATCAGCGGGTTTGTAGACAACAATAGTAGGTTTCAGTTTTTTTAACTTCTCGTCGGTCGCTGATGAGGAATCCGCCGTAACCACCATCACCTTAGCATCTGCATCAATTTCCCTAATCTTTTCTAGCGCATAAATTCCATCGTAACGAGGCATCATGATGTCCAAAATTATTAATTCGGGCTTTAATTTCTGATACAATTCTACGGCATCCTTTCCATCATAACCAGTTCCTACCACTTCGATTTGCAATATTCCCAAAATGTCACAAAAGATGTCAACCATATCATGATCGTCATCAATTACTATTGCTGTTCTTATCTGATAATCAGTAGAGTTAGACAGCTCGCAGTATCAACTCATGGTACAGGTGTATCTGGTCGCTTTATAATTACTGCATAGTCTTTATTCTCCATCTTGTCTATGGCAATTATCTTCTTCACAAGCACATATTTTCACTTACTTTTCTCAACATATCACAGATAAACCTCGTAGAAATACCACGAATCAAAAAAGGCATAAGTTAACATAGGCGATTTTGAAAAGCTGAACATTGCATTGGCGCGAAACACTTCCAGACTGGTACGTAAAAAAATATGGTCATCAACCATGTGTTAACATTGGAACTGCAGGACACGTTGACCATGGTAAAACAACACTAATTCAAGCTCTTACTGGTGTATGGACAAGCGCTCACAGTGAAGAATTAAAACGTGGAATTACAATCCGTGTGGGGTATGCTGATGCAGCATTTTACAAGTGTAAAAGCTGTGAGACGCCGGTTGGTTATTCTGTTACGCCAAAATGCAATAATTGTGGAAAAGAAAGTGAATTATCAAGAGTTGTAAGTTTCGTAGACAGTCCTGGTCATGAAAGTCTCATGGCAAACATGCTTTCTGGTTCTGCTCTGATTGACGGAGCAATGCTTGTAATTGCAGCAAACGAAAAAGTACCTCAGCCTCAAACAAAAGAACATTTACTCGCGCTACAAACTCTTGGAATACAACAAATTGTGATTGTACAGAACAAAGCTGATCTCGTCTCATATGAAGATGCCATGACAAATCATGCCGATATTGTAAAATTTGTCAAGGGCACAAATGCAGCCAAGGCGCCAATAATACCAATCTCTGCACAGTCAAAACTTAACATAGATGCTCTGATTGGAGCAATCGAATCCACGATCGAAACTCCAAAACGTGAGGAATCTAAAAACACAGTAATGCATGTCTTGCGTTCGTTCGATGTTAACAGACCTGGTGCTAAAATTAAAAATATTAGAGGCGGTGTAATAGGCGGAAGCATTGTTCAGGGTTCTTTAAAAGTAGGTGATGAAATTGAGATAAAGCCAGGTCTCTCCGACGAAAAAAGTGGCAAATATGAATCGATAATGACACAAATAGCTTCACTTGGAACCGGTGCAGGTCTTGTGGATGAGGTAAAACCTGGGGGTCTTGTTGCAATAGGAACAAAGCTTGACCCTTCCATGACAAGAAGTGATTCATTAATCGGTTCTGTAATCGGAAGACCAGGTACTCTTCCAGAAAATTCTACAAGCGCAAAACTCGAAGTTAATCTTTTTGATACTGCAGTTGGTTCAGCGGATGAGATCAAAGTTTCGTCTGTTCAAGTCGGTGAATCATTAAGGTTAAGCATAGGAACAGCTCCAATCCTTTCTAAAGTTACTAGTGTTCGAGGAGGAACAATAGAGGTACAACTCAAAAGACCGGTATGCCTCTTTGAAAAGGGTAAGGTTGCATTAAGCAGAAGGATAGCAGAAAGATGGAGATTAATTGGTGCAGGTGTTGTAGTTGGTTGAGGTTGTTTGTGACACGTCTTTTTTGATGCTTCTTGCATCGAAAAATATTAAAAATATCTCAAATCTTGAGACAGAGATAGGAACAATTGAGTTTGTAGTACCGGATATGGTTATAAAAGAACTTGAAAGAATCTCTAATGGTAAAACAATTAAAAAAAAACTTCCGCACTTGGTGCTTTACAATTAACTAAGAATTTTAAAATAATTAAAATCTCAGGCAAATCCGTTGATGAAGCCTTAGTCTCTCATACAAAATTTCATAAAGGAATTGTAGCAACCATTGATTCCGAACTCAAAAAAAGCATAAAAAAATTAGGGGGTGCTATTCTTTCTCTGGCGAATGATAGGATTGTATTAGAACCTCAGTAAAATTTAACTTGATCAAAATTTAATTATTGATGATGTTTGAATATCATGGAATAAAAATAAAATGGCATGGTCATGATACATTCACACTAGAAAAAGAGATAACAATTTGTATTGATCCATTCAAGATATCTAAAACTATACAACCGGATCTAGTGCTAATCTCCCACAATCATTTTGATCACTTGAGTCTAGAGGATCTGAAAAAAATTTCAACCAAAAATACAACAATTGTTGCTGCAAACGAATGCGTACCTCAAATTTCAAAAATATCCTTAAAAGAAAAAATAGGTATTGCACCTGGGGAAGAAAAAATAATAAACAATATCAAAATAAAAGCTGTATCTGCATATAACATAGATAAAATAAACCCAGATACAAAAATGCCTTTTCATCCAAAAGAAGACAAGAAGGTTGGTTACATTATTACCATACAAGGAACATCAATTTATCATACTGGTGATTCAGATCTTATCCCGGAAATGACTGATCTCAAACCGGATGTTTTACTTGTCCCCGTAAGTGGCACCTACGTTATGACTCCAAAAGAAGCAGCAAATGCCGTTGAGAAAATTAAACCAAAAATTGCTATTCCTATGCATTATGGGACTATTGTTGGGAGCGAAAAGGACGCAAAAGAATTCAAAAATTTGGTAAAGTCATGTAAAGTACAAATTCTTACAAAAGAGTAATAAGCCTAAAAAATTCCACCCAAATTGATTGATTTCTAACAACAAGTTGTTTACCATCGGTAAGTTCGAGTTTCGCAAAGCCCATTTACTGATTATAGGAGTCCTGATAATTTCATTTTCTATTTCTGCGATGATTAGATCTCAGGCAGCAGACTTTGGCTTTGAGCTTAACGAATTCGATCCTTTTTTCAATTATAGAGCAACCAAATATCTTGTCGATAATGGCTTTGATGCCTATGTAAACTGGCATGACGATATGAGCTGGTACCCCCAAGGAAGAGATGTATTTACAACTTCGCAAGTCCCATTACATATTACTGCAGCCTTTTTGTACCAAATTTTTGGTGGAGGTTCAAGTCTCTATGATTTCACTATCATTTTTCCTGTGGTTTTTGGTTCGCTTACTGCAATAATCGTCTTTGCCCTAGTTCGAGTTATGGGTGGTACCACCGCAGGTCTTTTTGCATCCCTGTTCTTTGCACTATCGCCGGCCATTATCGTCAGAGGAACCTTAGGATGGTTCAAATCAGAACCTCTTGGACTCTTTTATGGTCTTTTAGCCCTATACCTGTTTCTTAGTGGATTAAAATCCGAAAATCACAAAGTTGCTTTTGGAAAGTTAATTGGTGGGGGTTTGTTTTTGGCAATTGGTTTTGCCTCTTGGGGAGGAATACAATTTTTCCTCATTCCAATAGGACTGTTTATTGTTGCACTACCGTTCTTTAGAAAAGATCACAAATTCTTGCTTTGGGCAGTTCCTGTCTTTGTAATAACCACCGTTCTAACTTCATCACTTTTTGCAAGACCAGGAATCAGTTTTCTAACCGGTGTTGGTGGATTTTCACTGATTGGGCCAACCATATTTCTTTTTGTTCTAACATTAATTCGGAAATTCAGCAAAGAAGAACATGTAATAAGAAATAGTTTGGCATTTTTAGGATCCGCCATACTGGCTGGAATTGGAATAATCACTTCAAATATCCTTTCAGTACCAAGCTTTCGTTACCTTAACGCAATAAATCCATTCCTAACTACAAAGGATCCACTGGTAGATTCTGTTGCAGAACATGCCACCCCAACACTTGAACAAAATTTCATCTTTCTTTCGGTATTGTTATTGTTTGCAGGTTTAGGCATATGGTTGATTTTTAGAAAAGAAACAGCTAACCAGAATGTTTCATTACCGATAAAGATCAAAAACGAAATGTCCGTGTTTGCACTAATCATAGGACTTGTTGGAGTTTATGCAGGGGCTACCTTTGCAAGACTAGAGCTCTTTACATCCATCTCAGTAATCATACTCTCATCAATCGGGCTAGCTGTAATTACGTCAGAGATATTGAAAAAAGAAAATGTGCAGAACAAAAAAATTCTTAGTACAAAAGGCAAGCTTGCTAAAATATCATACGTTGTCGCTATAATTATTTTACTTCTGATCCCTACTGTATTTCCACCAAATGCCAATTGGGTATCTGCCGTGAAGGCTCCACCTACAATACTTAATGGTGGTTCTAATTTCAATATAGCAACAGACGATTGGCCTGCAACCATGGAATGGCTCAAAAACAACACTCCTCAAGATTCCGTGATAGCTTCATGGTGGGATTACGGATATTGGATCACCACGCTTGGTGAAAGAACAACACTTGCAGATAATGCTACAATATCTACCGAGAGGATAGTCATATTGGCCAAAATGCTGCTTAGTGCCCCAGACAAAGGATGGCAAATTCTCCAACAATTAGATGCAGATTATGTCCTGGTATATGTGGTCGGACAAAAATTTGTTTCAGGAGATCAAGAATTCTATATACTTGGGGGAGGCGGTGACGAAAGTAAAAAACAATGGTTTATGCGTATAGCAGGTGAAAATCCATCACAATTCGTTGAAAATGACGGATTCACCGCCAAAGATTATTTCTGGGAAAATACTCTTTTAGGAAAAATGTTTCCATTCACACCAATAGCTTATGTTGACCTTAACACAAACCAACAAGCACAAAGCTATCAACCCGGCTACACCGCAATATATGATAAAACAATAAAGTATGAAAACAAAAATGATCCCCTTCAGCTAGTCTATTCCTCACCATCGTTTAACCGAAATGATACCGGAGTGATATCCGGGGTATTGGTGTACCAAGTCAACCATGACTACGTCAAATCGGAACCACCATCCGTAGAAACAAATTCGGAAGTTAAACCCTCAGGAGACGTAGCAACTTTGTCTACTTCTTTTGGGGATATTGTAATTAATCTCAAACCAGATATAGCACCTAAAACAGTGGATAATTTCAAAAAGCTTGCAAAAGCAGGATTCTACGATAGAACTCTATTTCACAGAATCATACCAGGCTTTGTTATTCAGGGAGGAGATCCAAATACTATAGCAGGATCGCGAGACACATGGGGGACAGGAGATCCAGGATATAAGATACCGGCTGAATTCAGTGACCTTCACCATAAAAAATACGTTGTTTCGATGGCTCGCGGATCCGATATAAACAGCGCAGGCTCCCAATTCTTTATAGTGCTTGGGGATGCCCCGTGGTTAGATGGTCAATACACTATATTTGGCGAGGTGATATCAGGCAAAGAAGCAGTAGATAAAATAGCTTCTTTAGAAACCAATTCAGACGATCAACCCCTTGATGTTGAAGCTGCACGTATAAAGAAAGTTGTCATTCAAACAGCAGAATAATTCAAGGATGCTTATTCAAGTCTCCAAAAAATATTTTTCCATTCACTTGTAACGGTCTGAAACACGATATCTTGCGTACTTGTCATCTGGTGAATATTTTCCAGGATGTACCGTTATCGTTTTATTTCCACATTGTGGACAATCGTTTTTTAACGTATATCTCTTGCAATTAGGGCATTTGCGCATTTGGAATCGCATATCATTACTCACGTGTCTTCTTTGATTCTTCCCTAGAAAATTTGAAAATCCCTTTCTTTTTTTCTATGGAATCTTGAATTGCTGACAGAACTGGTTTGAGTGCCTTTTCAGCCGTTTTAAAATTTTGAGCGGATATGGTCAATCTGTATTTAGGTGCACCAATGTAAGTTATTTCTACTGCTGCATCCTTATTTTCTACAGCTTCAAGAAGTGATTTTTTTATTATCTCTATTCCATCTGGCTTTGTGCAGGTAAGTTCTAGCACACCTCGAATTTCTACATGCGGAACTTGAATCTTTGAACTGATTTCTTCTATCGCAGAAATCACTTTTTTAGATAGATTAAGACCATCTAGAATTCCTATCCCCTTTGATACTATTTCTGAAAATGCATCATAAACCGAGTTGAATTTGTTAACCAAAACCTCCTCTAACTTATTTACTTCTGCCTGGGAAAGACCAGCCTTTGTCTTTAACCCGTCAATAAGAGATTGTTCTTTCTCGTTTCTTTTTATTTCCAAAAGTTTCTTTTTCTTTTGGTCAGCAGAAACTTGTTTTAATGATAAATCTATCTCTGATCTGGCAGTGTTTACTCTTTTTACTAAAAGTACTTTTTTCTCCCCCATCTTTACAAATTTTTCAACATTTCTAATCCAACCCGTAGCGATTTCTGATATGTGTAAAAAGCCTTGAATGTTATTGTATTCATCAAGACTAACATATGCACCTTGATCCACTATTCTTGTAACTGTAGCAATAACAATCTCTCCCACTTCTGGAAGCTCGTGGATTTCAGTAGTCATAATCCTCCAGATTTTTGTTACGTAATTTAATGTTGCTGATTAAAAATCGATACCTTTCTTGGCCTTGATGCCAACCTTGAAGGGATGTTTGATCTCTTTCATTTCAGTAACAAGATCAGCGATTTCTATTATCTTCTTTTTTGCATAATTTCCGGTAAGAACTAAATTTAGTTTCTGTGGTTTGTTTTTTATCAAATCTAACACGTCGTCTATTTTTATCAATCCCAAATTGATTGCATAATTTATCTCATCAAGAATTATGATATCATATTTTTCTGATCCAATTTTTTCTTTGCTTAACTGTAGCGCATGTAGTGCAACCTTTTCATGTTCTTCATGAGGGCTTTTATCATCGATGATTCCAACAAAGCCCTTGCCTACCGCAGTTAGTTCAAATTCTGGCTCTAATCTTTTCGATGAAGTCATCTCACCATAATGCCACGATCCTTTGATGAATTGAATCATGCAAATTCTGTAATTGTATCCTACGGCCCGTAATGCCATCCCAAGGGCAGCAGTAGTTTTGCCTTTGCCTTTGCCGGTATAAACAATGACAAGCCCATCTTTTCCCATTCTCTTTTTGGTTCCAGGGGCAAACTAAAAAGATTAGGGTATTTCGAAAAAATTAACACACTTGAAATATTGCAAAAAATCGCCCATAAGGATTATTCATTCAGGTCATACTCTGTGTGATTCCTTGTAGTTAGATTGATGACAAAACACGTATTGCATAAGCACTAACCCTCTTTTATCACGATATGTACCATGATCCCCTTACTACTCGTAAGCTATGGAGCTAAACGATCACATTAATTCGGTAGAACAATTTGGATCCTGTTTAACGATGATAACTAAAGTTGTTGTTCCTTTTCTGGTTGGCAATAAATCTGAATGATTGAAACAGAAAAATGAGTTTATAATCGTCGTTTCAAAGATGATGATTTAATGACAAAGGAGTACGATTATGATATAGTAGTTGTGGGTGCAGGACCTGCTGGTACTTCAGCAGCATGGACAGCCGCAAAAAAAGGATTACGTGTAGCAGTACTTGAAAGAGAAGAAGCGATTGCACAGAGCGTTAGAACAAGTGGTGTGACTTGGATCAATGAAATTAATAAATTTGGTATCACGTCCGATTTTTATAATCCTATAAAGAATTACTCTTTTTATTCACCAAACAATCATGTAACAATACATAGTGATGAGTATCAGGCAGCCGTTTTGGATGTTAGAAAAACCTACCAATTTCTTGCAAACCAAGCAGCTAATGCTGGAGCAGATATTTTCGTACGAACCAATGTAACAAGTCCTTTGACCAGTGAAGGAAAACTGGTAGGAGTTAAAGCCACATCACTAAAAGACGATTTAATTTTTCGCTCTAAGCTTGTAATAGACGCAAGTGGTTTCTATTCAGTCATCGGAAAAAATCTTGGTATTGTTTCACAATGGAAAAGGTTTGGAGTTGGTGCAGAGTATGAAGCATATGTAGAAAATATTGATCCAGAAACCTGGTCATTAATGGTAGGACAAAAATATTCTCCTGCAGGCTATGCATGGATTTTTCCATTAGGTAAAAACAGAATAAGAATAGGAGTCGGTATAGGAAAACCAGAATCACAAGTGGACCCTACACAGCGCCTACTTGAACTTGTTGAGAAAAAACCAGGTCCAATAGCACAACTAGGAAAAATAACTCCAATTGAATTTCATTATGGACTCATTCCAAATGAAGGTTTAACACATGCTACGATTGCTGACAACCTAATACTTGTTGGTGATGCAGCAGGACATGCAAACCCACTTGTTCTTGAGGGAATAAGATATGCAATTGAGTTTGGCCGTCTAGCTGGTCATGTAGGAGCTAATTCTATTTTACAAGGTAATGCATCAAAAGAATCGTTAAAGCCATATGAAGATACCTGGAAAAAAGCTATAGGCTCAAAGATCAAAGCAGCTATTAAAGTACAAAGTAGATGGCTTTCACTGACTGATAAAGAATGGGATAAAGAAATTGAAATAATAAACGAATTATCTTCTGAGGAGTTTCTTGACTTTATCAAGGCAGATTTCAGCTTTTCAAGTATGATTAGTCTGGCTGCGCACCACCCTAAACTGGCAGTTAGACAGCTTTTTGATATGGTAAAAAACGTAACAGGAACGGGTTCATGAAAATTCCACGGATTGTTCTTGCAGGCACATCAAGTGGTGTTGGCAAAACCTCAATTACTGCGGCAATTATTCATGGTATCAAAAAACGCCGATATTCGGTACAAACGTTCAAAGTCGGACCAGATTTTATAGATCCTACTTATCTTTCTGCTGTTTCTGGTAAACCTGCTCGAAATTTAGATCCTTGGCTTATGGGTTTAAAGGGAGTTGAAAAAAGTTTTGTAAATAATTCCAATTCTGATTTCTCTGTGATTGAAGGAGTTATGGGATTCTATGACGGATTTTCTGGGGATTCCAATTTTTCCAGCACGTATCATGTGGCTAAAATCTTAAAGACTCCTGTGATCCTGGTTTTAGATGCAAGCAAAACAGCACGTTCGATAGCTGCAACAGCTCTTGGATTTACCAAATTTCAAAAGAATTCCAGAATTTCTGGTTTTATTCTAAACAAGATTGGAAGCAAAAAACATGAGAATCTTTGCAGGCAGGCACTTTCTTCACTGAATGTTCCTATCGTTGGTGTTATTCCAAAAAATCCTAATTTTATCATGGAATCAAGACACCTTGGATTGATTCCAGTTTCTGAGCAAAGAACACTCGAATCAAAAATATCGAACATAGCAAAAACAATTTCTGGTTTTATCGATATTGAAAAAATCCTCCAGATTGGAGGCAAAATTCCCTCTCTTGGTTCAATTCCTAAGGAAAAAAATCTAAAAAAGAAAACAACCATTGCGGTTGCACTTGATGAATCCTTCAATTTTTACTATCAGGATAACTTGGATGCCCTACAAAAAGAGGGAGCCAAACTAGAATTTTTCAGTCCTGTGTCTGACTTGAATGTGCCTGATTGTGATGGGATCTATATTGGTGGTGGCTTTCCTGAAGTTATTAGTGATGCACTTGAGAAAAACTCCAAAATGCGAAAAAATATCAGAACACTTGCAGAGTCTGGAATTCCGATCTATGCTGAATGTGGAGGCTTGATGTATCTTACAAAATCAATTGAATACGATTCTAAAAAATTTAAAATGGTTGGCCTTTACGATGCCACAACCAAAATGCAGAAAAAACTCAAGCTAAACTATACCAAAGCTAGTATTGTGAAGAATTGTCTTATAGCAAAGACCACAAGGACAATCCAGGGACATGAGTTTCACTTTTCTGAATTAGAGTCAGTACCAAAGGATTCCAAATTTGCCTATGATCTATCGATTGGCATTGGAATAAAAAACCAAAAAGATGGTTTAATGCAATATAACACACTTGCTTCATACATGCATCTACATTTTGCACTGCCAGGAATTGCAAGAAATTTTGTCCAAAACTGTATTGCACATTCCAGAAAGTAATCTAAAAATTTTTTAATACCAAAATTATTATGATTATGACCTTAAGCCATTTTCAAAAAACTATAACGTAAACTATTACTTAGTTGACGAGATTTTTTATTCGTAGGAGGGCTTTCCTTTACCTTATCGGTAAACTCTTAGCCATTTGATTGTTTTTTAATATCTTAAACAATGCATTTACTATTGCGGATGCACAAGGGCTTCCACCCTTACGGCCCTTGTTTGTAATGTATGGAATGTTAAGTGTCTGAAGTTCTTCTTTTGATTCTACTGCACACACAAAACCAACTGGAATTCCAACAACAAGAGCTGGTCGTGTCACATTTTCCCTTATCATTTGAACCACTTCTAATAGTGCTGTTGGGGCATTGCCTATTGCAACCACCCCTCCGTTCATCTCTGAGGCTACCATTCGCATGGAGGTCTGTGCGCGTGTTTTGTTTAGTTTCTTTGCTTGCTCTATAATATTTGAATCAGAAATGTTACAAATTGCCTTGTTTCCAAACTCTTTCAAGTTTTCCTTGTTAAGCCCCCCTATGACGCCATTCACATCCACAATGATGTTACAACCGTTTTCTAAGGCATTAATGCCACTTGATATGGCATTTTTATGAAAAACGATCAGGTTTTGTCTCGCAAAATCAAAATCTGCAGTTGCATGAATTACTCTTCTAACAATCGGCCATTCTTTTTCATTATATGAATGGGAGCCGATCTCATTTTCTATAATTTCCATACTTTTGTCTTCTATAGATTGCCCTTTCTTGGTAATCATTTTTCAACCTCTTTTGCCCGTTCAATAATGAGATCTATCATCTTTTCGTCCGTTCCAAGATGCTCGGTCACAAAAACATTTTTCAAAGCTGATTTTTCTAGCGCAGGATTTAGATCTGCGTAAATATCTCTTTTTACATGCGCCCCCTCATGCAGAAAGTAAAACATCACAATCATTACTTCTGGTGAATTTTTTACACATTTTTCGACTCCCTGAGAAATATTTGGTTCTTCAATTTCTAAAAAACAATAATCTACATTTCTATATTCTGGTGCCAATCCATCCACCACATATCTGATGGCTATTTTTGCGTTGGGATCCTTGCTTCCATGTCCGATTATCAAAACATCCACTTGTTTTTTGGGAAGTGTTATTTTATTTTTAACAAGTGTGGATTTTATTTTTTCATCCACCAGGCTAATCATTAACTTATGTTGACTCATAGGTTTTGAAACAACAAGCTTGACCTTGGTTTTAGATTGCATCGCGATGGCTGTATTTACGGCTGCCTTGACCTTTTTTCCCGGATATAAAAAATAAGGTACAATTGTTAATGCCTCTGTTTCATGTTTGAGACATTTTTCAATGCCTTCTTCTATAAAGGGTGGAATTACCTCTAAAAAGCAATAGTCACAAAAGAGGTAGTTTCCTTTTGTTTTGACCTTCTCACAAATATAGCTAAGCTCGTCTTGTACCTCCTTCTCCTTGCTTCCTCTGTCTATGAGTAAAATTCCTCTTTTCATTTTGAAATCCTAGCTATGGCAATAGTCAGATTTGGAGGAAATTTCTGCTTCTCAACAACTAATTTCCCGTTTGAACTTCTTAGGGCAGCTGCTTCAGAAACACTTGGTGTCCCCTCGAAAGCCTGTACAGTATCTGATGGGTTTGGTATAGTTATTTGTGCAAGCTCTTCTTTTTCGTAGTAATCCACAGAAACGCTCATCTCTTTTGCTAGAACTTGAAGTCCTTCTACCTGAGCTTCTTTCTTAATGGATGCAAATCGTGCTACGGATTTTATGCTTAACCCAAAGTTTTTTGCACAGTATCCCAACCCATCCTTGATTGTATTACTGGAAGTATCCCAATGCAATCCGACACCGACAACTAATGTCTTTGGTCTGTACACCACTGCGTTTTTCAATATTTGATTATCATCGATTATTCTATCAGAAATTATCAGGTATCCTTTACAAGTGGAATTTCTCAGCTCTTCAAAATTATCATAAATCGTTACATTTTTTGGAAGTTCTTTTTTTGTGGCCCACCAGTTTTTTTCACCAGCATCCTGGAAAACTCCTATTTTTTCATCGTTTACCATAAACGCGCTAACCTTTGTAACTGTTGAATCATCATCTATCTGCCAACCAAATTCCTTACCAAGTAGATCTACAGCAATGGTTTGGTTCACGTCTGCAGCCGTAGTAATAACGGCTGACGCATTTAGAACCTTGGCAATGTCATCTGTAAGCTGGTTTGCACCACCGAGGTGTCCCGAGAGAGTGCTAATCGCAAACTTTCCGGTATCATCAATTACAACTACGGCGGGATCTGTTTTTTTGTCCTTCATGTGAGGCGCAATTAATCTTATCACTGCCCCTAAAGAGAATACGCAAACAAGTGCTTCACTGGTCCTGAATAATTCTCCAATCTTTATTGTTGTAGATTCATCAAACCAATCTATTTGTGAATTATTATTGGAAAATTTTGACGGTACGTAAATTTTCCAAATCGGAAATTTCTTTTTTAAGGATAGGCCTATCTCTATCCCATTTTTTGTGATTGCAATAATGGCAACCTTTTCCACAACATGATTTTTTTTATACTAAAGATATCTGTTACTATGGATATCTGCCTATTATCTTACCATCAAAATCGAACATTATTATATCCATTTCAATTTTTTTTCCTGAATGATTCCTCAATTGTTTGTAAACTTCTTCACATACCTTATCAAAGAACCCAGTAAGTTTTTCTTTTAAAACTATCTCATACACATATCTTGCAGTGTTTGCTTTTTTTATTTCATTTAGAATTTTTGTATCCGCATTACATTTTTGAGCAAGCCTAGATAAAAACTCCATATCTACTTTTGAGCCCTTTACATGGGTCTGTTTTACTCCCATTGCCATTTTTGTTAGTTTACCGATAAATCCAGCAACGTGCGCCTTTTTGATCTTCTTTTTTGTACATTGTTGGATGGTGTATCCAGAAAAATCACCCATCTGCACAAAACAATGGTCTGGCAGCTTGATTATGTTTCTTGAAAAATCCTCACTTCTTCCACCAGTAGTTAAGACAACAGTGTCATTTCCCATAGCTATTGTAACATCAAGACTTTGTCTGATTGCTGCTGCAAACGATGCGGTTGAATACGGAACAACGATTCCACTTGTTCCTAAAATTGAGATGCCGCCCAAGATCCCCAGTCTTGGATTATCAGTTTTTGATGCAAGCTCTTTGCCTTTAGGAACAGAAATCATTACACTGAGACCATTTTTTTCTAGAAGATCTTGGGCTACTTTTGAAATGTTTTCCATTATCATTTTTTTTGGAGTTGGATTAATTGCCGCTGAACCTATCTCAAGTCCAAGGCCAGGCTTTGTAACTCTGCCCACTCCAATACCTCCATCTATCTCTATTTTTTTTGGTTTACTGGTTAATGACACTTCAGTCCATATCTCAGCGCCATGTGTGACATCAGGATCATCTCCCCCATCTTTTATTACCAAACATCTGGCACTGTTCTTTGTGAATTTGCAATCTGCAATTGTTATTTGAATTGTTTTTTGTTTAGGTAGGATAACATCAACGGAATGTATTTTTTTTTGATTATCGATAGCTAAAACTGCCGCAATTGATCCTGCTGTGGCACACGTACCAGTAGTGAAGCCAGTCCTAAGTTTTCCTTTTGGTACGAATTCATTTTCCACACCAAAAATTGTTTTTTCACGTATTAACCTTTATCAGTTTATCTTAATATTCCAGAAAGAATTATCCACAATGCCATGACCCCAAGACCTCCATAAAGCAGAATGTGGGTGAGCATATGTGATGTCGGTTTTTCTTGGTTGTGTTCATATACATCATTAACATTTACACCAAAATCAAATCTACTAAAATTTGCTCCATTTGAAAACGGTGACTCATTTCCTGTTCTATCATAATATCTCCAAAACGTGGTGTAGGTAGATTCAATATCCACTTGCGATTTTTTATGGCTGTTCTTTTCTTCTAGTCTAAGAAACTGATATGCTTCAATAATCTGCTTTAACTTCTTTCCATCTTTTTCATTCTTATTCCTGTCAGGATGGTATCTCAGGGAGAGTTTTCGGTATGCTGCCTTAATCTCCTTTTGGGAAGATCCTCTTTGGACACCCAAAATCTCATAACAATCAGAGGGGTTCAACCTGTTTTTTCATACCATACCTTTAAAATTAATTTGTCGGGAATATCTTACTGCAATAATGAATAGGAATCAAGCATTGACAGTCTGTATAACCGGTGCAAACGGTTTTGTAGGTAGGAACATAGGACGTCAATTTTCAAAGAAAGGCATTCAAGTAATTAACATTATTCGAAAAGATAGAACCAGTTCTATAAAATCTGGAACTGTGCTAATTTCACAGGATCTTTCTGAAAAACGACTTATACCGAGCCTAAGGAAATGTTCCGCATTACTGCATTTCATAGGAAAAGGAAGACAAACAGCTGATAATGATTATGAAAAAGTAAATGTAGGCCTTACAAAAAATGCAGTGAATTTGTGCAAAAAAGCTGGTATTAAAAAAATAATTTATATCAGCGGGCTTGGAGTGAATAAAAATACTACTTTTGGATATTTTATATCAAAATACAAATCAGAACAAGAAATCATTCATTCTGGTCTTGATTATACAATTTTTCGAGCATCCTATATTATAGGAAAAGATGATCCTTTATCACGAGTTCTTCGTAAACAAATCAACAATGGCAAAATTATCGTAGCTGGATCTGGAAACTATCGTATACATCCGATTGCTATCGAAGATGCAGGAGAAGTATTTCTTCAATCTATTTTAAACAAAAAATTCTCCAAAAAGATTATTGATCTTGTAGGCCCTCAAACGGTAACATACAATTGTTTTATCAAAGATTTCATAGGTGGAAAAAAAGTCGGCATAAAAAAAATCAATTTAGAAGATGCCTATAGAATTGCATTACACAATAAAAATAGCCACTTTGGAATAGATGATCTGAACATTCTTGTAGGAGATTATGTGGGAAACTACAAAAATCTACAAAAAATTACAGGTATTAAATTTAAAACTTATCATCAAGTCTTAAAGTCCAGCCGCCTTTCTTAGGGTGTCTGCTTTATCTATCTGTTCCCAGCTAAATTCTGGTTCATTTCGTCCAAAATGGCCATATGATGCTGTCTTTCTGTAAATTGGCCTCTTCAATTTCAACTGCGATATAATTGAAGATGGTCTCATATCGAAGTGTTTTCTTATCAGATTTTCAATCTGTTCTTCTGGGATTTTTCCAGTGCCAAACGTACTGACCATAAGTGACACGGGCTCGGCTACGCCGATTGCATAGGCAACTTGTACCTCACATCTGTCTGCAAGACCCGCAGCAACTATGTTTTTTGCAATATACCTGCACATGTAACAGGCTGATCTGTCAACTTTGGATGGGTCTTTTCCAGAGAAGGCCCCTCCACCATGTCGTCCCATGCCTCCATAAGTATCAACTATTATCTTTCTTCCTGTAAGACCAGCATCTCCTGGTGGTCCTCCAATAACGAATCTACCAGTTGGATTGACATGAACTTTAATTTTATCGTGCCAGAATTTTCCACAGACAGGTTTGATTACTTTTTCAATAATCTCTTTTTTTATTTGACCATTGTCTACATCTGGAGAATGTTGTGTAGATATTACAACCGCTTCAAGTCTTGTTGGTTTTCCACCCTCGTATTCTACAGTAACCTGTGACTTCCCATCTGGTCTTGCCCAAGGAATCTCCTTGTTCTTTCTAGCTTCTGCAAGTCGTTTTGTTAGTTTGTGTGCAAGTATGATTGGCATAGGCATGAGCTCTTCGGTTTCATTTGTAGCATACCCAAACATCAATCCTTGATCTCCCGCTCCCTGATCTTTGTTTTCTGAGGACGAAACTCCTTGGGATATGTCTGGACTCTGCGAATGAAGAGATACCAGTACACTGCATGAATCCGCATCAAACCCATATGCAGGATTGTCATAACCAATTTCTCGTATTGTTCTTCTTACCACGTCCTGGATGTCAAACTTTGCTTTTGAAGTTACTTCACCTGCGACTAAAATAATCCCGGTAGTGGTCAGGGTTTCAACGGCCACCCTTGAATCAGGGTCTTGTTTTAGGAATTCGTCCAAAATTGCATCAGAAACTTGGTCACATATTTTGTCTGGATGTCCTTCTGTTACTGATTCAGATGTAAAGAGATATTTTCTCTCCATTTTTAAAACCTTTTCAGTTATAGTTCATTTTCAAGTTTAATGAAAAGAACATTATTTCCTCTTACTATCACTCGACCATAATTTGCAATAACTTTTCCATTGCTAACTTCTTCTGCATCGGTCATTATCAAGTTCATGTATGAATCTACGTTATTCATTTTTCCTTTGTATTCTACTTCGTTTTTCAGCCTTACTGTGACTTTCTTATTGATGCCTTTTTGTAATGTAGTTAGTGGTCTTTTTGGTGGCGACTGCGACAAACATAAATCACTTGTGAAGCACTGCCTGAGATCGGGAATAAAAGCCTTCCCGATCGTGATTCGGATCTAATATTCTTTAACTTCTGATGTAATCTAAAGAATTGATGATTCAAACCGGCATTCAAAAACTGGATGATCTGCTAGGTGGGGGTATATTGAATGGGATTATAACAGATATTTTTGGTGCAAGTTCCACAGGGAAAACGCAACTTGCACTACAGATATGCGTTAACGCACTTAGAAATAATGCAGATGTACTCTACCAAGATACTACTGGTGGGTTTAGACCAGAAAGATTACTTGCCCTCATCAAAACAAAAAACATGGATGCAAAACTGCTTGATCAAGTTAGAGTAGGTAGAATAACAAATATTTCAGAACAGATAGGATATCTTGAAAAAATATCTGAAATTAAAAACCTTGGGCTTGTTGTAATCGACAATGTTACAGATCTGTTTTCATTCGAATATTCAAAAGAATCTAATTTATTGGAAAAACATATTACTTTCATGAAATATATGCATAGTCTTACATTTATTGCTCTAAAGAAAAAAATTCCAATTGTTGTAACGAACATAGTTAGAAAGTCAAATGATGTAGAAAGAGAAAATCTTGATAGATCAATAAGCATGTACACCCATCAAAAAATTCATCTTACTAAAATCAATCACAAATACCTTGCACAAATTTTTCCATCTTTTGGTTATAAGAAAGAAATTCATTACATTATTACACCAACAGGACTAGTGGAATCACCTTAAGCTATTTATCACTGTGAACTTTAACAAATCCATGGCAGATATTTTTGATTATATCCCAATAATTACAGTAATTATTTTTGGAATAGGCCTTTTTGGGGTAATGGTATACGAACGATCTAGAACAAGACAAAACCCAGAACCTACTTCCTGAATCTGAACTTGAAGCCAAGTTTCATTCCCTTGGTTTTAAAAACCTCACATACATCCAAAAAAAAGCAGTTCCTATAATTTTTCAAAAAATTGATTCACTTGTAATTGCACCCACTGGTTCAGGCAAAACAGAGACAGCTGTTATTCCAATTTTTGCGCGTCTATCTAAATCCAAAAAACCTGGAAAAATAAAGGCGTTGTACATAACACCACTAAGGGCATTAAATCGTGATGTCTTTAGAAGAATTATAAAATATGCCGATAATGAACACCTTTCAATTCAAATTCGTCACGGGGACACTACACAATCAGTACGAAAAAAAATTACAGAATCCCCGCCAGATATTCTTATAACTACTCCTGAAACTCTTCTGATTTTACTCACACAGAAAAAGATACTTGATGCACTTTCAGAACTAGAATGGATAATAATTGATGAAGTTCATGAATTATTAGGAAATGAACGAGGTTCACAACTTTCATTAAGTTTGGAAAGACTACAATTTAATTCAAAACAAGAATTGACTAGGGTGGGTCTATCTGCAACAGTGGGTAACATTGATGAATCTGCCAAATTTGTAGTTGGAACAAAAAGAAAATGTAGAATAATTCAAGATAATTCTATACGAAAATATGATGTAGAAGTAAAATACATTGATGGAACAATATCTGATGTAGTAGATTACATAATTGAGTATGTAACAAAGAATCATCCAAACTCTCCCGTTTTGCTTTTTACAAACACACGTGGAGAATCAGAATACCTTGCATCATTATTACATGAAAAGACTGCGTTAAGAGTCGAGTTACATCATGGTTCTCTTTCACAAGAAGTAAGAGAAGAAACAGAGGAGACACTAAGACAAGGAAGGCCGGGGATTATAGTATGTACCTCCTCACTTGAACTTGGACTTGACATCGGTTCTGTTGAACTTGTAATCCATTATGGTTCACCAAGGCAAGTATCCAAACTGATACAAAGAATAGGCCGAAGCAAACACAATAGGGATTCTTCTGCAAAGGGTCTAATTATAACCAACAATCCTGACGATGAATTTGAAACTTATGCAATACTTGAAAGAGTTAGAGAGAAATCAATCGAGGATCAGGTAATCCATGAAGGGGCATTAGACGTACTTGCACATCATTTAGTTGGATTATCAATGCAACTTGGCAATGTTCCAGTGGATCTTGCTTTCAAAATAATAAAACAAGCATACTCCTTCAGAAATATAACAATAGAGGATCTTTTTAGCGTCCTTGAAATATTACATAACAACTCAATTCTATTTTTTGATAAGGAAGAAATGAGCTTTGGGAAAAAAGGTAGAGCATTTAGATATTTTTTTGAAAATCTATCTACAATTCCCGATATTTTAAAATTTAAGGTCTTTGACACTGCGAGTAAAAAAATCATTGGAAGTTTAGATCAAAGATTTGTAGGTGATTATGGTGATCCTGGTAATGTTTTTGTCCTGAGAGGAATGCAATGGAGAATACTAAACATTGACGACACTTCGCTAAAAATTAATGTTGAACCAATCCAATCAGCAGGAATAAATGTACCATTTTGGGAGGGTGAAAACATTCCTGTCGATTATACAACGGCAAGTAAGGTTGGTATTTTTAGAACAAAAGTGCAGGAAAGCTCTCTTTTAGTTTCAAACAAACTAATCAAAAATCTAAAACTAGATCCCCTTCCAAATGAAAAAACCATCGTAATAGAGTCACTAAAGGTTAGAAACACAGTAGTAATTCATTCTTGTTTTGGAACTAAGATAAATTCTACACTTTCTATGTTGCTTTCTACTATGATCTCAGCAAAGACAGGATATCTTATAGATTCAAGATCTGACGCCTATAGAATAATTATGTCCTCTAATGGCAGAATACAAGAAAAACAGGTATTGGATACGTTAAAGGAAGTATATGATCTAGCACCAATTGTTAGTGCCTCTCTTACAGGAACACATAACATCAACTGGAGGACTTGGTGTGTATCTAAAAAATTCGGCATCGTAGGAAGAGAAGCAGTTTATGACAGAAAATCTGCAAGGTTTATCTACGAAAAATATTCAAAAACCCCACTTGCAAAAGAAGTTTTACGTGAATTATTCCATGACAAATATGATTTGGAAAACACTGGAATGCTACTGGAAAAAATTCGATCTAATGAAATTCAAATAAAGTGGGTTGAGGTGGAAAATTTCTCTAAACTTGCAGAGTCTATTCTAGATCATACTACAAAATATTATGCATCTCCAGCAAACACGGACAAAGGAATATTGGAATTGGTTAAAACAAGACTTTTGAAAACCAAACACAGGTTGATTTGTGTTAGATGTGGAAAATGGGAAAGAGTTGTAGAAACCAGGGAAGTGAGTAAACCGCTTTCATGTCATTATTGTAAATCTCATCAGATCACGGCTACATATTATTCTGATTATGATCTGGCAAAAATAGTGCAGAAAAAACACACTGGAAAAAAACTTACAACGGAGGAAAACCATAAATTTTCAAGAGCATGGAAGATCTCTTCCCTTTTAGAAAACTTTGGTAAAACGGCTCTTATCGTTCTTTCAGGATATGGTGTTGGAGCAGACACAGGAGCAAGAATTCTCCGAAACATGATAGGAGAAGAAGAACTTTACAAACAAATCTATGAAGCAGAAAGACAATACGTAACAACTCGCGGTTTCTGGGACTCTTAATTCTTCTTTATGATGTGGGAAAATGGGGTCAAAAATAATTCAATTTTGCCCTCAAGACCGGCTTTTGCAGTCACACCTATTACAGTAATAATCTCGCCCTGAGAAAACTGATCTAGAATCCTAGCTTGGTTTCTCCATCCCTTAAGCCAAATCTGTCCTGTCTCATCTTCAATAAACATTTCCGACAAAGACACTGTTTCTCCACTCTTTGTCTGGATTTCTCGTCTTTCTGGCATTTTCAGTACTATTGCTTCGATACAATATGTACCGTCACTTGGTTTCAGATCACGAATTTTTGTTCTAAGCTTTGACACTGTAGGAATTTTTTCGTCATCAATCTTTCTAACAAATGAGTCACTTGCTAATGTTACAGAGCTTCCATACATTTTTGATGGAACTATTTCTATGGTGTCTTCAACTTTGAAATCTTTTATTACACCAACTAAATCGGTAATGTTTAAAAATTTCTTATTCTGATCAGTGACCAACATTAAGCTGTTACCAGAATCATTTTTCACCAACGATAAAATTCTGACTGCTATTGGCTTCACTTCATCTGCGCCTTCTATTTCAATAACCGTGCCTTCATCACCGTGTAACTCTAATCCTTGTTGACCTTTTTTCGTTCTTACACCAATCAATCTTGTTTTTGCACCAACGGTAATTGTTTTTGGAATTGATTTTTCATCTGCATTCCATAAAACAACTCTTGTAATGGTGCCATCCTTTCCCTTTAGTCGCAAGTGAAGCGCCTTGCCAGGTTGACCTTTGAAATTTGTGAATTCAGTCATTCTGATATCTCCATCCAAAATTCCAGAAATTACAAGATTTTGTTGATTCTCCTTTACTTCACTAACATCTTCGGTAATGGAATCAAGTAACGGAATTTTGCTTTTAATATCACATGTTTCAAGATTTGAACCTGAGCCAACATTAATTATCGGTGTTCCTGTCATATCTGACTTTACGTAAGCCTTGATTATCTTTACGAGATCACCTGGTTTTAGATTTTCAATTCCTGGCAAGTTTGCCTTTTCATCCCACAACTTTACCTTGGCTCTAGAATCTGAGTCATATACAGTCATATTGCGTAGGAGAAATTGTGAACCGTCTTTACGTGAAAATTGTTTTGCTGGATAAATATTCATCACCCTAGTTTCTAAGGTAATTTCTTTTGCTCCTATGTATAGATCTTTGAGACCCATCTCGACTTTCAACTGTTCATTTAATGATGTTCCCAGATCAGCCGCTATAAGAAACAGAGCACCTTGATCTGTCAAATAACCAGCGCCGATCTTTTCTTTTTTCTTGTTAATCATCTGTTGTATATCTGATCGGGATAGCTCTGGTTTTTGTTCCAAAAGCTTGTTTAGTAATGATTCAAATTCTGACAAGACACTCTAAAATAGAAACATGCATTAATAAAAATTTCACTAGGTAAATGGAGCAGGTATTAAAACAAGTTTTATTGTCATATATGGAAACAGAACTTCTTACAAAACTTGAACCTTAGATGATACAACTTTATTAAATTCAATACTACTGATAAATCAGTTATGGAGGTTAAAAGACGGAGTAGTTTATGGTTTCTTTTGCCTATTTTTTTTAGTGTTATTGGTGGCGTTATAGCTTATTTCATTATCAAAGATGATGATCCGCGTAAAGCAAAAAATTGTTTATTTCTTGGAATTATTCTCACCGCAATTTCAATTGCAATTTTTGTGGTTCCAATATTGATTGGAATCTCACTTTTGCCACATTTTGATATGATGCCTAAAACTCCTTTTCTTTAATTTTTATAAAAAATAGCCCGGCCCAGATTCGAACTGGGGTCAAGGGCTCCAAAGGCCCCTATGCTTGACCGCTACACTCGGTGGATTGTTCCTCTACCGGGCTTCCCGGGCGTTGAATGTTGATTTTAGTTCCCTTATAATGTTATTCAGTAAACATTTCAGATCCAACCAAGTTAATTTTTAATAATTTTGGATTAGGTTAAAGACTAAGTTTTGATATGAACAATAAGCTTTGAAAAAGGATCTTCCATTGTACTTAATATTTTTTTTGCCTTGGTTTTAGATAATTTATTATCCGTCCTCAAAATCTTTTTTATAAGCACAACAATTTTTTGGGGATTTTCTTCTCTTTTCACTAACCCATTTTTTACAAGATATTTTTCAATATAATTTGGTACTGCATGGTAAGATATAGTTGGTATTCCCATTAACGCAGCTTCTGCAGTCATAGTTCCTCCGGATCCGATAAAGACATCTACAAATTTAAGTAAGCTTTTACCATCAACAACTTTGCTCAACACAATCACTTTATTTCCAAATTCATGTTTAAGTTTACTGATTTGTGGTAGGTATCTACCCAAAACAACAATATTATGATTTGGAAATTCCTTAATGGTTTCTCGAATGATCCTGGTAATTCTATTTTCATTATCAAAAATATATGAAGCCTCTGATTCTTCAGGTCTTATTAATATGGTCTTTCTTTTCTTTAAGAGAGAATTATATTTTAAATCGTTTTTGGCTCTCTCCTTTACTATTACTGATGCATCAATAGCTTTGTACTGAGATATTTTTTCTTCAGAAATACCAAATTTTGTGAATTCTTTTTTTGGGATAATCCATGGTATTAAGAGAAATTGTATGATCGGTAAAGATAACCTCATTACTGCTTCTGCGTGGGGGGAATCACAAAATGCAATATGCTTAACACCAACACCATATGCAATCCTTGATGCTTCTGGGGAGCAAAAACTAACTGTTAATTCAGGATTGAATTTTTTTACTTTTGATAATAAAAGATGCATTCGTGTAATACTTGCATTTAATTTACTGATTTTATCTGATCCACCATGTTTTCCAACAAATACTAGATTTATGCCTCTAATTTTGGCAAGTTCTACTACTTCCCGATAATTTCTTGAAGTACAAAGCAGTTTGTTGTTTTTTTGTAATTTTCTTATCATAGGTTCAAAAAACAAAAGCTGTTTTGGAGTAAGTATATCGAACCAGATTTTCAAACATTTTTGATAGAAATCTACGGTGGAAAAAGTTTTTCTTAGCCCTTCTGCCTAGCTGCAATGATTTGGGAGGGACAAAAGTTGTTGTTTACGGTCTTAGCACGGAGGGCTATTCCATTGCATGTCAAATGGCAATTAAAGGTGCAGACGTATTTATTGTGGATGAATCGGCTCATATGGCAATTTCTCTTAAATCAGAAATTGCCAAGACATATCCAAACGTTGCATCTCTAAAAGAGGACGAGCCTTTACTTGGTGTAGAACCCATAGAAGTGGCAATATCTCATTCAGAATATCTCTTCTTTGCACCAAGGATACGAAAAACTGGCCAAGAAATAAAGATGGAAATTCATTCGAAATTCAAAGATGCTACCAGCGCACTAAAGAAAGGAGGATCCGTTATTTACAACCTTCCTACAGGAATTGGTGGAAACAACGAAACAATATCTCTTTTGGAACATGTAACCGGTCTTGAAGTAGGGAAGGGGATCTCGTATTTCTATTATCCGCTTGGAACTAAAAACCAAACACCAGAAATTATAGGATCTTTTAATGGTAAGACAGATGATAAACTTGCTAAACTACTTGAAACTGATAAAAAAGAAAAAAAATTTGTAACCATCTCTTCATCTGAACTTTTTCATGCAATCAAAATACTTTCACAATTTTCTGGTTTTTCTAGTATACTAGAAGTATGCAAATTTGCACAAGATGAAAACACAAGAAATGATCTCATGTTTGCCGAGTTCAAAAATCTCTTCTTGGATGACATAACTAATGGCTTGTATGACCTGCGGTCGCTAGGGACATCACTTGAAGGAGCAGGTGCCATGATGTATTTAGTTAATGGAAGCATAAAAGGAATTGAAGGATATGTAAAACGATTAATAGATGAAATTCGTTCTACTCTGAAAAAAAATGAACTTAAAGCAAGTAGAATAAGGGTTGCTCTAGTCTGGACACAAGATGCATATGAAATGCGTGGTGATAAAGTAGATATGTTAAATTCCCTTGTAATAAAATTGCGTGATTACATTGGAGATGTTGAAATACATCAAAGTCCAACCTTCGATCTCTTTCACAGCGATAAAACTACTATTGTTGTAGCCTGTTCGAAATTGGACTATGAAAAAATCAGTAAGACTGGTAAGGGCACAGATCTGATTACCATAAAAACCAACCCTCTTTGTGAAATCCTCCAATAAGAATAAAATTGGACAAGTTATCAGTCATCTTGTTTGTCTGAAGAGCAAAATACAGAAACAGAAGTACAAGTGGATAGTTCTAACGAAGATGTAAAAGAACCAGACACTGATGAGCTAAAACCCTTACTTGATAATGAAAAAGAAACAGTTGCATCATATGAGAAAAAACTCCAATATCTTCTTGCAGATTTTGAAAATCTAAAGAAGAGAACAGAGTCTGAGGTGCAAACTCGTGTAAACTCTATGTTGATAGAAATCATGATGAAATTTTTATCAATTTATGATGATTTTGTGCGTGCAAAAGACGTACTTGGGAAACAACATGTTAATACGGACGGGCTTAATGGTATTTTAAAAAATATGAATTCTTTTCTATCAGAATATGGTGTAACTCCTATAGAAGTATTGGGTGAAATTTTTGATCCAAAATTACACGAAGCTATAGCTGTAAAAGAGGATGCATCTTTAGATGATGATACGATTACCAAAGAAATTCGTAAGGGATATATTTTACATAACAGAGTAATTAGACCAAGTTTAGTAGAAATATCAAAAACTAAGTTAGAAGGTGAAATTAATGGCTAAAATTATTGGAATAGATTTAGGAACAAGTAATTCTGCTGCGGCAGTAATGATGGGCGGAAAACCAACAATCATACCTGCCGCTGAAGGTACAACTGTTGGCGGTAAAGCATTCCCATCTGTTGTAGCATTTTCAAAAGATGGGGAAATCCTTATCGGAGAACCAGCAAGAAGACAGGCTGTAACAAATCCTACAGGAACCATTGTGGCAGCAAAGCGTAAGATGGGTTCTGATTATATTTTCAAGGTAAACGGTAAGGAATACAAACCTCAACAAATTTCTGCTTATATTTTACAGAAAATAAAAAGAGATGCTGAAGCATTCATTGGAGAAAAAATTGAGAAAGCTGTAATCACAGTGCCTGCATATTTTGATGATAACCAGAGACAAGCAACAAAGGATGCTGGTCAGATTGCAGGACTAGAAGTTGTGAGAATAATTAATGAACCTACTGCGGCATCGCTTGCATTTGGATTAGATAAATCTACACAAGACATGAAAATTATGGTATTTGATCTTGGTGGGGGAACTCTTGATGTTACCATAATGGAAATGGGTGGTGGAGTCTTTGAAGTCATGAGTACTTCAGGTGATACGCAACTAGGTGGAACCGACATGGATAAGGTAGTAATTGACTATATTGTTGACTCCTTTAAAAAAAGCAGTGGTGTCGATCTTTCCAAAGATAGTACTGCAATGGTTAGAGTAAGAGAAGCTGCAGAAAAAGCAAAGATCGAACTCTCATCCATAAATGAAACTGAAGTCAATCTTCCTTTCATTTCATATGATCAGACTACTGGTCCAAAAAATCTAGAAATGAAATTAACAAAATCAAAGATTGAGGAACTCATAAATCCAATAGTAGAAAGATGTAAGCCCTCAATAACAAAGGCCTTGGAAGATGCAAAACTTACTCCAAACGATATATCAAAAATTGTTCTTGTTGGTGGACCTACCAGAATCCCTCTAGTTAGAAAGTTTGTTGCATCAGTGACAGGTAAAGAACCAGAATCTGGTGTAGATCCAATGGAAGCAGTAGCTCTAGGAGCGGGAATTCAAGCTGGAATTATAGCGGGAGAAGTAACAAGTGATATAGTATTACTTGATGTTACTCCACTCACTCTGGGAGTAGAAGTGTTAGGGGGATTACGTGAACCGTTGATTGAGAGAAATACTACAATCCCAACTTCAAAAAGTAAGGTCTTCACTACTGCTGCAGACAACCAAACTGCAGTTACAATCCATATAGTACAAGGAGAGCGACCAATGGCAACAGACAATGTTTCGCTTGGAAGCTTTAATCTTTCTGGAATTCCTCCAGCGCCAAGAGGAATTCCACAAATTGAAGTAAAGTTTGACATTGATGCAAACGGCATACTTAATGTAGCTGCAAAGGATCTTGGAACACAAAAAGAAGCAAAGATTACAATAACTGCAAGTACAAAACTTTCGAAAGAAGAAATTGAGAAACTGAAAAAAGACGCAGAGCTTTATTCAGAACAAGACAAGAAGAAAAAAGAAGAGATCGATATAAAAAATGAGGCAGAAGGATATATCTACACAACTGAAAAATTGGTTAATCAGGATCTTAAAGATAAGATAAAACCAGAGCAAGTAACAAAGGTAAATGACGCTGTTAAACAACTCAAAGATGTGCTTGAGAAAGGGTCTATAGAAATAAAACCAAAACTTGATGCGTTAAAATCTATAGTAAATGAAATCAGCACTGAACTTTACAAAAATGTTACTCCACCACAAGGGACCAGTCAGCAGACTACGGATCAATCAGGAACTACCGATGAACCAGGTAGTAATCAAAGTAATCCATCTTAGCATATCGATGGTTTATACTACATTGTTGATGAGAGAATAGTACAGCTATGAGTACAAAACGAGATTATTACGAGGTTCTTGGAGTTCAAAAAAACGCTTCACAAGCAGAAATAAAATCTCAATACAGGAAACAAGCTCTAAAATTTCATCCAGATAGAAACAAATCCCCTGATGCAACAGAACACTTCAAAGAAATCTCAGAAGCTTATGCAGTTTTATCCGATGATGAAAAACGAAAGATCTATGATCAATATGGTCATGCTGGAGTAGACGGCAGGTATAGTCCTGAAGATATATTCCGTGGAGCACGTGTTAATTTTGAAGATATTTTTGGGGGTTCCGGAGGTGGATTTGAATCAATTTTTGAATCTCTTTTTGGAAGAGGTGGGTTTGGCGGATTTGGTGGATTTGGAAGGGAGCGTGGTGCAGATCTTGTGTATGATACCACATTAACACTCGAGGATGTTCTAAAAGGAAAACGTGAGGAAATTGATGTTCAAAAAGATATCGAATGTAAAAATTGCAAAGGTTCAGGGGCTACACCTGGAACATCAAAGCGAACATGTTCGGTGTGTCATGGTCAAGGTCAGGTAAGAACAACACGAAATATGGGATTTTCAACTTTTGTGACCGTTCAGCCATGTAATACATGCAGAGGACAAGGAAAAATAATTGAAAGACCATGTAACGAATGTAAAGGTAGAGGCAAAGTAAAGGGAACAAAACATCTCTCTTTTGATATTCCTCCCGGTGTAGACAATGGAGAATACACCTTAAGAGGAGAAGGTGAATCAGCGGATGATGGACCGAGTGGGGATCTCATAGTTAGAATTCATGTAATGCCACATGAAAAATTCAAAAGAGATGGATCGAACTTATTCTACGATGAAAATATATCTATGGTTGATGCCGCACTTGGGAAAACAATAACTGTTCCTATCTTGGAAGGAACAGAGAAGATAACTGTAGAACAAGGAACACAACCAAATTCAATTATAAAATTGAAGGGAAAAGGACTACCAACTCCTGGTGGAAGGGGCCGTGGAGACCAATACGTTAGATTTGTTGTAAATATTCCAAACAAACTTGACAAATACCAGAAAAAGATTTTAGAAGATTTTCGTAATACTCTTGATAAATAAAAATGATAATTGAAAAATTAAGAATAGGTCTTGATGTTGATGGTGTTTTAGCCGATGTGATTCACACATGGCTAGATCTTAATAATAAAATAAGAAGAGTCATATCAAAAGAAGAAATTTCCGAATGGAATTTTTGGGAAAGATATGGGATAGACAAATATGATTTTTACAAAGAACTTTCTTTATGTTGGCAAACATGGCACAAAATACCATCCACAGAAGAGAACCTTTCTGCAACAGCATCTAATCTTTCCCATCTTGGTGAAGTGGATATTGTTACAGCAAGAGAAAAATCTACACACACATATGTTAAAAGTTGGCTTTCATCTCAAAAAATTATTTACAAAAACTATGTAGGGGTACCAGAAGGAATAGAAAAAACAAAACTTGATTATGATATTTTTATCGATGATTCTCCAATAAATGCAAAAAGTATGCTTGATGCAGGTAAATCCGTAATACTTTATAACCAACCATGGAATCGAAGCTTTAACGACCCTAGAGCAAAAAGAATTTTTCAATTAAAAGATGCGATTCCTATAATAAAGACACTTATTCAGGAACCCTAATTTTTTTCGTTGCGGGGGTCGCCTAGCCTGGTCAACGGCGTAAGGCTCAGAACCTTATCTCTTAGGAGTTCGTGGGTTCAAATCCCACCTCCCGCATATTTGTAAATAGATTTGCATCTGATCTAGGTAAACCTTAAACCGTAGTAATTAGTAGAATTCTTGTGAAAGTCAAAAAAGTAAGTGGAAGAGGTACTTCGATTCGTGAAGAAGAGGACAAGCCTCAGAATTGGTCAGGTGATTCATATCGCGAGTATCAGAAAAAGAAAATGGAAGGACTAGGAAAAGATACTAAGATAACTATGGGACGTGGCACGGGAAGTGTAAAAGCTGGAGATTATCCAAAAGCACCCGAAAAACCTTCCACTAAAGGATACACTGTTACTACTGGTCGAGGCACAGGAAAACGTAAAATCGAATAACTGTAGCTTGAAAAAGTCAAAGAAATTAATGAATACAAAAAGTGTTCAAGACTTTTACAAGCGACATTATTTTTTAATAAAATTTTTAAAATTAGGTAATTTTTAATTTAGTTTTTCTTTGATTTTTCTTTCTAAAATCTGATTTATTTTTTGACCATCTACTTTTCCGCGCATAGTTCTCATTGCAATGCCCATCAGTGGACCAATCGATCTTTCTCTCTGTTCGTAAATAATATTCAAGTTTGATTTTACTAGATCATCAAGTATCTTTTCTAATTCCGTAGAATCTACCTTAATAATCGAGGCCCTTTTGATTGCCTCCTCAGCAGAATTTGTTTTTCCAGACATTATACTTGAAAAAATTATTTCTAACGATTCTTTAGCGATTTCGCCATCGGCAAGAAGCTTAAATGTTTGCAAAATCTCACTAGGTTTTAATAATTTTGCCTCTAATCCCTGTCTTTCTAGATTTGTTATAGTACCACAAAGAACTGAAGCAACAAAGTTCGGTGAGACTCTCTTATCTTGACAAATCACCTCAAACAAATCAGAATAACTAGAATCAAATACCTGTATGGTAAGTTGTTGATTTAGATTATACATCTTCTGTAAATCTGATATTGCTTCTTCCCACGATTTTGGTATCATTTTTTGTGCATGGGTTAATTCTGTTTCGGTTACGATGATTGGCGGAATATCTGTCTCCGGATACATCCTTGATGCTCCAGGTCTAGGTCGAAGATACACTGTTTCGCCTTCGATTGTAGCCGCTCTTGTTTCTGCAGGAACTCCAACTTTTGCATCTTCAATTCTTTTAATGATGGACTCAATAGCAGGTTCTACTTTTTTAATATCTCCAGCTAAAATTAAAAACGCATCATTTTGTTGGAGTTCTAAAATTTTTTTGATCTCTCGGATCTCTGTTTCTTCTATTCCGTAATTTGGAAGTTCATCAGAATGAAATACTCCTCCTAATCCAAAAAACCTAACAAGTTCGCCAATCTGTTTGCCTAACCGTATTCCTTGATATGGTTCAAAACCAAACATTCCTGAAAAATTTTTGATCCTGATTGCTTTTACAATATTTCCATCTTCTAATGCTTTTTGTATCACTTTTGACTTGCAATCTTTGAAAGTATTGGTAACGTTCTTTACATCCTCTTCTTTTGCAATCCTTCCTATTCCCAGATTCTTTATTTTGTCAGCGATTATACTCAAACCATGTTGTCTTTTTGCTTCATACTCTATGATTTTTTCAAGCTGATCAAGCTTTTGAACTCCCTTTACCTCAATCACATTTCCTCCCTGAATTGAAACATTAACATCTTGTCTTATTGTTCCTAAACCGCGTTCTACCTTTTTTGTTGCACGTAAAAGTCTTCCAAGTGTGAGTGCTATTTTTTTTATTTCGTCTGGTTTTTCAGAAACAGGTTCCAAAGCAATCTCTACTAGTGGAATGCCTAATCTATCCAAGGCATATTCTCTAGTATCTGTTGTCTCCCCAAGAATCTTTGCCGCATCTTCTTCTAGACTTATACTTTGAACCCCTATTCTTTTTCCATCAACTTCAAGAGAACCACCTTGAGAAACAAGCATTGTTCGTTGAAATCCGGATGTATTCGATCCATCTATGACAAGTTTTCTCATTACATGAATCTCATTAAAAATAGTTGATTTTAAAGCAGATGCGATTACTAGAACAATATCTTTTGCATCTTTGTTGACTTCATGAGGAGGTTCTTCATCCTGTTCTACAAGGCAACTACTTTCAGGATTTGCATAATACACAATTGTTTTTAATTTACTCCTTTCAAAAATTGCAGTAGTGTCAAATTCACCAAGCTCGCTTTTTGTAACTCTTAACTTGCGAAAAAACTTTATCGGATATTTTTCTGATTCAATTGTAGGGCAACTACAAAACAATTTCTTTTTAGTTGCTAGTTGTTGGTGTATTTCTAATCCTACTTTTAAACCGATTTTGTCTATTTGAAACTCTGACACTTCTCATTTATCAATTATCGTGCTTTTTAAGCTTAGTCTGAAAATTCTAACGCAATACTTTCTTTCATCAATATTTCCATTTCTTGAACATTCTTTGAATTTCCAAGTGCCCACATCGCTTTTACAAGTGCAGTTTCCGGAATCATGTTTGCAAGAGGAATAATCCCAAAATTTAGAAGATCCCGACCGCTCTCATAAACAGTCATACTTACCATGCCATCAATGCACTGAGAAGTCATACCCATAAACAACCCATTCTTTTTGGCTTTCGCTACACTGTCATACATCGTCTTTCCAATATGACCTAAACCAGTTCCTTCAAAGATTATTGCTTTGTAACCAGCTTCCAGGATGTAGTTTATTATGTTTGAATCCAGTCCTGGATAATATTTTACCAATGCTACACGAGTGTCAAAATTAATCTTTGGTACATACTCTCTTTTTCTTACAAAATTGAATTGTGGATTTTTAATAATTTTGTCATTTTGTATAACAAATGCAGGAGACCCGCCAATTGTTTGAAAAGCATTTCGCTTACTCGTGTGATTTTTCCGTACCCGAGTTCCCCAATGACAAGCTACCTCATCATCACTTGTACTGTTATGCATGACTACAAAAATTCCAGTAGTATCACATTCTACAAGAAATTTTGCAGCTGCAATGAGATTTAATGCTGCATCAGAGGATGGTCTGTCAGATGATCTCTGTGAACCAACCAATGCAATTGGTATTGGAATATTTACTAAAGCAAATGAAAGTGCCGCGGCTGTATATTGCATTGTATCAGTTCCATGAGCTATGATGATTCCTTTGTATTCTGAATTTACATAGCTGTTTATTTTTTCGGCTATTTTTTTCCAATGCTCTGGAAGTAGATTCTCAGAATACTCCGAAAAAAGAACCTCAGTATCTATATTTGCTACTTCTGAAAGTTCTGGAACAGAAAAATTAAGTTCTGATGCAGTAAGGGCAGGTGTGACTCCGCCTGTTCTGTAATCAACTTTACTTGCAATGGTGCCTCCAGTAGAAACAAGAAGTAATTTTGGCAAGTTTGGATTTGTCTGTGGTTGTGGCATAATTTCTTTTTTTAATTCCTTTGCTGATTCGATTTCAACTTTTTTTATTTTATCTACTTCAAGCCCGATGTTGTATCCACTTTTTAGCTTCAAAACAATATGTTCATCATCACTATATTCATAACGTGGCATTATCATGCCAGAATAATCTGAATCTATAGTCATTCTTACAATATCGCCTACCTGAAGGTTATTGTTTTGCAGAAAAGAAAGAGACTTTCCCCTATAACCGGTATAATTTGACATTTGACTAGATTAGATAGGTTATTTTATTAAAATTACCTGTAGTAAGGGACAGCTACCTTTTCGCCTATCTTGAGTTCCTTTTGAGTTCTGACTTTTCTTACTGCCTCTTCAAAATGCCTCATTGTTACTTTGGCTGTTGTTGCTTGTTTTTCAGCCTCTTTCTGATCTGGATATTTGTCAAGGAATTCATGTATGACAAGAGACACTGCTGTATTTGCGATTGATGCAACATCTGCTCCGCTTAACCCATCAGTCGTTTCAGCTATTTTTTCTATATCTACATAATCTGGGTTTTTTCCACTCTCACTTTTTGGTTCTTTGTCTATAGGAATTTCTTTTGTACTTATCTCTAGGATCTTCTTCCTACCTTCTTTGTCTGGCATTGGTACGAGAATTATTTTATCAAATCTTCCAGGTCTTAAAAGTGCTGTATCGATCATATCTGCTCTATTTGTTGCAGCAAGTACTACCACTCCATGCAAACTTTCTATGCCGTCAAGCTCAGTAAGCAGTTGACTAACAACCCTTTCGGTAACCGCGGTTTCCCCCCCGACTCCTCTAATTGGAGCTATGGAATCAATTTCATCAAAGAAAATGACACATGGGGAAGCCTGTCTTGCTCTTCTGAATATTTCCCTTATACCACGTTCGGATTCGCCGACCCACTTTGAAAGTAATTCAGGACCTCGTACTGAAATAAAATTAGCTTCACTTTCTGTTGCCACAGCCTTAGCTAAAAGGGTTTTTCCGGTACCGCTTGGACCATGGAGTAAAATTCCTCTTGGCATTCTATGACCTAGTTTGGAGTATAGTGTGGGATACTTCATTGGCCATTCTACAGCTTCTTGGAGTTCTCTTTTTACATTTTCTAATCCACCTACTTCATCCCATTTTACATCGGGGTTTTCAATGAAAACTTCGCGCATCCCAGATGGTGTAACCTCACGCAATGCATGCTGATAGTCTTCGCCATTTACAATAAGTTTGTCAAGGGTTTCTGGTGGGAGTTTTTCGTCTTCCAGATTGAGTTCTGGCAAGAGTCTTCTTAGACACTTCATTGCTGCCTCTTTGCAGAGATATTCCAAGTCTGCGCCAACATACCCGTGACTTATTGCTGCAATTTTCTCCAAGTTTACATCATCGCTTAATGGCATGTTTCTTGTATGTATCATGAGAATGTCTTTTCTCCCCTTCTTGTCAGGCACTTTAATCTCAATTTCTCTATCAAATCTTCCAGGTCGTCTAAGAGCTGGATCGATTGCATTGGGCCTGTTTGTTGCAGATATGACAATTACTTTACCTCTTGCTTCCAGACCATCCATCAGCGAAAGCAATTGAGAAACAACTCTTCTCTCCACTTCTCCTGTAACCTCTTCTCTTTTTGGAGCTATAGAATCAATTTCATCAATGAAAATTATAGAAGGCGACTTTTCCTTTGCTTCTTTAAAAATCTCCCGCAATCTTGCTTCACTTTCTCCATAGAACTTACTCATAATTTCAGGACCTGAAATACTAATAAAATGAGCATTGCTTTCATTTGCAACTGCTTTTGCTAACAAAGTCTTACCTGTACCTGGTGGACCATAAAGCAATACTCCCTTTGGAGCTTCAATTCCTAATTTTTCAAAAATTTCGGGATGTCTTAGTGGAAGTTCAATCATTTCTCTAACTTTTTTAATTTCATCTGTTAATCCACCGATGTCCTCATAAGTAACTTGAGGAACTCCTCGCAGTGTTTCTCCTTTTTCCGCAATGTGAAATACTGTCTTTTGTGTTACAAGTACAGCATCTGCTGCTGGCGTGACTCCTATTACTTGAAAAGTTAATCTTCCACCAAAATATGGGACCATTACATTATCTCCTTTAATCAAAGGAACACTTTCTAAAGCATCAGCAAGATATCTTTCATCTATTGGTGGAATTGCTTCCAATGGAGCAACAACCACTTTTTCTGCCGCAACTGCTTTTATTTTTCGGACTGCGACTGTATCACCAATAGCTATTCCTGCGTTATTTCTTACAAGTCCATCAACTCTGATTATTCCCTTCCCTTCATCAGAAGGATAAAGTGGTAAACACTTTGCAACAGTTCTGCGTTTACCTTTAATTTCAATAACATCGCCAGTTGAAGCACTTAGTGCGTCCATAGAATCATAATCAATTCGAGCTACTCCTCTACCAACATCGCGAGTATATGCCTCAAGTACTTTAAGCGAAAGTGCATTCTGACTCACAAATTAAACAGCCCTAAACTAATTTTTATACCTTTGTCGTCTTTTATCTATTACACCAAAAAACCAAAGCTTAAAATCCACAAGAGAGAGCAACATTTTCTACAATGGGAAAAAGGCCTCTAGTAAGAAGACGTGGCAGAGGTGGAATGCAATTTCGTGCAGCCACTACTGGTAAGTTATTACCTGCAAAATACCCGAGATTTGGGCTTTCCGAACAACGGGAAGGGCAAGTCATAGATCTAGTTCATGAGCGAGGACGCGATGCACCTCTTGCTAAAGTCCGATTTGATGATGGTTCATTTTCATATATTCCTGCAATTCTTGGTACCAAAATAGGATCAAAGATTCAGTTTGGATTAAAATCTGGAATTTTACCAGGGAATGTAATTAGCATTCAAAACATTCCTGACGGAACAATTGTCAGTAATATAGAAAAACACTTTGGTGATGGCGGAACAATTGTAAAGTCAGCCGGTACATCCGCAACCGTGTTTTCACATAGTTCTGAAGGTGTTACGATAAAACTACCATCGGGAAAATTTACTACGCTAAATCCGCAGAACCGGGCAATGATTGGAACTCTTGCTGGTGGGGGCGCAGGTGATAGGCCATTTATGCGGGCAGGTAATGCATGGCGTAGAAAAAGATCCAAAGGGCAGAAATATCCAATCGTCAGGGGTGTTGCACAAGCTGTATACGTGCATCCACATGGTGGTGGAAGACATCAACATGTAGGAAGAAGCTCAACAGTTTCAAGGAATGCACCTCCTGGAAGAAAAGTTGGTAGTATTGCAGCGAGGAAAACTGGTCGTGCAAGAATTAAAGAGAGGCCAGACAGCAGCTCATCTTAAAATATTTAGAGACTCAAAAACTAATTAATCCTAGAAAAAGAACTCTTGATATGGTAAACCAACGAGTGCATATTTTTGTAAAAGGCAAAGTTCAGGGGGTTTTTTTCAGACAGACAACTAAAACCAGAGCAGAAAAAAAAAATGTTACAGGTTGGGTTCGAAACCTCAAGGATGGTAGAGTTGAGGCAATACTAGAAGGCCAAGATGTAGATGTTAGCGAAGTGGTAGAATGGAGTCACCGGGGACCTGCAAAGGCAATGGTTGAAGATGTACAAATAATCAATGAAAAATACAAAGGCGAGTTTTCAAAGTTTGATATTTTATACTAATGTATTGAATTATAAGCATCAAAAAGAAGAATTTTTATTTCATCAAGTTCCTGACTAGGCTTCACATGTATCTCTCTCTCAGGTTCCTTTCTATCTCTTCTTATTTTTATTAAAATCGACTCTTGTTGTGGTTCCATATCTGCAAAGAATCTAAATGTCATAGACTTGCAAAATACAACTCTGTGCATTCGTACATCTTCAATTACATTTGTTCCGAGCGAAAAACAATAGTCTCTCAATGAATCAAAAAGTGGTTCAATTTTTGGCATAAGTTGTTTTTTGAAATCATCATATGTTCTATGATGTCCAGGAAAAATCAATCCGTCCACATTATTAACATTCAATTATGAATATTTAGTAGTAGCTCTGCTAGTTCCAGTCTAAACAAATAGCCCCATCTCAAGTCGAGCAAGATCCGCCACGTAGACGACGCAGCGTGAATGCTCCGCCTTAGGATTGCTCCCTCCCGGACCTCATCCCTTTCAGCAGTTAGGTCTTGAAGACTATCCCTTCGGACAGCTTCAGTCCTGCATCCACCCGCTTCGGCGTGATTTCATTTCCGCAAGTCAAGCAGGTACTATCCATCTAGAGATTTACCCAGCAGTTACTGATCTCTGCATATAGCCGGTTTCAGATTTGGGGCACGGCTGGCGCCCCGATCCTACCTACTACCAATATACCATAAGATGAAATCTTATATTTGCATTAGGATCGATCTTGTTTTAAATTTACAAGTAAAGAACAAACGGAACAGACCTCCCCAGTGGATTGATTACCGCATTTTTGACAAACTCTTCTTTGTTTATAATTAGCATCTTTTACAATTTGAGTCAATTTCATAACAGAACCATACATACTATTTTTAATCCCACTATGATGATTCTCTAAAGAATTTAGAATCTCACGTATTTCTGTTCTAATCCCCTCATTCATATGTGGACACTGTTCCGACTGGAAGGGAATTTCGTTTGTAAAGGCGTAAAACACAATTTCATTTTCGTAAATTTCACAAAAAGGCTTTATCTTCCCTATCTGATTTGTCGATGTTGCAGGTCCCATCCATCCAATCTTATTCGAATCTCCAGATAGGACATTTATAACAAAAGTTTGAAGAATGTCATCTAAATTATGACCTGTAGCAATTACATCCACATCCAAGTCATTGGCGCCAAAGTCTATGGCTCGTCTTCTTAATATTCCACAGATTGAACATGATGTTGTTTTTTCATTTTCTCTAAGTTCAAGAGATTCTTCTAGTGTTAAATCAAAAAGATCTTTGTAGGCGTAAGACCTGTGTTCTATGCCAAGACTACCACAGAAATTTCTTACAATTTCTAATGCTTCGTCACGATAATCAGGAATTCCCTCATCCACCGTAATTGCTAATATCTTAAAGTTATGAGTTTCAGACAATTTTTTAAGAACATGTAAAAGTGATAGGGAGTCCTTTCCTCCAGATACGGCCACACCTACGACATCACCATTCTGAATCATTTTGTATTTTGATATAGTCTTTGCAGTTTTTTTTACAATCGAATCTGAAAAGCATGGTGAACAAAGACTTTCGCCTGAATATTTTCTGGAAAAAACTGCAACATTTCCACATCTACTACAATTCATAAGTGAACTTTTTTGGTCCCAAATTTAACCATATGTGAATTTTCGGGAATTAGGTTTAGATAGTGATAAAACCAGATTTGGCTACGGAGAACCCAATGTTTAGGGCAAACAAAATAAATGTAAAACCATAAAGTGACCACATTACACTCTTCATTATTTTATCTGAGGTACTTTTCTCAATAATACTCTGAATGAACTTACCGCCATCTAATATGGGAAGAGGAAGCATGTTGAAAATACCTATGAAAAAGGAGAGCATCCAAAGCCAAAGTAGAAACGTGAAAACTTCTGGACTCCATGGTATGTAATATGGGACTACTGGTTGATATGATGGAAACGCCGCTCTTGTAATTCCAAGTAAGCCTCGTTGTGGATCATCTGGAGATGCTTTTGTGATCACAGGAATTTGCAAAGTCTCACCATTTCTGATTATTGATACCATTGCTGTTTCACCAGGCGGAAGTTTTATTTTTGCAAAATCTTGTGGCTGAACAACGGGAATTTCATTTATTGCAGTAATAATGTCGTCTTTAAGTAAACCAGCTGTGGCTGCACCAGTTCCCTCCGTTACAGAAATTATAGGAACTCCTAATGGTTCATTATAAAATACATCTCTGATAGGTTCTGGTGTCAATAATGCAAAAGAGGGATTAAAGATTAGTAGGGCTGCTATGATAAAAGAAAAAGTAACATTTGATGTAGCTCCAGCTCCTATTACTCTAAGTTTTGAAATCTTTTTTGCTTTAGAAAATTCTTCTTCATCTGGTTCTACAAAACCTGCAAAAAGAGCAATGAATACAGCAAATCCGCCTGTCTTAATCTTGATTTTTTCTAAAGTGGCAACAATTCCATGGGCACCTTCGTGTATAACTAGAACTATGGGAATGGATAACAAAAATGGCACAAGGGCTGATGTTGTTTGTATTGTGACTCCTGGTATCAGAACTGTTACCTCAGAAAATGACTCTGGCTTGACAAAAAAATTGAATATGTTCGAAATTAAAAACCAGAAGGCAAAACCCATCATTATAAATCCAGCAACAACGCTTGCATTTGAGAATATTTTTGTGGCTCTCTCTGTTCTACCTAAAAGTTTGGTTAGAGCGAGTTGTACATTATGATTTTTATATGTTAGACTATACGGTGTAATTTCAAAGCCACGTTTATCTAGTTTGGAAACTTTGGCTATTAAAAAAACTATGGCCCAGATAATCAAAACATAGAAAATGGGATTGTTTGCCGAAAAATCAAATGCCAAAGTAATTGATACTCTTTTTAGCAAGGCAAATTTATCAGTTGCTATGGGATCAGTCATAATAATCTCAACATATCCAGATAAAAAATCAGTTTTGAAAATTGCAAATGCAACAATTAACGAAAGACTCGCAGCCTGTGTAAATTTTACAAAAATAAATTCAATTTATACGTGGCAGAACAAGCTTGAATGTGCTACAGAATTTTTAGTAATTTTTAAAACGACGGATAAGAAAAAAAAAACTATAAGAAATAAGATAAAAAAATCGCATCCATACAAAATACCAGAAATTATTGAACTTGAAGTAAGATCAATAAATAAACAATATTTAGATTGGCTTGTAAACTCAACTAATTAGGAACAAAACGTAAAAGCGAAATAATTCCTCCAAGAGAGGAAACCCTAAGCCCCACATCTGTAGTAGAATCGACGGAAAATATTTGGACACCCTTACTTTCAGCTCGATTTAAAAATTCTATTACCTCATCTTCATCTTGTTTTTCAAAAATCTTATCCGAAAAAATAATTGATTCCACAGCTCCTACCTCATTTGCCTTTTCAGTTTCAACGAAACCCATAGTGAATTTGTTGCTTTTTTTGTTAGCTAGTGCCATTATCTCATCGATTATGCGTGATACTTTGGCAAGTTTGCTTTCAGCCATGGCTTGTTTCATTTCTTGTGATTTTACAAAGGTGTAAATTCCATCCTCTCCACCAGAATCAATTCCTTCGATGACCTGGATCTTGTATTTTTTACCAACTGGCGTTTCCAAAAGATAGTTACTTAATCTTTTCCTGGTTTCACCAGGACCAAATATTATGAGTGTATCACCCTCCCTTATAGAAGATAAGATTGCTCCCTGTACATCTTCAAAAAATGTTTCAATGTTAAATTTTGTTCTGTATCTCTTTCCACTTGCCCCTGAATATAGGTTTGGCATTAGTTTCAAGTGAGTGCCACTCAATCTACCTATTCCACAATCACCTGTATCGATCGCTACTAACAAAAATCCAAAACTTTTCTTTTTATCAAAAATCAATTTTTTTTCCAGGTCACTCCATTTCTTTTTTGTCAAAGTAATCGGCTCGCCAATTCTGATTGAAAATGAATGGTGTGATCCTTTCTGTACTGATTCGTTATCTGATTCTAAAATTGTACCCTGAATTTTTAGCCTATCCACAACATTGTCGATTGAAATTTTTTCTACATTTAATAAGACTCGTATTTTGATTCTCTCGCCTCTGTCGGGTCTAGCAAATTCTTTTTCTTGCCTAATGGCACGTGTGGTATCGCCAGTAATCGTGTCCTCTTTTTTTATTATTCTTCTTAAAATAAAAAGGTCATCTGGTTCTTCTGGTATTAATGATACAGAATTTTCGTCAATTTTTTTTATGAACATTTTAATCCATTTTACATTAGAAAAAGAACAATAAAAAAGAAAAGAAACTAGTTTGTGACTTCACTAGCCTTGGTGGGTTGCTCTCCAGCCTTTTTTCTTAGATAATTCTGAACCCACTCTTGGGTTAAAACCCCAGCTTCTGTTAGATTAACAAGTGTGTTTGTAGAGGCTTCTCCAACAACTTTACCCATATTTCGTCTAATTTGACGCCATTTTAGATTGGTGTTTCCACTCTTTGAAGAGTAAATCATACCCAAGACGTCCTTTGCATTAACAAAGGTCATATCGCGAATTTTTTTTAAAGTCACCTTGTCTGCAGCCTCGATATAAATGAGACCAGGACTGGTTTCACGTTCTGGAAATACTTCATAATCCTCAAAGTAGCTCTCCGGAATAAAGGAATTACAAGTACTAAGGATTACAAACTTCCTGAAACTATCAAGGGAGCATGTAGCATCTATTGCAACCATCTTAACAAATTTTAGTCATTTGCCTTTTATCAAGCTTCTTGAAAGACTCAATTAGGAATTAAAGAATTTAATCATTGCAGGCGTTGATGACCAAATCCCTTTGATTTGATGAGAAGGATCTTGAGTTCTGAGCCTGCATTCACAATACATTTATCATAAATCTTGAGTTTGAATATTAATGAAATCAGTTACAGAATATCTTGCGTTCAATGTTCGCTCAAGAATTGGGTTTGTAAACATCACATCACAGGTTGAAAAGATTGTTCAAAAAAGTGGCATCAAGGAAGGTCTCTGTTTGGTAAATGCAATGCATATCACAGCCAGCGTATTTATCAATGACAACGAAAGTGGGCTTCATCATGACTATGAAAAGTGGCTTGAAGACTTAGCACCACATGAACCAGTAGATCAATATGAACATAATAAAACCGGGGAAGAAAATGCAGATGCACATTTGAAAAGGCAAGTAATGGGTAGAGAAGTAGTTGTTGCTATAACCAATGGTCAACTTGATTTTGGACCCTGGGAACAAATATTCTATGGAGAATTTGATGGAAGGAGATCAAAAAGAGTCCTTGTTAAATTAATTGGAGAATAATTAAGAAAGAGAACCACGCTTTTGACTTTCTTCAAGATTTGATTTTATCTTAAAACTTTCCTCATGATTTTGTGGACCGTGATTACACTTTACACATCCTATCTTAAAGCCGTTGGAATCTCGGACGTAGGTTTCGCAACCACAGAAACAAGTCATGATAATCAAGAACCATTACTGAGATATAACTTATTTCAAAATTAATTTTTGCAACATTTTCCATATGGAATATCGTGATCATGGGGACATTTTCTTGGATGTTTTAACATTGTACAGAGAGCATCAGTAAACTGCTCATTCATGTGATGTTCTATTCCACAAACCATTTCCTCATCTATATCCACTTTGAGTGCACTATCCATCAAAACTTCTAACAACCTACTGTTTCGCATCATATTAGAGCCCACCTGTTCTCCGCTTTTGGTTAGGGAAACACCAGTCTTGTTATAATTGACAAGTTTTGATTCATTTAGCTTTTTTAACATCTGAACAACACTTGGCTGCCTAACGTTTAACATTTTAGATATTGAACTAATCTTTACAGGATTGCCACTTTCTTTAATGTGCCAAATAGCCTTTAGGTACATCTCAACGTGTTCAGCTTCTGCGGTACCGACAAACAGAACCTCGTCTTTTGTATTTGACAAATGTTTTTCCTCACTTTACATCCTTAGATTCTTTTAATAAGTATTCAAAATACTCACGTGCGAAGCCTGCAAGACCAGAATGATCTGCCCAAATAGCTACTGCTTCTGCAGATCCAGAGGTGCCAAGATCCTCCCCAAGTAATATCACAACATATCTCTTGTCCGATATCACCCCGCCGCCAAAGAGTCCTTTCTTAATTTTTACTTTGGCCACTCGTGATAATGCTTTCAAAGTTTCTGAATTTGCATCATCAGAAACTAATATTGTAATATCGACACCTCTATCATGGAGTAACCTAAGCTTCGGTAAAGCCTCCTTTGCTAGATCTTCTGCAACTTTTGGGATTGCTATCAATACTTCATTTCTACATGAATCTACCATTTCCAAAATTTTAGAAGCGATATTTATCACCCCTGAAAGAACCCAAATGTCAGGTCGTTCACTGGTACCACTTTGTTCATAAAGTGGAGTAAGTTCTTTTAAAATTGCGGATTCATTGTTTTTGAATTCCACTTCTTGAGCTTGTCTGGTATTGACTATTGCAGTAGAAGGAGGTTTTGCAAAATATTGAGTTGGTCTTGATTCATCCGAACCAATCCATCCCTTTTCTTCCAGCGTCCCCAATACCTCATATATTTTTGAATATGGAACGCCAGATTTCTGACTTAAATCAGATGCGTTTATCTGACCAGTTTTTAAAAGTGCAGAATAGGTTTTTATCTCATAGCTTGTTAGGCCTATTTTTTCTAGCGCCTTTCGTGCCTTATCTGAAAGACTCATCCCTGTTCATTTTACCTTTTTGATATATATGTCAACTATGATATTTCCAAAACAGGCACATTCAACTACGCTTAATCTCACAAAACCACCGGTGTCTTGTAGGAAATCGATTAAATACTAAATCTGAAAACAAGCGATTAGTATGGAACTAATCCAGATCGCCAACCAGAAGGTACCTACACTAGGTAAGAAATCGACAATTAGATTTACTCAAAGTATATGCCCTGACTGCAACATGATTCTGGATGCCGAGGTCTTTGAAAGAGATGGTAAGGTATTCATGACAAAGACATGCCCGACACATGGAGAATGTGAGGAGCTCTACTTTGGTTCTTATGAAATGTACAAAAAGTTTAGCACTTATTGGATGGACGGAAAAGGCGCTCATGCTCCAAATGTAATGATTGAGAAATGTTCATGTCCAAACAACTGCGGTCTTTGTTCTAATCACTTATCGCACAGTGGATTGGCAAACATGATAGTTACTAACAGATGTGATCTAACATGTTGGTACTGCTTCTTCTATGTGAAAAAAGGACTTGAAGGCGCATACATGTATGAACCATCACAGGATCAAGTAAGAGCGATGATGAAGACTCTAAGAGCAGAAAGACCAATTCCAGGAAACTCGATGCAAATAACCGGCGGTGAACCAATGTTGCGTGAGGATATTGTTGATGTTATAAAAATAATGAAAGAAGAAGGCGTTGATCATATCCAGATGAACACAAATGGAATCAGATTTGCTTTGGATCCAGAAGCAATGCGCGAAGTAAGATTAGCTGGTGTTAACAACCTTTACTTAAGTTTTGACGGTGTAACTGCAAGAACAAATCCAAAGAACCATTGGGAGGTTCCATATGCTCTTGAAAGTGCAAGAAAGACAGGAACCACCGTAGTTTTTGTTCCAACAGTTATCAAATCAATTAATGACCACGAACTGGGTGGCATAATCAGATATGCACAAAAGAACTTGGACGTTGTTCATGCAGTAAACTTCCAACCAGTTTCATTGACAGGAAGAATGGGCAAAAAGGAACGTGAGAAATACAGAATCACTATTCCTGATTGTATTCAAAGAATAGAAGAACAAACAGGAGCCGAAGTAACGGTAGATGATTGGTTCCCAGTTCCAAGCTGCATGCCACTTACAAACGTCATTGAAGCATTTTCAAGCAAACCAAAATACGAATTATCAATTCATTTTGCATGTGGTGCCGGTACATACATTTTTGAAGATCAGGAAACCAAGAAATTTGTGCCGCTAACCAGATTTGCCGATATCCAAGGAATGTTAGAGCTTTTTGAAGATAAGGCTGAAGAAATTCGCTCTGGCAAAAACAAATACTTTACAATGCTTGAAGTTGTACGAAAGCTTTCAAGCTTTGTAGACAAGAAAAAACAGCCAGCTGGATTAGATTTAGCAAAAATGTTTGGGAACATTTTGATGAAGAGATCATTTGACTCTGTTGGTTCATGGCATGTCAAAGGACTATTTCTTGGCATGATGCATTTTCAAGACAAATACAACGAAGACCTAGAAAGATTACAAAGATGTGATATTCATTATGTAACACCTGATCTCAGAATCATTCCATTTTGTGCTTTTAATGTAATACCTGAATGGTATAGAGATAGAATACAAAAGAAATTTTCTACTACGGTAGAAGAATGGGAACAAAAAGTAGGCGCAAAACTAGAAGATGGCTTGTATAGAGGAATCATGAGACGAGGTTCAGGAGATGAACTTGCTGCAGGCTGTGCAAAAAGCCAGATGTTCCATGAAGCATCTCAACCTTTAGTTTAGAACCTTTTGGTTTTTTCTGTTAATTTTTCATTATTTCAGAAATTTTTTCAAATAACATCACTTTTATAGTCAAGATATTTTTTTTTGAATACGAGACAACCAAAAATAAATTACGATTCAATTTCAAAAATTCTGACCCTAAGGTACGACCCCGATAAAGATCCAAAAATAAAACCACTTTATGACAAAGATTTTGTTCCTATTCATTCTGAAAATGTTGAATCAAAAATTGGTAATATAATCAAGGAAGATTTGTTATCAAATTATGAACGGTTAAAATTTAAACGCGTCTGTATATCTCTTAGTGCCGGAATCGACTCTGGGCTTACCTTAGTAATGATGAGGTCGATTCTTCCCGATGTCAAAATAGAATGTTTTAGCATGGGTTTTGGGGATGAGGATGATGAGGTTAAGAGAGCAAAAGAAATATCGCAAATTTATGAGTGTGACTTTAACGGTATGATTAAAGAAGATATTCTAAATGAGTTACCAAAACTAATTTTTATTTCAAAGGAACCTAGATGGAATTTATATCACTATTATCTTATGGAAAATGCTAAAAAGAAATCAAATGTTTTCTATGCTGGCGATGGTGGGGATGAACTATTTGGGGGTTATACTTTCAGATATCAAAAATTTCTCTCACTAATATCCAAAAAAGCAGATTGGAAAGAAAAAGCCAAATTATATCTTTCATGTCATGAACGAGATTGGGTCCCAGACCAACACAGGATGTTTGGACCAAGAATAAAATTTTCATGGGAAAAGATATACAAAATTTTTAAGCCATATTTTGATAATGACTTGTTTGATCTCGATCAAGTTTTTCTGGCTGATTTTAACGGAAAACTGCTTTATGATTGGCTACCTACAAATGTAGCGTTTGGAAAGTCTCTTGACTTGAAGATAGAATCGATATTTTTAACTAATAAAATGATAAAATTTGCAACACATATTCCATGGCAGATGAAATACGATACTAAAAAAGTTAAAGGTAAAATACCACTATATTCAATGCTTAGCAAACAAAAGGGGTTTAAAAAAATTAAACCAATCAAAAAAGGCTTTTCTGTAAATATGAAATCATTATGGAAGAAAAATACTCAAGATATTGTTAATAAATATGTTAATCCAGATTCAGAGGTTGTGAAGAATAAACTGATCAGTGAAAAGTGGATTGTAGCCACTTATAAGAAATTGGAGGAAGAAGAGTCTCAAATGCAACTTCGTTACCTTAACAAAATGTTAAGTATTCTGGCATTAGAAATATGGTTCAAACTTTTTGTAAGTAAGAGCATGAAAAAGAAACAAAAACTTTGACAAAGTAATAGAAGATGCAATAAACCAATTGGAAAAATATGAGGCATGTTTTTACTTTTTGAAAAATTGTTATGTTTAAAAAACAGCTTATATTGATGAATTTTTGCACTAAAATATTATGAGTGACCAATCATCCACGTATTGGGTTCTTGTCACTGTAAAAAATGGTGAAACTACAATTAAACAATCAATCGAATCTATTCTCTTTCAATCGATTAAACCATCGTTTATTTGTGTGGTTGATGATGGTTCTACTGATTCAACAAAGGTGATTCTTTCAGAATTGATGAAGAATAATAAAAATTTTATACATATAATCACATTACCAGACAAAGGCTATGATAGCAGAAGAATCGTGCATAACTGGAACAAAGCCTGCGAATATGTCAAGGAATGCGGGTATTCCTATTCATATCTCCTTATTTCAAGTGATGATGTTGTCTTTCCGGAAGATTATGTTCAAAAATTAATTAATGAAATTGAACAAGATCCAAAACTTGTAATAGTTTCTGGAAATCGTGGATTACAACAATCTGACTATATGTCACTCCCAGAGGGTGCAGGACGGCTTATCAGAATGAAATTCTTTAAACAGATTGGATTTAGGCACCCACCATACTATGGTTATGAACCGTGGATTCTGTACAAAGCTCTTCAGTTAGGTTATAAAGTAAAAAAATTAACGGAAATAAAATATGAGCATCTGAGAACGTTTGGTGTGGGACATAAATTTGTTGAATATGGACCAGCGATGCGTTGTCTTGGATATCATCCCATGTTTGTGTTAGCAAGAGTACTGAGAAACTTCTTTACCGGTAAGGCTGGTATATCAAAACTCGCAAGCGTACATATGTTCTTTGATTATATTCTTGAGAGAAAATGGAAAAATGATCCATACTTTCATTATTTTGAGCCTGAGCTACGACTCTTTGTTAGGTCAATGCAAAAGAAAAGACTGTTAAGCAAAATAACTGAATAAGATTTCTTGCAATCTTAAATTGAGACTTTGTTTTTAATAATTTAATCAAAAAAGGATTATATCATGTATAACAATGCCGTTTGATAATGGTAAAATATCTCGTAACAGGAGGTTATGGATTTGTAGGTTCTCATTTGGTTGAAGAATTAGTTAACAATGGTCATAATGTAACAGTGCTGGACAACCTAAGTAATGGAAAAATAAATAATCTTAAACACGTTAAAAATATCACATCATATATAGCAAATGTGGAACAAATACAAAAAACTCACTTTACTGATAATTTTGATGGAATCTTTCATCTTGCTACTGCTCCACGATCTTCAAGTCTAAATGACCCAATGCGTGATATAGAAACAAATTGTAAAGGAATGATTGCCATATTAGAATTGGCTAAATTTCATAATTCCAAAGTAGTGTTCACAAGTAATTCAGGAATTTACGGTTCAACAGAAGACGGCAGTGCTATGACAGAAAACTCTATTAATAATCCTACCACACCGTACGACGCAAATAAGCTTGTCTCTGAATATTACTGTAAAATTTATCACAAAATTCATGGGGTTAGAAGTACAGTAGTACGTTTTGCTACCGTGTATGGTGAGCGTCAGGTAGTTAATGAAAATTTGAACTGGCGACCCCTCGTTGCAACATTTGTCAAGAACATGCTTAACAATGAAGAAATTATTATTAATGGTGATGGAGAGCAAACGCGCGATTTGATCTATGTAAAAGATGCAGTTCAAGGAGTAATCAAGGCAATGGAAAATTCCATTAATGATGCAGGCGTTTTTTTACTCTCCACTAACACTGAAACCAGCGTAAATCAGGTGTTACATATCGTAGAAGACATAGTGGGTAAGAAGGCGAGGATAAAATATTCCGAGCCACTAAAAGGCGATATAAGACGAATGAGATATGACTATTCAAAGGCAAAAAGCAATCTAGGTTTTGAACCAAAATTTTCGACATATGATGGGATTAGAAAATTGGTTGAATATGCTCATGTAAATGCTAGCTGACTATGAACAAAATATGAAAAAGAACATTGGAAATTAAGAAACGAATTGGCCAAAAATTTTACTGTACGAAATTATCGTCTTTATGATAGAGCATTACTTACAAGGATAAAGTAAATTCTTACAACTGTCCTCTAATATTGATATTATATTTAGTTACCAGTTTAATCTTTGAGAAACCCTCCTCCTCAAACCAAGTCTTTATTTCTTTTTCTGTAAAACTCCAATTAAACTCTGGATTAAAAGCATCAAACCAGCCATGCACAGTACCACCATATTGTTTGATTTTCTCTTCACATAATTTTAATCGTTCTTCCAATGACAGATTTTTCCAAATCTTTCGACCCTCTTCATATGGGTATTGCATATCTCTGTGGTATACCATGATATGAAGTATCCCACCGCCTTTTTTAACTTGAGTTATTGCCTTAGAGAATGCTTTTCTAGGTTCCGCAACATGATTTAAGACACCCCAACATAACACAAAATCGTACACTGGATTTGGTTTCAAATCAATTATGTTAAATACATATGCATGAGGGTTTATCATTTTACATATTGTTATCGCTTCTAAACTTATGTCAAAACTATCTACTTTAACAGCACCCAGTTTTTTCATTGCATAAGTATATCTTCCACTTCCACAACCAATGTCCAAACAATATTTATCACGAATATTTTTTTTATCTAAATCGGTAAATTTTAGAAATTCGTTAATCCGATCTTCATTACATTCAATATCTTTGCTTGGAAGATTTTTCCATTGATAATCAAAATCGGTCAAACTAAAGGTAAGAAGTATTGATTCTTTAATATTTCTTTAATACAAATTTATGACCATTAGTTATTGATATAAATGGATTGTAGTTCACTCTAGATTATACCTATGCGTATACTAGTTTTTGGAAATATGGCAAATGATGGGTATGCAGTAGCAAAGGAGCTAAGAAAAATGAATCAGGATGTGGATTTAGCTATTAATATTTCGGATTTTGGAATGGCTTTACCCGAATGGGAAGATGGAAACATTGCTAATAATATTGACCCATACACAGTCAGTAGGAATGAAATAAAGGATAGTTGGAACCCTCCTGACTGGATACGCTATTTCGATTTTCTAAACAAGGTGCCTAGAAAAAGCCACATGATTGCGAAAATAAAATCCCGAATCGATGTAATCAAGATGATGAGAGAGTATGATATCGTAGAAACCCATGTTCCTTGGGCAATCTATGCCCAATTTTCCAGAATTCCTTACGTTGTTTATGATGCTGGATGGATTCGTTATTTTCCAAATGGCACAAATATCAGGGACAAACTTGCAAGGAGAGGTTATAGTAAAGCAAAGAAAATCATTATTACGAATCCAGATACTTTTGAAATTTCAGATAGTTTACCATACTTACATCAAGATAGAATTTTTTTTAGCCCATTTGCGATAGATCCAGAAAAATACAAACCAATTGAAATGAAGGAATTACGAGCAAAATATGCTCAAGAAAATGACATCCTTTTGTTTTCTCCATCTAGACAAATTTGGAAGGAAAAAGGCAACGATAAAATGATAAGAGCATATTCTAGGTTTGTCAAGGACTTCCCGAATTCCAAATTTATCATGGTTGAATGGAGTGATGATGAAGAAAAGAGTAAAAATCTTGTTAATTCTCTTGGGATTTCAGATAATATAAAATGGATCAAACCCGTACCAAAAAATCAATTAATACAATACTATAATGCTGCAGACATAGTTTTGGATCAATTTGTTTTAGGAAGTTGGGGGACTAGTACACCAGAAGCAATGTCTTGTGGAAAACCTGTTTTAATATTTTATAAAAAAAATTACATACTGCGTGCCTTTGGGGAGGAGCCTCCAATTCTTAATTCCTTTACTGAGGAAGACATCCACTCTAATCTAATGAAACTTGCCCAAGACACAGACTTTCGCAATGATATGGGAAAGAAAAGCAGAGAATGGATCATCAAAACACATGCTCCTAGAGTTGTCGCTTTAAAACATTTGGAAGTTTTAAATTCATCTTTTTAGCCGGTTACAAAAACTATCTAATTTGCACAATCATTTCCCGTCAAGATTTTTTTATGCTATGCGGAAGAAATTGGTGTGAGAATAGGCTAAATTAGAGATGATTTTTAACCATTAAGTAAATGAAAAGCAATTTTCTTCGGAGACGATGGCTTGATTTTAGAAACGGCCACAGTATCTACCTTGCATTCATCCTAACTTTCGTTAATTTTATCTTAATCACTTATAATTTTGCCATAAAACAAGTCACTTTTTTTCAAGGTATTTTCGACAATCTTTTTGTTTTTGTTTTACTCTTTATTGGACTTTATGTTCCAGCTGCAATCATTATAGGTTATTGGCATAGACGGAACCAATATTCCGTCGAAAATGAAGCAATGATACAAGAAAATTGGATATGGGCTTGGATTTTACAATTTCAAATTAGACAAATACAAGGGAAAACAACACCTGAAGAAACTGAAAAAGTATTGTCATATCTAAATGCGATATTAAAAAAACACAAGAAGGATACATTGCTTGGAATCGACCTAAATTTTGATCCAGGGCGAGAAGAATCGACTGAAGGTAATCCCTAGATGGTATTCTTATTTTATTCCTCATTCTGTTGTGAACAAAAATTATCGATTCCTGGTTCAAACAAAGTACTATATTTAGAACTCATTTAACACTAAATTAAATTAGTAGGACAAAATACAGATTATAAATTGGTTAATCACAGGAATTTAAGATCCCTAATATTAAATCACAAGAAAATATTTGCAGTATATGGAATAGGAAACGTGGGTGGACCATTAGCTGCTGCTTGGCTTCGTGCAGGAGCCAGAGTAATTGGAATTGATATTTCAACAAGATTATTATCGGATATAAATTCAGGAAAATCTCACAAAAAAGAACCATTTATTTCTGAAACACTCACAAAAGCTCTAAAAAATAATACCTTTTCATTGACATCAAACGGTGTAGCATCGGCTCGACAGTCTAACATCAAAATTGTAGCAGTTCCAGTTGACTTTAAAAATAATAAAGCAGATCTAACTGCTTTAATTTCTGTAAGTAAAGATATCGCTATGAGTCTCAAAAAAGGTGATGCCGTACTGATTTCTCCCTCCGTTCCGCCGGGAACTACAGAAAATGTAGTCTTGTCGATTCTTGAAAAATATAGTAAATTGGAAGGGGATAAAGATTTTTACCTCATATATAATCCTGAGAGAATCTATGAAGGTAGAGCATTACAAGATATCGAATCAAATTATCCTGCGATTGTCTCAGGACTAGGAAAAAGAAGTCTTGAATTTGGAGAAGCATTGTTGAAAATTATTTCAAAAAAAGGTGTTTTAAAAATGTCATCACTTGCAAATGCAGAAGCTGAGAAGTTATTCGAGGGAGTATACAGAGATGTTAATATTGCTTTAGCAAATGAGCTTGCAAATTTTTGCGAAACAACGGGAGTAAACTATTGGGAAGCAAGAAAAGGAGCCAATTCACAACCATTCTGCCACCTGCATTACCCTGGGACTGGTGTAGGTGGATTGTGCATCCCAGTGTACCCAAGAATCGTTATTGAGGCAGCCTCCAAAATTGGTAAAGGTCTCAAATTGATAGAATTTGCACGAAAGACAAATGATTTCATGCCAAAAAAATGTGTAAATGATTCAATAAACTTACTTGCCAAGCACAATATATTCCCAAAAGGGATCAAGATAGCGGTTCTTGGTTTGGGGTTTAGAGGAGAGGTTACTGATTCTAGACTCTCTCCAACTTATACTGTTGTGAGAGAATTTCTAAAAAAAGGTTGCAAGGTAGCAGTTCATGATCCATACATAAAGGAAGATGATTCCCTTCCATCTGGTGTATTGCTTACTACCGATCTGAATTGTGTAGTTGAAAAAGCTTCTCTTGTCTTTATCTCTTCTGACCACAAATTATATTCTAAATTAAGGAGCAAATCTTTTAGGAACACAAAAAAACCGCTTTTAATTTTTGATGGAAGAAATATCTTAAACAAGGACAATTTTAAAAATGCATCCTTGTTGACTATTGGAATTAGATGATTATTTTTTTATTAAAATAAAACATCATTATTTTTCTATTGATAAAACAATCTATCCAATATGAAAGAAATCGTGAAAATCGCCAGAATTCTACTATTTATAAAGTTGTTATCATTATAAATATAGGACACCAAACAAATACCTCAAAATTGACTAAACTTACAACAAAAATCCATTCAAGTCTAAGAACCGTTGAATGGAAAAATAATGCTGTCATAATGATAGACCAAACAAAATTACCAAATAAGCTTGTATTTGTAAAATACACTGAATACAAGGATGTGGCAAAGGCAATTCAAACACTTGTTATCAGAGGGGCACCAGCCATAGGAGTATCAGGTGCCTTTGGATTAGCTTTGGCTGCACTACAAAGTAAGGCAAAAACAAAGAACCACCTGTTAGATGACCTAGAAAAAGCAAAAAAAATTCTATTTGAAACAAGACCCACGGCCATCAATCTGGCATGGGGCCTTGAAAAAATAATGGAGATTGCAAATGAAGGCAATAATGTTTCTGGAATAAAAAAATCTATAATTCATACTGCAAAAAAAATGGCAGAGGAAGACATAGCAACGAACAGGAAGATGGGAAAACATGGTGCATTGTTATTTGAAAACAATGACACAATAATGACTCATTGCAATGCTGGTGCACTTGCTACGGTAGGATATGGAACAGCATTGGGAGTTATCCGTGCAACAAAAGAAAGTGGCAAAAATATCAAAGTTATAGCAACTGAAACAAGACCAGTAATGCAGGGTTCTAGACTTACTGCCTTTGAATTAAAACATGATGGTATAGATGTCAGCTTAATTCCGGATACAGCCGTAGGATATGCGATGGCAAAGGGTTTGGTAAACAAAGTGATAGTAGGAGCAGACAGGATTTTGCGCACAGGTCACGTTTACAACAAAATAGGAACATACCAAGTTGCTCTGATGGCAAAAAAACACAAAATACCGTTTTACGTTGCTGCTCCACTTTCAACTTTTGATCTAATAAGCAAACCTAAGGATGTGATTATTGAACAGCGGAAGTCAACTGAGGTAACACAAATGGGAAATAAAAAAACTGCTCCAGATGATATAGGTGTCATAAATCCAGCTTTTGATATGACTCCTCCAGATTTAATTACAGGAATAATAACAGAGGCAGGAATTGCAAAACACCCTTTTGAGTTATCAATAAAAAAGTTGTTTAATTCAAAGATGTAAGGTATTTATTTCATTCATGAGTGACTTCATTTAATGGTTACAGTAACCACACAACAAATTTTAGACTCCTTAAAACAATGCATGGACCCTGAAATTCCAATTAATGTTGTAGATATGGGATTAATTTATGGAGTAGACGTAGATGCTGATAATAAAATAGATATTAAAATGACCATGACAACACGTGGTTGCCCATTACATGATACACTAGTTAGTGATGTAAAAAGATATGTTAACAAGGTTCCTGGAGTAAATGGAGTTAATGTTGAGATAGTTTGGGATCCTGTATGGACTCCAGAAAAAATGTCTGAAGCTGGAAAGAAACTAATTAACTATGGAAAACAAAAAACCATAACACCAATAAATTATGAAACTGCAATGCCGCAAGGAGTAGGTTCTGTTGTGAAACAAGAAGATGGTTCATTGGTATTGATGAATGAACATGAACAGGGATTTATGGTTAACCAAGCGATTATTGATTTTTGGAAATTATGCAATGGGCAACGTCGAATAACAGATCTTGTAGATGCATTTGCACAAATGACTGGACTTCAACGAGGACAAGTAGAAAAAGAAGTTATACAACTCGTGCAACAATTACGTGATGGTGGGTTGGTTGTTATAAAAGAATCTGAAGTTTCAAACGTACAATTTAAAAAATAAATTACAAATTTTTACTAAATTTCTTTAATTTCTGTTATTTTCCCTTGTACAGAATCCATCTTAACAATTACCCTTTTTTCATTAAAGCCTAATGCAACATACCAATCACCACTATCCTCATCATATTTAGTTTCAAGTGTTTTGATTTGCTCTGATAAAACACCGTATTTTTTTATTATTCCAGAAACTGCCAAAGGGACAGCTTCTTTCTCAGTTGGAAGTCTTCTTTTCATTAGACCTATTCCAGGACTCATAAAATTTTCTCTCTCATGAGGTATAATAGTTATTATGTCAGTCAAAAAAGATCGAAATTTTGTCATAAGTTCTGATCTAATAAGGTTCTTTTGTAAATGGTGCCTAGAAAAATTATGACATTGACCTTAGAACTGAAAAATGCACTCCAACAACTAATAGACAATCTAATGGTAAACCCTCAACAAATGAGAAATATGGCACATGATCTAAAACCGCTTACTAAGGATGATGTTGAAGTTGCCTTTGGAATATTTGTTGGATATGTAACAGGAGGATTTGCAGAACTATTCTTTGAATCACAAAAACGAAATATGACTCCAACAGAATTGATTGAAGTGCGAAAAATCTTGTTTGATCGAGCCCTTGAAATGAAAAAAGCAATTGCATATGTGCGTGCTCAAAGTCAAAGCTAAACTTTTCAAGACAACACTCTATATAGTGTCACACATTTGATTTTATTCTGATGAATCTTTCAATCGCGTTTTCAAATACCCTAATCTCAAACAGGAAATCTATAATCAATGTAATCTCCATTCTTGCTGTGTTGGGAACGGTTGTTGAGCTTTTAGCTGGCATATGGGACGCAGTATCGCATCTTATGCGAGAACCAGAGCTATTTTGGACAACTCAACATATTGCCGTTTATACTGGAGTTGGTTTGATCACATGTTCTGCTATCTTAGGCTCGATCATTTTAATTACAAACCCACAAAGTGCGTTAATCAAAAAAGGTTTGAAAATTCTTATCATTGGAATAGTGTTGCAGATTACCGCAGGTTATGCGGATTCAATCTCCCACGAAGTTTACGGAGTGGATGGATTGGTTACCGTTTCGCATCTTGTACTTGAAACAGGTTTATTATTGAGTGCATTGGGTGGATTTCTTGTTTTGTCTAATAATACAAAAACAAAACCTAAAATAATCACACAACTTGCCTCCGCATCAGTTCTTCTTTCCTCGACCTGGATTGGTTTTAATTTGGTTTTACTTTTTGGGTTTGTTGCATTATGTCTACCAGTCTACGAATTATTCTCTTCTGGTTGTGCAGTATTCTGACTGGTCAATTTTCTATATCCGGAAATAATAATAATTCCAGTTCCTAAAAACGAAATAAGTACAGGAATTAGAAGGTCAGATGCTTTTGTATCGCCAAAATCTGCTTGAATTCTTACAGACTTTTCCGAAATATTAGTTATTTCCATAATATATCTTCCACTATGTGAAAACTTAAAATAATTCACAGACATTTTTGTTGTAATTTTTTTATCTGCAATCACACTTCCATTAGAATCTAAGATCTGTACAAATAAAATATCCTTTGAAAAGTCCGGAACTGTAAGTATGTAAAAACCAATTCCGCTCTTATCCAAATTTAGCTCAAGACTTGAAGTTTCCTTTGATTCTAAATAAGTACTGGATGATATTTTTTCACTTCCTGAAAACAAAATTGTTATCCATAATGACGCAATTACTATCAACGCTAGTCCAATTCTAAAAGGAGAATATACCTTCATACTTTTGGTATTTTTTACCCTCTTAAATTCAAAACTATGTAATTTAGAAAAGGTAAACCCATTCAAAAAGGGCCCGGAGGGATTCGAACCCTCGACCTGGTGGTCCGAAGCCACCCGCACTATCCTGGCTATGCAACGGGTCCGATCAAGTAAGAATTTAACGGGGCTAAATATCTGTCTAGATAAATGAAAATATCAAAAAGAGTTGCTGGAGTGGAATATGCTATACGTGATATTGCACTTGTTGCAAGAAAACTTGAAAATGAAGGCCATAAGATAACGTATCTTAACATTGGTGATCCCGTACAATACGGATTCCAGCCTCCAGAAAATGTCAAAAATGCATTCATCGATGCTGTAAAAAAAGGACAGAACTATTATGCCCCCTCGGAAGGATTAGTTGAATTAAGGAAAGTAATTGCGCAAAAAGAAAAAGCAAAGGGTCTTTCTGTTTCAGAAGATGACATTATAGTAACTAACGGAGTATCAGAAGGACTTGAGATGCTGATGGCTTCAATAGTGGAATATGGTGATGAGGTTCTGATTCCAGGACCATATTATCCCCCTTATGCTTCCTATGTCAGATTATTTGGAGGGGTTCCGATAGAATTTTCAGTAGATTTACACAATTCCACGCCCAACCTTGATGACATCAAATCAAAAATAACATCAAAAACCGTGGCAATATGTCTCATCAGTCCAAACAATCCAACCGGCGCAGTGTTTAACGAAAAATCTTTACGAGATCTGGTTGGAATTGCAGTTGAACATGACCTATACATAATCTGCGACGAAATATACGATCAGATAGTTTTCGATGAAAAGTTTATTGGAATTGGTAAAGTCAGCGGCGATTCTCCAATCATACTAGTAAATGGTTTTTCAAAAGTTCATCTCATGTCTGGATGGCGAATTGGTTATATCGCATTTAACGATTCAAAAAGGCTTGATCTTCTTCGGGAAAATATACCAAAGCTTGCAAGAGTCAGAATAGCATCAAATCTACCTGTCCAACACGCTGCCTTAGAATCACTTAGAGGCCCACAAAATTATATTTCAGATTTTGTTTCTCAATTAAAAAAGAGAAGAGACTACGTAATCAAAAGACTAAACGGTATGCATGGACTCAGTTGCTCAATTCCCAAAGGTGCTTTCTATGCATTTCCAAAGATCGAAGGTAAAAAATATTTATCTGACAAAGAATTTGTTTTAGATCTCTTAAAATCAAAAGGAATCTTGACAGTACATGGGTCAGGTTTTGGCACCCAATATGGCAGTGGACATTTTAGGATGGTCTTTTTACCTGAAATAAGTGTATTAGAACCAGCACTTGACAAAATTGAAGAATTTGTTGCTTAGAACTTCCAAACTGTGATTTTTTTTGGTATTATCTTTATGATGCAATCGGTCTGAGCAAAAAGTTCCTGGGCAGAACTATTTTTCAAATTTTTGAAATATCTAAATAAAATCTTCTTAGTTATATCTGAAACAATTTTCTTATTCAAAATTAATTTCGCAACTCCGCTCCCCATTACTCCAAATATGGGTGAACGAATGCCTGCATCCACACAAAAGCTTACCTTGGGATTGTTCTCTACATTCTTTGCTTTTATAGTATTGGCGTTAGTTCCAACAAAAAAAATGCCCTTTTTGTATAGATACCATACAGGAACGATATGAGGCATTCCTTTTTTGTCTATAGTAGCAAGTCTAAGGATCTTCTGTGATTTTAAAAATTTATCTTGTTTCATTTGACATCTTCCTAAATCCTAGATATAGTAAAAAGACCCCAAAGAAAATCATTGCGGCAGAGACCTTTTCATTCGTAATTTCATTAGATAAAAAAAAATCCCAAACAAATTCCGGTCCCCAGATAATTAAATTCCTAATAATTGTTATAGATGCAACTACAATGAATAAAACACCCATTGCAGTGAACCAGTTACGTCCACGGCGATTAATTATTTTCATGCTGTCATCTTAATTTTTGTAGACCTTAAACTATCTTTAATCCTGGATTCTTCATTTTGTTTCTTATCATGGCATTCAAAAGTATAGGGGTTGCAACTTCTGCAAGATATGATAATGAACCAGGACCAAGAATAAGAGGCCTAAGATTTTTAATTTCTCGAACTAATCCACTAACTGTTTCAATTGCTTTTTGATCATCGCCACAAATGAAAATATCTGAATCTAAAATTAGATTAGGATCCACCAGTTTTTTTTCGGATACTGTGTGAAATGCAGCAATCAATTTTGTTTTATCTTTCATATGTTTTTGTACCATTTCAAAAGCAGAAGGTTTTTTCTCGATAAACGAAATGAATTCAAAACCTGAATTGGTTTTTGTCATAGGTACTATTGGAGAAATCACAACACAGTCGTTTTTTATGTTAGAAAGTATGGAAGGACAAGTTGAATCTATGTTTTCATACGGAATAGATAAAACCAAAACATCACTTTCTTGAGCTACGGAAACATTATCGCTTCCTGTTATCTTCCCTTTTACAGAACCATACAATTCACTAGAATTTTTAGAATATTCAAGAGCTGCTTGTGTTGCCTTGGGTGCATCCCGTGACCCAATTAAAATATCATGATTTACACACCATCTTAGAGCAAAACCTTTTCCCATTCCACCTGTTCCACCTATGATTCCTATTTTCATAAAACAAACGCTGGGAATGTTATTATTATCTCTTCTTTAAAATTTGAAACACTCTTGTCTTTGATAATTTTTTTACGTCACGCGCAGGCAAAAAACAACGTAGAACGAATTCTTGCTGGCCGCAGAGAGGGTTTTCCACTCACACAAATAGGTCTTCAACAGGCAGAAAAAATTGCAAAATTTTTGAAACCTCTTGAAATCTCAGCCATTTATTCCAGTCCTATCGAGAGGGCAATTAGTACGGCTAACTTAGCTGCCAAGGACCTGAACCTTGAAGTCAAACCCGATTCAAGATTAACAGAGATTGATATGGGAATGTTTTCAGGAATGTTCTATGAAGATATGTTTACTAAATATGGGAATGTGTTTTTAAAATTCTATCAAGACAATCCAATTATCGAAGAGAATGGTGTAGAACCATTTTCCAATGTTAAAAAAAGAGTGTTAGACATAGTAGATTATTGTTCAAAAGAACACAAAGGACAAAATGTTTTGCTTGTAACACATATGGATCCAATAAAAGCTATGATTTCTACGATTCTCAATCTTAAACCAGAGTCTCTTTATGAACTGATAATACGAAATGCTTCCCTCACAATATTAAAAAAAGAACAAAATAACTATTCATTGGCAGCAATGAATTCAATGGATATAGAAAGATACCTCCAAGATTAACCTGTAAGTGTGTTACTTTACCAGAACCAATATCTATGGGTAAGAGTGATCACCAATAATTGAAAACAAAGGCAGTACTGTTACTTTTTTTTATCTTATCAATTAATTTATCCGCAGCACATGCAGAATCCCTTAAATTATTTACTGATAACGAAGTGTATTCTGATGGTCAACCACTACTTGTTTATGGAAAGGCAGTACCTAAAGACGGTCTGATTTTAAGATTATTTGCTCCGGATGGTACCATTGCAAAGTTTGATCAAATTACCGCTGATGAAAAAGGTGAATTTTTACATGTGTTAATTACTTGGCCTAGTCCATCTACCACATTTCCCTATGGAACATATACCGTAGAAGTAATTTCTAATCAAGAAAAGGGATTCTCACAAAAAATAGATGTAAAGTTTGCTTCATCATCTGACCTTGTCCAGGTTCCAGTACAAAGAACTGTAAACACACTTGTTTTTGCACCACAAACTGCTGCGGTGAATGCTCCTATTAGAATATTTGTTCAAACTACAAGTGATGGTGCATTAGTTGGTGGTTCTCCGGAAAAACTCTTAGGAACATCACACGTGCACCTGCCTACAGGCGAAGTCGTCAGTTTAGCCCCTTTATTCAAAACACTTCATCAAGGAATCTATTATGCAGATTACACCCCAAACCTGGAGGGAACATACGTATTTCACATAGTATCATTTAATCAAGGAACTGTATCACACGGTTCTGCGGCAACCGTTGTTCTAAAACAGGATATAGAAGGGATATCGAACCAGATTTTACAACTAAATTCCATACTGCATTCTACCTCTGAAGAACTGGATAAACTAAAAAATGAAACCAAAGAATTTGGTTCAACACTAGAAAAAAGTCAAGGAACTTTAATTGAAACTAATAAAAACATCGATAATAACGTTAAACTGATTTCTGAATCAGTGAAGAATGTTGAAGATGCGTCTGGACAATTTAATTCTTTGTTCCTACCAATTGTAGCTTTGATTGCTGTAATTATTGCGTTACAAATAACAATTCTTGCAAGACGAAGATAGCTATAATAGGCAAAATATGGACTTTTCTACCATGCCAAAATTGGCATTTTTTTTTATCCTCATGTTGCTAGTATCCACCTTTGTCAAGACCTCTTATGGATTCTATAACGTAGATCTAGTACAAACAACGCCCCAACTCCCTCTTGAAAATTCAGATATTATCAAAATATCACCTTTAGTTAAAGAAAATCAAATCAAAAGATATGTTATTTTTGGATCGGGTTCTATTTCTGATGTAAAACCGTATGCAGATAATCTGATATATGGAATAAGTTCTGAAAAAGGATTTTTCTCAGTTGGAACTTTCTATCAAAACGATATCTCTAACTTGCAATCAAAAGGATATCAAATAATCGAAGATTTTCGTTTGGAGTTTGATTCAATTCCTAATTCAGAAAACAAAACTATTTCAGAAGCATCAAGAATTGGTTCTATAACAGGATCTGACGAGGTTTTTAAAACCTATGGTTATGATGGCAAAGGAATTACGATAGGAATAGTAGATACTGGCACTGATTTTTCAAATCCGGATGTTCAAGATTCACTTGCACGGGATCGAAATAATCACCCTATAATGATTGACGCAGACGGTCAAGGTCTGGTCTTGACAAATGCAACCTTTATTGCAGACATAGATACAAAAGGAGTACTCACAAATTACACAAAACCAATTCCAAAAAATATCACCTCATCAGTTTATGTAAATCCTAATGGGGTTTTTCTAAACCTTGCAAAAAATGGTAACGGTACTTCGGTATTTGTATTTAACTCTCTTTTTCCTAATAGCGGAGCACCTGTACTCAATGGAACAATTTCAAATGATATGAAAATTGGCAAAAACAGCAGAGATTATCTAATCTCAAAAAGTGGAATATATCATCTGGGGGTAATTTATCAAGGAACATTACAAGGTCAATTTCCACGATTACAACTCGTACCAGTCATGGTTTTGGATTCTAAGGTTGCAGGTCTATATGATACTGTAATAGCCGACATGTCTACATCCTGGATTGATTTCACACGTTTTGACCTAAAGGATAACAAACCTCCAAAATACGATTTTGATTTTACTGATGAAAGTCCAATTACTTTAGGAAATGGAAAAGAATTTTTCTTATATGACTCTGACAAGGATGGAAAATTTGATTATAGCACAGGGACTTTGGGTGCCCAAGTACTCGATATTTATGGCGTAATTAACAAACCATCTTCTATTGAACCCACAATCCGTGCCACAAATGGTACGTTGTTGTCTCCTATTGATCCAAAAGGAAATTACTTTGGTGTAATGTATGACTTTCTAGGTCATGGCACATCAAGCGCTGCATCTATAACATCGAAAGGAATCCAAAAATACGATATTTATAATAATTCTACAAAATATTCACTAAAGGGTGTTGCACCCGGTGCAAAAATTGTTCCAATAAAGGCGTTGTGGTTTGGTGATGCAGTGTATGCTTGGCTATGGGCTTCAGGTTTTCATCAAGAAAATAATAATTGGATATTTGAAGGAAAGCCCAGGGTAGATATAATATCAAACAGTTGGGGAGTTTCTAACTTTCCTACTTTACAATCAGTACCAGGCCTAGATATTTTGTCACTTATTCTTAGCACTCTTACCGTTCCAGGTTCTATTGATAATAATTACCCGGGAGTACTCATCGTTAGTAGTGCTGGAAATGCAGGCCATGGATATGGAACGTTGGGGTTACCAAATGCAGCTCCATATGGTCTGAGTGTAGGAGCGACAACTAACAATGTCTATGTCGGGTATGGCCAGTTTAAGAATCAGCCAAGATTTGGAAATACTACTGCATCATCAAATGAAATAGCCGATTTTTCAAGTAAGGGTCCTGGAATAATAGGAGATCCAAAACCCGATCTGATGAGTATAGGTGCTTACAGCTATACACCTACAGGTGTTACAAAAATAGTTAAAAATGCAACCGATCCGTTTACTCTGTTTGGAGGAACAAGCATGGCTGGCCCTCTTGTTTCTGGCTCTGCTGCGATAGTCATGGAAAGCATGAAACAACAAAACAAAGAATATGATCCATTCAAACTCAAAAATATTTTAATGTCAACTGCCACTGATTTGGAAAATGACCCTTTCACACAAGGATCAGGAATTGTTAATGTAGAAAATGCAGTAAACTTTGTAATGGGAAAAAGTGATACCTTTATCGTATACAATAACGCTTCATATGCTAACATAAAAAAAATTCTTGACGTTCCCATGAACGCAATAAATTCATCTTCTTTTGGAATTGAAAATTTTCATTTAAGCAATGCCTCAATGCCTATGACTCCTTGGTTTGGTGGGAGACTTAGTCCAGGTGAAAGAACCTTTGCAACTTTCTCAATCGAGAATCCAACAAATAAAACCGTTGATATTATAGTAAAACCGCAAATTCTAAAACTCGTCAAACAATACCAATACAATGGTACCACTGAAGTCAGACTTCAAGATCCCTTGATAAACAAATCAGGAATATTTAGACCCAATTTTATCCCTCTTGAAAATATAATCAAGGAAGAAGATGCGAGCACATTCTTTGAAAAAAAGACGTCAATCCCAAGTGATTCATCATTAATGATAATAAATGTGAATTTTCCGTTCGATAATTTTATGAATAAAACTGAAAAAATTTATGCGAATGATATGAAGATTTCCTCAGTGTATCTTTATGACTGGGCTGATAAAAATAACGATACCCAAGTAACATCCAATGAACTTTCCCTCATAAACCGTGGTGGCTCATGGGGAACAGTTCAAGAGTTAAGAGTTACAGATCCAATTTCAAAATTCAAAAATGTTCCGTTAGTTGGTGTATATCCGATACCAACCAAATACTCTTACTGGATTGGTGATACCAAGAAAAATTCTACTGCAATGGATTATACTATTACAGCTAGCTTTTACAAAAAGGAAAACTGGGAATCTGTTTGGGTAAATTATGATCACTTTGAAGTCCAACCAAATAAGTCATCAGATCTTATTGCAACCATTATTATTCCACAAGACTCTCAGCCAGGCGTTTATCAAGGATTTATCGCATTTCAAGGCATTTTACATGAAGTAAATGTGCCCGTTTCTTATGCCGTTACAAAGAGTGTTACAGGAAAAGATCTGCCTACTGTGATAGAAGGTTCAAAGAAAGGGGATGCATTGTATGGTAATGGATACATTAGTGGTGCTTTTGATATGACAAACAGGTATAATGCAGGAGATTGGAGGCAGTATTACTTTGATGTTAAAGACAGGACAATAAACTCTGTGGCGTTAAATATTTCATGGGAAAACAAAAACACGAATCTTTCTGTATTTGTAATTGATCCTGCAGGAAGAATTGTACAAACAAATGTTCCTCCAGGCGTACTCGGCCAGTTTCAGGGCTGGCCTACTGGAGATTGGCTTGGTACAAGTGCCTTCAGTGAAGGTGGTGGGTTCTTTCCAATAAAAAACAAGGACGATACATCTACAGTACTATACGCTCCAATAAACCAAACAGGAACGTATTCTGTTTTGATGCATTCTACTTTATTTGGAGGACAATCTATTTCAGAACCCATGACAGTTACTGCTAAATTTTCTACAATCTTACCAGACGAAAAAGACCCACAGATATTGTTTGTAGTCCCTGAATTTATCAATAGTACGTATAAAGTTCAACCAGAAATAAAAGAAGAAAATATTGATACTATAAAATATTCTCTTGATGGAAATGGATTTGAACTCGATGCAAAATCTTCTATTCCACATAATCTTCTCACCGATGGCACTCATACTCTAAAAGTAATTGTTACTGACACAGTTGGTCATCGCGCAGAGAAAAATGTTGAATTTAAAGTTGACAACATCCCTCCAGAGATTCTCATCAAATCTCCAACAAATGGTTCATTTGTATCAAATATTATTCCAATTGATATCGATGTATCTGAACAGAATCTTCCAGAACAAGGAGGAATTAGCATATTGCTACCCAACGGTACCATATCTGACAAGAAATTTATTCAGTTTGACACGAGGTCACTGGAAAATGGAGAGTATGATATTCAGATTTTTGCAAAAGACTTGGCTGGAAATGAAATATCAAAAAAGATCACAGTGAACATTGATAATAGACCATTCTTTGAAAACCCAAAAGGAGTATTGGATCAAAACTTTGTCTTACTACAAGGAATAATCATTGGAATATTAATTGCGTCAGTCACGATAATATTATCCATGAAAATCAAAATTTCTAAGAAAACCTAGAACAAGGTTTATATGCAATTTTTCAAAAACGAAAGCTTGCATGGCTGAACAGGATTCTAGTGCCAAGAGTACACTGTCCAGACGAGATTTTCTAAAGCTTTTAGGTGCTGCAGGAACAGGACTTGCATTTGCCCCCTATGTTCCTTGGGGAAATTTCATGCCAAATCCAGATACTACCTCATTGGAAAAAGCAAAAGTAATCCGGCCAGATGACTCTCAAGCCAATGTTAACACTTTTCCCGTAAATCATGCAGAAGTAATTACATATCCAAAAACAGGAGACACAGTAATTGACGAAGAAGCCTTTAGAAAATGGCAATTCATCAGACTCCCATCAGAACTGGGAGGTGATTCCAATGATGTTACCGCATTTCGTGCTTATAGTATGGTATGCCTTCATCTATGGTGTTTGTGGAAATATTGGCCAGAGGAAGGAAGAAAGAGAGGCGAATGTCCGTGTCATGGAAGTATGTATAATCCTGTAACAGGTACTGCATTTAGAGGGCCTGCTTCGCTTCAAGCTCCCCCATCAAATACTCTTGCTAGGTTGACACTTGAAGCAGACGCCGATGGCTTTTTATGGATTTCTCCAGCAAAATGGAATGTTAATGAAAATGGGGTTGTAGGATATGGTCGTTTCATTAAGTCGTAGAAACGGTCTTGTAGACTTTTTTTATTGGGCATGGGATGGGATAGACAGAACTATATTCATTGGTACAAAGTTTTCATTTCCAGCAAGATTTGTAAGTCCATTTGGGTTCCTTGGGATGCTGACATTTGTTGTTTTTATTATTTTAGGAATAAGTGGTGCGCTTTTGATGTTTTACTATGAACCAATATTGAATAGGGCATGGGATAGTGTAGAAAAAATAAACAACGATGTCCCATTTGGCTTCCATATTAGAAACATACATTATCATGCATCAAACGCAATGGTTCTTCTCGCAATTTTGCATATGTATTATCAATATTTCAGTGGACGATACAAAATCCGAAATGAAATTTTATGGGTTACAGGAGTCATACTTGGAACTGTAACTATTCTTGAAGCATTTACTGGATATGACATTATTTTTAGTGAACGTGCTGAACTTGCAATTAGTATCGCGGCATCACTTACAAACTCAATCCCAATTGTAGGGTCTACAATAAGAGAGGCAATGTTTGGTAATGGTTTTCATGATTTCGTTTTAAGATTTTATGCTCAACACGTCTTCGTACTTCCTATAGTAATGCTGGGCTTAATGGCAGTCCATCTTCCCCGATTCCTAGTGTTTGATGTCCCAATGGTGATGGCAATTTCAGGAGCTATCCTCATTACTGGTGGAGTCTTCCCGGTTGATCTCGGTTTTAAGTTTCAACCGACAGTACCACCAGGCATTACTGTTCCTGAATGGTATCTCACTGGATTGTATGCATTTCTTAGAACACAATATGACAAGTTTGTTACGGGTGTAGCTTGGCCAGGTTTGTTTATTCTATCACTACTCATAATACCCTTCATTGATAGATACAAGAAATTTTCTTGGAAAGACAGACCACTTATTACTGCATTTGGAATTACAGGAATTGCACAAATCATAGTAACCACCTACTGGGGATTCTACATTTCACCAGACACTACACTACCACTTGTGCAACGACTGGTCATAGATCCAATATTTTTCTATACAATAATGATCTTGCTTGTACCACTCGGATTTGGATTTTCATACATGATGATAAAGATGTCAAAAGAAGCAGAAAGGAAAGCAAAACTTGCTGCCTCTAAAGGACCACAAAAAGTAGCACAAATTCATTTGTCTTCAAAGTGGATAAATTGGTTAATCATTGCACTTTTAGGATTTCAAATCTATCTTAACATTGCAGCATACAATGCTGCTCTTTCAGGCATGAAGAACTTTAGTCTTTTCCTAACTGGAGTAGTGCTTCTTGTTTTTGCTGGAACGTTCCATATTTACAGATATGGGATGAACGAGGCAAAGAAAATCCCCACTCCGCCTCCTGCAATTGATAAGGAAATTCCAAAACCAATTGGTGTTACACCAGGTAGCAACCCAGAAAAGGTTCAAGAAAAGAGTAAGTCACCATCTGTTACACAAGATGAAACGAAACGAGTTGTACCAGAAATAAAATCGGTGTCCGCAACTACTGTTAATGAAATATGGTCCGAAGATAAAGTAAAAAAACTGTGATTTTACATCTTCAACTTTTTCACTCGAATAGCTTTATAAGACTAGCAAGAAGGTAAACGATAGTTGAGCAAGCCAACATCTAGTCATGCTTACGGTGTAGCCATTATTGCAATGATAGTTGGGATGGCTGCTGGTATTTCATATTATCAACTATATTATATCCCAGAACTTACTGCTAAACCAAAAATTGCTGAAGAGGTTCTAAATCCACCAGAAGTAACAGAAATAAAAATGATTCCTGGAGCAGCTAATCCGCAACAACAGGATAATTTTATGCCAAAATTGGTTGCAGATATTCAACTTTCATTTAATAACAAAGTTGAATGGGAAAACACAGATCAAACTCCTCATACGGTAACCCCAGACACTCCTTTTAAAGACAAATTTTCTGGTGATTTTGGTTCATCTGGGGTAGTGATGCCTGGTACAAAGTACGAGTTTTTGTTTACTCAACCAGCAGAAATTTCTTATCATTGCGAACCACATCCATGGATGAAAGGTAAAATAATAATCACTGAAAAAAGATTCTAGACCAAGAGTTTTGCAAAAATTATGTCACTCTCGATTTCCTTGTGTTCTTGAATAATGGATATCCGGAACTTAACATCTAGAGGTTCAGAAGGTTTGAATTCTATTATGGCAGTAAACTCTGCCTTATTTTCAGGCATGTTATCTTTGCTTATAAATAATCTTGATAGATTTTGTGAAATTGGTTTCCCATTATATGATTTGTATATTATTAGTTGGTTGGAGTTTAAGATTTGAGTATTAATCACAATTCCATCATATCTTCCTTGATATCTCACATCAACCCTTCCTTTTATTTCGCTATGTGGAATAATGTTCAAATTCTCCAGTTTTAATTCAACCTCCTTCATAATCTATTTCTCCTAATCATAATGATAAATAAATTATGAACAAAAAACGGGCCCGAAGGGCTTCGATCCCTTGACCACTGGATTAGAAGTCCAGCACTCTATCCATGCTGAGCTACAGGCCCAAGAAGTTGGCTTGGACTACCATATTAAGAGGTTTTTACAACCATTTCTTGTTATTTAGATCTCTTTCCATTTTGAAAAGAAATTGTTGTGAATAACCAGCAAAAGGACCAAAATACCCAACTATTCTTTCATGGATTTCCTCATATTTTTTTTTGGTAATTGTTCCAACAATCGATTCATCAAATACATCAGAATAATACTTTCGTAAAATTCGAAGTGTCCATCTATCTATTGGAAAAGCCTCAATTTTTTCAAGTGAGAACAAGAGTATACAATCAGCAATCTTATTGCCTATACCGTATACCTCCAGGAGAATGGCCTTTGAAGTTTTGTAGTCTGTTTTTGTTAAATATTTAAAATCTATTCTTCCTGAGAGAATTTCTTGTGATGCTTTTTTTACATACTTTGCTCTAAAACCTAAACCACAAGATAAAAGTTCTGTGATATTGGAATTCGCAAGTTTTTCAGGTATTGGGAAAGTGTGAAATTCATGACCATCAAAATTTATCTTCTTGCCAAATTTCTTGGAAATTTTTTTTAACATTTGTTTTATGTTTGGAATTGATGCATTTGAGGAGCAAATAAACGAAATATAGCACTGAAAGGGATCTTGTCGTAAAAGTCGTAACCCAGGAAAACGTAAGATGGCATTTCTTACGAATGTGTCTTTTCTAATACTCTGTAAAATTATTTTCATGTTGTCGTCTTGTCTAAAAAAATTGGAAATCTTGTTTTCTGAAGAGATGATCCTAAATGGGTCTTGTACGATCTTTATAATTTCAGAACCATTAACGCCATACCATGCATCCCCGATTTTATCCCAAAGAAACACTTGACCACTATTAATGGTTGTATCAAGATCTATTTTCTGTATTTCTTGCATCTTAAACAGAAATTACTTCTCCAGCCTTTGGAGCATATGCCTCAAATCCAAATTTCTCGTGTATCTCCATTGAAAACTTTGTACAAGAATCTCTGTCTCCATGAACAGTCAAAATCTTTGGATTTCCTTTTATTTTCCTGACAACCTCGAAAAGATCTTTTCTATCGGCATGACCAGAAAACTCAAATTGTTTTACATCTGCTTCTGTTTTAACATCCCTTCCACGAACGTTTACTTTACCAGTCTCAAGTAATTTTCTACCAGGTGTTCCCTCTCCTTGATAGGAAACCAGTGCAATACCGTTTCTCTTATCAAGTGCGAGCTGTTGTAAGTAGTATACTGCTGAACCGCCAACAAGCATTCCAGCTGGAGATATCACTACACACGGTTCTTTCAACGCATCCTTTCTTTCTCTTTCTCCTTTAATCCACAAAGCTTGATGAATTGCATCAGCAAAAATTTTTGGATCGCGTAGATATTCTGGATACCGAAGCATTATTTCATTTACCTTTACTGCCATTCCATCCATTATGACTTTGTGTTTGAATTTTGCATTTTTTAACACACAAGCAATTTCCTGTGATCTTTCTACTGAAAAAGCTGGAACAAACAGAGTCCCCTTTCTATCTATTACATCGTATGCAAATTCCATGAATGCTTCCTCAGTTTCATTTCGTGGCGTCTGTTCAGTCTGTGAATAGGTACTTTCCATTATTAACAAATCGGTTTCATCAAAATCAAAATCTGCTTCACGCACCATCCTTGAACCTCTTGGATTGATATCTCCGGTATAATAGAGTCTTTTATTTTCAGACTCTACAATTACTCCTCCACCCCCAACCACGTGCCCTGATTCACGCAGTTCAAAAGATGCATTTCCCTTCCTAATTTTCTCTTTATATGATATTTCTTTGGAATGTTTTATCATGTTTATGACCTCTGGCAGTTCAAAAGGAAAAAAATTCTTCTGTAGTCTAATCATGTCCTCAATTAATAATTTAGAAAGTTCTAATGTCGGCGGTGTCGCATAAACTTCGTTTTTTCCATTCACAAAAAGTGATGGTACATAACCAGAATGGTCAAGATGGGCATGAGTGATCACCACTGCATTAATGTCTCTCGGTTTTACATGCATTGGATATTGTGGTTCTTTTCCTAATAGGACACCGTAATCCAAAAGAAAATTTGCTCCATCACAATTAACTTGAAATGCCGAACGACCTACCTCTTGAGCCGCTCCAAGAACTTTAACCTGCAAGAATTCAAAGTCTTTTCAAAGTACCTTTAAACGTTTAGCGTTTTTTTATACAACAACCTATTATTTTGAGAATTTACAAAAGACTTAATTAGATCAACTAAAATGATCTGTCCATGGGTAGAACCTACGAACAATGGTGGAATACTATCCCAAAAGACCTTCGAGACAAAGTTCGCAAGGGCGATGAGGGAAACAAGCCATTACTAAATCAGATAAATTGGGTTTGGGTACACAATATGATGAATCAAAAAGGCGATCTAAATCCTACATCTGCTGAGTTACTTGACTGGATAACTAGTGGTCAAATCGACGCTATACGCCAGATGAAGAAGTAATCAAACATAATACTAACTTTCTGTTTTATTTTATTTTGTTTATTGAAAAAATTCTATAACTCTGTTATGGATTTTACAGATGGTTTAAATAGCAAACCATGACATTATCAAAAAGAGAAGATAAAATGCCAATAGCAATACTTCCAGACATTGATGAACAAAGATGTATAGGTTGCGCACTGTGCGTAGAGATCTGTACTTCTCTTGGTCCAGATGTACTCCGTGTAAAACCTGTTGAGGGTTGGAAGAGAGGAAAAGCATTCGTCTTTTATCCTGAGAGATGCATCTCTGATGGAGCATGCATCGGAGTTTGTCCGACAAAGTCAATCTTTTGGATGAGACCAATGACTTACACAGCTGGTCAACCAGTTCCTCTTCACAAGAACGGAGTCTTTGTAAAAGGCTGGGCAGAAGACGCCGCACTAAGCAAATAAGCGGCAATCTGTTCGCACTCCTTTTTCTTATTTTTCCTTTCTGCTAATAGATATTTTTTTGATTTTTTTAGGGAGTAATTTCGTGTAATGTTTTAAAAATTCATCATTTGCTGCGTAAACTGTTTTAAAATTATTGTTAACAAAAAAGGTCTTCCAAGTTTTTGAAAATTCTGAATATTCGTTTTGGTCATATTGTATTCTTGGCATGACATAATGAGATGCAGGATACATATCAGAAATCTCAAGTGGAATTATTCCAAGAAAGGGGTTAAACTGGCAAAATTGAACACTGTCATATTTTCTGACAAACTGTTTCTTTAGATCATTATATTCCTTTGAAAGATAAAAGGGTCTGACTGTTCCATCTGGTACGATAACAAGTATATCTTTTTTACATTTGAATTGACGCACCAGAGCGTGAAAAGATGTAACTTCTGGTCTAAATTGATCCTCTTTTGAAAAGAGAAAAATGGCTTTTTCCTTAAATCTGGGGGTTCGGTCTACAAAATGTGCAGGATTCTGAGTAAATACACTGATAGTTTCAAAGAGCTTTGGATGTGAACGGGTTTTTTTGAGTACATATTCCCATAATCTTCCTTCATGAATTGCTTCTTTTACTCTGTTGACTTCGGCTTTTATTGCAAATAGGTTATGAATTGCAAGCCTGTTTGTTCTGTCTTCATTATCAAGGGTAACCAGTTCCTTTGGAGTATATTTTGAACAAATCTCACAACTACAGGAAAAATACGATATCTCTCCTAGTCTAGCTGTTACATCGTCCATAACGTATCTGTCTTTTCTTGCGTAGAGAATGTATGAGGCAGAGTCAAATGTGTCACAACCTAATGCAACTGCAAGAGGAATTGTCATAGGATGACCTGCACCAAAAAGATGTAACGGAATAGAATCAGGCATTTGTTTTTTTGCCGTAAGTATCATGTTTGCAAGTAACTTGTATTCATATGATTCCATGAATTCAACTGGACTTCCAAGAGCAAGCATTTCAAATCCATATTCCACGAGAGTTTTTGTTGATCTTTTTACAAGATCAAAATGTTCCCCACCTTGTATCGGACCAATCCATATTTGTCCATTTTTTTCACTCTGATCAAGTGTCTCTTTTGAAATTTTTAAGGTATGATCAACGTAAGATTTTGCCTTTTTTTTAGAGAGACCGTAACCAGTAGGTCTATCAAGGGGAATTGCAATGTCTGTCCGTATACTTGTTTCAAATGATGCCATGTCTTTAGGTTCTACATCTACTCTACCGTATTCTAAAACCTGGTATCCGCCAGAATCTGTCATCACCACTCCGTCATAATTTATTATTTCATGGATGCCACGTTTTACAGCTTCATCCCTGAAATTGTTTAACGTGATGTAGGCATTTGTTATTATTAGATCAAAACCCATTTCACGCATTTTTTTTGGTTGAATTGATTGTCTCACTGGATGAACCACCGGCACATAAGCCGGGGTTTCTACCTTACCATGATTTGTATGAAGTATTCCTATCCTACCTGCAAGGTCACTTTTCTTTATCTCAAACAATTTATAATATCTTCAAGTTTAGCGCTATTTGAATTTAGTAGAAGAAAAATCGTTTTAGGTCATTTTTTTCAGAAATCAATCCAAGCCAATCTACTTTCTCCTCACGAAAAACACCTTTAACAAAAAGGTCCGATATTTTCTTTACAAGTTTCCTTACAGATTTACCCGACGTATTAATCTGAAAAGTCCTAGCTGAACCAAATTCATTTTTTGAATCATAATAGATGACACCAAGAATTTCGCTTCCAAGATTCTCAATCTCTTTTTGATACGAATATTTTCTTTTTCCATAAACAGAAATGAGCTCATATGGATTTCTTCTTAGGACTACTGCAATCTTAACCTGTTTTCTTGAAACTACATATGGTGCTAAATGCCCAACAACAAGTGATTTTTTCGTAATTATTTTTTTAAGAATCTTTTTCAATTTTATCACATCTACATCCAAAATTCTTTTATTTTCTTCAAAAATTCCTTCCTGTATAGCTATCTTGTTTATGTCAATTAGATCCAAGTTTAATTTCTTTGCCAGTTTTTTTGCTACAGTGTGTTTTCCTACCCCTGGGTTACCCGTAAGAATCAGTGACAACAAGTATAGTCAAAACAAATTGGATTAAACGATTTCTACAATACTAAATATGAGCATAAATTTAGATAATTGTCATGCAAATTGGGCTTCTTGGAAAGACAAATGTTGGAAAATCAACTTTCTTTTCAGCCGCAACGGAAACGACTGCTCAGATAGGAAATTACCCTTTTACTACAATAGAACCAAACGTTGGCATTGCACACGTAAAGGCTGTATGTGCATGCAAACACTTTGGAATAGATCATAAACATCCTCTGTGTTTTAATGGAACTAGACTTATACCGGTAAAGTTGATTGACGTGGCGGGACTCGTTCCAGGAGCTCATGAAGGCAAAGGTCTTGGTAACAAGTTTCTAGATGATGCAAGACAATCTGAAGTATTGATTCATGTTGTTGATGCATCAGGTTCAACAAACATTCAAGGACACCCCGTTCCAGTAGGAACACATGATCCACTGGAAGATGTCAAATTTGTTGAAACAGAATTTGATCTTTGGATGAAAGAAATCTTGCAACGTGAATGGCAAAAATTATCGAGAGAAATGGAAAATAAGGGCGCAAAAATTGTTCAAGGAATCGCGCTAAGATTTAGTGGACTTGGAATTAAAGAATATGATGTTGAAATGGTCATACAACATTTGGGTCTTCAAACAAAAAAACCCACAGGGTGGAGTGATTCAGATCTTTCTATCTTCATAAAAGAGCTTCGAAAAAAAACAAAACCAATAATCATTGCAGCAAACAAGGCTGATCTTTGTCATGATTTGAGCATTATAAACAATTTAAAAAAAGAAGGAGTTACAATACCGTGTAGTGCTGCGACCGAGCTGCTTCTCAAAAAAGCAGCAAAAAATGGTTTAATTGATTATTTTCCAGGGGAAAAAAATTTTAAAATTAAAGAAGGAATCAACCTTAACCCTCAACAACAAAAAGCACTAGATCTAGTTAAATTAGTTCTTTCAAAAATTGAAACGACCGGTATTCAACAAGCATTGGATATGGCATGTTTTGAGATCCTCAAACTAATTGTAGTATATCCTGTTGAAGATGAAACAAAACTGTCAAACAAAGATGGTCAAATCTTACCTGACGCAAGACTTTTACCTGCTAATTCTACTGCAAAGGATCTTGCAACCACAATACATGCAGATCTAGCAAAGGGGTTTTTACATGCAATAGATGTGAAGACAAAACAAAGAATAGGTGCACAACATCAATTAAAAAGTGGGGATGTCGTGAAAATAGTATCGACATTGAGTAGAGGGTAGAATGATAGCACTTGGTATAGAAAGTACGGCGCACACCTTCTCATGTGCCATTTTGGAAAAAACTGGAAAAAGTGGAAAGATTCTTTCTGATATAAGAAAGATTTATCGCCCTCCTGAGGGAGAGGGAATTCATCCAAGGGAAGCATCAAGACACCACGCAGAAAATTCTCCCATGGTTTTGTCAGAATGTTTACAAAAAGCAAATATCAAGATAAGCGATCTTGATATTATATCATATGCAGCTGGGCCTGGTCTTGGGCCATGCTTGAGAATCGGAGCTGTAGTTGCAAGATCTCTTGCGTCTTATTACAACATACCGATTTTTCCAGTAAATCATGCAATAGGACATATAGAACTTGGAAAAATGTTGACTGGAGCAAAAGATCCCCTAGTACTGCTAGTTTCTGGAGGTCACACGATGATCTTGGCATTTTTATCAAAAAAATGGAGGGTTTTTGGAGAAACCTTGGACATAACACTTGGTCAGCTACTGGATCAGATTGGCAGACATGCAGGATTCGCATCCCCATGTGGTGGAAAAATTGAAGAACTGGCATCAAAATCAAATAACTACCTTTCACTTCCCTATGTGGTTAAAGGGAATGATGTATCATTTTCTGGTTTACTTTCTGCCACAAAACATGTGATCCCAAAGAATCTTGAGGATGCTTGTTTTTCACTTCAGGAGACTGCATTTGCAATGATTGGTGAAGCCACAGAACGGGCGCTCTCCTTTACTAGAAAAAAAGAGCTCCTAATAGTAGGTGGAGTTGCTGCAAACAAAAGACTTTCAGAAATACTAATGAGTGTATGCAAAAGACAAGATTGCAAGTTTTTTGTGTCTCCAAAAGAATATGCAGGTGACTGTGGTTCACAAATTGCATGGGTAGGATTACTAGAATCTCCTCATAAATCAGGTGTGAATCTAGAAGATACATTTGTAAGACAATCCTGGCGACTTGATACAGTTGTAGTGCCTTATTGATTCTTGTTTAGTGCTATTGTTTCCTTTAATGTTTTGAGCCATTTGTTAGTACTGTACACTCCAAACTTGTAGGTTTTTTGCCCATCTGTCGTTTTAACTTTAATCCAGACTTTTTTTACAAGCCAACCTTCGGTCCCAACATCTAAAATTTGATTTAGAGGTATATCAATAACTGTTTCACCAAACTTTTTTGAAAAATCTGCTATTCTCCCCTTTGTTTTATCAAAGGCGATTCTCATGTTTGTTAGTGTAAGAATTCCACTACCAGCGGAATCTTCAGAACAGTCTTCTTGAATTATCTTTTTTTCCAGATTATCCATAATACGTTTTAATCTCTTGCCACAAGTTATAACTCTAATGAAATTATTAAAAAAGGGCGCGGAAGCTGACATTTATCTTACTTTATGGAATGAAAACAAATCTATATTAAAAATAAGAGAAAAAAAGGATTACCGAAATTCAATTCTTGATAGAAGAATAAGAGAGCAAAGAACCATACGCGAATCGAGTATCATTTCAACTGTAAAATCATTCGGAATTTGTTCACCTTTGGTATATTATGTCGACACAAAAATGTGTAGGATCTACATGCAATATATGAAAGGCAAGCTGGTACGTGATCTTTCAAATCGGGAATTGATAAAAGCTTGTCAAGAAATTGGTAAAATTGTGGGCAAATTACATAAAAATGGTATCATGCACGGTGATCTTACTACATCTAATTTCCTTTCTATGAAAGATAAAGTATTGGTAATAGATTTTGGGCTTGCACAAAGAACAGACAAAATAGAGGATCATGCAATAGATCTAAGACTTTTCAAAGAGATACTAAATAGCGCACATGCAAATATCATGGAAGAAGCTTGGACTAATTTTTTAAAGGGCTACAAAAAAATAGTAGGTTCTTCCAGAGGTAGGCAAGTTTTGTTCAACGTATCAATTATCGAAAGTAGGGGCAGATACGCAAATGTCGTCTAGTATATTATTTGCATCATCAAATAAAAACAAGTTTGAGGAAGCCAAAGACATTTTGGAAAAATTTGAAATTTCTCTCAAGTTTTTTAAATGTAATTTACTAGAAATACAAGCGGATACACTTGAAGAGGTGAGCTTTCATAAAGGATTAGATGCCTTTTCAAGATGCTCCAAACCAGTGATAGTAGAGGATGATGGCCTTTTCATAAACTCATTAAATGGTTTTCCTGGGCCATATTCATCTTTTATATTTAGAACAATTGGAAATGAAGGAATCCTTAAACTTATAAGATCAAAACGAACCGCAACATTTCAATCAGTCCTAGCATTCTGTGAAAAAAAAGATGATGTACAATTGTTTAAAGCTGAAGTTAAAGGAAAAATTTCACAAAAACTTAAAGGTAAAAAATGGGGATATGATCCGATCTTTATTCCTGAAGGTCAGACTAAGACGTATGCTCATTTAGAAAAAAATGTAGTATCCCACAGATATCTGGCAATGAAAAAATTTGCTAACTGGTATCTGCATAGGCAGGAATTAAACGATCGATGAATCGTTCCTGATTCTGCAATACCACAATCCTTGACATGATACTTTCATCCATTACTGAAAAAACTGAACTTGTTTTTGCAAGATCAGAGGCAAATTGTCTCACTTCATCCATCTCAAGACTGTTTGAATATTCTAGTCTATTTGTGGATCTTCCTACGTGCATGTATGACTTTAATTCTATAAAATGTGGATTTGCTTTCCTGAACATCTCTGCATACGCTGAAATTAATTTATTGCTTGAATTGTAATCTTTTATCAACGTAACCCTGAGAACCGTCCTTGTATCCATCTTTGAAAGCATCTTTAAGCTTGTATTCCATCTTTCCCACGAATCTTTGTACTTTGGTTTGTTTACTACCTGAAAGATTTCTTCATTTGGAGCATTAGTTGAAAGATATAGTTGAGTAGGGAGTGCATTCTCATCCTGCAGCCTTTGTAACATGCCAGGTTCCTGGCCATTTGTAACAAGAAAGATTGATTTTGTTGCACGGAGGGTTTTTAGATATTTTATGAGCTGGGGAAGTTTTGGGTACATGGTTGGTTCTCCCGAAAGTGAAATAGCATAGTGACTTGGAAGCAATGATTCGTCTAGCTTCTGTTTGTTCTGGTTTGGATCACCATAGTGTCCCATGATAAGTTTTTTTCGTTCTTCCATTAGGTTTGTAACAACTACTTCGGGTTCTGCTACCTTGTCTTCAGGCATCTTCATCGAATTGTAAAACTCCATTGGTCTCCAACAATAAATGCATCTGTTCTCGCAGTACATCCCTGCAGGGGAAAACTCCATGCATCTGTGAGTTGTAATTCCATAAAATTTCATTTTATAACAATCTCCTTCGTTTTTGAATGATTTTTTTGTCCAGTGACACAACTCCACAGTAGCGTGATCAGAAACTCCATACTTTGCTTTTTTTAACTGGTTTAGTATGATTGGTTTAATTTGTATTACTTCGTTATCAGACTCGATGGCCTCACCAGAACAACTCATGAAATTAATCTGATATGGTTTTAATTAAATCTACAGGAATTTACAAAAAGCATGATGCTTGATTCATAAATACGTGTATATAAGTGAAAATTCGTTTTTAGTTTAATGATAAAGGCTGTAAGTGTTGCAGGACTTGAAACGGAAGGAACTCCATTTAAAAAACCAAGCGTACAACTTGAAGAAGCAGCCAGAACTATATCGCTAGGTCATCTTACTTGGATTGAATGTGTTGTAGATAATATTGTTGAAGAGACTCCGAAAATTCTAGCCAACCTTGGCATCAACATGGACGCATCAGTCCTTTTATCAGGATATGTATCACATTATGAAGACAGAGAAGATACACTTGGCTTGATGCTTCCATTTGTAGTTACAGGAGCAAACAAGACACAAACATCCCCTCTTTTGATATTTGTCAAAAAGGACCTTGTAGTTACTATTCATGATGATTACGGAGGGAAAATAACACGACTATACAATTATTCCAATACATTATTGCGTAAACTTCCAAAAGAACCTGAATACTGGGCAAATAGACAGACTATTCTTGTGGCAAGGATAATCGATGAGCTTAGTGAAACAAATTTTTCGATTCTTCGTTTAATTATAGAAAGAGCAGAACAACTGGAACTAGATCTTGCAGGTGCAAGACAAATCGAGAAAGATTTGTCTCTCGAACTCTCTGATATGAAGACTTCTCTTCTTACTTTCCTAAATGCTGTGTGGGCCACATATGATACAGTTCAGAACCTAAAGTATGGTGATGCTGATATGATTTCTGATGATGAAATAATTCTTGGCAAATTTGAGGTACTTCTAGGTAGACTTGACAGACAGATCCAGATGTCAGAGAACGTTATGCAGGTTGTTGCTACAGGAATAAACGTAATTCAAGCTGAAGTTTCCAATAAACTTGCAACACTCATAGTCTGGCTTACCGTAGCTGGAACCGCGGTTCTTGTACCAAACACACTTGCAACTATTTTTAGTCTATTTCCAAACAATGAAGCAAATTTCTTTTGGATGATACCTACTTTGGGGATAACTACTGTAATCTCCGCTTTTGTCACATACCGATACACCAAAAGATGGAAAGTCAAATCGTTTGGAATGCGTAGCTTGCGAAGCATAAAGAAAAAATTGCGTTACAACTAGATCATAAATTTTTTAATTTTTTATTTCCAAGGAAGTAAATAAACTGAACCATAGTAGGTAAGTGCTGCAGTTAATCCCATTGCGAAAAACCATATTACTCCACTTCGCATATACTAGAATATTTTATTGTTAATAATAAACTTACAGTCTGGTTCCCATATTAGGATGTAATTCAAAATAATCTATTAGTTAAGATTAATACTGGACAGAAAAGAATCCGTCCTTGGTGGCCCTTGTAGTACAGTGGCCAGTATAGGGGACTGTGGATCCCCGGACAGGGGTTCGATTCCCCTCAAGGGCCTGTACTTTTATGTTTAATACCATCAGGTATACACACGCAAAACCAAACACTGTACTGATTTTTATCATTATCTGAAAAAATTATCTGGAATCAAATTTTTTTATTTGAAACTTTTATTCAATTTTTTGTAATTCTTGTTGAGATATTTTTGATTAGATGATAAGAAGAATTGCTTACCCTGTATTTTCACTAAGAAAAGGATGCTTAAATTTTAAGACTCAATTAAATATTTTCAATTTGAGAACTGAAAAATGAGTATCATTTGTTATTTCTTGGTAATTTCCCATATCCGTCAAACTTGGATTGGGTGGCCTTATCCGCAAATCCATATTTCACATTCAATTCACCATTTACTTTTGTAATTTCTGTTCTAGATGTTGTTGCCTTTTGGATAAACGCTTTTCTTGCATCATTCTTGGTTCCTCCGTTTTGAATAATCTGATTTTTTGCAGCCAATCCATCATTGATTTTTTGTTCGGTGAAGTTAAACTGCCCCCAGAATACGTCCTGTAAAGTTGCATTTATTTGAGTAACAAAGCTAGCGTATGCATTTCTAGGTGTAAATGGATCAAATTGAACAAGCCATGCCTGAAGATCATTTTGTAGATTCTGATCAGCAAGTACTCGTTGTTCATCTATGAATTTCTTTTTCTCTTCAATTTCCTTTAACTTTTTTTCCTGTTCTACTTGCTTTTGTTGTGTAACTTCTATATTTCTAAGAATTTTAAAAGCTAGGGGATCCTTTTTTATTTTATCACCCTCTACAGTTTTGAAGGTTGGTTGTTTTGTACTAGGAATTCCCTTTACAAAAAATGATGTCTTTGAAATACCAGGACCATACCCATCTTTTTGAGCCTTTACACTTACGATATATTGGTTAGGAGAAACTGATTCATTGTATTGATATCTGAATTTGCCATCAGAATCTGTCAAAACTTTATCTGTACCAAGAGAAGTGCTGATGTTTACCAATGCGTCAGCAATAGGCCTGCTTGCTTGATCTGTAATAGTTCCATAAATTACAGGTATTTCGTTTGGTTCAAGAGAGGTTTTTTCTGGTTTTACTGTAACAACAAGACTTCCCATTGGTAATGCAGATGCACCATGTATAATTAAAAGTGATGAAAGAATTACTCCTAAGAATAGTTTTGTTTTCATTTTTGACCTACTTTTAATTTAGAATCTTAATGCGGTAAACTCAATTATTTTGATCTCATGAGATTCAAAATTTAGAGCTGAAGTTAGCCTCAGTTATATTGTAAAATCACCTCATGAAATTTCAAAAAAGTTACCAAATCGATTTTTATGTGTATACAGTTAGATCCTTTTATTATATTTTTTAGGTTAAATAATACGATCTCTGAAGGACCTCATTATTTTAAAAAATACCATACTTACTTGATTCCATTTCTTCTTTAATGGCAAGCTTAACCTTTAACTGTTTTTGGACCAGCTTATCGGTTAGCCAATTAAGAAATTTCTTCTCTAATCCTTTACCTTTAATTTTATCAAAATTAGGTCCCATCTGGTCTGACAACTTTTGCACGAGGGTCTTGTTTATACATACAACATAAAAGTGCCATCCAAATGCAAATTCAGAATCTGTTACTATGAAATCATTTTCCCCATGTACTATTTGTTCTAGACTTCTTAATGTAGATGTGATTTCATGGCTTGTATTCTCATAATCTGTGGCAGACACATTGATGTTTATTCTCTCATCCCACATAAGATAGTATAGGTTGTTTCCAAATAAAAATATAACTGATTAATGATCTACCTAATTCTTTTTCAAAAGGTATTCTACATCTATATTAAAAAATGTCCGTAGTATGTTGATATACGTCTGTATTGATTGAGGAATTTCGTCACCGCAGGCTATACCAAGATTCTTCGCGTTAATCCATATTACAAGAGATTGTATTATGGTAAGAAATCGATCGTTATCAGCATCTGGTAACCTAATTGCTTTGGTGTATCTTTCTGCAAATTCCCAGGCTGTTACAAAATTAACACAATCAGTTTCAAAAACTGCCAGAAGTTGTTCTTTTAGATTATTTGCTTTTTTAAACGGAATTGTGTTTAGAATAAAGGGGAATTCCACCTTATTAGGAAGACATCCAGGTAATGGACCCCAAATTGTTATTATTTTACAACCACTTTTTAACAATGCAAATTTTTCCATCATGTTTTCGATTATTTGTTGATCTACAAACCAGAACAAAATAACGGTAGCATCGCTAAAGTCAATTTCTCTTATGTCATGACATTGTAATGCATAGTTTGAAAAATTTTTTTCTTTTAAAAGTTTTTTTGCTAAACTGATTTTTTTTATGTCACTATCTATTCCAATTGCCTTTTTTACTCCAAATTCCTCTAAAGCAATGGAAATTCCTCTACCATTTCCACATCCAAGATGATAAAATATATCATTCTTGCCAAGTTCTACGAATCGAAAAATTTCTCTGAAAGCATTATCAGGAAGTTGTACCTCTTGTCCTGAAAGAATAGACTGGGGAAGTGATGCAAGGTAATCTTCTATCCTCATAACTGGGGAAACAATAATTCTTAATTTATTCTCTTATTCTTTCAAGTGTAGATACCGCTTGCCACAATGTCACTCTTACATATGATGGCATATTCGGATCTTGCGTTATGTCATCTAACAAACTAATGGCATTTGCTGCCCGCATTGAAACAGAATATTCTTGTTTTTTTAGTTCTATTGCCAGATCAGTTATACTTTTTTTAATATTCTTCGGTGTAGAAGGGTTTGAAGCTATTTCTTCAAGTGTGGCAACGGCTTGATTGAGAGTTTCTGTGTTCTGAGATTTTTTGTCCACCATTGTATCATCAGAGCTACCTAATTGTGTTGATTTTATAAAGTTTGCACTTAAACTTCCAAAAATATGTTGTCTGATTCGACTACTACTTTGTATGAACTCAAATCTTTGATCTTTGCAGGAAACGAATGCAATTTACCTGTTTTACAATCAAACTTTGCTCCATGCCAATCACATGTTACAATTGATCCTTCAAGTTTTCCATCTGCTAGGCTTCCACCCGCATGAGTACAGGTATCATCTATAGCATAATAATTTCCATCTGCATTAACTACAAGTATGTCCTTTCCATCTGCAGTAACTCTTTGCATTTTACCAGATGAAATTTCTGAAGTTTTTCCCACAATTACCTTTCCCATGACCTTTTTCTAATTTGCTCCTCTTAATAGTTTTAGATGTTTATACAAATTTCACGGTGTTTTCAAGCCTCCCGAGTCCCTCTATCTCCATTTCAATCTTATCGCCATCCTTCAAGTAAACTGCATCTGGTTTGTTTAACATGACTCCTGCAGGCGTTCCTGTTGAAATTATATCACCTCTTTCTAGAGTCATTACTTGACTTAGCATAGAAACTATAGTGGGTATTTTTAAGAACATATTAGATGTTGAAGAATCTTGTCTGACTACGCCATTTACTTTAGTTATCATCTTTAGGTTTTGAGAATTTGATACTTCATCTGCAGTTGTAATCCAAGGGCCACAAGGAGCAAAAGTATCGAATCCTTTGGCACGGGTAAATTGTTTGTCTTTGGCTTGTACATCTCTGGCCGAAGTATCATTTAGAATCATATATCCAAAAATTACATTTTTTGCCTCTTGTTCAGAAATGTTTTTACAATTTTTTCCAATAATCAAAGCAAGCTCTATTTCATAGTCTAACTTTGATACAAATAAAGGACAAATTATATCTGATGTGGCTCCATTTAGAGTAGTTTTTGGTTTTATTATTATGGCTGGTTCATCTGGAGGAATCAAATTCTGTTCTCTTGCATGATCTTTGTAGTTAAAGGCAAGACAAATTATTTTTGAGGGATTTGGAATTGGAGCAAGGAACTTAAAATCGGAAATCTTTTGTGTATATTTTAAATTTGACAATATTGGTTTTATCTCATCATACCAACCATCAAAAAGAAAATCCATGATATGTGGAGGTATTGGAATTCCTGTTTGAAGAGTGATATCTTCTTTTGTTATTACGCTATCTTCATTAACAAAACCATATGTTTCCATGTCTTGTCCTAACAGTCTTGCAATTTTCATTTATATTCACTTATGAGTATAGATTGCTTGAATCGCAGAATCTTTTCTGCAATAACCAAATCTAACAAACTGGATTTCTGCACCCTCATTTAATTCTAAGTAGTATTTCTCTGTGAGAGCTTGGAGTGTCTCTAGGCTATTCTCATTAAATTTTTCATCAACAAAAAGTGTCCTTGGTATGAGGATATTTATCTTAGTAGAGCTTTTTTGAGTAATCCACTGAATTTTAGGCAATTCTGCTTTAAAATCATTACCAGAATATTCTGCTTCTATTTCTGAACCTATTTTTGTTATTCTTATGTTGTATAATTCAATTAATCTAAGTTGATCACCAACACGGAGATCCTTTAGGTCACTACCAGAGACATAGAAAACGCCATCCAATTCTACCTTCCTCTTTCCGAGATCTTTTTGAGGATGGTTTGTAAGTTCGACAACTGTCACCTTGTTATTTTTCACAATTAGTTTCACAGGTTCTGTAACCATAAATAATCTAACGCTGATTCCATCTATTATTTTTCTGTTAAATGATTCTAGTGTATCAAATGGAGCAAATGTATCGGATTTTGTGAAGCTAAGTGAAAGAACGAATTTTCTTATTGCTTCAGGCACAATTCCACGTCTGCGCATGGCCTCAAGAGTTGGAAGCCTTGGGTCATCATAACCATTAACCCTGCCCTCCTCAACAAGTGGTTTTAGTATTCTTTTTGAGACAGGCATCCCCTCAAACTCTAATCTGGAAAATTCTAACATCAGTGGCTTTCTCATCTGTAGTTTATCCAAAATAGCATAGTATAGGTCATTTCGAAGTTCATATTCTTTTGTTCTAAAGGCATGGGTTACTCCATCAATACTATCTTCTATTGCTACAGCAAAATCATAATTTGGCCACACTCTGTATTTGTTCAAAAGCAATGGATGACTTCCTTCAATAATTCTAAATAATGCAGGATCCCGCATAACCGTATTTTCTGATCCCATGTCACCACGAAATCTGACTATTGCTTCGCCAGGTTTGTATTTTTCAAACATATTATGCCATTTTTTGGTGTTTTGATCAAGATCTACTGAGCGGCACTTACAAGATTTCATCTCTCTTCTGTTTTTGCTTATTGTTTCTTGATTGCAAGTACAAACATACGCATGATTTGATTCAATCATTTGAATACCCTTTTTGTAAATTAATTCTATGTCATCTGATGTATTTTTTACTCGATCATATTTCACTCCAAGCCAGTCAAGTCCAACCTTAATTGCAGCATAATATTCTAATCTTTCATTTTCAGGATTGGTGTCATCAAATCTAAGAATCAATTTTCCATTATACATTTTTGCATATTCCTCATCAATTATCGCAGCTTTTGCATGACCTATGTGTGGATATCCATTTGGTTCTGGGGGAAACCTTGTTACAACCTTTCCATTTTCTGCCCCTTCTAGTGGAGGTAATCCGATTCTTTCCTCTTTTGGTTTTGTAGCAAGAATTTCTGGAAAATTACTTTCTAGTTCTGATTTTTGCTCTGTTACTGAAAGCCGGTTAATTTCGGTTACCACTTCAGATATGAAAGGAATGATCTCCTTTGTTCTGCTTCTAAGATCTGATCTTGATCCAAGTATTTTTGATATGATTGTTTCACTACGTGTTTTTCCTTCATGTTCTGAAGCATTTTGGAGGGCTATTCCACGTATAGCCCTTTTTAGATCATCATCCAATTACAAATTCCTCTCTACAACAAATTCTAAAAGTGACATGAGTTCTTTTTTAGCTGATCCCTCATATGACGCCAATGATTCTTTTGCAGAATTGGAATATTGTAATGCCTTATTTCTAACAATGTGTTCTATTCCCATAGAACTAATTATCTTGACAACTGATTCAATTTCATCTTTTGAACTAGAAGAATTTCCAAAGGCGTTTAGGATTTTTTCTTTTTTATGTCCACTGGATTTCTTTATGGAAAGAAGAATTGGAAGTGACTTTTTTCCTTCACGTAAATCATTTCCAACGGGTTTCTTTGTAATTTTGGGATCGCCAACAATTCCAATCAGATCGTCTATTATCTGAAACGCCACTCCTAAATTTTTTCCAAATGCAGAGAGATTTAAAACATCTTTCTGTTTTGTATTGGCACATATTGCACCCATTGCGCATGATGTCTCAAATAGTGCCGATGTCTTTTTTTCTATCATTCTGATGTATTGATTCTCACTAGGAATTTTTTGTGATTGTGCCATCATTATATCGAGTATTTGGCCTTCACATACATCGACACATGCTTTTGCCAGTTTGTTTACTAATGCAAGACCGACTTCTTTTGACAATTTAGATTCCGATGAAATTGTCTCGAAGGCTTTTGAAAAAAGGACATCGCCTGCTAAAATCCCAACAGGGATGCCAAATTTTGTGTGAACTGTAGGTACACCATGCCGTGTCTCATCATTATCCATTATATCGTCATGAACCAGAGTAAAATTATGTATCATTTCAATTGCTGCAGCTGCAGGTAATGCTTGTGTTGCTGTACCACCTAAAACCTCACAACTCTTTATCACCATGTATGGTCTGAGTCTTTTTCCACCATGTGTTATTAGATGTGTAGCTGCATCGTAAAGATTTTTTGGATTTCCTTCAAGCATTGAAAACAAAAAGGAGTTAACTGTCTTTGTTATCTTTTCAATAGAATTTAATGACATTATTTTTTCAGCTCCCAATTTTTATCAGGAAAATGATATTGTAATGGCTTCTCAAGGACATGTTTAATGTCATCTTTAATGCACTCATTTAAAATGGACCTGTGTTCTGGCAAGATATTTGTTTCTGATTCTGGCAAAAAATACAAAGCCAATAACATCCATGGGCAATAAATCTGAGGATTTTTTTTAACATCATCTAAAAGTTCATGGAATGAAACCCACTTTACTTCATCAATTTCTTCTTTGACTAACTTAATTCCAGTAGGATCTTCTATTATTCCAATTAAAGTTCCACAAATTTCATTTTCTGAACCGATGTTTTTGTATGGCACATGATATTCAAATTTAAATAAATACTCTAATTTGCATGAAACTCCAATTTCTTCCGACAATCGCCTTTCTGCAGAGGAGACATATGTTTCCGATTGTCTTGGATGACTGGCCACAGTTCCATCCCAATCTCTTGGCCATAACATCTTACTTTGGCTACGACGTGTAAGGAGAAGTTTGCCATCCTTGTTAAACAAAAGAATCGTGAAAGCCCGGTGGAGTTTACCATTTGGTAGGTGACATTTGACTTTTTCTTCTTTTCCAATGGGTATGTCGTTTTTATCTACAAGAATCAGATATTCAGTACCCAAACCATCTAACTCCTAAACAAGGTTCCATAGAATTTTCCATTCCTCACTGCATCTACTATCCTATGTGGTTTGTTACCATTTACGAAAAATACGTTAGTTCCATTCCTTGATATCAACATGGCCTCTTGGATTTTACGGCTCATTCCACCCGTGACATCCATTTCAACCTTTGAGATCGCTGCATTTTCTCCCTTTATTTCATACAATAACCTTTTTGCTTTCATATCAGAATAGACGCCATCAACATTCAATACAAAAATTGCAAGTCTGGGTTTTAGAATTTTAGATAGTATTCCCATAATTTTATCTCCTGATAAAATATAGAATTTATTTTTACCATACCACATCACATCTCCATATGTTACTGGCACAAATCCTGCGTGTGCTATCTTAGGAATCTCTTTGATTTTCTTGGAATCAGCTTTAATACCAAACATAAAGTCAGTTGGGGGTAAACAATATGGATTCAAACTATTTTTTAGAAAAGAGTCAAGAATGATTTTGTTTAATTCAATCATAGAATTTTTTACAACGGAGACACCTTTCCTGTTATATTCAGCGGGTTTAGTATGCATATCATATTTTACAGACCAGTAATGACCAAAAGAACCTCCACCATGAACTACAACAATTGGTTCATCTATTTCCTTAACTTGTAACGAAATTTTGTTTATGGCTAAGCGGTTTGGGGTAAGAGGTTTTTGTTTGTTTGTGATTATGGACCCGCCAAGCTTTACTAAAATCATATTTTTCTACAGTAAACCAGTCGGTTTAAAAAGTATCTAATAGTCCACCGTAGTCAATTCTAGCAGAAATGACCTCATCATGAATTTTCAAACTGGCAAGTGTTTGATTAATGTTGGATTTGTCTACAAGGGCAATTATACATCCTCCCCCCCCAGCTCCGGTTATCTTTGCCCCAAAAGACATTTTCTTGGCTTCCTTCACAAGAAGGTCTAACTTTTCAGTAGAAACACCAATCTGGTCCAAAAGAAGTTGATTTTTAGACATAAGGGAACCGATTTCTGGTAAATCATTTTTTGCTAGTGCTAAAAGGGCCTTTTGTACAAGTTCTGATTCTTGTTTACACAACGACGCGAATAATTCAGGGTTGTTTTCTTTAAACCTCCTTACTTTTTCAACAACTTTGCTTGTAAGATGTGGGTGTTTAGAATTTGCGATAATAAGTTCAAATTCTACCCCCGAACTAATTTTTTTAAAACCATTAGTAATATCGTATTCAGCCAGGCCACCAAAAATACAAACAGAGCAATCGGCTCCTGATGTGTTTTTGAAAATTGTTCGCTCTGCATCAATTGCCAATTTTAAAATGTCTTCCCTTGAAAGTTTTTCAAATAATCCAGTTATTGATTTTGCAGCTGCTACGCATGAAGCAGAGGATGACCCCAAACCAATTCCTGGTGGTATCTCAGATTCTATTTTAATTTCAATACCGCAATTTTTCTTGAATCTCTGCAGAGCATAAGTTGCCAAGTATACAAATGGTTTCATTAGCTCAATGCAATCACTTAAAGATGAATCGGCATCTACTTCTACAGTCCCAATATCTGAGATTATCTTGATTTTTCGCTCATCGATTAGATGTGAGGTAACTCTTATTCTCTTGTTTATAGCACAAAGAATAGCTCTAGTGCCATATACCACAAAATGCTCTCCAAACAAAATGACTTTGCCAGGGGCTGAAGCACTTGATTTCATGAAAATGCAATCGAGGCATATCCTACCACAGAACTCTTATCTCCTGCCACATCTCCGCTTGTGGCATATTTTAATAAAGTTCCCTTTGAAGCTCCAAGTTCCTTGCAAGCTACCATGGTGGATGCAATCGCTCCATATCCACACGCACTAACTCTATTTTCTTCTAGTACTCTGTAGAATCTATCTACGTCTAAATCAAGAATAGGTTCAATCAACAATTTGTCTTGTCTATGTGCAAAGTTGTTCTCTTCGTAATGTGTAAAATCTGATGATCCTATTATTATGGTTTTCTTGGTTTTTGAAATTTTTGCAATTGCTTTACCAATTTCTTTTGCAACTATATTCCCCTGGTCTATCAAAATAATGGGTAGAATCTTGAATTTATGTGAATAAATCTCCTGTAGCATGGGAACTTGTACCTCTAAACTGTGATCTCTTGTATGTGAAAAAAAATCTAATTCTATCATTGTAGAAATCTCATGAATGTTTTGGGCCGATTCTGTATCAACTTCAACATTTCCAAGAGGTGTTTGCCATTGTCCTTCTTTCATTGCAGCAATATTGCAACCAATGCCCCAATGATTCGGACCTATAATAATAACAAGTTCTGGTTTTTGTGAAGAGATGTGATAAAAGGAATTAGTGGCAATAGGTCCTGAGTATGAATATCCTGCATGTGGACAGATCACACCTATTACCTCTTCATTGGTTTCTTGAGGGGGTGTTTTTCCTGGTCCAAAGGGATGCAAAAAACAATCGCGTATTGTAGATTTCAATTTCTGTGTTTCTTTTGGATAGAACATGCCAGCAACAGCCGGTGTTCTTACCTGCATTATTCTATTGCCTCTTAGATCTCTCAAAACGAGGTGTTCTTATTGGCTCTTCTTCGATTTCTTCTTCAACTATTTTAGTCTCAAAATCGTCGATGTCATACTTCATTGACTTGCCATCCTTAAGCTGGCCTTTTTGTATCAATACCTCTCTTGCCAAAAGCCAATAAATTGTTGCCAAAGATTTTCTTCCTCTGTTATTGGCTGGTATAATCAGATCAAGTTTGGAAGTCACATTGTCCGTATTCGCTAAACCAATAACTGGAATCCCTGCATTTGTAGCTTCTAGAACTGCCTGTGCATCAGTTTGTGGATCTGAAACCAACACAAGCTGTGGTTCAATATAATATGGCAAAAGTGGATTTGTAAGTGTACCAGGCATGAATCTTCCAAGCATTTCTGTTGCTCCTGTTACTTCACAGAATTTTTCTATTGGAGTGTTTGCATATTCTCTACCAGAACATACTATCACTTTAGAAATTTCAGATCGGTTAATGAATTTGGCCGAAGTCTGAATTCTTGACAATGTCTTTTTAATATCAATAATATAAAGTCCCTCGGGGGTTGCCTTTGTGATAAATGGAGTCATAAACTTAGTCTTAACTGGTGTTCCTACTCTTATTCCCGTAGACAGGATGCTTTTCTCAATATTTTCAAGATCCCCTGATTCGCTCATATTGTGTTTTTAAATTTGTGCCATCCCACGTATTAAATCATACTCTACAAGACGAATGAGTTCATTGAGTTTGGCTATTCTCTCCCCACCAACTACACCTACCTTTAGCATCTTTGATTTCACAGCAATACCAATATGTGATATGTGAGAATCTGTAGATTCGCCTGATCGATGTGATGTGATTAATTTAATATCGTTTTTGTGAGCTTCTGATGCAAACTCTAAAGCATCATACAGGCTCCCTGCTTGATTTACTTTTAAAATTGCAGCATTGCATGATTTCATTTTTATCGCTTTTTTCAGTATTTCGGCATTTGTTACCAATAAGTCGTCGCCTGTTATCATGACTTTGGGAAATCTAGAAGTCAAGACCGACATTTCTTCAAAAGCTTCTTCATGGACAGCATCCTCTGCATATACAAGTTTGTATTTTTTTATGATTTCTGAGGTAAACTCTATTTGTTTTTCTGGAGTGTTTTCAAAACCCTCACGATTGTAAATATATTTTTTTTTCTTTTCATTCCACTGTGTAGATGATGCGAAATCTACCCCAAGGGAAACCTCCTTGCCTAAAGTGAATCCAAGATTTTCACATGCTTTTGCTGAAAACTCTAAGGCTTTTTGATTCCCTATTCTAGGAGCCCAACCTCCCTCATCTCCACGGCCATTGGTAAAGTCGGGTTGATGTTTTTCAAGGACTCTCTGCAATTCCTTATGGATTGCAAGATTAGTCTCTATTGCGTCAAAAATGGTTTTTGCTCCGATTGCACAAATCAAAATCTCTTGTATGTCGGGAGTTCCAGGTCCTGCATGAGCTCCTCCTCCTAAAATGTTTCCAAGTGGAAAAGGAAAACGGAAATTCCCGTCTTTTGAAATCAATTTGAATAATGGGATCCCTAAAGATTTAGAAGCAGAATCAACAGACGCTATTGTAAGAGCAAAAGCGACGGCTCCCCCTATCTTTGAATAATTAGGTGTGGGATCGATCTCTCGTATGGTATTGTGTATTGACTTCAAATCCGAAGAATCAAGATCAACAAATTTTTTTTGATTAGCATTAAGGATTTGGAGACTCTTTTCAGGTTTGTTGTCTTGGAAACTTTGTGCCTCATGTTTTCCAACGCTTGCTCCAGAAGGTGCACAAACCCTGCCAAGGAAAGAATTGTCAGAAAGAACGTCAATTTCTATTGTTTTACTCCCTCTGCTGTTGTAGAGCAGCCTTCCTTTTACGGAAGTGATCTTTGGCATCCTACTCTAGCTCAGATTGTACTTCTTGTTGTCTTCTTCTAATCGCTTCGTAGAACGGGATTACTTGATGAATAGTTTCAACCGATGTTAACATCATAGTTCTGCAACAATATCTTTTGATTCCTAAAGAATCTAGAACCTTTGCAGGATCTTCTCCTCCTTTTACTCTATTTTGATAATCCTTGAACTTATCAGCAATTAAATTTCCACAAGTAAAACACCTGACAGGTATCAGCATGTTTTGAAAAAGTAATCAAGGCTTATAAAAACCATGCATGGGTATTTGCATAATGCGGGAGTCGCCCAGCCTGGTCAAAGGCGCTAGCTTGAGGGGCTAGTATCTTAGGATTTCGAGGGTTCAAATCCCTTCTCCCGCATTAATTTCGTTACATAAAAATTCAGATCTTTCTAAATGATGAATATAGAAGTCATCTGATCTCAAAATAAAAGAAATACAACCAATGCTTTGAAAAATTATTTGCCTAAAGGTAACTTTGTCTGAAATTATTTTGTACGTTTGTTTAATGCGTCAATAAGTGCAGAACGTCGTATCTCCTCTGTTATGGCTGCTCTCGCATCTTCAATTAGAATTCTATTTACATCAAGCTTTCTACGAGTTTCATTTATTATTTTATCGTATATGGCAAATGGATACAAAAAGAGATATAGACTTTCCATTGTTTCGAAAAACTTCCTCGCATCGCTTGTTTTTCCTACCCTGATGCTATCGTAAACCAATCTTTTTAGTTCTCCAATGCAATCCAGAAGACCAAGTATGTATGATTCTCCTCTTACCCCAAGCGATTCGGCGGATGGAATATCTGATTTTTCGACCAGTGAAATAAACGCAAATGCTTCAACAAGCTCTTGCTCTGCAGTAATAATGTATCTGTGTAGGTCGCTTTTTGATTTTTTTCTTATCTCATCAAGTAATTTTTTTGCTTGTTCTGCCTTCTTTTTTCCTAGCTCAATATCTAATCTGTGAACAGAAATTATTGATTCGCTACAAAGAAGGATGATCTCCCGTGTATTTTTTATCATAAATTCACGTGAATTTTGCATATCGTTTAATGATTTTGAAATTTTGGATAATGATAACCTCACATTCTTTAATGACATGTAGCCATAAATAAAAAACCAAGATAAAGCCGTTTGGTAAAGCCCTTATTTGACGAGTTTTTGAATTATCGCATGGAAATTACCGTAAAACAGATGATGCAGATCGAAGAAAATGGTCACCAGATGGGATTCCCAAGGAAAATGATGATGGAAAATGCTGGTGCATCTGCAGCTCGATATCTTATAGAAAAATTTCCTGATATTTCATCAAAAAAAATTCTGATATTTGCAGGACTTGGTAATAATGGTGGAGATGCATTTGTTGTAGCAAGACATCTTGCAGGATATGGTTCTGATGTGAAAGTAATATTACTTGGAAGTCCAGATAAAATAAAAACTGATGAAGCAAGAACCAACTGGAAACTTCTTGAACAAATGAATTCTGTAAATTTGATTGTTGCGTCTGACGTTAGTGAATTAGACTTGCAGGCCGATATTATTGTTGATGGAATTTTAGGAACAGGAATTTCTGGCAAAATCAGAGAACCTCATGCATCTGCTATAGATGCGATCAACAAATCAAAATCCTTCAAACTTGCTATAGATGTACCCTCGGGAATTGATCCTGATACAGGAAACATTTACGATAGATGTGCCAAAGCTGATGTAACGATAACATTTCATAAAATGAAAGTGGGCATAGCTAAAAGAAAAGATATGTGTGGGATTATTGTCGTGGAAAAAATTGGAATCCCTCCTGAAGCTGAAGTGGGAATAATATGAAAGTTTATCAGTTTGAGGTGGGTGACATGCAGAATTTTACATATTTGTTAGAGGATGAAGATACAGGAATTGCAATAGTAATAGATCCCTCATGGGATCTTCCAGATGTGCTACAAACAATAAAAAAAAATAACATGAAAGTAAAATACATCATAAACACGCACTATCATTTTGATCATACTATAGGAAACGACTTTATGATAAAATCAACAAATGCAAAAATAATTCAACATAAAGCATCTACATTAAAAAATGATCTGACAGTATCTGACGGTGACAAGATCAAGTTTGGCAATTCTGAATTTACTGTTGTTCATACACCTGGTCATTCAAAAGATAGCATATGTTTAGTAGGTGATGGAAAAATTTTTTCAGGTGACACACTGTTTGTAGGGAATTGTGGAAGGGTTGACCTTCCTGGTGGCAGTGCAAGGGAACTTTATCACAGTCTTTTTGATGTAGTCAGAAAGATGGATGAAAGCCTTGTACTCTATCCTGGTCATAATTATGGCTCATCTGTAACATCAACGTTAGGCAAAGAAAAAATAAATAACTTTGTCCTTCAACCAAGAACTGAAAACGAATTTGTGGAATTTATGAATAGTGAGTGATTTGTGAAAGATATAGAAATTTTCGGAAATATAGAAAAAGGGAAGGACTTTATCAAAAAAACTCAAAATAAAAAATTTGTATTTTCACTTGTCATATCTTATACTCATACGTGTGAAATTCCTGGAATCACGGTGGCAGGAACAAATCCAGAACTATTAAAGTTCACACCTCCTGCAGATGCTGAGTTTCTTCAATATGGACACTGTAAAGTCATTGATGAAATTCCTATGACACCTGACGGCAAGCCAACTCCTGCTATTCTCACCAAGGTTGCCCTTGAGGCAGCAGGTATCCCGAATTTTGTCATAAATGCAGGAAGCAAAATTCTTCCAAAACTCCCATACTTGGAGCTTGGTTTGGAGCCCGGAAAAAATATTGCACAAGAACCAGCTCTTGATGATTATCTTACACGAAAAGCAGTTGAACAAGGAAAGATTATAGGAAAATCTTATTGTTCTTCCACAGATTGTCTTATAATAGGAGAGAGTATTCCAGGCGGAACCACTACTGCACTTGGAGTATTACGAGGATTCGGAATACAAGCCTCCGTCAGTAGTAGTATGCCACGGAATCCAGTCAATTTGAAAAATCAAACAGTAGAAATTGCATTAAAAAGATTACGAACAAGCGATCCGCATGATATCATTTCACAGCTCGGTGATCCAATGATCCCATCAGTTGCTGGAATACTAAGTACTGCATCAGAATCAACAAATGTGATATTAGCAGGTGGAACACAAATGGCGGCAGTTCTTGCTTTTGCTAAACATATTGGTTTTAATGCAAATAATGTTGCCATAGGAACAACCTCGTACATTGTTAATGATAAAACTGCAAATCTTATTGAGACTGTAAAACAAATTTCTGACATTCCTATACTTGCTGTAAACCTAAAACTTGTAGAATCAGGAATTATGGGATTGCGTTCTTATGCAGAAGGATTTGTTAAGGAAGGTGCAGGTGCTGGAGGAGCCTCGATAGCTAGTATTTTAAAAACAGGTATAGATACAAAAAAACTTCTTACCTTAACAGAAGAAGAATACCGAAGAATTACTTTACAGTAACAGATTTTGCAAGATTTCTAGGATAGTCAGGATCAGTGTTCTTTTCTAACGCTGAATAATATGCAAGAAGCTGTATTGGTACTATCTCAATTAATGGATATAATGCCTCATTAATTGATGGGATTTGAATCCAATAGTCGTAAACATCATTTGACTTGTCTGATATGCCAATTATTTTGGCACCACGGGACTTGATCTGATGGGCACTTGACAGAGTATCCACGTATGTAGAATCGTTTGGGTTTATTATTATGACATAAACATTTGAATCCATGAGAGCTAATGGTCCATGTTTTAGTTCTCCACCAGGGAGTCCTTCTGCATGAACATAGGTAAGTTCTTTTAACTTTAAGGAAGATTCAGAGGCAATTGGATAATGAATTCCTCTACCGAGAATATAAATGTCTGACACATCTTTGAGCTTTTTTGCAATTTCTTTAATCTTTGAATGATCAGAAAGGATTACCTTTATAGATTCAGAAACTTTATCAAAGTCTAATCCTATGCACCCTCCGCACAACTTGTCAGTTATTTTGTAAAGTATGGCCAGTTGCGATGTAAAGCTCTTCGTTGCAGCAACTCCAATTTCTGGTCCACAGTTTAAACCTACTGCAATGGATGAAGCATGAACAAGAGAGGAAGTCATTATATTTACGATAGAAACAATCTTCGCTCCATCTTTTTTAGCCATATTTACTGCTTCCAACACATCAGCGCTTTCACCGCTCTGGGAAACTGCAATTAGAATAGATTGATGATCAAAATAGTTTGGAGAAAATTGTATCTCGCTTGAAATTATTGGTTCCATCTTTATCTTTGCGTATTTTGAAAGGAGGTGTTTTGCAACTAGAGCTGCATTATAGCTTGTCCCACTCCCAGTTACGTAAAGATTCTTCGCATGCTTTACAAACTCTGTAAGCAGATCAAGTTCAAGTTTAGTGTTATCCCCTGCCTTCATTATGGTAGTAGGCTGTTCCGAAATTTCTTTTAATGTAAAGTGTGCATAATCACCTTTGTATGTGTCCGCAAGTTCCTTAGAAACCTTTGTAATCTGATGTTCCACTTGGTTACCATCAAAATCGAACATCTGAATTCCAGCAGAATTAATTATGAGACATTCTCTGTTATCAGGATAGATTACTTCATCTGTATACTCTACAAATCCCAATACATCACTTGAAACAAAATATCCCTCTTTTCCAATTCCTACTATCAAGGGTTCATGGAATCTAGCTGCTGCAAGGGTCCCATTTTCAAATACCGCGACAAATGCAAAGTTTCCTTTTAGTTTAGAAACAGTTTGTATTATGGATTTTTTAATATCATTTGTTTGGTCAAAATTAAATTGCAAAAGATTTGCGATGACTTCACTATCTGTTTCGCTTTTAAATCCATATTTTTTCTCTTCTAATTCTTTTTTTAATTCGGCATAATTTTCAATTATTCCGTTATGTACTATTGCTACCTCTCCAGCACTCGATGGATGAGGATGGGCATTTACATCGGTTACTCCTCCATGAGTAGCCCATCTAGTATGCCCTATCCCTACTGTTCCAGATAATGTATCAAGATTAACCTTGGTGTTTACCTCCATAACCTTGCCCACTCCTTTTCTAACCGAAATTTGATTCCCAGAGAATGTTGCAACTCCGACACTATCGTAGCCTCTATACTCCATGCGTTTTAGTCCCTTGACTAAAACTGGCGCAGCTTGCTCACCGCCTAAATATCCTATTATTGAGCACATAATCTTATCTTAACTATTTTATCTAAATAATAATGTTGTATTTCTTATTCTTGAGGTTGCTCAGGCACAATTACTTCTACCTGTTGCTTTGGTTGACCAAAATTAACCCCCGGGACCAGATGAACTTGGCTTTCTTCTTCTACCTTAACCGTATATGATGGAACAGTGACGACTCTTTCTCCAATCATAATGTGACCATGAACTACTGCCTGCCTTGCTTGATAAGGACTTTTGATAAGTCCTTTTTTCTGGATAACTGTCTGTAACCTGCGTGAAAGCAGATCTGTGACCTTTAAATTCAAGACATCATCAAGTGTAGAATTTGTATTTACCAATCCGATTCTTGTTAAAGATTTCATAAGAACCTGCTCTTTTTTCTCTCTTACTTCTTGTGTCAAGGCCAAAAGTGATCTTGCCTGATTTCTTACTCTTGAAAGTTCTGTATGCGCCTTCCAGAGTTCGCGTTTATTTTTCAATCCAAAAGTTCCAAGAACATAAAGTTCTTCATTTAACAAATCATAATTTAGAGGACGTTTTGGTTTTCTCCAAATTTTGCGAGGGTTCTTAGGATCTCCCATTCATCACACCTATTTTGCTGGTTTTTTCTCCACAGGTTTTGCACCTGCTGCTGGTTTTGCACCTGCTGCTGGAGCTGCCGCCCCTGCTGCTGGTTTTGCACCCTCGGATGGGGTTGCTGCTCCCGCAGCCGCACCTTCAGGTGGTGCTGCACCTGGCGGAAGAACTTTTCCTCCTTTACGAACTCCAACAGCACCGCCTTTGCGTCCTGTTGTACGAGTCCGTTGTCCTCTAACTTTTAATCCATAGGTATGACGAAAACCACGCCAACTGTTAGTGTTTTTCTCCCGTTCGATATCATTTCTAACATTAAATTCTATATCTGAAGTAATTAGATGGAAATCGCTTCCAGAATCGAGATCTTTTCTTCTGTTAAGAAACCATGCTGGAACATTAAGTGACGGTGGGTTTTTAATTGCCTTTTCGATGGAGTCAACTTGAGATTCTGTCAAAAAACCAACATTGCTATTTTGATCGATCTTAAGAAGATCTAAAATTGCTTTTGCAAAGTTATAACCTATTCCTCTGACTTGGCTTACTCCAATAATCATTTTCTTCGCTCCCGGGATATCTTTTCCAGCGATCCTAACAATGTGTCTATATTCTTGCGAACTCAAGTGAACAAAAATTTCATCTCTCCCCGATAAAAACCATGCTAAAATAGACAATGGTTTAAATCGCATTCTGACATAATTTATTAAAGTGCCGCAAGATATTTCAGAACTTGTAAAACGAAGCTATTCCTCCTCTCCGAAATATACAGAGGTGATGGCTGGGGTTCCTGAGGATTATAAACAAATTAAAACACTTCATGACCTCTTAGAAATTAACTATAAGATTGTAGAGGCAAAGGATCAGCTTCGACAAAACCTGATTTCAAAAATACAAAGAGGAGAAATAAAATATCCTGAAATAATAGGTTTCGAAGAAGATGTTATCCCCGCATTAGATAGGGCAATTCTTGCCTGTCATGATATTATGTTAGTTGGACAAATAGGTCAGGCAAAAACAAAGATTGCGCAAACAATTTCAAAATACCTGTTGTCTCCGATGCCTATCATCCGTGGTAGTATAACAAATGATTCCCCAATGGATCTACCACAAGAAGATATGATTTCCTTATTAGAAGATTCAGAAAACAATATGCTTTCCCCAAAATTCTATGTCGATTCAAACAGCGTGGAAAAAATTCGCAATAACAAACTTGACACTAAAATCGAATGGATAGAAGGAGCGCGCAGATTCAAATACGTTCTTGCAACACCTGATATTTCAGTCAAGGATCTAGTCGGACAAATAGATGCTATAAAAATTACAAAAAAGGGAGCAGAAATGTATCAAATCGAATCATATTCTCCTGGACAATTAATGCAAGCAAAACATGGACTGTTCTGCATAGATGAGTTACCAGTGCTTGACACAAGAAAACAAGTCGCACTCCTATCAGTACTACAGGAAGGAAGATTCACAACCGGTGCATATCCTGTCATCTTTGAACCAAAAACTGCCTTCTTTGCCACAGCTAATCCTATAGATTATACTCACTCTGGGAAAATAATTGAACCACTGTATGACCGCCTAAAAAGTCACATTCGCACTCATTATCCAAAATCTGTTGAAGAAGAAATGCTGATAATAATTCAAGAGGCAAAAATTTCAAAATCCTTCATACCTATTTTCATTTTGAAGACTTTGGCGAAGATAATTCAGAACGCACGAGTGAATCAGGAGATAAACCAAGACAAGGGTGTAAGTGTGCGAATGGGAATTCATTGTCTTGAACTTCTAGTGGGCGAAGCAGAAAGAACTAGAGCACTGTTACATAAAATTTTGGCAATCCCACGACCTTCTGATTTTTTCTGTATAGGGCAAACCACAAAATTTGAACTCTCAGAAATGGATGATACAATAACAAATCGAGAAAAAGTGCTTCGCGAAATTATTTCTCAATCAGTCAAGGAAACCTCCTTGGAATACATGAAAGAGATTGATCAAGTATTATTAGTTAAAATAAAGGAAGAGTTCGTGGGAAAAACATTTCAAGTATCGCAAAAGATTGTAGATAAAAATAATATGCAGGTGTCATATGAAACTCAATTACAAAGCTTCGAAAATCTCCATAATCTTATTGGTCAAATATATGACAAGGTGTCCGTAGAACAACAGGAATTTGAGAAGAAAACCATGACCTACAATATAAAATCGGAATTCCTCTCTCTTTCAGAAAAGGTAAAAAATGAACTACGTGCCGCTATTATTGAAATTATTCTGGAAGGACTATGCTGGACAGAGCCAAAAATCCTCAACAAAAAAGAGATTGGTTTTGTCGCAGCCTGATATCAGAAATATTTTATATTTCTCGAATCAAGAAAGTAAATCTTCAAAACCAAATAACGAAATTTCAAGTGAGACATTAAAAAAAATTCTTCAAACATTATCAAAACAAGTGCTAAAGGAAAAAATTCCGAATATGCAAGATCTCGAACATATTCTAGAGGGAGTTATTTCGCAATCAACAGAACAACAAAATCGTGAAAAAAACTCTGAAAACTTAGAAAGGGATATTCATGCCACAGGGGAACCGATAACAAAGATCCTCCAGAAACAGGGATACCTCAAAGATGAAAAAAAATGGCTCACTAAAAAAGGATTCTTTGAGATTGGGGGAAGACTTTTGGAAGATGTTATGAGAGCAATTAAGGAAGGTGGATTAGGATTTCACGAGACAAAAAATATTGGTGCAGGAAGTGTAATACAAGATACAACAAAAAAATTTGAGTTAGGTGACGACTTAAAATTCATTAGCGTGCCGCAAACTATATTGAATTCAATACAAAGAATTGCAAAAAAAGATTCTAAAATAAAATTTCCAATTACTATCGAAATTGGTGATTTGGAAGAATTTGAAACAATTGAAGAAGTAAAAGTTGCTGTAGTATATTGCATAGACCTAAGTTCTACCATGAGATATTCAATTGGTTCAGGAGAAAGCAGTAGAATAGAGGCTGCAAAAAAAGCACTATGGAGTTTGTATGTTCTAAATAAAAAATTCTTTCCAAACGACTCGATTTACATCATTGGATTTGGTACTTTTGCGTCTGAAATAGATCCACATGATATACCTTATCTGAAAACCTACGATTCCAATGATAATTTTTTACATTATACCAATTATCAAGCCGCGTTTAGACTATCTCTTAAGATTCTGAAACGTGATGGAGCACAAAACAAAAGAATAGTGATGATAACTGATGGCCAACCAAGTGCTTGTTTTATTGATAATGACAGTCAAAAAAACAACATTCTTGCCGATAAACCATATTCACATTTTTACGTTCCAGATGATGCCACTTTGTTAAAATTGAAAATGGAACGTGAAATAAAACTTGATACGGGTGGAGAAATGGTTTATCTTTGTTATAGATACAGGCAGGTTGACTCTTTCATCGAATCCAGAACACTTGCAGAGGCAAAAAAATGTAAACACGAAGGAATAGACGTGGACACAATTATGGTAAGTGAGGAAGATGAACTTTTGAATTATGTAAAAAGTCTTGAAAAAGAGCTAAAGGGGAGAGCGTATTACATCAATCCTGTTAATATTGGAAAGATTTTGATTAATGATTTTATATCAAATAAAAGGAAAATTTTAAACTCAACTAATGAATGGTGAAATTTATTGGAAGAAAACTATGACAGACAAAAAATGATTGAATTTCTGGTTGATCCTGATATCGCTTCAATAATTTTAGAACTAGAAAATGGAAGTAAAGAATCCTCATATCTTACAGAAAAATTAAAGATCAGTGACAATGAAATACAAAAAAAACTATTTTATATTATACAACATGGTTTTGTTAACATAAAAAAAGATGGAAATGTAACCATTTTTACCGCGAACAAAGAAAAACTAAATAAAATAATGGAAAGCGAAGAGAATTTTTCTGGAGTCGTAGACGGCCTTACGGAACTCGATTCTTTTCTTAATTAGTACCTATTCTGCCACGCGATTTAAAATGATAGACTATTCCCGTACCTAGACCTATCAATCCTACTATTATTACAATAAATCCAAAAATACTCACTGTCAAAGATTGACCATTTGGCAGGTATCCGATTACTGCAGTAACTTCTAATTCTCGTTCGCCAATGTTTTCTATCAAAAGTTTGTAAACCCCGGTAGTCGAAATTGTAAAGTTATCTTGGAAAGGACTATGTTCTATTGACTTTAAAATAACTATTTGACCTAATGAATCATAAACGGATGCCTGCAAACGACTCGCTTCTCTGAAATCATCGGTTTGAACCACAAAAACTCCATTTTCATTAATTGACGGATCGAGTTCTTTTGTTAATTCCATTGACGTTCCAATCCCTAGTCTTTTTTCCTGTGTAGTTAGATTTTCTATTATTAACTGTGAACCATAAAAAGAGAGTCCAATTCCAAATAAAATCAAAAAGCCTCCTATTACAAGAAGCATTCCAGGCTTTTTCACAGACATGTGTGAAATAAAACCACTATTAAAATTTGGGATTTGAAATTTACCTTTTAATTTAGCCTAAGGTAAAAAATTTAGCCTAGGCTAAATTATAAATAATCTATCCCCTCTATCTCGATCATATGCATCTAGTGAAAACAATGAAGGGAAAGATGTTGATGACTTTAATTGTAGTGTTCTTTGTAACTATTGTTTATTTTTCCTTGCCAATTCTGAATGTTAATGCAAGCAAAGAATCAAAAACATTCCTAACGCATTCAGGTGCAGTCATACTAACCTCAGGGGATGTCCTGGATCCTATTGGTTATTCTGGAGAATCACTAAAATTTGATCCCGAAAAATACCTGCGTGAATTTAGTTATGGCAAGATTTCGAAACTCTCAGATGGTACCACACTTCGTGAATTTACTATTATTGCAGAGGATACCAACTTAATGGAAATTTCTCCAGGAATCTTTTATAATGTTTGGACTTTTAATGGAACTGTTCCAGGTCCAACGATTAGAGCTACAGAAGGAGACCTTGTCCGGATACACTTCATCAACAATGGCCAAAAACCACATACTATGCATTTTCACGGAATACACAAAGCTGAGATGGATGGAGTCTTTGATCCTGTGGGTCAAGGTGGAGGACAATTCACTTACGAGTTTATTGCAGGACCTGTAGGGGTGCATCCCTATCACTGTCATGTGATGCCACTTGAGGAACACATCTCTCATGGATTGTATGGTGTATACATTGTAGATCCAAAAGAAGGTAGACCACCAGCAGATGAAATGGTTATGGTTCTAAATGGATTTGACACAGATTTTGACGCAGAAAACAACTTTTACGCAGCAAATACAATTCCATTTTACTATCAACATCACCCAATACAAATCAACACAAAGGAGCTGATCCGAGTGTATGTTGTTAACATGCTAGAATTTGACCAATTAAACAATCTTCATCTTCATGGAAATTTGTTTGAGTACTATCCTGCTGGCACATCCACCATCCCTTCTATGTTTACAGATGTTGTCACATTCTCGCAAGGCGATAGAGGAATAATGGAGTTCAAGTACCAATTTCCTGGGAAATATTTATTTCACGCTCACAAAACTGAATTTGCCGAAAAAGGATGGACTGGAATATTTCTTGCTAAAGACTCAAACTCAACACAATTAGGTGAAAATTAATGGAAGAAATCAAAAAAACCTCAAAATTAAAACTGATTGCAAGTGCCTTAATTCCTATTTTGGCATTAGGTGTGATGATTGCATATATTTTTGGTCCTGGTTCTAACCTTCTTGGTTTTGGAGTAACACTTCCGGAAATTTCTATTGAGAAAATAGAGTTCCTTGATTCAAAAATTATTGCAACAGTAAGAAATACTGGTCACTTAAACGTAGAGGTTGCACAGGCTGACATAAATGATAGAATTCAACCGGCAGCAATAGAACCAGACAAATTTCTAAACCGGTTTGAAACTGCCAAAGTCATTATTCCATTTGAATGGAATGAAAAGGAGCCTTATGAAGTGGGACTCACGCTAAGCGATGGAACAAGATTTTCAAAATCCGCAATTGCGGTACAAGTACCAGAACCAAGTTTTGAGCTTTTTTCATATTTTGCCATAATTGGTACATATGTTGGAATAATTCCAGTGTTGATTGGATTACTCTGGTTTCCGTTTATTGCTAAGATGAGTAAAAACAAGTACAAATTCTTTCTTGCTCTCACAGCTGGACTGTTATTATTTCTTGGAATAGATGCGATCAAAGAAGGTTTTGAAATATCTACAAAAAATCTTGCGGGAGCCTTTAATGGCCAACTGCTTGTTACAACTATTGTAGTTGTATCCTTTCTTGGATTGTACTATTCATCAGAGAAATTAGTCAGTAAAACAACTTTGTCTATTTCAAAACCTGTTGCAATTGGTTTAATGATATCTATAGGAATTGGTTTACATAATCTGGGTGAAGGGCTCGCAATTGGAGCGGCAGTAGGTCTTGGAGAAATTGCGCTTAGCACTTTCTTAATAGTAGGATTTGCTATACATAATACAACCGAAGGTCTTGCGATTGCAGCACCGATGGCAAAAGGTAAACCCATGATCGGAAAACTTGTCATGATGGGAATGATTGCAGGAGTTCCTGCAATTTTTGGAGCATGGATTGGGGGATTTGTTTACTCTCCTTTTGCGGCTGTGGTGTTTCTTTCTATAGGTGCCGGCGCAATATTTCAAGTAGTTGTTTCGATTGTAAATTGGATAAGGCAGGATGAAGAAAAAACATTTTCAGCTATTTCTGTGGTTTCAGGATTTTCGGTAGGAATGGTAATCATGTATATCACAAGCATTTTTGTATAAAACAGGAATAATTACTTCCATGAATCTAAAAAAAGTATCAGTAATACGATAACAATATTTGGAGGTTCGACAAATTTTAATCATAAAATTGTCCAAATTTCTAGCCCTTGTTTTAGGTCTGCTGCTTATTTTGCCACTAGTCTCAGACTATAATGTACATGCGCAAACTTCGCATCCAAACCTCTTTGTATCTGCAGAAAATAGTCTATTTGAAAACCACTTCTCTGGTTCTATGGTAATTGAAGTAGTTATTAGAGATAGTGCAATATCTGATACTGGTGAAAGTAAGGGAGAACCTGATGTTACAATAAACGGAAAAGATTTGCGCATGGTACAAGCTACAGATGGGAATTGGTATGCCTATTTTGCTAATGTGGATCAGGCCAAACAAGCAGATCAAATTGCATCCACTGGTATGGCAGGAAAGAGCTTAGATTTTGGAGTTTTTTGTGACAGGTCTACTGATCAATCGGTACTGGGTGTCAGTTTTTCAGATTCTGACGGTGTAACAATACCGGATGATAATGGAATCTCAGGGGCAACACAAGGCACCGCACCGTTCACTGCCTGCACTGGTGAGTTAGGTACTCCTTCAAATCAAAATAACGTAGTTCGAGATTCTAAAAGTATTAATCAAAATCTTGGAGTACCAGTAGGACAAATTGGCTTGAAACCTGACGCTTGGCCAATAATACAACTTTTTTCATTTAACAATAATGTTGATATTGTATACAATAAAGGAGGAGGCTCCCAACGAGTAGAACTAACTTATTTTGATATCCCCAATATTTCAGTGACGCTAGACAGAGACAGATATCCAAAAGGGGCTGAAGTTTTTGCAACCATTAATGATATGCAATTAAATCAAGACCCCACGTCAGTTGATTCTTGGACGTTTAGTATAGATCCTACAAAAGGAACTTTTTACCAAGCATTTACTGAATCGGGATCCAATTCTGGTAATGGCGGACTGGGATTAGTGAATTTAAACCCTTTTCTTAGCAGCCTAAATTTTGAAAAAAATGGTGATTTGGGGCTTGATCTTGGATCTGTCGTAGAGCTAAGAACTAACCAATTTCAACCTACTTTGTCAGCTACTTCTGGACTGACAACGTATACAAAAATAGTAACATTTGTGGAAACAGAACCCAATACTGGCATCTTTGAAAGTTTTGATTATAACAACCATTCAACAATAGGGATATCTGATACTGCTCCAAGGGGTCAAACTGGAGTAATAAAATACAATTCGAAGTCTACATCAATATTATCTGGTGATTCAACAGCAACCATCTCCCTTGGAACTCAAGGTAGTCAATTCAATCCTGGTCAAAAAGCAACCATAACTCTCACTGACGACGACCAAAATTTTAACAATGGAATTAGAGAAGATCTCGATGTATTTAGAAGCTCTGCACTTATACCCACATTACAAATAGGAAACCCAGTAACACTTGGGACAGCATCAGATGTAACATTTTATCCTCAATCCGATTCTTTTTCGAATGGTGCTTCCTTTGCTTCAACCATTCCTGATAAAACTTCCAAAAGACTCGTAATAGGAGCTAATTCAATTTCAGATATCACATTTGAAAAAATTACCTTGGATCTTGGAATATCCGCAGGTACTTTACAAGGTTTATTTATTGATGTACCAACCAGTGGTACCAATTGGATAAATTATGATCTTCGTTCATTTGAACAACAGTTAGGAATAACATCTTTTTCCGACACAAGTATGAAATTGTATTTTGGAAGTTTGGATTCCACCACAGCAGTTGAAATTATTGGACCCGGACAAATTTCATCTGGAAAGGGACTGGTTCAACTAAGTGATTCTGCTCTCGATTTAATCAATTCAAAACCCTCTTCTTCATCAGTGTTTTTAGAGATAAATTTTGATGCATCAAATAACGATATTGGAGTAGGTACTATATCTATAGAACAGGATACACAACCTATAGTATTTGATTTATTTTCCTTTGGAGGAAAGAACGGTCAGAGAATTAATAATGCAATTTACAGAGCAGAGCTTGAAGAAACCTCATTCAGTTCAGGAATCTTTACGGGGACAATGGAATTTTCCGTAGTAAATCAACTAAATCAGGCTGATCCTTCTTTGATACAAAGTTTGCGCACTATTGATGACGAGATAAAATTCCTAGTAAATGACAAACTTACTGATGAAGAAGGAATTAACCTTGCTTATTCTGATGTTGCTAGGGTAGGGGTAACTGTTGGATTATCATCAAAAACTGATATTACTACCTCTTCTGGTACGGTTACCTTGGAACAACAAACATATCGTTTTGGACAACCTGTTGGGGTAATTCTAACTGATCAAGACCTGAACACAAAACACGATACGATTGAAATTTATAATGTTGTAAATAATCCTGCATCCCCAGCAGATGACACTGTAGGTGATGAAAGTGGCAACATTCTTCTCGAAATCAGAATCAAAGGATTCAGGTATCACCATTGCACCATAAACGGTGTAGAATATGGAGGACTTGGTTCCACGGGGTTCTCACTTGAAGAAACCGGCCCTAATACTGGAATTTTCAAGGGTAGTTTCAAAATGCCATCCCAAATATGCGATGAGTCAGGGACAAAATTGATCTCTGCTGGTGGGGGAAGCATTGAGGGAAGTTATTTTGACTTTAGGGATGCTTCTGGACAACCTCGAGAAATTGAATTGACTTTTCCAAATTCTCCAAATACACCAAATGAAGTCAAAATAGAACCAGAACCGGAAAAAAACATAATTGTGAAAAAGATACAAATGACAGACTCGTTTGATAGACCTTTAATACAAAACCCGAAAAAGGGTCAAAAAATAAATTTTGTAACAGAGATATCAAATAATGATCAAAAACCACAAAGTTTTTCCTACATTATACAAGTCAAGGATGAAAATAACAAAATTGTAGATTTACGTTGGATTGATGGAAGTGTAGATTCTGCAAAGAAAAAAACTACAGGAATTCCTTGGGAACCAAAAATTTCTGGCAAGTATACCGTGGAAATTTTTGTATGGGATGGTATTGATTCAGCAGTACCAATAGCTACTAAAACAGAATATCATCTAAATGTTGTTTCAAAATAGATTCTATAATTTAAAAATTGTATTTTGTTTTATAAGGTGATACTGAACGCAATTCGGAAACTACATTTTTTAAAATTCTTACTGTATCACCAATTTCCTTTTCGGTATTTATTGTGCCAATTGTCAAACGTAAGGAGCCCGCAATTTGTTCATGGGAAAATCCCATGGCCTTTAGTACATGCGATGCTTTTTGAATTCTGACTGAACATGCAGATCCAGTGGATGCAGCAACTCCGTTCTCATCAAGTTTGATTATCAAATCCTCTCCATTTACACCAAGAAATGTAAAATGAGTGTTGTTTGGTATTCTTTTTTCTGGATGTCCATTAAAAGTCACATAAGGAATTTCCTGTAATATTTTTGAGGTAAGTTTTGTAGCTAATTTTTTAAAATGTGTCTCATTTTGTTTCATATTCTCTTTTACTAATTGACAAGCCTTGCCAAAGCCTACTATGTTAGGTACATTTTCGGTGCCTGATCTTAGGCCTCTCTCTTGTCCACCACCGAGTATCAAAGGATCTAAATTTGTTCCATTCTTGACGTATAATGCACCAATCCCCTTAGGACCATTTAACTTGTGGGAAGAAATAGACAATAAATCAATATCAAGATCCTTTACATCAACCGTTATCTTTCCTATTGCTTGTACCGCATCAGTGTGCATTGGTATTTTGTTTTCATGAGCGATTTTACAAATTTCTTTAATTGGTTGAATTGTCCCTACCTCATTATTTGCAAACATTATACTGATAAGACAGGTATCCGCAGAAATCGCATCTCTTACATCTGCTGGATCTACTAGTCCATATTTGTCTACAGGAAGATATGTTACTTGAAATCCCTCACCTTTAAGACGTTTACACGGTTCTAGTATTGCATCGTGTTCTATGGAGGATGTGATTATATGTTTTCCTTTGTTGCTGCGTGTAATACCATAGAGTGCCGTATTATTTGATTCAGTGCCACCTGAAGTGAATAGGATCTCCTTTGGTTCGGCGTTTATCAATGCTGAAATTCGTTTTCGTGCATTATTCACAGCCATTGAGGCAAGTCGACCATACTTATGAATTGAAGAAGGATTTCCAAATTGTTCTCTGAAATATGGAATCATTTCATCTATGACTTTTTCATGAACTTGAGTTGAGGCAGCGTTATCGAGGTATATCAATCTGTAATCACATTAAGCTTGCCTGATCTGTATCCATCAGGATCTACAATAACAGATTTGAATCCAATTTTTTTTAGTTCTGATTCTAACTTGTTAAATTTTTCCTTGTCAGCTAATAATTTTATCTCTTCAGACAAAACTTCAATTTTTGCTATTCCACCTAAATCTCTCAAGCGAACCTGCTTTACACCAAACAGTTGTTTTATCATGATTTCGCCACTTTCGATTCTTACAAGACGTTCAGCGGTTACTTGTTGTCCCCAAGGTATTCGTGAGGCAAGACAAGAATTTGATGGCCTGTCATAAACAGAAAGTCCAACACTTTTGGTATGATTTCTTATCTCCTCTTTTGTAAACCCTACATCTACAAGTGGGCTCTTTATTCCCTTTTCTTTAAGCGCCATTATTCCAGGTCTATAATCTTGAAGATCATCAAGATTTGTACCATCTACTATGAGGTCGGTATCTTCAATTTTTGCAATTTCTATTAGGTGCTCAGATAATTCTGATCTACAATGAAAACATCTAGTTTTATCATTTTTAACAAATTCTCTGTTTTCAAGTTCATCGTATTCTATAATTCTATGACGTATCCCAATCTCAGAACAAATTTTCTTTGCAGATTCTAATTCGTCTTGTGCTAAAGTCTTGTAATCAGCTGTGACTGCCAAAGAGGATGCTCCGCCAGATTGATATGCCGCATATGCCACAAGTGCGCTGTCAACTCCCCCTGAGAGTGCAACTATGGCTTTGTTCTTATTTTCAAACCATTGTATCAAATCGTCAAGTTTTGTCATTTTGCACCGATTTTTTGGTCGACATGTGATCTAATAATATCATTAGCAGCTTTAAATGATAATGAAAGTGAGTCTGCAACCGATTTGACATCAGAAGATTCTATTTTGAAATTTTTCATAATTCCTTCACCCTTTACTGCCTTGCATTTTATCGCAAAGTTTTTTCCATGAATTGTAACAGGTACAGTTATAGTCACCCGGGGAACCACATATCTTGAAGAGGTTCTTATTCTAACTCCTAGGGTGCCCGTTTCTGATACAAGCGTATTGAGTATGCTATTTACCGATTCTGAATTACAAATTACTGATACAAGATTGGTGGGTCTACCCTTTTTGGTTATGGCAGGAGCAACAGTAATATCCTTTGCACCGCTTGACATGATTTTATCAATCATATACCCCAACACCTCGCCTGATACGTCATCTATGTTGGTTTCGAGTATCTGTACAGAGTCATGTTGGAAATGAATTGTTTTTTCTCCTTTTACAATTTTGAGTACATTGGCAAACCCTTCAAAATTCTTTTTTCCAGCACCATATCCAATGGACTTTATCTTCATTGAAGGATAAAATTCTGAGCAATCCTTTGTTAAATTTACTAGAAGACTTGCACCAGTAGGAGTAGTTAGTTCTTCCTTTACCTGACCTCCTGAAATGATTATATTTGTGTTTTTGAAAATTTCTAAAATAGCACTTGCTGGATTTGACACAACTCCGTGTGAAAAACAAAGTTTCCCACCTCCAACTGCTACTGGAGTAGAAATTATTTCGTCTGAAAAAAAACTCAAATCATCTAATGCAATAGTTGTTCCAACAATGTCTACAACCGTATCTATACCTGATGCTTCATGAAAATGAACTGATTCTATAGGCTCGCCATGTATTTTTGATTCTGAATTTATTAAAGACCTTATAGTCTGACCTGCAAAGACTTTGGCCATCTCAGATAAACCAATTTTGTCTAATGATAATGTTATACATTCTTGAATTTCTATTCCTTTTCTCTCCTTTGTATTTTCATTTATGTCCAATAAAAGATGAGTAGCTTCTGTACCATGTTTGACAGTTTTTTTAAAATCAATGTTTTTGATTTTAGAACCAGAAAGATAATTCTCGGCTACATATACCCCATCAATTACTTTTGCTTTTTTTGCACCGATATCAATTAGAGCAGATAGCAACATGTCTCCCGAAATTCCTGCAATTTGCGAATCTATTATTACAACCATTGAAAATGAAAATCTCTTGGAATGCATATAAATTGTAATTTAGTTCTAAAGATTCTTGATTCACTGATTATTCTCCTTTATTTATATATGCAATAATTACATAAATTCAAATTAAATTTTAGATTATATTGATATATTCATATTGACTTCAAAAATATTTTTGGTTTAATGAAATTATATTTAAATAATCCAGGGATATTCTACTTTATAATGTGTATAATTGGTGATTATAGACAAATTCTAGCACAACGAGAAATGGGGCTGGCTTATTCTGAGATAAGAGTTCCACGAAAAACAATCAATAGAGAATTGCAACACAATCCTGGACTGAGACCTATTTACAGTTACATGGATACTAAAATGGAAGTAAGGAAAAGACTGCTCAAACGTAAACTGTTAGAGATTATTTCCTAACACTCAAATTTTTAATGTATGTGAATCGTGAGGTTTAATTAGCGATTAAAATCACGCCTGTTTATGATTACTATTGTAGGGGCCGGAAAGGTGGGTGGTGCTGCGGCTCTTTTTTCTGCCATAAGGAAGCTCTCCGATGAAATTCTTTTGCTAGATATTGTTCAAGGACTACCACAGGGGGAAGCTATGGATCTAAATCATATGTTATCAGAGCAAGGAATTGATGTAACTATCAGAGGTTCCAACGATTATTCTGAAATGAAAGGATCTGAAATGGTTGTTGTGGTAGCAGGTTCTGGAAGAAAACCAGGAATGACAAGAATGGATTTGTTGAAAATAAACACATCGATTGTCAAGGGAGTTGTGGAAAATATCAAAAAATACGCAAAGGATTCGATGATTATACCAGTAACAAATCCTCTTGATCCGATGGCATACCTTACTTACAAAGTTTCAGGATTCGAAAAAAATAGAGTGTTTGGAATGGGAAACATGCTTGATTTGTCAAGGTTTAAACAATTCATACATGAAGCAACAGGATTCTCACGTGATTCTATAAGGTCACTTGTGATTGGTGAACATGGAGAAAACATGTTGCCACTCGCCAGATATTCATCTGTAGAAGGGATTCCTCTCATATCCTTGTTATCAAAGCAAAAAATTGAAGAAATTGTCCAAAACACAAGGCAAGTTGCCGCCAAAGTGATCGAATTAAAGGGTGCTACTGTCCATGCACCTGGAAATGCAATTTCATCAATTATTGAAGCGGTTGTAAGAAATACAAAACAAGTCATCCCAGTTGCAACCTATCTTGATGGTGAATACGGTTACTCGAATGTTTCAATAGGTGTGCCCGCAGTAATTGGTAAAAATGGGGTAGAAAAGATAATTGAGCCTGATCTTGATTCTGATGAAAAAGAGTGGTTCAAAAAAGGAATTGATAGTGTTAAAAATGCTATATCGAACATGGAATTCTGATTAAATTTTTAACCAGATGCATATTAACGACATTACATGGAAATAATGGAAATTTTGGAATCATTGAATCTAGGAAAACTTACAGTATTACAAGCAAAAAAAATGCTTTCGATTTACTCTGTGGAAAAGATAGAAAATTTTGCAAAACTCGATGTTGGAAGGAAACTCAGGCGTGGAATCCCGGAAGTTATTTTTGCAGAAAAAAAACAGCTAACTGAGATGAAAAAAATAATTCTTAAATCACTAGACAGATCAGATTCAGTTCTAGTATCTCGTATCAATAAGAACGATTATGGAAAGATCATCTCATTTTCAAAGAAAAACAAGATAAAAACAAGACTTGGAAATGATACTACCTCTATTCTATTTTTCAAAAAACTTCCACAGCAATCGGGCGGAAGAGTAGGAATATTGACTGCGGGCACATCAGATGTTGGTGTTGCAGAAGAAGCAAGACTGATGTGTGAAGCCATGGGATGCAATTGTATTTCTAGTTATGATGTAGGTATAGCCGGATTGCATCGAGTTTTTCCAATTATGAAAAAAATGATAAAGGAAGATGTTGACGCAATCATAGTTGTTGCAGGAATGGAAGGGGCTCTTGCTTCTATAGTCTCATCACTTGTTGATATTCCTGTTATAGGAGTGCCTTCTTCGGTTGGTTATGGTTTTGGGGAAAAAGGAATAGCTGCCCTTGCCTCAATGTTACAAAGTTGTACTCTTGGTTTATCTGTGGTAAATATAGATAATGGTATAGGTGCTGGTGCTTTTGCATCCAGCATTGCTAATAGAACAAGAAAAAAACGATCTATTGTTTAAGTATTCCAAGATTTGATAATTCTGTACCCAATCCGTATCCTAAGAGTGCAATCCCAGTTCCAAGTCCAGCCATTTCCAATCCTCCTTTTATTATATTCAGATTTGCCATTTTTGATTTAATCGCTCCAATTACAAAAGATGCAGAAAGACTCGTTCCTATTGCAATTAAAAGGGGGATGTTACCATCTGCAAAGAAATATGGAATGATTGGCAATATTCCTCCTATGATAAAAGATCCAAACATCCTTAACGCACTTTTTAATGGACTACCTACAATTTCTAAATTTAATTTTAATTCTTCAGTTAGCATAGTATCGAGCCAAACTTTTTTATCAGATGTTATCTGGCTTACTATCATTTCTAATTCTGTACCAGAAAAACCCTTGGATTTGTAAATGTCTTCGATTTCTTTTTTTTCTTTATCTGGTACATTTTCCATTTCCCATTTTTCGCGTTCTATTTCAAAATTGAGTATCTGTCTTTGAGACTTTACAGCAAGATAATTTTGAACTGCCATGGCCTTTGCACCAGTGAACATGGCAACTATTGCCGCAAGGATGATTATATTTGAAGATACATCAGCCCCACCTACACCAGCCACTATGCCTAATGAGGTGTTAATTCCATCTCCAAAGCCAAAAACAAAATCTCTGATTGCACTCGTCTCGGTCTGATGTCTCTCTTCATGGCGTGGTTCTATAACATCTTTCAATATCTTTACCTCTATACTTCAAATGACTAGGCATTTCAAAAGTCTTGTCGTAAACGATTTATATCATACCAAAAGGAGATACAACAAGAAAATGACAGGTAAAAGAATCGTTCTTACTGCAGATAGAAGTCTAATGACTAATTATCGCGGTAACTTTCTGTATGGTTTTATAGCATGCGGACCATACGAAGTTCTTCCAGAATGGGTTTTTGATAAAGTCTTTTGTCCTAGCGTAGAAACCGACAAAGTTACAGGAGAAGCAAAAGTTGCACAAGTAGGATTAAGGAGAGTTGAAAGTGCACTTTTGCAAGGATACAAAAGAGACGAAGTCTTTGTCGCACAACCAGATTACCTTGCAAATTGTATTGGTCCTGATACAAAAGTTGTAGGAATTAATGTAATGGATCCTCTCGGTATGGCTCCTGTAACTACCACAATGTCGCCTGAAAAACTATCATATGTTGCAATGAAATTCAAAAGAATGTGTGCAAATATAATTCAGTTAAAGAAAAAATATAATTTTCATGTTGTTGTGGGAGGAAACGGTGCATGGGAACTTGCAAAATCGGATAGAATGAAGATTCATGGTATTGATACTGTGGTAGTTGGTGAAGCAGATGAACTAGCGCTTGATCTATTTCATGATTTAGAAAATGGTGATGCTCCAGAGTTAATGCATTGTTTTGTTAAAAATATACAAAACATTCCCATAATAAAGGGACCAACAGTAAACTCCCTAATTGAGGCGATGCGTGGATGTGGAAGAGGTTGCGATTTTTGTGATGTTAACAAGAGATCTAAAAAAGATCTACCATTGGAAAGACTACAACAAGAAGCAAAAATAAATCTCAATTATGGATTTGATTCAATTTGGTTACATTCTGATGAGATGCTTCTTTATGGATGTGAAACCAAAGATTTTCAACCCAATTATGATGCCATAATTGATTTGTGGAAAGGATTGAAATCTCTTGGGGCTAGATTCGTCGGTACTACTCATATGACATTTTCGGCCGTTTGTGCAGATCCGAAACTACTTCATGATATGTCTGAAATCAATGGAATGAGTAATGAAAAATGGCTTGCAACAAATTTAGGAATAGAGACTGTTGCTCCACGAATGGTCAAAAAACACCTAGGTGTAAAGACAAAACCCTTTTCCACCGATGAATGGGGATGGATTGTTAGAGAAGGTGCAAAAATCCTAAACGAAAATCATTGGTTTCCAGCGGCAACCTTGATTATTGGATGGCCTGATGAAACTCCAGATGAAACAAAGTACACTATAGATTTGATAGATGACTTCAAACATATGCATATGCGAGGTCTTGTTGCTCCTCTGTTGTATCAAGACTTTAACGAAAAGAACTCAATGCACTTTGGAAATCTAAACGAAGCTCAATTTACTCTGTTCTGGAGATGCTGGGAACATAATCTTCGTGTTATCAATGACATAATTCCTATAATAATTCGAAACAAGTCATTTGGGCCACCTATGAAATTGATAATGTATGGAATGATAAAAGCAGGTACTTGGGCAATCATGAGATATTTAAGAGGATTATGTAAAGAATTATTCAATGGGAAACTCCCAGATGAAATAATGGAGCACTATTCAAGAAGTCGTTCGGTTACTGCTCCTGCCTATACTATGTAGCTATTTTTTCTAATTCTTTTATTGCTGCATCTGCAATGGTATTTTTTTTGGGGGTTAAAACAACAAAATAATTCTTATCTGCTCGTTCTGCCGATTCCACGGATTTGTATTTTTTTGTATTCATATCAAACTCTAAAAGTTTGCCATCAAGTTTACCTTTTGTATAGATCATGAGATAGATATTGCCAGTAGTTGGGCTTAGTGGAATAATTGCAAAAACATAACCTTTGTAAGAATTTATTGGCATCATGTTTTTCATTGGCGGTGCAATTGTAGCCATGTATACAAAAATATCTTCAGGCGCAGTAAATTCTTCAAATTCAAAATCCATTATAATTGATTTGTGGTGGCAATATAATAATCTAAGTACTCGTCTTTACATTGCTTCTTATATTCTCCAAATTGAATTGTTTATTACTTAACAAATTGGAACCGATTGGAACTAAGTAGTATTGTGGTTTAGTTTAATTGGTTTTAGTGCTTCATTTTTCTAAATTGAGTTCATACAAAATTTAAAAGAGAGCTTTATCTGTTATTTGATTTGTCACTTTTCCTTGTATTTCCGGTTGGACTGGAATTTTTAGATCATCACAACTTTTGAAAATACTAAATGAATAATATATCATTGAATCCTTAGGATATGGAAAATGATTAGTATTTTGGCATCAGTCTTAGCCTGGTCTTTGCAGAAACAGCAATTATTGATATAATTGCAACTGCAAGTACCAAAGCTGCTATTGCACCAAACTCTGGAACTATTTGAGTACCAATGATATGTATTTCAGTATCGTCAGCAGCAAATCCAATGCTAAGTGTTCTTGATGTTTTTGATTTTGTTTCTTTAAAATTGGTTTCTTCTCCACCAATAAGAACAAAGAATTCGTCATCCTCGAGGTCCTTTGGATCTACTGTTTTTCCTGCCATTATATCGTCCGGGCTTAAATTAGCTGGTTTCTTTGCATCCATCATGTCTCTTGGTAAGGTCACAGTAATTGATCCATCACTTGTGGCATCTATTGTTATGATCAATGCCAAACTTTCCGGATTAATAACCATGTTTTTGACTGTTCCGCCTCTGATACCATATTCGATATTGTATTTTCCAAAGTCCTTATTTTCAATGGTAAAAATCTTTTTTTCAAAGGTACCTATTGTCGAAGATCCATCTCCACCACTAAACAAGAATGTGGCATGGGCCTTTTGAGCAGATCCGTACTGGGCTATAATGGTATAGTTTCCCGAGGGCTTCCATAATGGACCTGTTGCTACATATGTTTTTGAAAAACTTCCATCTAAAGCAGGAGTAAATTGATCGATTTGGATCAGCTTACTATTAGTGTCTAATATTCTAAGAGTAATAGGTAGACCCTCTGCTGGTTTCTTCACAAGACCAGTTACCACGATTGTGTCGCCTTGACCATACCTATCACTATCTGTCTGTACGCTGAGCGGTGGAATGTCATGGTCCTCCAGTCCAGCTCCAAATGCTGGCACAGAAACAATCAATGAAAACCCCAGAACCATCATAACTACAAAAACTAGATATCGTGACCCCATGTTAACTAGGAAAATATCAAGGTTAATGAGTATTTATGTATTAAAAAAAGAAAAGTTGACTCGAAGTTCTAGTATTTTGGCATCAGTCTTAGCCTGGTCTTTGCAGAAACAGCAATTATTGATATAATTGCAACTGCAAGTACCAAAGCTGCTATTGCACCAAACTCTGGAACTATTTGAGTACCAATGATTTCTATATCTGAGTCACCTTTCAAGAAGTTTATTGTGACAGTCCTGGTATTCGTTGTTGCTGTTTGTGATGCCTGCAATTCGGATCCATCGATTAAAATTATGAACGAGTCATCCTCGCCACTAGTTGTTTTTGCATCCATTAGTTCTCTCGGAATATTTAATGTGATTGTACCGTCGCTTGAAGAATCGATTGTTATTATTAAAGCAAGACCTTCGAAATCAATAACCATGTTTTTTACCGTTCCGCCTCTTATACTGTATTCAACATCGAAGGTCCCCTGATTTCCACCATCAACTTCAAAGATCTCTGTTGTAGGTGTTGAGGTTGCGCTTGCAAATTCAAAGTTTGTGTCAGCTACAACATTTTGAGTCCCATACTGAACCTTTATTGTATATGTTCCATCTTTTTTCCACAATGCTCCACTTGCCTTGGCAGTTGTTGTATATTTTCCATCCTGCGCAACATCTATCTGAGCTATCTGTACTATGTTCAGATTAGGATCTAAAATCTGAATCGTTAAAGGTGTACCTTCGACAACAGATTTCACTGCACCTGAAATTATGATGCTATCGCCAGTTTTATATGATATTTTGTCAGTAGTGGCAGTGATAAGAGGTTCTGCAACTTGTGCATAACTTGTAATGAAACCTGATAATAAAATAGAAATTGTAATTACTGATAGAAAATAGCGCATAGAAAATCTGATCTCAAGTCGTATATTTCCTTTACTATGTACTTAGACAAAAAAATGAAAAAGTTGAAATTCCTAGTATTTTGGCATCAGTCTTAGCCTTGTCTTTGCAGAAACAGCAATTATTGATATAATTGCAACTGCAAGTACCAAAGCTGCTATTGCACCAAACTCTGGAATGATTTGCGTACCAATGATCTCTATCTCATCAACTCCGCTTTCGAATTGAATTGTTACAGATCTTGTATCATCGGTTTTTTGTTCACTGTATATGTCTTGTTCTTCGCCGTTTACTAGGACAAAGAATCTGCTATCGTCATTTCCTGATTTTGAATCCAGCACTGATCTTGGTATGCTTAGAGTAAGATCTCCATCGCTGTCAGCATCTATTTTCACAATCAGTGATTTTGCTTTCATATCAAGTGTTCCTTCTTTTACGGTACCACCGACTATACTGTATGGTATGCAGTATGTATCACTGCCTGCGGTTACAGCAAGTTGAGATTCTCCACAAACTCCACCTGCAAACAACTCTACTTGGACTTCATCAGTTTTGCTGTTCTTTCCATACTGAACTGAAATTGTATAAACTCCAGTTTTTGTCCATAGTGGACTTGCCGTATTCAATGTAGTTTCATAATCGCCATTGTCATCAACCATTAATTGATCAACTTTGACAACATTCCCTGTGGGACCAACTACTTTGAGTGTGACATACAAGTTGGGATTTGGATCCTTTACATGGCCACCAACTTGAATTGCACTGGGTTGGTTATACTGTGCCTTGTCTGTCCATACGGAGATTGGTAGTTGCATTAGTGCATCCTCTTTACCTACACAATCTGGACATGGCATTTCACCAGATGCAAAAGCCGGAATGACTCCCATTGTTGCTGCTGTAGCAAGAATAGCGATCAGCGCATATTCTTTATGAGTACTCATATTGCTTCCGATAAAGATGAAACACTATTTATGTATATTTAAAAAGCCCATGTAATAGCTTCAGTTGATTTCATTCATTATGTTTCTAGTAATGTGAGGGATTGTTAGTAAAAATTTTGGTTATCCTCAACAATGAAGTCTTCTTGGATTCAATAATTCCATGTTTATTCTTTTTCGATTACCCTAAAAAATACTCGGATTCTTATCATTCCAATGATCTGGATTAACTAGTTTTAGTTATATGTGACAAGCAGAATACTTTATCATTGACATTGTAACTTTTTTATCTTCCAATTTTTAGTACTTTAAAAAGCCTCCAGATCACTTTTCAGATATTACTTTTTTGGTATTTCTTAACATTATTTAGGAAATAAGGGAATTGAAATCTTGAAATAAATTAAAAATGAAAAAAATGTACTTTCCCGAGATGTTAAAGTCAAAAACCAGTAAATCAACCAAAATCTTTCCACACAAAAGATTATGTACTGACAAATGATGGAAACAGAATTTTAAAAAGAAAAAGTTGAAATTCCTAGTATTTTGGCATCAGTCTTAGCCTTGTCTTTGCAGAAACAGCAATTATTGATATAATTGCAACTGCAAGTACCAAAGCTGCTATTGCACCAAACTCTGGAATTATCCAAGTACCAATTATCTCTATTTCTTCAGCTCCGTCTTGGAAGTGAATTGTTAGAGTCCTGTCTGTAGATGTTGCATCGTCTTCAAACTCTACCTCCTCACCATCTATTAGGACAAAGAAACTATCATCCTCACCATTTATCTTGGCATCGATCAATCCTCTTGGTAAAGTAATGGTTAACACTCCATCACTTGTTGTTGTTATGGATACGAGCAGAGATTTGGCTTCTACATCAGCTGTGATGCTATTTACTTTGCCGCCGGTGATGCTGTAGCTGACATCAAAGTCAGTATTTTCCACATGGAATTTCTTTCCCGGTGCTGCAGATGAACCACTAAATGCAAACGTTGTTTCGCTTGATCTATTATCGCTGCCATATTGTACTTTTACTGTGTAGGTACCGGCAGCTTTCCACAAACCACCACCCGCAGTAATTGAAGTAGAATATGTTTTGTCGCTTTCAAGATCTAATTGTTGAACTGTGACCCTATTGCCAATAGGATTTAGAACAACGATGCTTACCTGTAATCCGGAGATGAAATCTTTTGTTTCTCCAGAGATGGTAATGGTTTCTCCATCTTCATATGACCCTTTATCTGTCTTGACAGTTATTGGTACTGTATCAAAAGGACTTACTTGTTGTGCAAAAGCTGGAGAAGCTATTACAGCTGCAGCCAGAATTGCAAGCAAAGCAAATCCCTTAAAACGAGTACTCATCTTGCTTGAAGTCTTCTCTTTTAACTATTTAAGGTTACGGAAAAAAATATTGACAAAAAACAGAATTTAGCGATGGTGCTTAGATTACATATATATTAACCTCTCGGTGGAAATTTCGTAGTTTGTGGATTAATGATACATTTACAGCTAATGTTGTTCAAAGGGGATTTTCAATTTGTTGACTAAAAAAGATCACATACTAGTTCCTGATCATGTTTATGTTCCAAAGCACGAAATTATATCAAAAAAAGAAGCAGAGGAAGTCTTAGAAAAATTTCATACTAAACCTACCGAAATGCCACTCATCTATGTTAACGACCCTGCAATAAAGGGATTAGGAGTAAAGCCAGGTGATATGATAAGGATTACAAGGAAAAGTGCAACGGCTGGTGAAAGCATCTATTACAGATACGTGGTGGAAGAATAATGGTAAACATTTCAAACAAACGCTGGCCAATAATCCAAGACATATTAAAAAGAGAGGGAATTGCCAGACAACATCTTAACTCCTATGATGAATTTTTAGAACGCGGTCTTCAAAGTATAATTGATGAAGTAGGACAAATTGAAATTGAAAGTGCAGAATATCCTTACAAAATTCAGCTTGGCAAATTAAAACTTCAACAAGCAAGGATGATGGAACTAGATGGTTCTATAACACATATTGCCCCCATGGAAGCAAGACTGAGAAACGTTACCTATGCATCACCAGTGATGCTTGAAGCAAGTGTGGTTGAGGATGGAAAAATACTAGAATCCAGATTTGTTCATATTGGTGATATGCCATTGATGATAAGATCGAATGCTTGTGTCTTGCACAATCTTTCTGAACAAAAATTAGTTGAACATGGTGAAGATCCAAATGATCCTGGCGGATATTTCATTATTAATGGTTCAGAGCGTGTAATTGTCGGTTTAGAAGATCTTTCTTATAATAAAATTATTGTTGACAAAGAAATCATAGGAGGAAACATTGTCTTCAAAGCAAAAGTATACTCCTCAATTGTTGGTTATCGTGCAAAGCTAGAACTTATTATGAAAAATGATGGATTGATTGTTGCAAAAATCCCAGGATCACCAGTTGATATACCAGTGGTTACATTGATGCGTGCACTAGGACTTGAATCAGATAGAGAAATTGCAGCAGCAGTTTCACTTGTCGACGAAATCCAAGATGAACTAGAAGCATCTTTTGAAAAATCAGGAGATGTGCCCACTGCTAAAGATGCTATAGTATATATCAGCAAGAGAATTGCCCCGGGAATGCTTGAAGAATTCCAAATAAAGAGGGCCGAGACATTGCTTGATTGGGGCCTTTTACCACATCTTGGTAAACACCCCGATAATAGAAAAGAAAAATCCCAGTTTTTGGGTGAAGCAGCTTGTAAATTAATTGAATTAAAGCTTGGCTGGCTTACTCCCGATGATAAGGATCACTATGGAAACAAAGTCATAAAGTTTGCAGGTCAAATGCTCGCAGATCTATTCAGAACAGCTTTTAGAAACTTAGTACGTGATATGAAATACCAACTTGAAAGATCAGGGCAAAAAAGGGGAATCAATGCTGTGGCAGCAGCTATTAGGCCTGGGATCGTAACTGATAAACTAAACAACGCCATTGCAACTGGAAATTGGGGAAGGGGTAGAGTAGGGGTAACACAGCTTTTAGACAGAACTAATTATCTTTCTACAATAAGCCATCTCAGAAGAATTCAATCACCTCTTAGCAGAAGCCAACCAAATTTTGAAGCAAGAGATTTGCACGCAACTCACTTTGGACGAATCTGTCCTAGCGAAACTCCAGAAGGCTCAAACTGTGGATTAGTAAAGAATCTTGCTCTTTCTGCAATCATTTCAGTTAACGTTCCGTCCGAGGATATAATCGAAAAACTTTATGATCTTGGAGTAACTTATGTCTCAGAAGCCAAAGACGAATTGAAAAAAGAAGGGGCTAGAATTTTTGTAGATGGAAGATTGATTGGATATTATAAAGATGGGCAGAAGCTTGCAGATTCGTTACGCGATCTTAGACGTAACTTTAAGATTCATCCACATATTGGAATATTTCTATACCAATCTGATATTGAAGGTTCAACCAAACGACTCTATGTCAATTGTAACGCAGGAAGAGTATTGCGTCCGTTGATTGTTATAAAAGACAACAAGCCACTTTTAACCCAAGAACTGATAGACAAAGTTAGTAAAAAATTCCTTTCATGGAATGATCTCTTACACATGGGAGTAATCGAACTAGTAGACGCAAACGAAGAAGAAAATTGTTACATTTCAATGGATGAAGAAAATGTCAAAAAGCACACTCACATGGAAATATTTCCGTCCGCAATCTTGGGTGCCGGTGCATCAATCATACCTTATCCTGAACACAATCAATCTCCAAGAAATACATACGAATCTGCTATGGCAAAACAAAGTCTTGGATTCTCAACACCGCTGATGAATGCAAGTACGTATGTAAGGCAACACTTTATGTTATATCCACAAACCCCTATTGTTACAACAAAAGCGATGGGACTTTTGGGGCTTGAAGATAGACCTGCAGGACAAAACTGTGTTGTAGCTGTATTACCTTTTGATGGATACAATATAGAGGACGCAATAGTTCTTAGCAAATCCTCAGTAGAGCGTGGATTGGGACGAACTTTCTTTTACAGAATCTATGAAGCAGAAGCAAAACAATATCCCGGAGGTATGCGTGACAACTTTGAAATTCCAAATGCAGAAGGAAACATACGTGGATTCAGAGGAGACAAGGCTTACAGATTATTGGAAGAAGACGGCGTAATTGCAACTGAATCCATGGTTCAGGGAGGCGACATTCTAATAGGAAAAACAAGTCCGCCCAGATTTATGGAAGAGTATAGAGAGTTTGAAGTAAAAGGTCCTTATCGAAGAGATACATCTATTGGAGTAAGACCATCTGAAAATGGAGTTGTAGATAATGTAGTAATGACTCAATCACACGACGGTGGAAAGATGTACAAAATACGAGTTAGAGATACAAGAATTCCGGAAATTGGTGATAAATTTGCTTCAAGACATGGTCAAAAAGGTGTTATTGGTATGTTAGTAAACCACGAAGATTTACCATATACTGCTGACGGTGTCGTCCCAGATGTTTTGATTAATCCACACGCATTCCCATCTAGAATGACAGTTGGAATGTTCCTTGAATCTGTAACAGGAAAAGCAGCAGCTTTACGTGGAACAAAAATGGATGGATCTGCATTTGTTGGGGAAAAATTAGACGATGTAAAAGGTGTGCTAGAGTCTGCAGGCTTCAAATATTCTGGTAAAGAAGTGATGTATGATGGAAGAACTGGAAAAGCATTCGAGGCCGAAGTCTTCATTGGTGTAGTATATTATCAAAAACTCCATCACATGGTTGCTGACAAGATACATGCAAGAGCTAGAGGCCAAGTCCAAATGTTAACAAAACAACCAACAGAAGGACGAGCACGTGGTGGAGGATTAAGATTTGGAGAAATGGAAAGAGACTGTTTAATTGCATATGGTGCTTCAATGATGTTAAAGGATAGGCTGCTTGATGAATCTGACAAAGCTGACATTTACATCTGTGAGAGATGCGGATTGGTATCATACTATGATATAAAGCAAAGAAAATTTGTTTGCCGTGTATGTGGTGATAAGGCAAAAGTTACTTCCATTTCAGTGGCATATGCATTCAAATTATTATTACAAGAGATGATGAGCTTAGATGTTGCTCCAAGACTTTTGATAAAGGAGAGAGTATAATGGCACTTGAAACAATCAAAGTAATTGATGGGATCAGATTCTCTGTATGGTCGCCCACCGAAATTAGGAAATACTCTGTTGCTGAAATCACAGCTCCAGAAACCTATGATGAAGATGGTATGGCAGTTCAGGGAGGATTAATGGATGGAAGGCTTGGAACTTTGGAACCCGGACAAAAATGTGTAACTTGTGGAAACACCGCAGCAAGATGCCCTGGTCATTTCGGTCACATTGAACTAGCTGAACCTGTTTTACATATTGCATTTATCGATAATATCTACAAACTTTTATTGACTACCTGTAGATCATGTGCTAGACTTAAGATTTCACAAGAGGACCTTGAAGAATATCACAGAATAAAAGGCAAAGAAGCTGCATACACAGTAATTTCAATAAAACATATTCCTGATGAAATAATTGAAAAAGCAAAAAAAGAAAAAACATGTCCACATTGCGGTAAATCTCAATATGATATGATATTTACAAAACCAACAATCTTTATAGAAAAAACTGAGCTTGGAGAAAACAGATTACTTCCAATAACTATTAGAGAAAGATTCTCGCATATGATTGATGATGATCTGAAACTTTTGGGATATGATCCTACCACTGCCAGACCAGAGTGGTTTATTCTCCAAGTCTTACCTGTGCCACCCGTTACTGTAAGACCTTCCATTATACTGGAAACAGGAATCAGATCTGAGGATGATCTAACACACAAACTAGTAGATATAATCAGAGTAAATCAAAGACTGAAAGAAAGTAAAGATGCAGGAACTCCTCCTCTTATCGTGCAGGATCTTGTCGATTTGTTACAATATCACACAACCACATATTTTGATAACGAAGTTTCTGGTATTCCGCAAGCTCATCATAGATCAGGTAGACCCCTAAAAACTCTGACCCAGAGATTAAAAGGAAAAGAAGGTAGATTCAGAGGTTCACTTTCAGGAAAAAGAGTTGACTTTTCCAGCAGAACCGTAATCTCTCCAGATCCAAATCTTGATCTATCTGAAGTTGGTGTTCCAGAATCTGTAGCAACCAAACTTACAATACCCGAAGTAGTAACAGAATGGAACATTGAAAGACTAAAGAAACTTGTAATCAACGGACCAGTTAAATTTCCAGGCGCTAATTATATTGTAAGGCCTGATGGAGTTAAAATCAGACTAGACTTTGTAGAAGACAGAGAAACGATAGCAAACAACATTGAAATTGGTTATCTAATTGAACGACATCTTTCAGATGGTGATGTAGTGATGTTTAACAGACAACCCTCTTTGCACCAAATGTCGATCATGGCTCACTATGTGAAAGTTTTACCAGGAAAAACTTTCAGGTTGCATCCATCTGTTTGTCCGCCATACAATGCTGACTTTGATGGTGATGAAATGAATCTGCACGTACCACAAAGTGAGGAAGCTAGAGCTGAAGCGATCCTTTTGATGCGAGTTCAAGATCAATTAATTTCTCCAAGATATGGTGGTCCAATAATTGGTGCATTACGTGACTTCATTACTGGGGCTTATTTGCTAACAAAAGACGGGACAACTCTAACGCCTCAAGAGTTTGCAAACCTTGCGATGATAGCTAACTATAAAGGAACATTCCCAGAACCTGCAATCAAAAATAAAAGTGGTGGACTTTACACCGGGAAGCAACTGTTTTCTCTTTTTATGCCAAAAGATTTCAATTATGTGATTACATCAAAATGGTCTAAAGGTACAAAAGGTCCTACAAAGGATGTTGTAATTAAAAATGGTCAGCTACTCAGTGGCGTAATTGACAAAGCAGCAATTGGTGCTGAAGAACCAGATAGTGTGTTACACAGAATAACAAAGGATTATGGAAATGATGAAGCAAAGAAATTCCTGAACTCCATTCTGGTGATGTTAAAGCAGTTTATTACTCATTATGGATTCAGCTATGGATACTCTGATCTGGAACTTTCACAAAAGACCAAGGAAAACATTGTCGTAGGAATCCATGAAACATATGACAAAGTTTATGATCTGATATCTCAGGCAAAAAAAGGAACATTACAACTTAGCAGAGGACTCTCTGCAGAAGAGGCTTTAGAAGCGTATATCGTAAATGAGCTCTCAAAAGCAAGAGACAAAGCTGGTAGTACAGCTGATAAATCATTTGATGAAACAAATTCAGGAAGAATAATGGCTACTACTGGTGCTAGAGGTTCATCGTTAAACATAGGACAAATGGCAGGAGCGTTAGGTCAACAATCAATTCGTGGAAAAAGAATTCACAAGGGATACAACAATAGGGCCCTACCACACTACAAAGAAAATGATACAAATCCTGATGCTAGAGGATTTGTAAAATCAAACTATAGAGAAGGCCTCTCCACCTTGGAATTTTTCTTTCATGCAATGGGAGGACGTGAAGGACTGGTAGATACTGCAGTAAGAACACAACAAAGCGGTTACATGCAAAGGAGACTGATTAACGCACTTGAACACCTCAAACTAGAATATGATGGAACAGTCAGAGATCCACATGGTCACATTATACAATTCTTGTACGGAGAAGATGGAACCGATGTTTCAAAAAGTGATCATGGTGAGGCATTTAGAATTGAAAGGTTGATAGAATCTGAAACCATAGTTGATTCTGGCAAAAAAGCAACAAAAGAAGAAATTTCAGAGTTTGCTAAAAAATACACAAAGACATTCAATCCAAGACTTACAAAAATGGTTCAGGACGCATTAATTGAAGCAAAATTAAGTAAAGAAGGAATAGAAAAGGTGTGTAAGAAATCCCTTGAATTGTATGAAAAGGCTAAGGTAGAACCTGGTCAAGCTGTTGGAATTGTTACAGCACAGTCAATAGGAGAACCAGGTACACAAATGACCCTTAGAACGTTCCATTTTGCGGGAATTAGAGAAAGAAACGTAACTTTGGGTCTTCCAAGACTAATTGAGCTAGTCGATGCCCGTAAAAAACCATTAACTCCTACAATGGACATTTATCTTGAACCAAAATTTAAAAAATCAAAGGAAAAAGCAATACAAGTAGCTCGAGAGATTTTACATACAAAAATTATTGCCTTGATATCTAGTACGGAGACTGATTATTCAACAAAGATAAAACTAAATCTGAATCCGGATAAATTGAAAGAAAGAGCATGTACCATTGATGATGTAGAAGAAGCATTACAATCCTCTAAAAAGAAATTTGAAATAGAAAGAAGTGGTAATTCTATCACATTAACACTTGCTGAAGAATCTGATGCCCAAACGATACTAGCCATGAGAAACAAAATTCTCGGAACAAAAGTAAAAGGTGTAGCAGATGTTGAGAGAGTTACAATTGTTCAACAGGATGATGAATGGGTTATACAAACCTCCGGTTCTAATATTGCAAAAGTGTTCGAAATCGAAGGTATAGACAAAAAAGATATACGTACAAACAATGTCTTTGAAATTGCAAATACTCTTGGAATTGAAGCTGCTCGTAATGCACTAATAAACGAATTAAGTACAACCCTTGAGGATCAAGGTCTTGAAGTCGATGTTAGATATATTATGCTTGTAGCAGATTTGATGTGTTCTAGAGGATACATGCAACAAATTGGTAGGCATGGAATTGCTGGAACAAAGACAAGCGTACTTGCAAGAGCTGCATTTGAAATCACCGTTCCTACAATAGCAGAGGCTGCACTGGCTGGTGAGGTTGAACAACTCAAAGGTGTAACAGAAAATGTTATAGTTGGCGCAAATATTCCTGTAGGAACAGGCACTGTAGATCTTTATATGAAAGTGATAAAAAATGACTAAACTTTTGGAAAAAGTAATCAAGGAGGCAATGGATGACAACAAATGTTCTCTTGGTGCAAAGGAAGTAGTAAATTCGATGAAATCATCTAAACTTATTATTTTGTCAGATTCTGTCCCAAAAAAAGTACTTGAAAAAATACATGAAACTGCTGAAATTTCTAAAGTACCAACTATGAATTTCAATGGCTCGTCAGTTACACTTGGAAGACTTTGTGGAACACAATTTAGAATCTCCGCCCTTTCGCTAAAATCTTTGAGTGATGTAAATCTCAAATCGATTTTAAAGGAAGCGGAACAGGAGATTCAACAATAAATGCCTGGTTTTATAACAATTGTTTATCAAGCTTTAAATGAGCCACAAAAGGCATCGACTTTAAAATAGACGAAGACATGACAGAAACAATCAAACTAACTACAGATCAAATCAAACTAATGTCACTATTCCAAAATGTTACTGGTGCAACTGCAAGAGATTGTATAGAGGACGAAAAACTTGATAGGGTAATATTTATTGTTAATCAAGGAAAGATGGGTCTTGCTATTGGCAAAGGTGGAACTACCATTAGAAACCTACAAAATGTTGTAAAAAGAAACGTTGAACTAGTAGAATACGCAGAAGACCCAGTCGAGTTTCTAAAAAACACATTAAATTCAAAACTGATTTCTGAAGTTAAAATAAATAAGAGATTAGATGGTTCCATGCAAGCCATTGTGATAGTCGATCCAAAAAAGAAAGGTATAGTGGTGGGAAGAGAAGGCCGTAATGCTGAAAAAGCACGTCTTCTGGCAAAGCGATATTTTCAAATTTCTAGCGTTTTGATCCAAAGTCCAGAAAAAATAATGGAGTGATAATATATGGCAAAATCCCCACTTGGCTTATTTTCAGGAAGAGTTCTCAAAGATAAAAGAAAGAAACAACGATGGGCTATAGGAACTTACAAAAGAAGAAACCTAGGTCTTAACAAAAAAGCAGACCCATTAGGTGGTGCTCCGCAAGCAAGAGGAATCGTTTTAGAAAAAGTAGGTATCGAAGCAAAACAACCAAACTCCGCAGTAAGAAAATGTGTCCGTGTTCAACTCATAAAAAATGGAAAGACAGTAACCGCGTTTTTACCAAGGGATGGCGCTATGAATTTTGTTGATGAACATGATGAAGTACATGTCGAAGGAATGGGTGCAACCATGGGGGGAGCAATGGGAGATATTCCTGGAGTAAGATGGAAAGTTTTCAAAGTAAACGGCACATCCTTAAAAGAACTTGTATATGGAAAGAAAGAGAAACCTAGGAGATAGACATGGCAGAAACAGCTAATTTTTTACTTTTTAGGAAATGGGATCTTTCAAATATTGAAATAAAGGACCCAGGATTAAAAAACGCAATTTCTGTAAAGAAAACCGTGATGCCGTTGACCTTTGGTCGGTCGGCACTTAAACGATTTAACAAAGCCGAAGTCAATATAGTAGAAAGATTGGCAAACAAACTCTTACATTTTGGAAAAAAATATGCCAAAAACACTGGAAGAATGGGTGGGAAGAAAACTCGTTCAATTAACACGGTAAAAGCCGCACTTGAAATCATTAACTTGAAGACTGGAAAGAATCCAATCGAAGTGCTGGTAAGAGCAATTGAACACTCTGCACCAAATGAGGATACGACAAGAATAGTTTATGGTGGAACTGTATATCATGTATCTGTTGACGTAGCTCCGTTGAGAAGAGTGGATTTAGCCTTGAGGTTTATTGCAGAAGGTGTGCGCGATGCATCATTTTCAAATCCAAAAGCAATGGAGGAAAATCTTGCAGAACATTTGATATTAGCTGCAGCAAATGATATGAACGCACCTTCTGTTAAAAAGAAGAACGAGCTTGAAAGAATAGCTATGGCTTCCCGATAGTCAGGTTACAAATTTATACAATAGAGTAGCCCGAGGCAGATTCGAACTGCCGTCCCCAGGTATCCTCTCCTAAGATCCAGAGCCTGGAATCCCTAACCCAAAAATTGTTTGGCCACTAGACTATCGGGCTACCGAAACGAATGTGATAAGCTCAGAATATAATTATTCCTTCTAAATCAATTAGTAGGATCAAAAATTTATTTGATGACATCCTAATTCTTTTCTATTTGACGCTAGTTTCACGTATCGCCGTTGCATAGTCACAATCTGCTTTAAGCCGCATATAAGGGATCAATCTATAATGGATTGAATAAAGATCCTTTTCTTTGTACAACATTCCTTTTAACAACAAAGAGACAAAACCTCCAGCAATTCTTGATGGAGGGATGTTCATTTCTTTACATACATCGTCTCGTTTTTTCTTATATTCCTTCATTGTAAAACTGACCGCATTTAGCTCTAATATTAGAGGCCACATGACTTTTTCCCAAACTAATCTTCTGTTTTGAGTAGCAGAAGCATATTTTCCCTTTTCTTCCAAGATTGATAAGGTTCAAAAGTTGAGTTGTAATTTATTAATGAATGCATAAAGAACTTGAGGAGTCACTTGAACTCTTATCCAAAGACTGGGATATTGATCCAATTGTTCGAAATTTCATTTTGGGTAAACGTGACGACGTCTCAGAATTCACGATAAAAGTAAAGGATGTTGTTTTCCATCTTCCATATTTGACTAAAGAAAATAGCTACATTTTATGGAAATGTTATTGGCCTGATTGTCATAATTGTTGTAATCGACAGGGAAGATTGCCACTTACATCGGATGATCTTATTACTATCAGTAAAAGTCTCAAATATCAAAAAACCTCGGATTTTATAAAAAATGAAACGAATATAGCTACTTGGCAAGAAACTGGTCCTTCTGGTGGTGTCAATACAACTATGACCATGATCAACCTAAAACGAAAAGTGAACGAAACTACGGATGACGATGGAACGCACATTCCTTGTAGATTTCTGGATGACAAAGGATACTGTGGTTTGCATCCTACTAGGCCAGGAGTATGTTATTTGTATCCATTTTCATCTTGGCTTGAAAATGAAAAGGGTAGAGCCCGAGTACATGCCTCTTTTCAATTTACCGGCGATTGTCCAGGTTTTTATCTTTCACAATCGTTGGACACAATGAAAGATGTTCTCTTTGAGTATTCTAAAATCATTTATGATTATAATATGAATTCAAATAGGACAGTTAGACAAAACTTTGGTTCTGTTACTTTTGGGTTCTAGGCTCGAGCGACCTTCATCATATCGCCTATGCGAATTTCCATTCCAAATCTCTTCTCATTCTTTTTCATGTATCTGTAAATAGATATAAGACTAGCAAAATGTTTTAACATCGCAAATTTGGAATCCATTTTATTCCTTACAAAAGATAATACTTTTGGATATATAGAAAATTTCTCAAGGACTTGGTTTCTGTATCTCTCTTTATCTTGAAGATTTTCTATAAATATGTCTGCACATGTCATGCTCGGTATAATTCCTTCACCTAAAAGTGGATAAACAGTACCTATTGATTCCCCTACTCCAACCACTTTGCCATGATAGAAAGGCTCACACATATCTGGTGTTGCAAGACGGATTGGTCTTCCAACAGTTTTGAGTATCTTGCCTCCGTGCTTTTTTAAAAATCCGTCAGTTTCTTCCACATGTTTTCTATTTTTGTCGCCAGCTCCTATGTGGGCAAATTTTTTTCCTAAAGGAAAATACCAAAAATATCCAGTAATAGATGAGAATGGTTTTAGGTAAAAATCATCAAAAGGTACCTGATCTTCATATTCTACCTTGTATTGATATGTTGGTAAGTAAAAATCTCGTGCAGGTTTTGGAAGATATGTTCTGTAAAAACCGGTTGCATCAACTACTAGATCAAATTCTGATTCTAAATCTTCCAGCTTAGGTGTAGTGTTATAATGGATCTTACACCCACTTGACATGTCCTTGATTAAACGAATTTTATCATATGTGCATAACCCACTTAATTTTATGTTGAATCTTTCAGAATTCATATCGACATACATGTTTTTTCCATCATGTATTACATAATCATTAAAGTCAAGACCAGATTTTTGTGAAAACTCTTGCATTGGTCCTTTTGTTGTACCCCATGCACAAATCGAATCATGAGTTTCTTGTGTAGATCTTTCAAATCCAACTACTTCATGTTCATTTTTTAATCTTGAAAGAAGATAACCACCAGCAACTCCTATACCTACAACGGCAATTTTCATCACTTTCATTCTTAAAATACCTAATAAAAGGATGTTTTCAATTCCTATTCCCGCTATTTAGAAATTTAACTATTCAATCAATATGGCAGGTTTGAATGGTCTCGCCGTTTTAGCTTTGTTTTTTGGATCATATTTCTGTGGATCTGATTCAGAAAATACTTGAACATTTACCCCAAAGTCTTTTTGTGCAAGACCATCAAGTTCTAAAAGTATCATCCTTTCATCAATGAAATTCGTTCGCGCTTTTGCTTGCCTTGATTCTGTGGATTCAGAAAGTATATCATTAACTGTTTTTTTAACAAAGTCTGGATCCTTTTTTACAGATTCAGTCTCTTTATCAGAAATAAGTGATTTTATTAAAACTCCTATATTCATCTCACCTTTGATTATGTTGGCAAGAATCTTTTGGTATGCTTTGTTCTTCCAAGAGTCTGAAGTGTAAATGATAATCTTCCTTGGCGCTATTTTAGTTACTTTTAGAATGTTCCTAATGTCCTCCATAGTTGACCTCAAAAGATTCTCTGATTGTAACGACAAAAAGTCGATCTCATCACTATTTCCAGATGGCCATAATGATTTTGAAACTAAATCTGAATTTCCCAATTTCTCCCACATCTCTTCTGTAATATGTGGTGCAAACGGGGAGAGCATTCTTACTCTTGCCGATAAAACATTATGAAGTGTACTTGCTACATCTGTTCTATTCTTTGCATTGGCTCTCTTAAGGTACCAATGTATGTCTGAATCAAATTCATATAAGACATAATGCAATGCTTCGCGCAATCTCATTTTTTCTATGGCTGAAGTAGTCTCTAAAACCAACTGTTGTAATCTACTAACGAGCCATTTGTCTTCTTGATGTGTGTTTACTTTTTCTTTTAATTTGTATTTTGAACAATCTTCTAACATGTTTTCAAGTTTGTTCTTGATTCCTTTTACAGCTTCTAGATTGAAATCTGCATCTTGTAATAATTCCGCTGAAATTAATATTGCCAATCTAATAGGATCCGCACCATAGGATCGTATTGCATCACGTAATGGAATTATGTTTCCC
>DATIFN010000009.1:0-3307 GCA_035455245.1 Nitrosopumilaceae archaeon | reverse complement strand
CGAGTTCTTTTAAATGCGCCATCTGGGTTTGTATTGGATAAAATTGCAAATTGTACCAGTGGAAAATCCTTGTCAGCATGTCTAGAAATAAAAGAAACCAAACGATTCACAGCTTTTTTCGCATATCTTTCATCGCCGTGTTGACCTGCGAGGATAAAAATTCTCAGGGTGGCAGTGCCTCCTATGAATTGTACAATTAACGGTTTTCCTTGTTCGGAAAAACCAATCACTTTTGATTCACCAAAATTATTTATCTTACTATTTAGTATAGCAGAATTTTGCTCATCCATTTGTTGTCTCGCCTCCAGAATACAAAATGCTGTAAACTCCAGGCGAAGAAATAAGCTCGTTATGTGTTCCGTCCTGTACTACTGCACCACCATCAATTACAACTAGTCTATCTACTCTGCTAATTGCTTTAAGATGATGTCCTACCAAAATAATTGTAATTGTGTTTTTTAGATGGTCAAGTGTGGACATTATGGCTGCCTCTGACTTTGGGTCTAATGCAGAACTAGGTTCGTCTAACAACAATATTTTTGGTTTCCTTAGTAGTGCCCTTGCAATTGCTATCCGTTGAATCTGCCCACCAGACAGATTCGTTCCTCCAGCGCCAAGCACTGTATTGAATCCTTTTTGTAGTTCTCCGATAAATTCCGAGGCATCCGCTGACTTTGATGCTTCCTCTACATCTTTATTTGTCGCATCGGGTTTTGCCATCCTAATATTTTCTAATATGGTTCCTGTAAAAATAACAGGCATCTGAGGAACCACCGCAATTTCATTTCTAAGGGACTCTACTTTGACCTGCTTTACATCTTGGCCGTCTACGAGGATCTGTCCTTGGGAGGGATCATATAATCGTGTGATCAATTTCAAAAGCGAACTCTTACCAGAACCACTCTTGCCAACTATTCCTGTTATTCTATGAGGGCCAAGGCTTAGATTGATATTTTTTAAGACATCTTTCTTACCATATGAAAAGCTAACATTCCTAAATTCTATCTTGCCCTCCCCCACAACTAATTGTGTAGCATTTGGAGATTCATGTATGGAGGGCGTGTCCAATATTTCCTTTATGTGTTCAACTGCAACTACACTTCCGTGATGCTGCTTCATTACTTCTGTAAATCTACGCAAGGGGGCATAAATGAAAAGTACAAATCCCGTGAATACAATCAAGTTTCCTATAGTCATATCTCCTGCCAGCACCTTTAGTCCTCCTTGCCACCAAACTAGGGCCAATCCCAAACTTGTCAAAGCCCATACGAAACTAGTCATTAATCCATAATATTTCTGGCTACGCATCTGATCTGCTTCGACTGTCTCCATTTGTTGAGAAAGTTTTTCAATAGAGTATCTTTCTGCGTTTGATGTTCGGATTGTTTCAATGCCATCAAGACTTTCTTTTATTGAGGTAGTTAGTTTGGTGCGATTTTTTCGTGAATGCCTTGATGCCTTGTGGAGTTTTTTTTGTAAATTTCTTGTTAGCAAGAATTGGACTGGTAAAATTGTTGATGCAAGACCCGCAAGAAGTGGATCCATCACAAATAGCATTATGAGAGGATAGGCTATCCTGACAATGTTGGTCGAGGTTTTAATAATGGTGCCTTCGACAAATGGCCTAACTGAATTTGTATCAACTATTGCACGGTTTAGTAATTCTCCAGACCCATATCTTGCATGAATATCCAGTGAAAGAAATTCCAGTTTGTGAATCAAAGCCTTTTGAAGTTCGAACACAAAGTGTCGACTAATCCTGGCTCTTGTAGTGGTTCTAAAGTATCCAGAGATGCCATAAACTAATGCAACTATGACCAATCCAATAAATGCAAAATTGAGGGTTTGCTCGGGTGTTTGGCCAAAATTTAAGAAATAAATTTTGACTGACTTTCCATTTATGCCATCAATTAGAGCTCCAGTAAGGATTGGGATCTGCATTGGTATGATAACAAAAAGAACAGACCAGAAAATGGCAGAAAAGAGAGCTGTTTTGTGTTTTTTTAAGAGCCAAAGGGCGTACCTTTCTGGAGACATGTTATAGAATCAATTCTTGAATAGTAAAATGTGCTTACTTATCCTTTGGATTTTATAAAATCTTTAACTGTCTCTACCAATTCCTCTGCTTCACCAGTTGAAGGAATTACTGGCACTGGACTATTTTCTTTAAATTCTCTAACATACAGTGGTGATGAGGTTATTGCACCAGAGACTGCAATGATACTGTAACCTAGGTTTTTTAATTTGTCAATTCCGTAGAGAGCTGAAGTGGCACTTTCCGCAGCTAGGAGGACTCCTTTGACATTATTTTTAATGAGCGGATCAGCAAGTAGCATCGCGGTTTCTCTTTGAAGCAGACCGTCTGCTATCTCCATTACTATCACATCAGGATCAGAATTCTCAGCATCAGACAACATGGTCCCAAATAAATCAATTAATTCTTTTCTTGTGCACAAATAGGTGGATGGAAATCCATAATCGCTAAAGTCAATAACTGATTTTGCAGAGGCTGACCTCATCTCATCCTGATCTCGATTTGAGACACTTCCGGTTAGTTTACAGGCAGCCACTTTAAAACCACTAGTAGAAAGTCCTCTAATTAGTTTGCTTGAGGATGTTGTCTTGCCACTATTCATTCCTGTTCCTACTGCAAGGATGAGATTTTTTATTTTCCCCTTTGGCTGTGATATGTGAAATTTTAATTCTTTGAGATTTATTTTTTGATGCCTTTCATCAGTGAGAAATCCCAAAAATGATACGTTGGTTGGTTTTTTTATCTCTTGATGTCTTGACTTTAAGGTTCCAATCATGCCACCAGCAGTCAATATGCTTAGGTCTTCCAAGCCATTCACTTCTCCTTCAAATGCATCAGCAGCATATCGGTTGCCAAAAACTCCTACGAGTAGATCTCCGACGTAGATTCTTAATTTTTTGTTATTGACAGTCATTATAGAGTTATGATATCCATTACTTTCTACTTTTACAACAACAAGGTCGCCAGGTTTGGGTTTGATTACTAGTGCGTCTATATTATAATCTGCATCTTCAAGTATTCTACAGGCCCAAGACCACTTTATTTCTCCCGCTAGGTTCGAGATCCTGTGCTCTAAACTTTGCACTTCAATTGGTTTAGTCAGAATTATTTTGTTTTGCATTTCGGTTGATTCCATTTTTTTATAATTGAATTGTTCACTCAATCTCCTTAATTGTAATAAAAGTTACGATACATTTCTTCTAAGATATTTACACTGTTGTTACAATATAAATTAAAAGTCAAATTCCAATTTGTGGTATTCAGAAAAGAATT
>DATIFN010000008.1:0-5285 GCA_035455245.1 Nitrosopumilaceae archaeon | reverse complement strand
AGTTGTCTGAGTTACTGTAGTATCACATGTAAATGTCCATGTTTCACCTGGGCTTAGGATGCTATCTCCACCAACGTCACTGCCACCTGGTCCAACTGCTGGAGAGCAGAAATCATCAGTTATAACAACATTTTCTAGTGCCGTATCACCAGTATTTTCTTCAGTGTAGGTGTATCTTACTGGTAGGGGTGAAGGACCAGAAGTCACATTGGCTGACTTCGTCAATAAAGTATCAGGGGTTAGAATTGTTACAGTTACAGAATCACGTTCATTTGGATCATTACCTTGAGTTTGCGAATTACCAGTGTGAGTGCCAATTGTTGTTGCACATGTGGAGCTAGCACAAATGTCTGCAGTGATGTATGCAGTATTTGTAACTGTCTGAGTTACTGTAGTATCACATGTCCATGTCCAAGTCTCTCCTGGATCTAAGAAATCATCTTGATCACCGCCTGTTTTAACAGGTCCCACTTGTGGGGCACAAACAGGATCGTCAGTTAATACAACATTTTTGAATGAAGCCGTACCAGCAGCAACGTCAGCGTATGTATATCTCACAGGTAAAGGTGAAAGTCCTGAAGTAACGTTAGCTGATTTTGTTAATGTGGTAACTGGTGTTCTAACAGTTGTTCCAAGCGCCTTCGAAACATGCACTGGACTATTATCCTCTGGAACAGTTCCATCTTGTAGGCAATTTGAACAATCACCTGCTGCTTGAGATTGAGCACTTGTTACCCCTGGGTTAACATTAATAGCAAAACTTAATCCTGCATTGATAAATTGGGTATATCCAACTGGACATAGAGCTGTTGCAATAGGTGCTGTTGGTGCATAACACACTCCTGTACCGCCTGCAGGAAAGTTACAGTTTGGTGGTGTTGCAGCTCCACCATCAGCAGGATTACATAGTGTTACAGTACCACCTGTAGCTGTTCCATCAGCTGCAGGTTTGGTGAAAATTATAGGAATACCGTTCACATCACAGTCTCCGGATTCTATTGGACCGTTGTCAACATGGACAGCAAAGTTACCTGTACCTCCATTAATTATAGTAGATGGAGTTCTAGCCAAATCAATACCAAGGCCACTTGAATTACAATCTGCCGGACTTTCAGCACTGGCAAGTTGTGGTGCCATAACAAAAATAATTCCTATAAAAAGTGTAACATATGTTATTGATTTAAGAACTGATTTTTTTCCAGATTTGATTGACATTGTATGTTTTTGTTAGGACATACGAGTCTATAAAAACCCTTTTTTTCCAAAAATGGGAATTCTGTGTTTTTTAAATGATCGCAGGGTTTGATCAATTTTCTATGATTTGATAGACGAAGATCGCAAAGCAGACAAAAATTATTTTAGCCCAAACCCATCTTTCTTAACAGTCCTTGCATCTGTCTTCCTTTGGAAGCTTTCATCATGTCTTTAGAATTTTTGTATGCTTTCAAAAGTTCTTTTACATCATGTTCTGACCAACCACATCCGCGTGCAATTCTTTTTACTCTAGATGCATTTATCAAATCAGGATCTGCTTTTTCTTGTTTTGTCATTGATTGAATAATGAATCTCCATTTTTGCATTTGCTCTTCTTGTTTGTCTAGTTGATCTTCTTTTACCATTCCTGAAAATCCTGGCATGTTTTCCATTATACTTCGCAGTCCACCAGCTCGTGTTGCTTCTTCGATTTGAAAATAAAAATCTTCCATGTTCATCTTGCCATGTGAAATTCTTTTTAGTCGCTCTTCATCTCCTTCGCTCTCAAGTCTTGAGGCCATATCAAGTAAAGCTTGAATGTCTCCCATGCCAAGCAATCGTCCAACAAATCTTGTTGAAGAAAATTTTTCAATGTCATCAATTCTTTCTCCTGTTCCAATGTACATTATCTGAGCTCCAGTGGCAGCTGCAGCTGCAAGAGCTCCACCCCCCTTGGCACTGCTGTCAAGCTTTGTTATTATTATACCACCAACAGGTACTGTTTTATGAAATGCTTCCGCCTGATTGTAACATTGTTGTCCAATTGTTCCATCAATAATTAATAACGCAAGATCTGGTTGTGCAACCTTGCTTATTCTTGTCATTTCCTCCAACAGATCTTTTTCTTCCTTGTGTCGTCCAGCTGTATCAATTAAAATAATATCAAGATTAGAGTTTTCAAAATGTTTCAAACCATTTTTAACAATTTGCGGCGAGTCCTTGTTGTTTTCTTCTCCATATACTTCGACGTTTGCTTTTTCACACATTGTTTTTAGCTGCACTAGTGCACCTGGTCTATAGGTATCAGCTCCAATTACTCCAACGCGATATCCTTGTTTTGTTAGAAACTTTGCCAATTTGGATGAAATTGTTGTCTTTCCACTTCCTTGGATTCCAAGCATAAGCACCTTGTTTAGCTTTCCTGGCTGGAACGAAAATTGTTTTTCTTCTGAGCCTAGAAGCCTTGAAAGCTCTTCGTACAGAATCTTTACGATATGGTCCTTTCTGGAAAGGCCTGGAGGCGGGGTTTCATTTAGAGAACGTTGCTCAAGGTTTTTTGTAATCTCAAAGACAAGTTTCACATTAACATCGGATTGTAAAAGGGCCCTTTGGATGTCTTTTGCAAGTTCCTTGATTAGTGCCTCATCAATCCCTGATGAATTTACAATTCTTTTCAGTGCTGCCCTGAGGCCCGTTTTTAAAATGTCAAGCATTAATTTTCCAAGGTAGCCTGGGTTATTTCAAATCTTCCTCTGTATCCATCCCAGATTTTTCTGGAATCTAAAATTTTAATTGGAGTTGAAAAAAGTGGACAGTCTATCACAAGTGTTTCTGCTTCTCCTCCTTCAAAACTTAGATTAAATCCATATTTTGTGGCAAGATTCTCCAATTTTTCAACATCTTGTTTTGTGATTTCTTTTCCAAGCCATGACTCGTCAAGACCTGCTGACGAAACACTTGTTATGATAAAATGGAAATTTGATTCGATCAAATCTTTCAAATATTCTTTTTGATTTATTTTCCATAACGGTGAAAAGATTTTCAAATTTAACTTAGTACCAATCTTTTCAAACCTTTCTTTTTGAAAATTTGATAATATTCCTCCATGTACCACACCTTCAATAGAATAATCTTTTTTTGCCTGTGTAAGTAATTTTATAATTTCTTGCATTTCTGTTTCCACATTATTTGAATTTGTTTTGCTAAAGATGTGTTGGATGTTCATTGATCTTGCTTGCAGTTTTGTTACCTCAATATTTGGATAATGTAAAAATGTACTTTCGTCAGATTCAGGAAAAACAGTTACAGCACATACAATGTCATTTCCTTTTTGTTTTTCTTTGTATATAGCAAACATGCTGTCTTTTCCACCAGAAAATAATGATGCAAGCTTCATTGTACAATCAAACGGTTTTGGTTCCAATTAATTTTTTTCTAGATTTGTTACTTGTTTAAGGCATTTTTCACATAAAGAAAGACTGTCTTTTACGGTGATTTCCGTATTTGAAGAAAGGCATACGTGACACAACCCCTTCATGCGTTATATTGTAGACAAATCGTACGTATAACCTTTGTTCAGAACTTGAAAAGCCTAGGATGCCTCAATACTCATAATCCTCATCATAGTTCAGTTGGCTTTTCTACTCATCATCAGCATCCGAAATTTAGCTCTTTATTCGGACTATAATAGTTCTATCCATTACCTTCCAGTATTCTACGTCTTGTCCTTGAACTACCTTGTCTTTTATCTCATCCTCAATCTGGCTGACATCAAAGACTTCAAAGCTTTCCGAGTCCATCACTTGAGTTATTGATTCGGTTTTTGAAATGACAGAGCCCACCCTTTTGTCAATCAATGGTACCATTACCTGTGCACTGACTGGAGAAACATGTGGATATTTTTTCTTGTCAAAAATTCCAACTGCAACGATTCTTGCCTTTGCTGCACCATGTTTTCCTGGTTTGCTTGTATCGTATTCAACAATCTTACACGGTTCAGCATTGGGACTGTCAACTGGTAACAAAATGTAAGATCCAATTTTTAATGAACCAAGTTCTGATGGTTTACTCATTACAAAAACAGAATTTGGCAGCGTATTTAACTTTTCTATTTTAGTTTATCAAGAACAGAAAGGCTGACAAGGTTTGTCATCGTTATCCCTTTTCTGCTAACATCGCGTCTTGTTTTTTCACAATATTTGTTTGAACTCTGATGACTTTTGTCACTTGACACTTCAAGGACTACCAAGTCATTCACATATGGAAATGTAAACTTTTGAATTTCATTTGCAGCAAGATCAAGATGTACAAGACCTGCCCTCATAACTTTGTCACGTTTTGCAATGATTGATGCAACATCGATAATGTCTTCATCTGCCTGACCATAATCCAGATGATATACAGAAAGAAAGTTTAGTTTCCCATCAACGTCTCGCTGGAACAATTCCCCATCCATTGTGAACACAAAGGTCAGTTTTTCTTGCTTGTGTTTTTCAATTTCCTTCATCATTTTTACCGCATTTTTGAACTTGGCAAGAATATAGTGATTTGCGTGTGAAGGAAAATAGGCACCGCATTCCTCAGAAAACGTGGCAGTAACGAAATATAGATCATCTACGTCTTTTGATTTTTCCCATGTATCTTTTAGCTCAATTGATGTATGATCGTGCATGTACGGTGCACAAACATAACCTTCCCCTAACGCTGTCTTCCCAGACACGTGATCGTGATCAAACCGGTTTCTTATATAGTGTTAGATCAACTGAGAATTTTTCAAAGTAAACATAAAATTAATAAATTCCTTCAAGTTGGAACCTAACCTTTCGATAGTTATTAAAGTTTGTCGATTGGGTTAATCCAGATCTTTTACTTTTATTCGCTGCTAACTAGAACATGTTTCCAATTTTGGAACACCATCTGATTATGTCAAAAATTAACAAGAATTGATGATGATGTACACACCACCTAAAATCATCACTGAAATCATCTTCCTCGATATATTGAGTCCATTTTTCTCTGTAAATCCTCTACTTTTTTCTTTAAGGTTTCAATTTCCCTTTCAAGAGGACGAGCCCATGATGCATGAGAAAATGTGCTTCCACCAGATCCAAAGATCATTTCTTCTGTTTTCTTCATTTTCCTCTCTGTAATATCTAATTCTGTTTTAGTTTGTCTTAACTGTGTCATGGTCTTTTGTAAATTATTTTCTTCTCTCTTTACTTCTACTTTTGTTGTCTCTAAATCTCTAGTAGTATTACTAAGATCTGTTTGTGCTTTTGTAATATCATTTTTCACTAATGTCAATTCATAAG
>DATIFN010000007.1:0-43146 GCA_035455245.1 Nitrosopumilaceae archaeon | reverse complement strand
TGCCATATCACTAAATGCATCAGAGCCAATAACTTTTGCAGTGTATGTATTGCCATCAACAAATGTTACGTCAACTGTCTCAGCACCTTCCACTACATGATTATTTGTAACAATGTGTCCATTGTCATCATAGACAAAACCCGAACCCAGTCTGGTAGACTGACTTTCAAGGGGATTTCCATTAATGATTATGTGTGTGTTAACAGTTGAAACCTTGCTGGTTATCTGGACCACAGAATTTTCTACCCTTTTGAATATGGCTGTTAGAGAATTACCTTGTGCGTTGGTAGTAACGTCTCCATCTTGGGGTTTTAATGGTTGATTATTAGATGTTTCAGCAATAACCGATTTTTCTTTTTCTTGAGCTGACACTGTTGGTAACGAGTTTTGTGTTGTATGAGTAACATCTGTAGTAAGATGTATTCCAAGGACAGCTGCAAGAACAATTATCACTGCGGTTTGTATGATTTGAAGAGTTTTCATCTAAATCACCTTTTTGGGAATACAATAGAGACAAACCCTTGTTTTTTCTTCATCCATGGCAACAGTGGACTTTTAGATCCTCTCATCATATGGATTCAAACTCCCATACTGAGATTGATGCGAGAAGACAGGGATTTTTCATGCATCAGTATTAAGAAAAGTCTGTAATAAGCCTCGATTAACAAAGTTAATCATGGTCTAAATAACCCCTGTTGCATTTTGTTGTGGTGCCAAAAAAGCAAAAGACAAATTCTAAAGGTATGAAATTTAGCAAAACTACAGCTATAGGAATAGGTGTAGCTGTAGTCGTAGTATCACTTGTAGCATATTTTGTAATGAATTCTTCGAACAGCGGAATTCCCTTGTTTACTCCAGCAAGAAATAATTTCTTGGTTGCAAAATATTATCAGGATGCAGGATATGCATTTGTAAGCAAGTCCACAACCAGTGGAAAGAAAAGTCCTGGTGCAAGCTCAGTCAACCCTACAATTCACATATCAAAAGATTCTGTAGAGGCTGTTCATATGATTAATGAAGATAGTGATACAGGCTCTAAACACAACATAAACATTGATGAATTTAATGTTCATTCACGTGATTTGGGATATTTTGAATCGCAAGAAATTACCTTTGTTGCAAACAAGGTAGGCACTTTTAGTTATTATTGTAGCATCCATCCAGAAATGAAAGGCAACATAATTGTGGAATGAGAAAATTGGAAACAAACTTCTATAACATAATAAAACTTTCTGAAAATACGGAGTGCTGCCATTTCCATGAGTGATAACGAGACCACACGTCAGGATATTTTGAATCTAATAGACAGCTTTATAGAACAAATACATAGGATCAGAAAAATTCTGCTTGGAGTATCCATCTCAGCAGTGATTTTGGCACCGCTGGCAATAGGACTCTCAATCTATCTCTTATTACATCCGTCATTTTTTGCAATACTTGAAACAGAAAACGAGTTTGGATCAGCCCTTGGCATACTACTTGGAGCTGTGATAGTAATTTCGTCAATATGGCTTGCGACCGGAATCAGACAGTATAGATCTGTGAAATTCTTGAACAACAAATATGAACAATATATGAAAGAAAAGGATGAGATTGATAGGAAAATTGCTTCCCAATACGGTTTAGATCAGGATTAAAAGACTTAGTTTGCTTGTATTAGCATTAACAGTTTTTTTTCGTGGAAACATGTTTTCATATGGTTCCAAAATATTTCCACAAAATTCAATCCCTTTTTGAGTTGGCTTGTATATTGTGATTACTCTTTTACCAAGAAATTGCTCACTCTTACTTATCATACCGTTTGATTCCAAATCATTAAGAATCGGTTTATGTTTTTTTAAATTTAGTCCACAAAAACTTAGCAACGCAGTTTGATTTAGCTCTCCTCTTTCTACAAGTTTTAGGATGATATCTTTTACAATATAGATTCGATCTCTATACGAACCGCTTGAACCAGACATAATTATTTGAATGATAAGTCAAGTATAATATATTCTCTGAAAATTGATCGATAAAGACGATAATTAGAAAATTCTAGGTTTTAACACATTTAATTAATGAATAAACTAGAATGTTGATGTGTACACTTCATATGATAATAGTTCTCTAGTCAAGATAGTAACGCTTCTCAAATCTCACAAATTAGAATACTTGTCAGGTGAGGACATCAGCGAGTCGTTAATGCTTAGTCGTGCTGCTGTTTGGAAACATATCAAAAAGCTTCAGTCTTTAGGATATACCATTGAATCAAGGCCAAAACTTGGATATAGGTTAACAAAAACCACAGATTTGCTCTTGCCATGGGAAGTAAGTGATGGATTGGAAACAAACCTTTTTGGTAAAAAAATCTATTACTTTGATACCATAAATTCCACACAAAACTTTGCTTCTGAACTAGCCTCAAAAACACCAGAAAATGGAACCATAGTAATTGCTGGAAAACAAACTCAAGGAAAGGGAAGACTGGATAGGAAATGGACTTCACCTAGTGGAGGAGTGTGGTTCTCGTTAATTTTACGTCCAGAGTTTGAAATTTCAGCGGCAACATTATTTCCAATGGTTTCTTCACTTGCACTTGCAATTGCAATTGAAAAAATTTTGAAAATCAAACCTCAGCTAAAGTGGCCAAATGATGTAACCCTAGATGGCAAGAAAGTTGCAGGAATATTAGTTGATGCATCTGTAGAATCAGGCAAAATAGATTACCTAATTCTTGGAGTAGGAATTAATTTCAAAATAGATGTAAAAAAGATTGAAAAGGAAATAAAAAACACAGGGAATTATTATGGCGTAGCAACACTTGTAACAAAAAGCAATAAAACAAACCCTGCCAAGTTGGTACAGGTGTTTCTAGTGGAGCTTGAAAGATTGTATAATTTGTTATCTGAGGGACATTCAGAATACATAACAAAGGAGTGGACAAAAAGGTCCTCAACTATCGGAAAAATTGTCAATGTTACATCACCAGTTGGCCCCATCCATGGAAAGGCATCTAAAATCGACAAAGATGGTGCTCTAGTAATATTAGACAAAGGAAAAAGCCATCGAATTCTTGTAGGTGATATAAGTTGAAGATTTGTTGGGCAAATACGGATAATTTTGATGAAGCGGAAATTGTAATTATTGGCATTCCAGACGAATCAAAATCACATGCTCTGCGAAAGGGGACATCGGAAGCACCAGACAAGATACGGGAAATATCAGAGATGAGAGATACCTATTCTAGGGATAATACGGTTTCTCTAGGAATGCCATTTGGAGGAATAAAAAAGAAAGTGTTTGATTACGGAAATGTTACAAGGGATCAAATTGGTGAAGTCATAGACAGAATAGTTTCAAATTCCAAAATACCGATATCTATTGGAGGAGATCATTCAATATCAGTCGAGATAATAAAATCAATTTCTAAAAAATATGGTTCCATATCCCTGGTTTATTTTGATGCTCATCCTGATTTTATAGGTTCTACAAGAAACTATTACGGTTCTGTCTTTTTTGATGTGTTGCCGTTTATAGATTTGAAATCTAGTGTACAGATAGGAACTAGAACCCCAGAACAAGAAGAAATTAACAATATCAAAAAACATGATCTTTTAGTGATTACTCCATTTGACATGCTAAAAAATGGTTTATTGGAAACGGAGAAAACAATTATTGAAAAAGTAAGGAAAAACGTGTACGTTTCGTTTGACATGGATGCCATCGACCCTGCATTTGCACCAGGGGTTTCCTCTCCTGTACCAATAGGACTGCGAAATAGTGAAGCGGTGTATTTGCTAAAATCACTAACACAAAGAGGAATTGTTGGAATGGACTTGATGGAAGTCTGTCCTGAATATGATATAAAAGACAGGACATCACATTTGGCTTCAAGAATGATTGGTGAAGTAATTTCATCTTCTTAACTTATTATAAAAAATAATTTTTAATTTGGCCATATGCTTTTAACTGGGACATTTTGTTTACTAACTAATGTTTTCCCTTTTTACAATAAAAGATGCCAATCAAGTGCTGCCAACAGTAATAAAAAAATTCAAAAACATTGTTAATCTCAAAGAGCAAGTTATGTTAATTCAAAATGAAATGGAAACAAATCCAAAATACATGTCAAACTTTAAAGATTTTGTAATTAAAAAACAAGAGCTCAACACAGCATTGTCAAATTTTTACAAAGCCATAGAAGACTTGGAAAGCATGGGAGTGATGATTAAAAGCATAGAAGAAGGCCTGCTTGACTTTCCATCAACTAGATTTAATGAAGAAGTCTTTCTTTGCTGGAAAGAAGGTGAGACAGAAATAAAATTTTGGCATGGAAAAGATGAGGGCTTTATGGGACGAAAACCTCTCAGTGTAAGTGACGAATCCTTAGTGTGAGACAAATTAATTAACATTAAGTAGGTTTTGCCAGTTTTTAGGATTTATAGACAACGAATCTGAAGGTCAAATTGTCGTCATAGGTTCATTTTCGAGATTTTTGACCATTTCGGTATTAAATATCTTGAATTTTACTTCCGCTAAATTATGGGGGTTTGTAATGTAAAAATTCTCTCTGCCAAGTTTCGGGGTTTAATCAAATGTGTACAGAGAGGATTTTTTGATTCTACTAATTAAACTAGGTTTCATTTTTTCTGTGATGGATTTAACTATCTTCTCAAATTGATCAGAAGCAAAAGGAGTAATGTAAATTTTCTCTATTAGTGTGTCTAAATCAGTTTTAATGAGTTTTCCATTTTCAGTCAATTCGGTTGAATCAATAACTCTTGGTTTTGTTGGATTTTTTGCTTCTCGCTCTTTATCAGAATTAGATAATATTTTCTTACCAATGCTATCAGCAGGTAATGACGTAACCGCCCGTAACTCTGATTCAGATTCAAACGATATACGTTTGGTAACAAATGCATAGTAAGCATTACTTTCATTCATCCACTTTGATCTAAAATCGGAGTAAGCAACCTTACCTATCCATACCGTATCGGATACATTATTCTTGAAACTGTCACTTAATTTTCTGTATGTAGATTGAATTGCAATTCCTGTATGGTTATCAGTATATGATTTCCACATTAAAGCGGATTCATGTTCATTTAGGTGCCAACAATTTACTAGAGTTATCTTGCGGAGTTCATTGTATAAATTTTTCATAGTTGGTATTCTTTGTTTCAAAAAATTTTCAAATTGTTCTTTATCTTTAAACTTGTCTTTAAATTCTGAATAAACAGATTCACCCAGTTTTTCATTGTATTCTGGTAGCGTTCCCTCATAAGGATCATCAAAAGTAGTCACTCTTGCAAAAGGTAATGACTCTCTTTCAAGCAAACTCCAGAATTGTTCGATGTCTATGAATCTCCAGATTTTAGCATCTGTATTTTCTGGAGCAATAAATGTTGGATGATTTTTATCATGCAATTTGTGTTATTTTTTAGGTGCTAACTTAATCAGGTTTTCTATTTTATCCTGACCTAAATCTAATTTGATTCTTGCTTGTTCAGCAGGAGTTTTCTTTAATCTCTCCTCTGTGCGCAAATCCTAAGGAATTGTGGCTAGTCTTTTCTCTTCAAGTACAGAGTTGAGCAATTGTAAATCATATATTTCTGAGAGGTCAGGCTTGGTATCAAGAAATCCTATGTCAAATGCATCATAGGCAGACTTGAAAAGAGATTCTTTCACAGGATCATATGTTATCTCCATTCTTGAAAATGCTTCTTGAAGCTCATCTTCAGGAATTGTTTTACCGGTAAGCTTTTCTAGTTCCGTATTGAAAACTTTCAAAGACTCTTCTTTGTTTTGATTTATCCACATTGTTTCATCCACATGAGCAGCAAGTAATTTCTTTATGATATCATGATGGTTCTTGAGATATGCTGTGTTAACAATGATGTGGGCAGTTACAAACTTTCCTTGAGGCCACAAGTCTCTCTCATCAACAAAAATTCTCCCATTTGCTTCTTTGACTAGCTTTGCTCCCCAAGGTTCTGGTACCCATGCCCCGTCAATTTCTTTTTTTACCATCAAAGTTAGAATTTCGGCATTTTTTGCAGGAATTACTTGAACATTACCACCATTTTCCGTAGTGTTGTATCCATTACTGAGTAAATATGCCCTTAATGATACATCCTGAGTATTACCATATTGAGGTGAAGCAAATTTTTTGCCAGAAAAATCATCAACTGAATTTATTCCTGCATCATTTCTAATGACAAAAACTGCTCCTCCACTTGCCGCACCGGCAATTATGCGTAAAGCCTCACCTTTTGATTTTACGTATCCGTTTATCGCCGGATTGGGACCTACATATGTAACATCCACTCCATTTGCAATTAAAGCCCCAACTGCTTCTGGACCAGAGTTGAAAGTATATGGTTTAATTTTTACGTCGCCTAATGCTTTTTGAAAATCTCCATTTCCAAGTCCTATGACTGCTTGGGCATGATTGAGATTTAGAAAATATCCGATTCTTATAACATCATTAGCTGTGGTGGTATTATTTTGTGATAAAAAAGGACTTGAATTGGCAGTAAATGAAACAGCAATTACAACAGCAATAATTGCTCCAGCAATTGCAAATTTTGTTTTTGGGTTCATGTTTTTGATATAATTTTTGCGGTCATTTCATTGTCCAAACTCATCTTTCATATGATCTTTTATTTCACTTTTCAGTTCTGTAATAATCTGTTGTTGATATTTTAACAAATTTTCATCTTCTGCAAGCCTTGGTCTTCGATAATTTATCACAATTTCTTTTTTTATCTTAGATGGTCTGTTTTTGAATACAACAACACGATTTCCAAGTATTACAGATTCTGCGATGCTGTGTGTAACAAACAAAATCGTTTTTTTTGTTCTTTCCCAGATTAACTGTAGTTCAACAAGTAATAGATCTCTTGTTTGTGAATCCAGTGAAGCAAATGGTTCATCCATCAATAAGATCTCTGGATCCATTGCAAGCGCACGTGCTATTGCAACTCTCTGTTTCATGCCAGTTGAAAGTTGATACGTATAGGAATTTGCAAACTTGGTTAGTTGCATCATGTCCAAATATCTTGATGATATTTCTCTTCGTTCATTCTTTGGAACACCTGACATTTTTAGGCCAAACTCTACGTTGTCAATGGCCTTTAGCCAAGGAAAGAGTGCTCCTTCCTGAAAAACCATGGTTCTATTAGGGTCGGGTTCTGAGACTTTACTTCCATCAAGCAAAATCTCTCCAGAATCTGCCTTTTCAAGTCCAGCTACAATATTCAAGAAGGTAGATTTGCCACATCCTGATGGACCCACGATGCAAACAAAATCTCCATGTCCTATCTTTAGATCTATTCCATCCAAAGCAAGAATAGATTCACCGTTGTGGTCAAAGTGCTTTACTACATTCTTTGCTTCCAATAAAGGGCGGTCTAAAGTTCTATCAACAAACTCCATCTCTATCTCAGAACTCATTATATCACTTTGAAATTTTTCACGATATAATGGCATTCAAATACGCATGAAAAGCGCATTATGTGCAGAAAACGCCTCACCTAAAAATATATCATGTCCTACTGTTGACCATAATGCAAGCTTGTTAGACGATCTTGTGAAAAACAGAGTAGATTCAAAAAAACCAAGGAAAGAGGGGCTAACCTATGTAATTGACAAGTTACAGGGTTCTGATAAAGAAAACTGGGAACTGCTTGCACCATTTGTTGATGTTGTCAAAATCTACGGCGCACTGCCATTATTTACATCAGAAACTAGTTTGATAAAGAAAATCAAATTCTATCATGATCTTGGCATACATGTTTCTATTGGTACCACAAATACTGAATTTGCACTGGCAGAAAACTCATTTGATAGATTTGTAAAAGAAGTTACAAAGATAGGGTTTGACATTATTGAGATTGGTGAAAATGTAATTGACTTGGATACAACAAAAAAGAAGAAAATTGTTGATACGGTAAAATCACATGACATTGACGTTCAATGGAAGGTGGGAAAAAGAGATCCACGACATCAGCTTTCTTTGGATGACACCCTGTCAAAAATTGAAGAAATTGTAAAGTTAGGTTCAAAAAAAATCATACTTGAGGCAAATCAAGGGTTTGGTGTAGGAATCTATGATGAGAATGGACTTGTAAAGTGGGGTTCAGTAGCAGCTCTTACAAACAAATACCCTCCTAGTACTTTCATCTTTGAGGCTCCGATAGAATCACAACAGTTTACCTTAATTGCAGAGTTTGGAGAACGTGTAAATTTATCAGAGATTAGTGTTGATTCAGTGGCATCTGTAGAATCCGAACGACGCGGGATTTTATCAAAATCTGCTTTTGGTGTTGCCAACTTGCGTGAAGACCCAGAGGGTGGTCCTGCTGCCAAGTTCATCTATTACATAATAAAAACAAAACATCCAATTGAACAAAGCGAATTAATTAATCTGAGTTATTTACCAAGAAGAACTGTACAACATGCAATTGAGGAATTAAAGAACCAAGGACTGATTATCGAACGAAATAGTCTGGACGATGCCAGAAAAAGAGTCTATCATCCAGTACACTCAGAGTGGCTTTAGGAATTAAATCAAGGATTCATTGCACTTACACTTTTCATACTTATTTGGTATGTCACCTCAAACAAGACAAATTAGTATTTTATTGTTCATAGGTTACCTATGACGATCTAATCCCCATCTGGATCTTACTTTTTCTTCCAGCTTAAACAACAAAAACCTGTCAACTAATAGTCCAATTGTAAATATGGTAATCATGCTGACAATTACAAGTCCCATGTCTTGCAACTCTCTTCCCACAGACAAAAAGTGTCCCAGCCCAATTATTGACAGGAGCATTTCAGCGCCTATAATTGCATGCCAAGCAAAGGACCAACCCTGTCTTAATCCAATGATTAATGATGGAGTTGCAGCAGGTAATGTTACATGCAGGAAGAGTGAGATTCCCTTTGCACCCATATTTCTTGCTGCATCTATGTACATTAGTGGAATGTTCCTGATGCTGCTATAAGTTGAGATCGTGATAGAGAAAACTGAACTCATTATTATCACAAACAAAATTCCTGCATCATTATATCCAACAAATAAGATTGAAAATGGCACCCATGCAATGCTTGGAAAAGACAAAAGACCTGCAGAAAATGAACTCATCGTCTTACCAAATCCTTTGAACTTTATCATTGCAAACCCTATTGCAGCTCCTAGTGCAATCGAAATGGAAAATCCAACAACTAGCCTTGCTAAAGTTGTGGCTATTCCTTTGAATAAAGTATAATCCAAAATAATCTTCGTAAATGATTCTGCAACAGTGGCTGGAGAAGGCAAAGATACCTCGGGCCAAATTCCTAAAACATATGCGAGTTGCCATATCCCAATAAACACCGCTAGAAACAGGGCAGCATTAGCAACATCATCTAGATCTATTCTGGACTTTTTTGCATTTTGTGGTTTTAGTTCTTGGGTTGACGTAATTATTTATCCATCTATTTACAGGATATAATTGATGATAAAGATGCAATATGCGCGAAATAGGTGACTAGTTAGCATGTTTTAATTAAAAAACCGTTGCCGCACCAAGATAATCTCCTATGTTATGATTTATTGGAATTTGAAATAAGATTCAATATAATTAATACATTAATCTAGCGTTTAATGAAGGCATAGTGTAATGCTGTCTACTTGGTTTAGGGTAATTAGAATTAGATTTCTTCTTTCTTCAATAATTGCGGTATTTCTTGGTCTTGTCATAAATTGGTGGCAACACCAAACCTTAGATGCAATCAATGCTGCTCTTACATTTGCTGGTGTAATAGCGTTACACGCAAGTGTTGACTTACTCAATGATTATTGGGATTTTAAACGCAATATAGACACGAACACAAAACGAACAAAGTTTAGTGGAGGCACTGGTGTTTTGCCAGAAGGACTGCTAAAACCAAAAGAAGTGTACATTGCGGGAGTTATTGCCCTTATTTTAGGGGCTGCGATAGGTGGTTATTTTATTTTCCTAAATGGCATAACAATTGCAATCATACTTGCCTTTGCCATTATCTCAATTTACTTTTATTCCACAAGAATAGTTGATTCTGGCTTAGGCGAGGTTTTTGTTGCTATAAAGGGAACGATGATTGTACTTGGAACATATTTTGTGCAATCATCTAAAATTACAGCAGAGCCAGTGCTTGGAGGAATAGTTTTAGGAGTTTTATCTTCAATGGTGCTTTTTGTAAATTCATTTCCTGATTTTGATGCAGACAAGGCAAGTGGCAGAAGAACTTTAGTTATTTTACTTGGACAAAAAAGAGCTTCAAGTGCAATTTGGATCTTTCCTTCAATTGCATACGGAATAATTGCTATTGGTGTGACCTTTCAGGTTTTACCAATTTTTTCCTTAATCACACTGTTTACTATCCCTCTTTTAATAAAATCAGGACAAGGATTGAAACGCAATTTTGACAATACTGAGAAACTTATACCTGTAATGAGCTCATGTGTCCTGTACAGTAGAATTACTGGAGTGTTATTGGTGATTAGTTTTCTATTTAGTATAACGCAGTACAATTAAATCAAGCAAATCAAAAGACACCCCATGATTACAGGTCAATCAGCTTCTGAAGGAACTGCAAACTTTGCCACAAAAAATCAATCAGTAGGAAAAGGACATTTTAGGCAATTTTTGGGATTGACACTTTCATCTATAGGGATTGGAACATATCTCGGAGATGCAGATAATGCAACAGATCTTCTTGTAAAAGAAGCAATCAAAAGATCAGTTTTATCAGGAGTAAACGTAATTGATACTGCCATAAACTATCGTTCTCAAAAAGCAGAAAGATCCGTAGGAAAAGCAATTTCTGAACTTGTTGAAGAAGGCAAGGTGAAAAGAGAAGAACTGTTTGTCAGTACAAAAAATGGATACGTTACAAACGATGCAGATGTAAAAGATGAGTTTTGGGAATACATAAACAAAACCCTAGTCAAAACAGGCATAATCAAGTCAAACGATATCTCCTCAGGATATCATTGCATGACTGTACCTTATCTTGAAAACCAACTCAAAACAAGCCTGAAAAATCTGGGTTTTGACTGTATTGATTTGATGTATCTTCATAATGCTGCAGAAGGACAACTACAAGATATTTCTAAGGAAGAATTCATGAAAAATCTCAAACAAGTTTTTGAGTTTTATGAAAAACAAAGGAAGGAAGGCACTGTAAAATATTATGGAATGGCAACATGGGATTGTTTTAGAGTTCCAAAGGAAAATTCTCAACACCTTTTGTTAAAAGACATATTAAAACTCGCAAAAGAAGCAGGAGGAAATGAAAATGGTTTCAAATTCATTCAACTTCCATACAACATGTATCTTGATCAGGCATTAACCATGCCAAATCAGACTGTCGATGGAAAAGAAACTTCGATACTTGGAGCTGCAAAAAATCTTGAAATTGGTGTTTTTGCAAGCGTACCACTCATGCAAGCAAAACTTCTTGGTCCAAATGTAATACCAGAGTTTGGCGGATTAAAACCAGCCCACCGTGCATTACAATTTGTCAGGTCAACTCCTGGAATAATCGCACCTTTGGTTGGTCAAAAATCAAGTTCCCATGTTGATGAAAATCTTGAGCTAGTAAAAATTTCACCAATGTCTGAATCAGAATTTAATGAACTTGTAAAAAGTCTAACTTCATAAATGTAAAGAATAAATAGAAATCTACATTGCAGTTTCATATGCCAGTGGATCCAGTTTGTGGAATTGAGCTTGATGAGAGCTTGGCTCTAGTTCATGAATATAAGGGGAAAAAATATTATTTTTGTTGCCATGGCTGCAAAAGGATTTTTGTTAAAAAACCAAACAAATGGAAAAAAACTAAATAGGAAAACTGCCACACATTCGACAAAAATGTGAACTTGGTCCTATCACACCTTGACAATCGTGGCATCTATTTTTTGAAGAACCCGAAAAATATGGTGGATCAAAATATTTTCTATACAATTCATAATAATACAACGATTCTTTGGAATTTAATTTGACCTTGTCTTTTTCTAGATACAACTTGGACTTTGTCTCGAACGTTTCATCAAGGATGCTATTTTCAAAAAATGTAGTCAAACTGCTCGTTCCAGAACCATCCTGCATTGGAAACTTGTCCCTCCAAACAATTGATTGCGGTATAATTCCTTCAAATGCTTTTCGTAAAACCCATTTTCCATATTTTTTACCGTTTTCTTCATTTACCTTAAGTTCTGCTGGAATAGATTTTGCGTAACTGACAACTTTGTCATTGAGAAAGGGGGATTCTATACCAATGCCAAGTGACAAGGCTATTTGTTGTGCTGGAAAATGCATTATTTTCCAAATTCTTTCTAAGTCGTTTTGTAATTCCATGCTATTTTTTTTTAAGAAAAAACTGTAGCCAGCAAATAACTCATCGCAGCCATCTCCAGTCATGATGCTAGTACAGCCATTTTCTTTTGCTGTTTTTATTGCAAGGTATACAACAATAGAATTTCGTATTTCAATATGGTTGAAATTTTTCAGGATCTTAATTGTCTGTTCTATTGAAGACATTAGATCCTCAATTGTCGCATTTTTTATGAGTAATTTTAATCCAAATTCTTTAGCAACAAGTTGCGAATACATCAGATCGGAAGCAGGAAAATCTTCGGCCACGACTGCAATTGCTTTAGTATTTTTTTTCAAATAATATGCAAGAATGGAACTATCGAGGCCTCCAGAGAGGGCTATACAATCAGATGTGCATGAAGAAACTGCATCTGAGATGAGTTTTGTCAGAGTTGAGAAAATTTCTTGCAATATGAACTTGGATCATGTGATTGATAAATAAGTTATCGAATCGATCATAGATTACAATTATGAAAAAATTGTTCCAGAAAATTAGGTCAAGCTTATTGCTAGGTTTAAATATTTTCAAGGCGTTTGGTTTTTTATGCTTCTTCCAGCAGAGATAGAGACGAAAACGTTAATTCCAGCACTACGTGCTATCTTGGCAAAAAAATTGATGGAAACCTACAGCATCCAAGAAGAAGACATTTCAAAGATGCTAGGTGTAACACAAGCTGCAATAAGCAATTACATCAGAGGGACAAGAGGAAATCCTGAATTAATAACAAAACTTCTTTCCATAAAAGAAGTCTCTGGCATGATTGATGAGATTGCAAGCAACCTTTCAACAAACATGGCATACACACCTGCGAGTCTTTCAAAATTCATCGGATTGTGCAACTACATAAAATCAAGTTTGTTAATTTGTGACATACATCACAACTTGGAAACAAACATCGACGAAGCAATATGCAAAGAATGTGAGAACATGCTTTTAAAAGGACCTGGGAGTTCTTTTTAATTTTATTTCTTTACAAGAATTATCGCTATAGTAGAAACAAGAGTCATACCATATTTTCCTGTTCCAGTTTCACTATCAACAATAATATCGGCGATTTCGGATGTGTCCTTCATCAGTTTTTCTGTTATCACATTAGCCACTCCCACCGCAGTTGGTATGTCATCTCCTTTTGCTTTTAATACAACCCGACCAACACTCCCTAGGATAGTCAGTATATCAATAGCACATTCCATTATTGGCTGTCTTTGTATCAAAATGGTTCTTTCGTTATTTGAAAATGTGTGATTATTGGTTAATTGTGTTTTGACATCATCCACACTCAAAATACTCAATCATATCAACCCAAAATTTGCATTCTATTAAGTCTTATCGACCATTTATCCATTAATTGAAAAGGTCAATTGGTATATTTTGAAAGTCCCCATTTGGCAATACTCTTCTTATTGTAATAGGAATGACGCGTTTTTCAAGTTCTGCATATGCAAGGTCAAGTGATGTTGCCACTTCTTTTGGGACAGCTATAAACGGTGGTGCTCCAAGGGATAATTGTAATGCTCGAGCTCCCATTATTCTTGCTTTTTCGAATCTAGTTAAAGTTGGCGGACCTATCATTATCTTACCTCTGCCAGTTGTTTCATACTCTATTGGTGTGTGGATCGGATCAATTTCGATAATTTCACGCGCATCAATAATTTTTTGTAGTCTTTGTCGTTCGGCTAATTCTTCCGGAGAGAGTTCGCCTTTTTTGAGTTTCTTTGTCTTTGTTATTTCTTCCCCTTCTTCCAGTATTTCTGTTGTTTCTACAGGTTCTTCTACAATAATCGGTTCTTCTGGTTCAACCTCGACTGGAACTTCTTCAGTCTCTGCAACAATCTCTTCAGGTTCGTCGGACATCGATATCTGGTCTGAACAAACGTTATATAATTCATAATCCTCCTTTTTGAAAATGAGCGCAGGTTCTGTTTCAAAAATCGAGATAAATGTGGAAATAAAAGGCAAATCGCAGCTAAAATGCGAATTAAAACGTCATCTTGCACCAAAAACTGTCGGCACGATAACAAGATCTTTGCCACTAGAGGGAAATGCGCACATTATGGGAAATAGCTTCGTGTATATGGAAACTAAGATTAACGTGGGGGGTGAAAGACAACGAAGTCAATTCAAAAAAGGAGATGTTTCCTTCATGCCATTAACTGGATCGATTTGTTTTTTCCTAAATGATACCGACTCTACAAAAGCAATGACTCCAATTGGCAAAATAACGTCGAATGAATTTGTACTTTCCAACATAAAATCTGGAGATGTGTTGGTTATTACTCAAGCAGCTGTGTAGATGTGGTGACCACTATATCCACCTACCCTTTTGACTGAGCCAGCTTTCAATAGTTTTTGTAAAAAGGCATTTGCCGCAGAAATTTTAACCCCTTCTTGTCGTGCCACTTCCTGAACCGTGAAAACTTTGGCACCTTTGATAAAATTCATAGCTTGATTTTCATTAATTATGACAGAGATTGATGATTTTGATTTTTGTTCCTTCTTTTCTCCTTTTTTTTGACCTCCTTCTTTTTTTGCAGCCTCAGCCTGTTGTGACTTTTCTGCTTGTGCAGGAGATTGTTTTTTTGCTCCACCCATATTGAGATTTCAAGATGTCCTATTTATAAACGAACAAGGATTCGGCAAAATCCTAAATATTTGCTGGACTCGGTTTTGTTATGGGATTGGATGTAATTGAGGAAAAAAATCTGAATGAAACCATAACATACACTTTAGATTACCCACGGGTTGTTTTGACTGAAGCCAAACTTCTTGCGCTCAATGGTGCAACCCTTCCAGATTTTGCATTTGGACTTTATGTAGGATACATATCTGGAGTCTTCTTTGATGGTTTTTTGCGAAGAAACAAGAGGTTCCTAAATGAAGAGGAGATATCTGATTTTCACTCCATGCTTTTTAAGAGAACTCCAGAAATTTGGTTAAAGATCAAGGCACATCTAAAGCTGAAATAACTCAAGCTTTTATTCCAGAAGCTGTAGAAATTCTTAGATGAAATTTTCTCTTGTAGCAGACACTCTAAAAATAATGGAGAGTACAACAAAAAGACTAGAATTAACACAATATCTTGTTGATTTATTCAAAATAACTCCCCCAGAAATAATTTCAAGTGTTGTCTATCTATTACAAGGTAAATTAAGACCAGATCATGAGGGAGTTGAGCTTGGTGTTGCAGAAAAAATAGCTATAAAAGCAATATCAAAATCTGCTGGGATACCAGTCAAAAAGATAGAGCAGACATATCATGAAAGCGGTGATTTGGGTCAAGCTGCTGCAAAAATTTTGGAACAAAAAACACAAACCACATTTATCAAAGAGGATATCACGGTAGAAAGAGTCTATGACACATTGTATAAAATTGCCGAACTAAAGGGCTCTCGGTCACAGGATATGAAATTAAAGTATATTTCCAGTCTGCTAAATGATGCCAATCCAACAGAAGCAGGATTCATACTCAAAATTATCACCAACTCTCTGCGTTTGGGGATTGCTGATTACACCATAATGGATTCTCTTGCAATTGCCTTTACGGGTTCCAAGGAAAATAGAGCATTACTTGAACAAGCATACAATGTGTCAAGTGATTTAGGAAAAGTTGGCGAAGCTGTTGCAAAAGACGGAATCAATGCAATACAAAATTTCCAAGTTTCAGTTTTCAGTCCAATCCGACCAATGTTGGCAGAACGAGTAAAAAGTCCCCAGGAAGCTCGTGAAAAAATGGGCGAGGTTTTTGCTTCAGAATACAAGCTTGATGGAGAACGCGTGCAGGTCCACATGAAAGGAGAAAAGATCATACTGTATTCTCGAAGTCTTGAAAATATTACAAACTATTATCCTGACATTGTTGAAAAGATCAGCAAATCATTAAACGCGCATGAGACAATATTAGAAGCAGAGGCAGTCGCAATCAACGATGATACAGGTGAGTTTCTTGCCTTTCAAGAACTCATGCATCGGAGACGAAAATACAATATTGCAAAGGCTGTTTCACAGTATCCTATCACCATAAACTTTTTTGATGTCATGTTTATAGATGGAAAGAGCTGCCTTGATTTACCATACAAGGAACGTCGAAAAATACTTGAAAAAATTGTCAAGGAAGATGAATTTGCAAAACTCATGCCTATGACACTAGTAAAGTCAGATAACGAAGTTGAGGATTTTTTTGAAAATGCAATTAATGCAGGTTGTGAGGGATTAATGCTAAAGCAACTTGACGCATCTTACAGAGCCGGTGCAAGAGGGAGTAATTGGCTCAAGCTAAAACGTGAATACCGTAATGAACTTGGAGATAGCTTAGACCTTGTTGTAATAGGTGCATTCTTTGGGCGAGGTAGAAGAACTGGAAGATATGGAGCGTTATTGTTGGCGACATATGATGATAAAACAGATACATTCCCTAGCATATGTAAAGTTGGAACAGGTTTTACAGACGAAAACCTTGACCAGTTTTATCAAATACTTTCTGACAAAATTACTTTGAAAAAAAATCCCAGGATAAACAGCGGACTTGAAGCCGATGTTTGGTTTGAACCCGAGGTTGTAATAGAGATAGTAGCATCGGAAATCACCCTTAGTCCTATACATAAAACAGCAATGGACAGGATAAGAAAAGGTAGTGGTCTTGCGCTAAGGTTTCCTAAATTTACGGGAAAGATCAGATTTGAAAAAACCCCAGAAAATGCAACTGTGGATGATGAGATAATTTCTTTGTATAACGGACAAAAAAGGGCGATTCAAGAGGAAAAACAAAATTATATTTGAAAGATTCAAAAGCAAATCATCGAAGATCAGGAAAATTTCACGTAAGGATTATTAGTCGCTCCTAATACTTGAAATCCTTACATGTACAGCGGAGAATTAGAGGTTCAAGCGAAACGAAAAGCACTTGCGGTTTTACAGGATGAGATAAACAGAATTCTAAATTCAGTAAGAGATCTTTCAGCTTTACCTTCCCTTATAATAAAAGGAGACAAAAGTGAAGTTAAAGCATCGCTTGAACGAATGCGCAGTACAGAAGATGAGGTGGAAGCCCTTCGTCGAAAAATAACAAGAGAAATTGCAGAAGTAGGGGGTCTAATGATGAACAGAGAGAACATACTGCATACAGCCTATACGATGGATGAAATTGCAGGCTATATCACTGGAATCGCATTCAAACTTTCAAATATCAAGGCTGCAACTCTTAAAAAAAGCAAACTTGACAAAGATCTTACAGAATTAATTAATTTGGTAGTAGATGAAATTTACAAACTAAACGAGATAGTGCGTGCACTCAATAACAATCCAGCAGGAGCAATTGAGCTTGCCCATGAAGCCCAGAAAATAGAACGTAGCATAGATGACAAATATCGTGATTTGACCATCAAGGTCTTGGACGAGATCACAGTTACAAAAGAACTGTTGCTCCTTAAAGACATTGTAAGCGGAGTTGAAGAAATGGCAGACAAGTGTCTTGAGGTATCGGACTCGTTCATATCGTTAGCTTTAAGTCTATAAATCAAACAAACATTAGAATTTTTTTCATCGTATGATATTTTCAAACATGATGGAGAAAACCTATTATCTTAGAATATCTTATAAATAAATTAGAAAGCCAATTTGGATAAAACAATTATTTTCGTGGTAGGTTTTGCATCAAGGTAACTTCGTTACATAAGACATTAAATTTGAGTTAACATATCTGCTAAAGAGAAAATGAAATTTACAAGTTTATTTTTTTTCCTGGCTGTAATATTACTACCCTTTGTAAATGCAGAGGCTGCGGTGCTTCAAAAAGGCATGGGAGAAGATCAATGTCTGGAAACAGATACAATCCATGTTGGTGACAGCGTGGTGTGGATGAATTATTTTGACAGAGCATACCAAGCAACAAGTGTGGATAACTATGATCATGTAGATGGAATTTTTGATAGTGGTATAACACCTGCTGGTGGAGTTTTCGTACATTCGTTTGATGAAACTGGTGATTACTTGTATTTTTGTTCAGTGCCTCATCAAGGACATGGTTTGATTAGAGTGGTAGATAAAAATTCTCTTGCAATAACCGATCCTGTTTTATCGCCTGTATCTGAAGGGACAGTCTTAACTGCAAAGTCAACTGAAGGTTCATTGATTGCCAATCTAGTATCTGCCACACCACAAAAGGGGGAAACAATACCAATTCGAATATTTTTCACAGGAAAATATGGTGAACCACTTTCAGATGTCAATTATGCGATAATTGCACTACAAGACGGCTCTTTGGTCCCAGTAGAATATGATGACAGACAGCCTGATGGTAAGGTCGATTATAATGTAGGTCCTTTGATCTCTGACAATACACTAGTGATTCAACTTAGAATACTTGGACTAGGTCATCCTCATGAACTCAATTACATCAAAATTTCAAGTGGAGATGTCATAACACTTCAGACTGAAGGCGGTATGAAAAAACCTTTATCGATTTCCTTAATCAAAGAATCTAAAATTCCTGATTGGTTTGGAACTGTTTTGAATTGGTATGATCAAAAATTGATAACAGAGGAAGAAGTACTAAACGGGTTCAAGTTCTTAATTGACAAAAATATCATAAAGACGTAGTTACTTGTTGCAGAATGGCCAAAAAGTCAGAGTTTTGGAATGACTCTGGTTTTTAGGCTAATTGCAATAATGCTGACAGTTGATACTGCAAGAATTATCATTGCAAGCGAACCAAACTCTGGAACTACTTGTAACGAAACTACGTCGCCCTTTGGACCGGTCCACGTTGATGGATCAGTATCAGGAAGTCCGATGCCAAGAATTTTTACCTTGATATCAACAGGATTATCAGATGCTAAAGCATCGGTTGTGTGTGTACCTTCACCTTCATGATGATGTGCGTCAGTTTCAGATAGAACCATAGTGCCATCTTGTGTCGCAGTGATATCATGATTGATGTGTTGGATTTGTTTTCCATCTGCATCTGTAAATGTTACATCTATAGTCATTGGTTCACCTGCCTTTGGAACAGTGGAGTCAATGTTAACATGTACAGAACCGTCAGATGAAATTCCGGACACATGTGTCTTTTCACCTTGTTCGCCAGCTTTCTCTATTTTTTCTATATGATATGTTGCTTCTACGTCAGTATCAATAATTTTTCCAAAGATGTGAACTGTTGGGAAACCAGATTCAGATGGCGTATAATCACCAAAATAGTCTCCAGGTACATCCTTGTCCTCTACAAGTGTCAAGAAAGTTTTCTTTCCGTTCACCGTAATATCCACCTGTAATTTATCTGCAAGACCAGAAATTCCATTTTCTAATGGTCCTTCTTCTTCTGCTGGCACCTGTGTTGTTTCGTTAGCCATATGACCCGATGTCATTCCTTCTGTCATGTTGGTTTCTTCGGTAGCATTTCCTAGAGCAGAACTTACCAAAACTTCAACAGCGTTACTCTCACCTACAACTGGCGGCTCTTCTTTCCAACCAGCCTCAATTTTATAATTCCCTATAATCTGTTCCTTGTGAGCGTAAGCATTGCCTACTAATCCAACAGAAAGAGCTAACATTAGAACAATGACAAATTTGGTGTTCAACGTCTTTTTATCAAAAAAATACTAATTAACAATTTTGGAGCAAACATGAAACTGGTTCGATTATTGTACCAGTTCGTTTAAGTTTTTAGAAATACTAATCAAAACAAGATGCTAAATCCACAACACTTAGCAGAAAACAAACCAACTTTATTTAGTATAGTAGTATTTTCTGTCGTAGGCATATTAGCGATTCCAATAATTCTTCCTCACATCTTTCATGGAACCCACATCTACCACATTTTTTTGCATCTTGGAGGTATAGCAATTTCTCTTTTTCTGACTATAGTTTCAGCTCTTGCATACCATAAGGTTAGAACAAAAAGACTCTGTTTTACAATGATTGCATTTGGTGTTTTCATATCTTCAGAAATATTCTACCTGATTGAAGCTACGTGGCCCTTTACTTTCTATTTTGGTGAGATTTCGATGTTGGAAGCAGGGCATATTCTAGTGTTGATAATGCTCGGAATCTTTACATTAGCAATTTTCAGAAAGGATTAGTATGGATAGAAGCTCACAAGTAATTGGAGTTATTGAAAAAAACCCCGGTATCAAATTCCGTGAGATAATGCGTTTAACAGGAATGAAAAACGGAGTTCTAAGTTATTATGCTAGAAAATTAGAAGAAAAGGGATTCATAACTGTAGAGAGATCTTCAAGATTGACGAGGTTTTATCCGCTTGGTGTAGACAAAAAGGAATCAGTACTTATGGCAAACCTACGACAAGAAACACCAAAAAATATTCTCTTGGCACTTCTTTCCAAGGATTCTCTTACTTTTAATGAGATAGTAGTAAAAGTGAAGCGATCGCAATCCACCGTTTCTCTTTATTTGACTCAACTTGTGCAAGATGGCGTGGTAGAAAGTAAGTATATCAATCTAAAAAGAATATTTAAAGTCACAGACAGTGAACTTGTTCAAAAAACAATTAACAGATACCATCCAAACTTACTAGAAAGTTCTGCAGATCATCTTGCAGATATCTTTACTTCACTTTAATTGAGAATAAATGATATGTTCTTCCGACGGCACAGTTTAGCCTTATTATTTTTTTTTAGTGTTTCCGGTTATTTTATTTCTTTAGCGTATGCAGATGGACTAGCAAGTGAAACACTGCCTCCAGTCATAGTTGGAGGAAGAAGCATTACTTTGACTATTGGTTCCACACCAGCATCAACAACAGACCCCAGTGCTGGAACTGAGATAGGCATAACATTGAATGAAAATGAAAATCCAATAAGTGATGTTACTTTTGCGATAGAATCTATGAAAGGAGACAAGGTTCTTTTCAGTCATACATTCAAAAGCGACAATGGAGGCGTGCTACTCCTCATGTCACCGCAAAAATCAGGAGATGTTTCAATAGATGATAATTATGGTGGTGGCCTCTCAGGACTTTTTGGCCAGAACACTGGAAACGCAGTAATTAAGGGCCCCATTTTTGATTCGGGGGGATTATACAAATTCAAAATTGACATATTAACAATGGATTCCTACGAGAATAAACTCTCTCAACCAATAGGATTCAAGGCAGCTATATCGATTCCGGAAATAACAACACATCAAATTCATGATAACGATTACGGCAACCAAACAATTGGGCTTGTTGCATATTATGATCAAATAAATAATTTTAACTACAATGCGGGTACAAAATTTTTAAATTTTTCAATGCCATTTGATTGGTCAGAAGAAAACATTGATCAGGTATCAGTAGTGCACCAAGAAATTCGCATACCAAGAACTTTTGGTGATTTTCTTGTCACAAAATACGAAGCATATGTAAACAACGTGCCATTACCTGATGAAACCATAACAATTGATGATTATTCGTCGGATAACAGGACAATTCATATTTTCTTATCCAAAAAAGAATTGCAAGAGATAGAGCAAGAAAATCCAGAAACAATAATGAATTTTTCATTACATCCTAGTGATGAGGCCAAGTTTCCAATAACTGCATTTACAAGAAATGCACAATACAAGGTAAGTCTTAGTTGGGATCCTCCAAAGATCATAGCTGGTTCTAACACTAAATTTTACTTCAAAGTATTGGATCCGTATTTGATAAACAAGACAGTAGCCTCTGTGAATTACGACTTTTCACTATTTCAAAATCAGAAGGTCATTTTCCAAAAAAGAGGGGTAACAACAAATTTCCAGACAGAAAACAACGAAATTGAGGTTCCAATTCCAAATGATAGTATTGGACCAATAACAATTGCCTTTGAAAATTTGAGTGGCAATAGTTTTGCAGGAGTTGAATTTACTTCGGTAGTGACTAAACCAAATACAAGTCACGCTTTTCCCATAAAATTAACTAGTTTTTCAATACAAGATGGCAAAAAGGTACAAGGCAGATATGATGTAGACCTTACTTGGTTTCCATCAACTATTCAAATCGGTGAGCAAACAGAGTTTGTGTTTACAATTAAGGATAAGAACACTGGCCGCGTAGCGCCTCAGTCCGCGTATGACTTTGTAATCCTCCAAAAAGGGAAGGAGGTTTTTAGAAAATCAGGAATAGCGCCAGCAGGAGGGGATTATGTAGATTATACATTTTCTAATGGTCAAGATGGTTCAACAACACTAAGGATTGAAAACATTAACAATTCTGGAGAAACGGTCGAAATTCCCTTTGTAGTGACGCCTGAATTTCCTCTTGGTTTGTTATCAATCATTACAATAGGATTTCTTGGCCCAATAATATTTTCCAGATTAAAATAAGATCAACTTGTGGAATTTTGTGATTATAATCCAATTCCAAGAGATCTCATGAATCTCATATAACGTTAATTATGGGTATCTAGGTGAAAATAAACCTAAATTGAAAGGCGAATTGATCGAAAACAGAATTGTAGTCTGGAACATTCAAGACTCACGCTCTCTTTTCATGGAAGGGTATTATGGAAAACCAGTAGGGATAGCAAAACCAAAGCCAGACGAGATTAACGTACCTCTCATTTTGGATTTGATCGAAGGTTATTATCTAGTACAAAAATCAAAGATCAAAGTTTACAAATCAAAAAAACAAATTTCAGAAAATGATCTCTTGCACATAGCAAGAACAGAATACCATAACTTTGACAAAAAATATCTAGTCTACCAAGATTTCAGAGACAAGGGTTACATAGTAAACCCCGGAATAAAGTTTGGTTGCGATTTTGCGGTGTACCAGAAAGGCCCTGGCATTGATCATGCGCCATATTTAGTTCAAGTGTATAACACAAGTGATACCATTACCGCAACAGGTGTGGTATTAGCAGGAAGACTTGCTACCACAGTTAAAAAACAGTTCATCCTTGCAATACCACATGGAAAAGGCAAAGTTGATTGTTTAGCGTTAGACTGGTGGCGAGCTTAAAGATGTTTTATGTGAGATGCTATTTTGTCATAAACGGCAAATAGATCTTTTGAGATACCAAACTCGCTACTGTTTTTCCATTTACCATAAATCCTTACACCGTTTTTTGTAGGATCCACTCTTATCTGTGCGTCTTTGACTGATTGTTTTAGAATCATGTTTGTAAGTTCTGTATCGCTGTTTAGCAGATCAGCTATCCTTCCCCCCACCCATTGAACGCCAACTAATTTTTTAGATCCAAAGTGACCTTTAGTGCTTAGTTTGGTTTCTGCATAAAGTCCTTTGTCACTTTCACTCAGATCCTTTCTAACTATAAAATGGGCTTGAAATCTGTCTTGTGCCCCCCATGGCAATGGATTTGGATCTTGCAAACCTATCCCTTCTGAATTATCTGAATGACGTCAATGTTAGTGCCATTTACTTCAAGACAGCCCTTATTGGTAACCATTCTAGGAGTAACAGAAAAATACCTACTATAATAATCGCCTTTTTCAACCTCGTCGGTAGCAATTTCCTTTGCTTGTGAAGCAATGCCTATTTCTTCTAGAAAATCACAAAATTGTTCAGGTTTAGTTTTTAATGGAATGGTCTCCGGTTCAGTGTCATGCATGCGTGAAGGTAAATTTCTCCCTCAAATAAATATTGGTCTTCAAACAGTTTTGGACAGATTAGATCAATCGGAATAAATAATAGAAAAATAGTCATTTTCTATCAATGTTAAAATTTCAAGGCAAGGTAGCAGTTATCACTGGCAGCGGAACCGGCATTGGTAAAGCCATTGCAACCAAATTTGCTGAAAATGGCGCAAGTGTGATTATTTTAGGAAGACGAAAAGAACCACTTGAAGAAGCTGCAAAGGAGTTGCAAGATGTGATTTCAAGAGTAAAAAGTAACGGATTTGTCAAGATTTTTTCTGGGGTAGATGTGAGCGATGAAGAAGGAATATCGTCCATGTTTGATGAGATAAAAAGATCAATTGGTGTTGTTGATATCGTAGTAAACAATGCTGGTGTTTCAGGACCGGTAACATGTTTTGCAAATTCACCCATGGGTGAATTTAAAAGTGCAGTCGCAATTCATCTTACTGGAACTTTTTGGACCTCGGTCCAAGCGTTAAAAGCAATGAAACCTGGCTCCAAAATCATCACAATATCAACTTTTTTTGCTGAAGAAAGACCACTTGAACAAAGACCTTACAGATTTCGAAGTCCATACACTGCATCCCAAGGTGCTAAAAATAGGCTTGCAGAGGCAATGTCATGGGAACTTACACAAAAAGGAATAATCTCAATTGCCACAAATCCTGGGCCCGTCCATTCTGACAGAATTTACAAGACGGTCTATCCAAAAGCTGCTGCAGAGTTTATGCGAGTTAGTGGCTTTGAGAGTTTGACTCCTCAAGAAGTAGAACAAGTAAACAACGACATCTTGCCGCTTATGGGTGAAGATGAAAAAACTGTCAAGGAAGGAATTAAAAGTGCGACTGAAAAGATGGCAAAAATAAAAGGATTAACATCAGAGGATGAAAAACAGAGACTAAATACGACAATTATGTCATTGCTTTCAAAGATCCAGCAAATAGCAGAAAAGGTACAACTTAACACGAGTAAAATGATAGCTGATGAACAATTCTTATCACAACCTCAAGTTGCAGAAACAGTTCTTATGTTATGTGATGATGAAATTTCAAAGATTCTTAATGGAAAAGTAATACCAGGCGACAGAGTATTTTATCCAGTCAAACCACACATTACTTCCACAATACCAGATCTTCCAGCCGATTTTGTATCCAAAGTTGTAGTTTTTACTGTTGATGCATCAGAAGACACCGATATTACAAGAGTAGAGTTTCTTGCTCAAAATATTGAAAAGTCCGGAGGGAAAGTGGTTATTCTATTTTCAAAAAATATACCAAAACAAAACCAGGAAAGATTTGCAAAGTTCCATTCACATGCAATTGATCTTACAAACCAAGAAGAGGTAAAAAGATGGTTTGGAACTGCTACAGAAAAAGTTGGTTCTATCTCAATGACAATTCATGTGACAGGAAAAGTCCCTTCATTTTCAAAGATAACAGAGATTCCAAGGTCACAGTGGGATTCAGTAATAGACAAATTCATACTAACTCCGGCAGTCGTAGGACAAGAATCCCTTGGCGTGTTTGTTCCAGACGGTGCAAAAAACCCGCCTCTTTTTAAGGGAAAATCTGGAACCATGGTCATCATCGGTCCTGACTTTCCGGTGGGTTCAAAAGTGACAGGTGCGGAACGAGCCAAAGTAGACGTATTTCGTGGAGCACTAAGACCATTTGCAACTACAGTAAATCAAGAATTAAGCGACGTTCTAAAATCTAATGTTAGAGTATTTTTGGTGCTACCAGGAAGTGTAGATGGAACGGAACCAAGCAATGAACGCGTGTTTAGGGCAATAAAATATTTTGCATCAGGAAAAGCGACTTCTAGTTCTGAAGTAATTTTCTATCCTGACGAAATACGATCCTAATGAAGAAGTTTTCGGAGCTCAACGTGGGCGATGAATTTTTTTCTGAAGGAAAAATATCTTTGGCAGAACTTGAAAACTATCTTTCCTTTTCTGGAATAAAAAACGTGTTATACAAAAAAAATGATGGCTCAAAAAAGATTGTCTCTGGCAGGGCAATACTGGGAAGAATGGAAGGCGAGTTTACAAGACTAAAAGAAATGTATGGGAACTTGTTGATTTTTTATGGGATGGATGGAGATCCATCCTGGAACGGAAGACATGCCAGGTTCCTAAAACCCCTTTACACTGATGATAATTTGAAAATGAAGTTTAAGATATCAGAAAAAACTGATCTTAATGAAAATTATGGCCTTTTGGCTATTGAGTTTGAGGGATCTAAGGATAATGGTGATTTGGTTGTAATCGCAAAACGTAACCTATACCAAATTAAAAAAGAGCCTACAACGAATCAATAAAGAGTTTGATTGCAGCCACAATCATCACCACAGTTACAAGAATTCGTAGCTTTTTCTCTTCTATTTCAAGAGAGAGTCTGCTCCCGACAAGACCTCCGCCAAATGCTCCTATGGCAAGCAAAAGAGCTTGATAAAGATCAGGATGACCCAAAAGTGTGTGAACTATCATTCCCGATGCAGAAACAAATAGCAAAATGAATTGTGATGTTGGAGCGGCAATTTTCATTGAAAGGCCAATGACAATAACCATCAAAGGAACAAACACAATACCGCCACCTATACCAAACAAGCTGGATATTATTCCGGCAAAGAAACTTGCACCAGTTGCTAATACCATGATTTGTTTTGAAAGATGATGTTCTTTTGACTCAAGTTTTCTTCTTGAAAAAATGTAAACACTAGAAGCAATTAGCACGATTCCAAACAATATTTTAAACAATGGTGAAGTAATGTCATGTGAGATAAACGCACCAAGAACTGTTCCAGGAATTGCAAGCAGTCCAAATTTCCAGCCAATTGAATAGTCTATTCTTTTTTGTTTTGCATAAGAAGCAGTAGAAGATATTGCATTGCTAAAAGCCGCAAAAAGACTGTTGCTTGCAGCCAATGCTGGAGAAAATCCAAAAAATGTTAAAATTGGTACAACTACAATTCCACCACCAAGTCCTATCATGGAACCAAGGACACCTGCTGCAAAACCAAGCAGCAATAACCATAGCTCTAACAACACATACACCAAAGATACAGTTATGGATTAATTGTTACGTCAACCTTAATGAACCTGTTAATACGGCAAAATATTTTCCAAATCATCTAGCTATGAGCATCTCCCAAACATATCCTTCTTTTGTGGTAGTCAGCTGAATTTGCATGTGTTTTGATGCAAGTGGGACAGAATTTGATTCACTGTGGGGTTTACTACCACTTGTATGAAAATCGCGCAAAGCGTCAATCCAATTTTCAATTCCCTCATATCCGCCAGGTTTAACCGATTCCCAACAATCACAAACAAGTTCCCTTGTAACTGTCCCAAAAACTGACTTTACCTGATTCATATTGTCAAAAAACGGATTTGATTGTATCACAACAAAAACCAATTTTGGTGCGTCGGGAGAACCTACTAGGTGTATGTTACCAAGAAATGTCCCGTTTTGGATCTTTAATTCAGTAGAAGTACAATATTCTACAAGTTTTTGTTTTTCCTGGTCTGTGAAAAATTTACACCATTTTTCTATGTCTTGTTGTTTTTGAAATCTTAGTGGTGATGACATGGTAATTCCTTGCGACTGTAAACTTTGTTTCAAAACAGAATTAGCTTCATCATAAGTAAAATCTAGCGAGAGGGAATCTATTTTGGACGGTTGGGATTTTCCAAAATAAGAGATTACAAATATTATTACAACTATTGCAATTGCACTACCAATTCCAACAGGTATAAATTTTCTTGATTTCACAAACTGTAATGTTTTTTATTCTTTAATAAAGCAATCTTAGAACATTCAGAAAAAGCTCTCAATCTTAATTAATACCTTATGATGTCTGTTGACTGATGCGGATAATATTATGTGGATTTGGTGTGGTGGGTCAGAATTTTGCGAAGCTGTTATTATCAAGATCAGAAGATCTGTATGCCAAGCACGGTTTGAAACCACGAATAGTTGGAGTATTTGACAGTAAAGGTTCAGCTGCTTCATCAGCAGGTCTTGATCTAAACAGGTTGCTCGAGATGAAGAAAAAATATGGTAGCATAAAAAAATATCACAACAAGGAAAAGGATGCAAACGGTTTGGAAATGATAAGCGGTCTTGAAGCTGAGGTCCTAATAGAAACCACTACAAGCAATTACAAAGATGCGGAGCCTGGAATGTCTCATATTGTCAATGCAATGAAAAATGGTCTGCATGTAATTACTGTAAACAAAGGACCACTTGCTCTTGCATTTCCTTCTTTAATGGAGCTGGCAACCTATAATCAGGTATTACTAAGATTTAGCGGCACAGTGGGTGGAGGTACACCGATTTTAGATTATGCAAAAAATAGTTTAAGAGGAGAGAGAATAGTTTCATTTGAGGGAATACTCAATGGTACGACAAACTATATCCTCACAAACATGGCAAATGGGATGACTTTCAAGGCTGCACTTGCTGATGCGAAAAAGAAAGGGTATGTAGAAGCAGATCCCTCCCTAGATATTGATGGTTTTGATGCTGCTGCAAAACTTGTCATACTTGCAAATTGGATAATGGACATGAAAGTGACCATAAAAGATATTGAACGAAAAGGAATCAGCGGAGTAACAACTGCAGATATCAAAAAAGCTTCTGTAAGAAAATGTGCTGTGAAGTTAATTGCATCATGTGATAGAAAATTAGTTGTGGGACCAAAAGAAATTCCACTTGATGATCCATTGTGCGTTAATGGTACGTTAAATGCAATTACTTTCAATTCAGAGCATTCAGGTCAGCAAACAATAATCGGTCGTGGTGCTGGTGGAATGGAGACAGCGAGTTCCATATTACGAGACCTTTTGGATATTAAACAGGAAATTTCAAGAAATTGAAGTCAAATTTATTGTCTAAGAGTACAACTGCCGAGACATTAGAGAAAATTTCTTCGCAATGGAGCATAGAATTACCAAAAGTAAAAAGCCTCACTATTCATGAAATCGATGATAATTCAAGTTTAATAACTGGAGAGGGAGTTTCTGCCATAAAATTAGGCGAAACCTACATTCCGTTTTTATCCGAAACAGAATTGCTTGAAAGGTTTCCAAAAATTGTTGTCGACATGGGCGCGGTGAAATTTGTTTGTAATGGTGCAACTGTGATGAGACCTGGAGTTAAAAATTATTCAGAATTTGAAAAAGACGAAATAGTGTGTGTTGTCGAAGAATCACGTAACAAATTCCTAGCAATTGGAAGATCTCTTGTGTCAAGTAAAGACATGACAACCATGACAAAAGGTGAGGTAGTAAAAAATTTGCATTATGTTTCCGACAGATTCTGGGAAGCCGCAAAAGAGATTAAGAAATAACTAGAATTTTTGACCAAACCTGGATTTTTGTTCTAAAAAAATAATCATCATTATTGAAACCATAAGAACAGTTAGTGGAAGAAGCCCAAATTCCGGTATGGCATAAAAGGTCAAGGTATCTTCATTTGGTCCAGTCCAATCTGCCCTGTCTTTGGGTAACCCGATTCCAAGGATTGTAACTTCTACGTTTACTGGATTATCCGAGATTAATGGTCTTGTCCAGTGTTCAGACATGCCATTTTCGGCATGCTGCGATTTTACAAATAAAAATTCCTGACTGTTTTGCGTTACTTTCAAATCATAGTTTACGTGCTTAACAAGCTTATCTTCAACGTCCTTGAAAATTACAGTCATTCCCATGTATTCACCTGGAGTGGCATCCGTGGTTTCTATTGTAACAAGAATTGTCCCGTCAGATGACGCTTTCATTATAGAATTGGATTTTTCTGGAATCCCTGCAGGAGTTGGATCTATTTGTCCAGATTGTGCCTCCTTTTTGCTCTCCTCAATTTCCAAATCTATAAAATATTTACTTCTCTCAACCAGTTTTGTTATTCTATTATCTCCTTGGTATTGCCATATTGGATCCTCATACAAACTTGCGCAAACCCGAGCCTCTATACTGTAATTATAATTTTCCAAAAACCAATTCAAACCTAAAGTTTTGTATTCTAGATAAGCTTCATGACACCATTCAATGTCATTTTCAGTTAAAGCACCATTTCTTACAGCAGCATTGACGGTGGACACGCTGGATAACAAGATAATACTTGACAAACAAAAAAATACAAAAATTTTCAACACACGACTAAAAACAAAGATGGTACATAAGCCTGACTCAGAAATTATTTGTGTTCTATTTCTCAGTAGATTCTCTAATTCCAGTGTGGTCTGCTACAAGCACATCAATTCCATCACCGCTTGCAGAATCTCGCATTATTGCAGATCTGATTGATTTTATTGCCAATGCAACTGCATCCTTTTCTTTCATCCCTGGCTTGTATTCCTGATCTAAGACTCCCAAAGCCATCTCAGCTCCAGTTCCTACTGCTGCATAATCGTCTGGTAGCACCGACCCAAGAGGATCAAGAGTGTAAATTGCTGGAGCACCATCAACCCCACCCACGATAACCTGTGTCAGTAAAGGATAGTATCTTCGTTCATACATCAAAGAAGACATCATCTTTGCCACGGAGTTTGGAGGGATCTCACGCTTTAGTTCCATTTTTCTAATCTTTGTTAAAGCTCTCATCTGCATTGCTAAAACTTGCATGTCTGCAACTAATCCAGCACAACATGCTCCTACGAAATCTGTAATCTTGAAAGTCTTTTTGGTGGTCTTGCTCACAAGGAAGTTCCCATACGCTATTCTTCTTTCACTTGCCATGACCACCCCACCGTCATATGTAATACCAACTGCTGTCGCCCCTGGCATGTAGACATAAGCCATAAATGCACTTCACGGCGAGGACAATAAAGGCCTTTCTATATAGCGAATTTGTCCATAATGAGACAAATACATTTTGTGGTTTTCTTCAATAGATCGATTCTTGCAAATTCATTTGGTGAATGGATCCTTGAAAAAATGTAGGTACTTCCAACAGATATGCAGGGAACGGATAATACTTTAGAAAAAGAATACATCGGTCCAGTTCCTGCAGAAGATACACTGATTATAGATTTTCCAAATGATTCATCTGCTGCATCTTTTACCTTCAAAACAAATGGATCTGAAAATTTTGTGCGTGATGCAGCTTCGCCATGAATCATGGTTAATTTTACATCACCAAACCCTTTTGTGATTAGGTGTCGTTTTAGCCTATCAAGCTGTTTTTTTGGATTCATCTTAGGCACTAGTCTGAAATCGATTTTGACTGTCGCCTTTGCAGGAAGAACGGTTTTTGCCCCAGGACCAACATATCCTGAAATAAAACCCGCAATATTACATGTTGGTTCACCAACTAGAGCCTTTTTTACATCGGATCCTTTCTTGTTTGCAACAAATTCCTTTATTCCATATTCTTTTTTGAATGAAATTTCATCAAAAGGCTCTGATTTTATTAATTCAAGTTCTTTTCTGGTAAATGAATCGACTTCTTTATACCAATCTTTTATGAGTATTTTTCCATCAGAATCACGCAGGGTTTGTAATGCTTCTAAAAGTCGCCAGGCTGGATTTTTAATCAAGACTGCAAGACTGGAATGAGCATCACGAATGGATTCAATAACAGATAGCTCAACGTAAAGCAATCCCTTCATCCCAAGACTAATTATCGGTCTGTTTTTTTGATCAACATAACCAAACTCCCATATGACACCATCACATGCAAATTTGTTTTTATAATTTTCCAGATATTTTTCTACATGCATACTTCCAATTTCTTCTTCTCCTTCCACTAGGAATTTTACATTACAAGGAACATCACCATGAATCTTTAGGTATGCCTCAACTGCCTTTATTCTAGTAATTAGTTCTCCTTTATCATCAGCAGAACCCCTTCCAAAAATCTTGTTTCCTTTTATTTTTCCGCTAAACGGTTTGTCTTGCCATAAATCAAATGGTTCTGCTGGTTGCACGTCATAATGGTTATAAAACAGAATGGTTTTTGAGGAATTTTGTTTTGATTTAACTTCACCAAATACTACTGGCGGAATTTTATTTCCCAGCCGCAATATCTCTGACTTTATTCCAGAACGATTCATTATTTTTGTAACAAGTCTAGCACATTCCTCTAGACCTTCATTTTTTGCTGAAACACTTGGTTGTCTAATCAAAGTTTGTAAATCTGTAATGAGTCCTTTCATGTTTTTATCTACGTGTTGTAACACTTTCATTGCTTTCACTTTACTTTATCAAAGGGTTTCATTGCAGTCGAAATAAATTCTAAAAGATCCGTTGCAACTATATGCAAGCCGTGCCTCCTTTGTGCCAAAGCGCCAGCTCTTCCGTTGATAAACACCGCAGCTGCTGCAGACTCTAATGGATTTTTATTTTTTGATAAAATTCCTGCAACCAAACCAGACAATACATCACCTGTTCCACCTACTGTCATTGCTGGTGTATTTTTTATGTTTAGAAAGGTTTTGTTACCATCTGACACAATATCTGTTGGTCCCTTTAACAATACCGAAACAGAATGTTCCTTTGCATATTTTTCAACCATCGAAATCCTTTCCCTTTTAGAATCAGGAGGAAGTTCACCAAAAAATCTTTTGAATTCACCTGCATGTGGTGTAACTACGACCTTTTTGCCTCTAATCGTAGGCAGGATTTCTGAAACTAGTGCACTTGCATCAAGTGACAATCTAATATCCATATCTAATAACGACTTTACAAGGATCTTTAGGGCTTCAATGTCTTGTATTCCAAGTCCCATGCCAATTGTTGCAGAATCAAGATTTTTTGGGATTATTCCAAGGAGTTTGTGTACCGCACCACGAGTAATTTTTGCATCAGCTAACGGAAGAACAATAAGATTCGGAGATACGGCTCTTGTTGCCTGTGCATTAATTTTTGGGACACATGTATAAACCAAATCCGTACCAGATCGCAGTGCTGCAAAAGAAGAAAGGATGGGTGCACCATGATAAATGTAACTTCCCCCCAACACCAGGACCTTGCCATTATCGCCTTTTCTTGCTCCAAATTTCCTTGCAGGAACGAAATTTTTAACTAAAGACACCTGCAGGTTCTTGGTTGCCAACACCGATCATCATTCGATTAGGTGAATAAACTTTCCTTGTTTGGAGACCAAAAACCGATAAGATTTCTACTTTCTTAATTGGATGATCGTCTAAAGAAATTGTTTTCCAATTTGTCGATTAAGAAAGTTAAAAATGATCGTGTCGTACTCGACCAAAAATCTACAAACAGAAAAATTTTTTAATTCTTTCAAATTGGAAGAGGGCAAGAAGATTGAACGCGGATAAATTTTTGATCTGTTGATTCCAATATACATTAAGATCTTTCTTTTTTTATTTGCACTGTTATTTCCAAAACAGGAATTTTTCTGATTCATATATTAACTCAAAATTTTTCACAAAAATTTTTAAAATACTATTTTGTGATTCGTGATCGTGTTTAACGCATTAGATTTTTTCAAAAAAGAATAATTTCATATTATTATTATGTGTCAATTTTGCAATTCCCAAAAGTGGTACGATTTCTTTATCTTCTAGATGTTTCAAGGATGGATGTAATGAATGTATTAGCTATTGGGGCACACCCTGATGATCTAGAGATCGGGTGTTTTGCAACTTTAGCAAAGCACTATCTTGACGGTGATAAAATTTTTGGCGCAATGGTAACAAATGGAGAATTGGGAGGAGACGTAGACATTAGACGCGAAGAACAAGAAGCCACTGCAAAAGAAATCGAAATGAAATTATTTTTTGGAAATTTCCCAGATGGAGATGTAAGGGACAATGCGGCGCTGGTAACATTTTTGGATAACATTATTAAAAAGTATGAGATTGATGTGATTTATACTCATTCAGAAAATGACAGACATCAGGACCACAGGGCTATAGCAAGAGCCAGCTTGTCAGCTGCCCGTACCGCAGGTGAAGTGTACTGCTATGAAGATCTAAGTTTAGTCTCCTCTTTTAGCCCACAACTTTTCGTTGATGTAACTGAGACGTTTCATGTTAAGAAATCCGCCCTTAGCAAGTTTAAATCACAATCAAATAGGACCTTCATTGACGGATTAGAAGGAATCGCTAAATTTCGGGCTTCGCAGTGCCGCCTTTCAGGTAGACTATGTGAGGCATTTGAAATTAGGAGGGTTTTCAAAAACGGACATTCTCCATACCATAAAGAGATTTTGGATTTAAAAAACCAAATACAGCAATACAAGAATGTTATTTCGGCGTTGACAGCAGAAAATGAAATATACAAAAGCAAGATGTATGCTGTAAACGCAGGACTTCCTACGGATGATTCGGTTGACAGGAATAGGTTGATTCTATCCCAAGAAAATTATGCCATGCCGTTAAAAGATCAAAATGGTCAAAAACATGAAAACAATTCAAAAAAGACAAAAAGATACAGAGACGAATTAAGTGAAATAAAAAACGCAATTACAAGATACAAAAATGAGGTAGCTATGTTACGGGAAGAACTCAGTGTGTATAAAAAAACTCCAGATGCTTCTACACTAAGAAAAAATAGATAAAGATATTTTATTTCCTGTAAGAACTCCTTTCTTGTTTCCATGCGATGCATCAAAAACAAAGACATTTCGAAGAATTTCAATGTCATTCTAATAAAAAAATATTCAACACTTAATTAATTCACAAATTCAAAAGTTTTAAAAAGTCTAAAATGTATTTGGTTGAAGACCGTAAAGTGAAATACACTAACTGTATCTTGCTAAAAACCGCATCCCTGAATTTTTAATTATTTTAATTGCAAACAAGGTTGATGATGCTGACACTATTATAGATGCTAAAAGATATGCCAATATTATTTTTTCATAACCAATTCTACCAAGAATCCCACCTGCGATTATGATTATCAATGCTCCAATGAAAACAATAACCGCTGGAATTTTTGCTTTGTTTAGAAATGTGATAAATAAACTGTTGGCCATGAAAATTGATAACAACACGTTAGCGACTGAAGCATATTGCATTATCTTAAGACTTGTTTCTGAACCTTTGGCGAGAACCATGAGTTCTTCCCCAAAAACGTTAATGAGAATGGCTGGAATTAAAGAGGACATTAAAGTTATAATCATCAGTCTAACATATTTTCCCCTTAGGAATCTATTGAGCGATGCGGTATCTGAAATGGTTAATGTAGTCAGTTTATTCCTTGCCATATGATGAATTGGTGCCATCACTACATGTTGAATGATAATTGTTGGTATGAGTATAAGTAATGCAATATCAGCCCCAGCGTGATAATCTGAATTAAAAACCATTGGGAGCACTGTTCCATTGGAAGCGATATAGAGGAAATCGTTGAATAACCATGACAATACTCTGTCAGTAAAAAGTAGAACAAAGTAAAACGTTCCAAATACAAAATATGGAATTGATTCCCAGACCTGAACTTTAAACACAGATTTAATTGAGTTTTTAATTTCAGCAGGAGGATTATAGAAGTTTGGCAGGTTATTGTCACTAAGTAAAGATGGCCCGATTCCTTTGATAATCTTATAGTGATAATATACAGCAAAGCTGCTTAGGACTGCAAATGCTACACCGAGGGAAAGAAAATACCTCGTGGTGAAATCAGGAATTAGATCAGGTAAAAGGTAAAACACCCCTAACAGAGAAAGAAATCCCCCTGCATAAGATGCAATAAGATTTCTAAATTTCTTTAATGCATACATTACTAGGAAGCTTGTCCTGTGCAATGAAATTGATACCATAGCACCAACTAGTATCATTGCAAGTTGCAGTGGAAAATTCATAAGCGACCCGATTATAATAATTAAACTAGTTGTTGACGCGAGAATAATACCCATCAGTAAATATGTTCTTAACAAGGTTCGTTTGAACTCAGATAGATTTTTTTGCGAGAAAGAAGAGGTAAGCACCCTCCCCGACGTTTGCATTATTCCCTCAGTAAGCACTAATCCTAAGAAGACTCCTGAAATAAAGGCAGTGTTTATTCCAGCAGGAAGCGTAGTCACCATCCACAATGATGAACCGGTAATGTTTAGCAGAATAATCGCCGCAAGCCATGGCGAATAGAAACTTAAGGCTTCAATAAGTTTCTCACCAAAGCTAGGGATCTTTACAAGTGTAGAGGTTTTGTTGCTTGTTGTTTCACCGTACCTAGCATTTGTTTCCTTAATGTGATTTTGTGGCATCGCAACCATTTGCTTATTGTGTCTTCCATACTTGTTTTCCTCATAAAACTCGACAAAGTTGTAAACATACCGAGAAAGTTCCGAAAGACCAGAGAATCCTTTTTCTTTGGCGATCCTATCTGAAATACCTAAAAGCTCTAGGAATACAAAAACATCGGCAACACTATTAGCCCCTTCTTGAATTTCTGAAATCGATCGCGATATCTTGCTGACAAATTGAAGCATCTCTGATGTAATCTGATTATTTTTATCTCTCTGTGGAATTACTTCCTTCAATTTCTTCACCCATCCTCCCTACTTTTGGCATTAAGAATTCCAATTGAAGAGTCCGTTTTGCTTTCAATCAGAGATTCTTTTTCCTCATCCTTGTAACCTGGAACCCAGTTTGGGTTTGTAGTCAATTCATTATACAGATTTCTATATTCACTTATGAAGTGCTCCATGGAAAAATCCTGCAGCATTCTTTCTTTTGCGGAATTACCAAGTTGTGTTCTCAGAGTGTCTTCCTTTAGCATTTTGGTTATGGCCCATCCAAGCTCATTCGGGTGACGAGATTTTACAAGAAAGCCATAATTTTCCACAGCCTCTCGAATCCCTCCAGTATCTGTTGAAACTATTGGCTTTCCGCAAGCCATACCCTCAAGAATAGAGTATGGAAACCCCTCTCTAACACTGCTAAGCACAACCACATCTGCTTGGTTGTATGCTAGTTCAGGTTCGTTAGTTTTTCCCATAAATTTTATGTTATCTTCTAATTGGAAATCTCTGACAAGTTTGAAACAGTATTTAGCATAATCCAGATCGGTGGAAGTACCATATATCAAACATAAAATATCAGGGAGTTTTTGTTTCACGAATTTTATTGCTTCTATCAGATTTCCCACATCCTTGAGTAATTCAATTCTACCGACATACACCACGGTAGGTCGTTTCCTTTTTGAAATCGCTGTCACATTAAGAGGAGAGTTTTGATATAGATCGATATTCTCAGTATTGTCCTCCATGGCTATAGGAGATACTTCAATGGGTTTGAACCGAGTGGTGTCAACACCATTATAAATTACCTTAATTCGCGATTTATCCAAGCCTAAGGATTGCTCAAAAATGGAATTCGAGTAACAGACAGGTGCTACAATATCTGCGCTGTTACATACAGTCTTTGTAATATTCTTTGATAGAATTTTCCATAAAATACTTGAAGCACCGTTATTCATATACCGCCATTGGTTTAACAACAAATCTTTGAAAGCTAAACCATGTTCTGTCACTATCATCGGACACTTATTTTCCCTTTTTGCGCATATGCCCATCACTGACGGAAACCAAGCATTTGAGGTATGAATCAGATCAACAGCCGGGAGTTTTACAGATAAAATTTGAATAATTCGTTGTAAGAGTTGAAAGACCATCAATGCGTCATTCAAAGGAATGTTTTTGAATAGATCATCTTTCTGAAGAAATTCTACGAATAGTCCAAAAGTCTGAGGATCTTCTAAACATTTTTTGCTATCATGTTCTACCAAAATTTGATGTAATTTGAAAATTATTGATTCCAGTCTACTAGAATCACAAGTTTCAGAAAATAATTCAGAAATGAATTCTTTGTAAGTTGGGCGGAAATCATTTTCAATGAATGATTTGTTTGTCCTGATAATTTTGGAAACAAGGGAAGTATCTTCGTACTTCAAAAATTCCTCATATCTCTGGCATCCAAAAAGTGGAAGCTCAATAACTTTGATAACATGGTCTGGGATGGAATAAGTTTCACTAACATTTGGATTAGATACACAATTGACAATGATGAATTGAAAGTCAGTTAAACCATTTACAAGTGATTTAGCCCATTCATAAACTCCACCAGAGGCAATATTGGGATAATTATCCCAGTTAATCATCAATATAGTTTTCAGGTTTTTCCTCTCCTCTCTTAAAATTAATAGGCATTCTGCCATATTCTTTGTCGTAGTGAGAGTTTAGATTCATTTCACTTGTAAGATCATTTACTCGAAGATTTGATGATTTTGCCTGCAGGAAAGTATCGAGAGAAATGGACAAGTCGGTTGGTATTGGTATTGGTTTTACAGATTGATCTATTCTGGTAATTTTCTTATTGGTATCAACCTCATTAAAATGAGTGATATCAATGGGGACTAGCTTAAATTCGAACAAGATCCTTGATTCATCAATTCCATCGAATGGACTAATCTTAGCTAATAACGTCCTGTAATTGTAAAGCAATTCTTCCGCTTTTCTTGTGTTCCCTGCCAAAACACAGCTTTCGTAAGCTCGCTGTAATGACCAGAGAGCCTCTCTGATTGAAACATCCATCATGGCTTGTGCGTTCTTTTCATATATTGTGGCTGATTCAAAGTATAGTGCACGAGATACTTTTGAGTAACCTATCTTTTCAAGACAACTGGCAGCACAAGCACAAGATAACGCTGCCTTTACAAGTGATCCTTTTTCCCAAGACAACGTGGCGTCTTTTAAGTAAATCTTGATTGCTTCCTCAAGGTTTCCATCGTCTTCGAGATTTGTTGCAATAAGCCATAAATTCGAAGTATCTGTAATTCTGTTATACCAATCTTGATCATCGATCTCATTATTTTTTTCTGTCATAGATTATTACAATGACATATTTTCTTCTCCAGTATTAAATCATTGTCATAAATTCAATTGGATCTAATTTAATTTTAACATATTACCACTTTCGGAATCAGCTAAATTAGAAATAAAATCGTAATTCCAAAATTGGGAGAATGCTTTTTATCAGGTGTTTTCAAATTTGATGTATGAAAAATATAGTAGTGACTGGTGGATTGGGTTTTATCGGACATCATCTGGTAAGAAAATTATTAGAACAAAAAAATTTGAAAATAACAGTAATAGACATAAAATCAAACGAAAATGCAAAAACTATTTTCGGTTTGTCTGATGTTAGTGATAATCCCAATTTCAAAAATTCAACAAATTATAAAGCAAATGAAAATGAAATATCATTTTTTAAACAAGATATTAGAAACAAGGAAAATATTTTGGACATCTTTAAAAATGGAAAATTTGATACATGTATTCACCTTGCTGCCAAAGTAAGCGTTGTTGATTCCATCACGAACCCAGAAGAGACTTTCACCGTTAATGAATTTGGTACTTTAAACATACTCGAAGCTTGCGCCAAAAATCAAGTGGAAAATTTTGTTTTTGCATCTAGTGCGGCAGCATATGGAGAACCAAAGATCCTTCCGATAAGTGAGGATCACGTCATGGAGCCTTTATCGCCCTACGGCGCAAGTAAGGTTTCTGGAGAGGCACTTCTATGTTCCTATGTTTCTTCTGGCAAGATTAAGGAAGGCATTACTTTGAGGTTTTTCAACGTATATGGAGAAGGACAAAATCCTCAGTATGCTGGTGTAATAACCAAATTTGCCGAAAGATTGTCAAAGGGTGAACCTCCAATAATCTATGGAAATGGACAACAGACTAGAGATTTCATTTATGTTGGAGACATAGTTAAAGCAATAATTTATGCTGCACAATCTGACCACATTACACATGGTTATCACAGTTTCAATGTGGCAACTGGAAAATCGACAAGCGTAATCGATCTTGCACATGCCATGACGAAAATTTTTGGCCAGAATGTAAAACCCATATTCGAAAATGAACGAATAGGTGAAATTAGAGATGGTTCATCAAATATTTCCAAAGCAAAAAAATTTTTAGGTTTTGAAGCGACTGTAAGTCTTGAATCAGGATTAACAATTTTTAAAAATTATTTTGAAAAAAATTCTATCCTTCGAGCAAATTAAAATATTATTGTGTACAAGTTTTGTCCAATATGGAAACCAAATTTTCAAAATAGCTTGGAATTGAATCATATGGATTAGGTAGTACATTATCTGTAATGTACATCAATCCTACACAATGTGTTGCATGGATCACATATTGTGCATCAAGACCTGTCACACCGTACGATACAAACGACAAGTTTTTCTTATCGTAATCTGTATGCAAAGTTTTTAACTTTGAAAGATCAGGATATCCCGAGTTTTCATACATCACAAAATTATCTACAACATCAGTATAGCTTGAAGGTACGTTGGTTCCTGGATTTCCTTTTGTAAATTTCATTCCTAACGATTTTGCAAAATTATCTAAACTCTTGTAATATGTCTCATATCCTATTTGATTTGACATTTCATCAAACATTATACCGTCAAGATTATACCATTTCTTGTACTTGGTTATTTCTTTCTTGACAACATCCTCGTCTCTTTTGCCATAGCCAGTATAGACATAGCCAATTACGGTTATTTGTGCCTCTTTGAGCCTGTTTATCCCATTTACATAGTTGCTTTCCTTGTGACTCCCAACTCCACTTGAGGGATTGATAACAACAACAAAGGGAACTGTTGGATGGGCAAGTTTTGTTTTGATCACACTTTGCCATTGTGCCATACCAGTATCTCCTGGATACACATACAATGGGACGTAGACTCCTGTTTTGTTCAAAACCATATTCGCCTTTGATTATTTTCCAATTTAGTATCTCTCCTCTCTTGTATTTTTTAGGTCTTTTTACCAGTCATTAAAAATATTTCATCTGTAGAAACCTTGTCTTTGATTGATTTTGCTGGGACCCCAGCAACAATATCACCGTCAGAAACATTATGAATTACACTTGCACCTGAGCCAACTATAACGTTATTTCCTAAAGTGACTTTATTTTTGATTGTACAATTTAGTCCAGTCCAGCACGAGTTTCCAATAACTGCGCTTCCGCCAATTATGGTTCCTCCCGTTAATAGACAATTCCTTCCTATTTTGACATTGTGAGCGATATGCACCATAGCATCGATTCTTGTACCATCTCCAATTTCAGTGTCAGTGAGGGATCCTCGTGCAATGTTTGTATTGGCGTATATCTCAACACTATCCCCGATAACAATGCCTTTAAGGTGAGGAAATTTTTCAAGCTCATTGTTTTGATGCCTTTCATAAGCAAAACCATCCTCCCCAAGAGTTACTCCTGATTGAATCATGCAATTTTTCCCGATCCTGCAATTCTGAGTAATGGTCACTCTATCATGGATCACTGTATTATCACCAATTACACAGTCTCTTCCTATGGTTACAAAATTCCCAATGTAGCAATTTGTACCAATAATAACATCTTTCTCAATAACCGACGAGGTACCAATTGTTGTTCCTTTTCTTGGACTGCTTTCTGTCTGCATTTTATTTGCAAACATCACAAAGGCTAGCCTTGGGTTATCTAAGAAAACTAGCAGCGAGCCTTTCTTTGGATGAACCGAATCTTTCAAATTCTTTTTGCACAGTATAATGCCAGCTTTGGATTCTGAAATTTGTTTGATTCCAGATTCGTTTACATAGGAACAAAATGCCAAATCTGTATCTAGAGCTTCGCCTAAAGAAGATATCGAATTTATTTCCTTAGCCAAGTTACCTTCTACAGAAAATTCTTTTCTTTGGTACACTCCTCCAAGAATGTCTTCTATATCCCACTTTAGTGTATCAGCATAATTTTTTTTTCCTAAGGATAACATAATTTATTATTGTAAGGCAATGTGTCTCAAGTTAAAGCATTCTAACCACATCTTACCATTCTCCATAATGTTAGAAGATTCACGCCTTTATTTTTATGTCGTTCCAAATTTGGAAACAGATCCTACAAAATCGATCACAAACCTGATCTAAATAATGTCAGAAGTAATTTTATTTTTTGGTAAGTTCTTAAACATTTTTTCTTATGTTTTTTGCAAACGACTTTACGATTTGAAAAGATCTAATATAGAAGAACTTTACTGGTAAGCAAAATGATTACTAGAGATTTTTTTTATTGGTCAATCATAACTGATGTAGGTTGGAGCCAATAGAGGTTACCAAAATTAATGGACAGATATAGAGGACCTTAGTCAGAAAAAAATAATTACATTTGTCATTCTTTGCAACTACATCTGGAATTTGTCCAACAGGAGATTATGGACAAACTGTGGCACTAGTCCTGTAAACCGCTGTCAGCAATGTATCGCTTGTTACTGTTATATCCCTTGTCGGAACAGTTGAAGATGTATCCAACCAATGGTCAAAACAGGTATAACCATAACTTGAAGCTGCAATAGTATATTGTTGCCCGTTGTTAAGAGCAAACTCAACTGGTGTGAAACCAGTTTCTATAGTAACGCCATTTTGTGCCAAAGTGGTAAAGTAGCCAGTTATTGTATCCCAGTTACCTAGAACACTAATAACCAATACACGGCTTGTGGTCTTTGTTACAGTATTTGCTACAGTTATACTCACAGTTGCTGGAAGACTGTCTGATGTCCCATCATTTGTAACAAAAGTAAAGCTGTCTGGGCCATCATAATAGTTCCAAGGAGTATAGGTAACCTGCCTAGTAGCAGGATTGATAAGACTTAGAACACCATGAGTAGGTTCCGAGGCTATAAAGAATTGTATAGGATCGCCATTAGGATCAGAACCTGACAACGTGATCACGACAGATGTATTTTCATTGAGGTTCACAGATTGATTATTTGCAATAGGCTGACCTGAGGCCGCAGCAGTATCAATCACAATAGCCTTGTTTCCAGCGAGCGAATTTGCTGCACCAGTTGCTGGAAGTGTCAAGACGGCGTTGTTTAGTGAGGCATCGATGATTGTTCCACCGTTTAGTGTTAGTGAGTTTGTTGCTACATAGTTAAGATCAGCTGATGCGTCGCCAGCTTGAACTAGATAATTGAATGTGAGTGTGTTAGTACCTGAACCGCTGACATAGTTTGCAAGTCTGTCAGTTGTTCCAGTTTCAAGTTGGAGCTGTGGTGTACCTGTTACAGTAACAACTTTGTTAAAGGTTACAGTAACTGCAACAGTATTACCAGTAGTGTATGTACCGTCAGCATTTGTTGAGGATACACTTGATACTGTGGGAGAGGATGCATCCTGAGGAGTCCATACTAGAATCATGTACATATCTTCACGAACACTG
>DATIFN010000006.1:0-9109 GCA_035455245.1 Nitrosopumilaceae archaeon | reverse complement strand
CTCCAAAAGATGTAAAGTGCAAATCAGGCCTTGAGCTTGTATCCAAAACAAGGGACGGCTCTCCCGCATGTGTAAAGTCAGATACAAAAGTGAAGCTTGTTCAAAGGGGATGGGCAAGTGGTTAAGATTGAAAATACCAGTTTAATTCTAATTTACTTTTCATCTTCTTCATAAAACTCCGGTCGAATCCGGCTTCCATATAGTGTGGGGTTGTTTGCCTCTCTTCTTCTTTTAATCCAAAGATGGATTCCACCAGCTGTCATTGCTCCCAAAAGAATAATCCCGGTGACAATCCATTCCAGACTTACAGCCATGATTATTGAATGGTTTTATACAATAAAAAGCCATCAGTCATAATAAAAAAATTAATTATTTTGGTCAGAACCAGCACAAACTACATGATAGAACCAGTTGATTCTTGGCTATGGAAAGTTCATAACTAGATTATTGGACGTCAATAAAGTGGGGTAAACAAGAGATTTGAGTCGTATCGATAGCCATTTTGAAACAATACAAAATGAAGCATTTTCGTGGATTGATATTCAAAAACCAAATCGAGAGAACATGGAGGAATTGGGAAAGAAATTTTCATTTCACCAACTGAACCTAGATGACTGCCTTTCCAAGATTCAGCTTCCTAAAATAGATATGTACGAGGATCACATGTTTATCATACTTCATCTTCCACCAATAAAAAGAGAAAACGGTCCAAAATTTAATCAGCTTAATATTTTCATTGGAAAGAACTATCTTGTTACAGTCCATCAGGGTGATTTAGATCCACTTTTAGAAATGTATCAAATCTGTAAAACCAATAAAGATGAGCGCAATATACTATTTGGAACATCTCCTGCATTTTTGCTTCATAAAATAATTGACAGTCTAGTTGACGAACTATTCCACACACTAAAAAGAATAGAGGCCAGTTTAGATGAAATAGAGGAGGCCGTATTTGATGAAAGAAAATCCGATGCACATGAAATCTCAACTCTGCGAAGAGAAATTACCTCTTTTAGGCGAATAGTTATTCCCCTGCGAAGAACTATTTTAGAAATTTCCAAGGGGATAAAACACTTTTCTACTGAGGATCTTACCCTTTATTTTGATGATGTAGTTGATCATATTGACAAGGTCTTGGAGACAATAGAAGAATCCAAAGAAACCATGGACATTTACAAAGATACCGATTTTTTGCTTAGTACACAAAAAACAAATAAAATCCTGGCCCTTCTTACAATCATCTTCACTCTTTCCATCCCAGCTACAACAATTGCTGCATTTTACGGTATGAATATTAATTTCCCCGGATCCAACGCAGAACCTTGGAATATACTTGGAAGATACACTACATTGGTCTTTATATTATCGGTATCCGCCGTTCCTACGATTCTTATGTTTTGGCACTTTTACAGACGTGGTTGGTTTTCGGAATGACTAGTTATCAAACTTTGTAACTATTATTTTGCCTGATAAAAATCAAAGTCGTAGATGATTATAAAAAAATTAAATGATAGATTGCTATTTTGCGTATGTTTTTGCTCCGGTAATATCAATTCCTACAAAGGATTCATTTCCTACTACCCATGCATCATGCCCTGGTGGAACAATACCTGCATCCCCTGGGCCAAATTCTTGCTCTGTGCCGTCATCCATTTTGAATTTCATTTTTCCAGAAATCACATACATCGTATGTGACACTTGGCAACTATCTGTTTTTACTAGTGGTTTTACGGATGTTGACCATTTCCAGCCCGGCTCAAGTATGGCTCTTCCTATCGTTGTTTCCCCTACAATTGTAATGTCCATCTTGCCCTTGTCGAATTTTCTTGTCTCATCCGGATTGGTCATGCTCTTCTTTTGTATTTGTGCCATAGCTAGTGGGTAGACCTGATCGTTGAAATCTATTTCGGTAGGGATTCTAGTTATTTGAAAGACCACAGAGGATCAGAATGTTTTCCCTTCCTGTAGATTTACAATTTGGGGCAGTATTCCAAAATTTTTCGTTAAATCTCTGCATCCTTTGTCTCAGGATTGACCTTAGCACCAATCAATAAAATCATTGAACCCACAATCACATTGATTCCTAAAAGGGCCATCACTAGATCTTTTCCAGAAGACAAGATGGTAACAGCTATCAGTGGAGCCCAGGAACCAATTAGCAAACCTCCATTGTAAACAAATCCGCTAGCGCTATTTCTTACTTCAGTTGAGAACCGTTCTGATAAAAATGCAGGTATTGGGCCAAACCCAGATGTTGCAGCAAAGATCAAAATTATTGTATATGCAGATCTAGCGTAAAACGAGGAAGCGTAAAACAATCCGTAAAGAGCAGGTATAGCAACAATGATTGCAGACACAGCAAAAACCATAAATGTCTTTTTTCTGCCAATTATCTGACTTAGATATCCTGCAAACATTTGACCAAAAAAAGAAGTCATTGTTGCAACGATCATTAAAACAGGAACTTCTGATTTTGAAACGTTTACATAGTTCTGAAGCAAAGTCGGGTAGAATCCCATTGTGGTGTAATAGGCATACATCAAACCAGAAGTAATTACCAGTGCCAAGAAGAAACGTCTTCTATTTTCTTTGTCAGAGAAAATTTTTCTTAAAGGTGTACGTTCTATTTTCTTTTGTCGGACCTTTTCAAGCCAAGCCTCGGATTCTTCCATTTTATACCTTACAAAAAGAGCGATAAGACCTGGGATTATTCCTGTAAAAAACATTATTCTCCATCCTATTTCTGTAAACTGGGATCCTGGAAATGATGCAAGGGCAAAAAAATAAACAATTGATGCCATCATAAACCCAAAGTTATAACCACTTTGAAGAATTCCTGATTGTAGTCCTCTTGAAGATTTGGAAGCTGTTTCCATCGTAATTACAGCGCCACTTCCCCATTCACCACCCGCAAAAAAACCCTGTGTAAACCTTAATGCCACTAACAAAATGGGAGCAAGCAGACCAACCATCTCCCACGTTGGCAACAAGCCAGTTGAAAAGGTGGCAGTCGAAAACCCTATAATTGTAATCATCATCGTTTTTTTTCTTCCTATCCTATCGCCAACGCTTCCAAAGAAAGCTCCTCCAACTGGGCGCATCACCAATGTTACAACATATGCAGCAAAAGTTGCAAGAAGCGACAGAGTTGCATTCCCTGTAAGAAAAAAGAGATTGCTTATCAAAGGAATAACAAGTAACATCAAAACAAGATCGTAACCATCTAGAGACCATCCAAGAAAAGAACCAAGAAGAACAGACCGTTGCTGGTTAGAATTATTCGAAATTTTCAAATCTACCAGATCACAATCCTGTAGCGTTTGAAAATCATTATAAAATAATCGCTAGATATAATGGGCAAATCCAAGTATGATTACCGATACAAAGGAATCACCTCTTAAAAACTCAAAAGCATGTTCTCAGATCTGAAAACACCTATGATTTTTAGAAGATTATGTTTTAAAGGAATTGGATTTTATTTATCAAAAATTGATAACTGTCATTATATTGATTTTTGCTTCCAGTTATATTTTAATAATTTTTTACATACACCAATGGTTCTGCAATTCCATCATTGTCGCCACCAAAGTAGCCATGCCCATTACCATCACAAGTTAAACCTGCTGTTGAACCGTTTGATTTTAGTGAGTTTTTGACATCTAGAGGAGTAGCAGATGGATTTGATGTTTTGAATAATGCTGCAGCTCCTGCTACATGTGGCGATGCCATACTTGTGCCACTCAGAGTCGCAAATGAACCGGATTTGTATGTAGAATAGATTTGAACTCCCGGTGCTGCAATATCTACTACCGCACCAAAGTTTGAAAAGCTTGCAAATGTGTCATCTGCCCCATATGAGGTTGAAGTGCCTAGTCCACCACATTTTCCGTCCGAGTCTGCTATAGCTGAAACTGCAATTACACTAGGATGGTTCGCAGGAGAAAATGTCGCAGCATCTTTTGCATTGTTTCCTGCAGCCACTACATCCGTGATTCCTGCTGCAACAGATTTTGTTATTGCAGCATCCAAAGCTGAGGAGGAACATTCACAACCAAGACTCATGTTTGCAACATCGATTTCGGTAGCATGAGAAGTAGCATAGTCAATTCCTTTGATTACATTTGACAGCGCACCAGAGCCATTTCTGTCAAGAACTTTGATTGCCCAAAGTCTTGCGCCAGGAGCAACCCCGACTACACCATCTGAGTTGTCTTTAGCAGCAGCAATTCCAGCAACATGTGTTCCATGTCCGTTATCGTCATTTCCTGTTTTTGTTCCCTTTACAAACGTGACCTGTTTGTAGACATTAAGATCAGGATGTGTTAAATCTATTCCAGTATCAATTATTGCGATATCGACATTCACACTGCCTGCGCCATTACCACTTGCAGTGGAGCTAAGATCAGCATCCATTCTGTTTATTCCAGTTGGGAGACTTTGTGAAAATGTTTGCATCTCATAATCTGGTTCTATGTATAAAATTGAGGGGTTGTTCTCCATGAGGGTTTCAATGACTCGGTCATTGTGGACTTTGATTGCGAATCCCTTGATTGAGTGCTCGTAAGTGTCTAATATTTCTGCACCTTTTGCCTTTGCCTTGCCTACCTCATTTGGAAGATCAGAATCATCTGACAGAACTATGATGTATTGACCTTGGATCTTGTTGGTATTTGGATGTGCAGCATATGTCAGTGCAGGAGATATCATGATTAAAGATGCAAGTGCTATGGAAAACATTGTAAGGAATAATTTGTTTTTCAAGTATGTACAACATTTGAAAATTTGTATTTAAAGATTTGCAAGTAAGTTATGAGAACATTTCCAGTTTTGGGAGGAAGATAATTGATCACTTTCACAAAAAAACTACAAAACGCCAAAACAGTACAGATCATAAAATGAATTGTACTTGCAGTAATAATTTTGTCATATCATTGCTACCCAAAGTTTATCTGAAATAAAGTATGAGTAATTTTTTGACAAAACGATTTACCATGAGTCAATATACAATCCTCCTTTTGCTAGTTGCGCTGACTATAGTTATTCTACCTAGTGTAGGATATGCTGAAGTTCCAACTATATCATCTGAAAATCAGACAGGAAATGAAGACAGTGGTCCTTGGGAGATTTTTTCAAAATCTCAAGTGCTAAAACCTGTAGACATTGCATTTGACAGTAACGACAACATGTATGTTTTACATTCTGCAAATAGAATAAGGGTCATTGATCCAACTGGAAAAATTATTAGCAACTGGGATACGCTGACTGGATTTAGACAAGCTTCAGGACTGGAAGTTGATAAAGATGGAAATGTGTTTATAATTTCACCTGACGTTAACAAGATTTTCAAATATGATTCTAGCAAAAAACTGGTCATGACTTGGCCATCAGATGGCAAGGGACAATTTAGCAGCATAGATGGAATCCTCGGGTTTGATATTGATGACAATGGTAACATCTACATAGCGGACATGGCTGGAAGTCGAATCCTAAAGATAGATGAGAACGGCCTTCTCGTAGAAACTTGGGGCAGCAAGGGAAAAAACGAGAGCGAGTTTTTGAATCCAAAGGGAGTGTTTGTAGATGAATTACAAAATGTATACGTTGCAGATTCAAATAACTATAGAATACAAAAATTTGATCCTGATGGTAAACTGATTGATTTAACAGAACCAATCTATGATAATCATGGGATTAAAATTGTTCCAGAGTCTATTGCGGTAGATTCGTCAGGAAAAATATTTATTTCAAATGATGACGCAAAAGCTCACGACACAGGCCCAACATATTATGGTGCAGGTGGAAATGTTGGCAAGATATGGGAACTAGATTCTGATGGGAAGATCCAAGAAGATTGGTTTGCCGGAACAACCATCAGGGGGCTGGAAATTAATCATGCTGGTGAAATTTTTGCAGCTGACATGGGAACAAATCAAATATTGCATCTAAAGACTGCACCAAAAAATGTTGGAGAAATTCCGGCATGGATAAAGAATAATGCCAGATGGTGGTCACAAGGACAGATTGCAGATGCTGATTTTGTACAAGGACTTCAATTTCTAATAAAAGAAAAAATAATGAAGATTCCTGAAACGAAAAAAGGCGAAACCTCAGTACAAAAAATTCCTGCTTGGGTTAAAACAAATGCTGACTGGTGGGCAAATGGAAAAATATCAGATAATGAGTTTGTAGTAGGAATTCAATATTTGATAGCCAATGGAATAATGAAAATTTAGATTTTAGTTCACAAATATTTTTCATAATGAAAATCAAAATGATGTATGGGCGGAGTTATCAAATTATGGTCAAAAGATAATTCATCCTACAGAGAATTAATTGGAAGGGCAACAAGAATTCTAACCTTGTAGAACCTGACCGTTTTTTGCGTCAATAATAAATCCCCATGTACGACCTGAAAGTATGGCAGGTGGTTGGCCTGTGACCGTAACCATCCAGACGTATTGTCCCTCCTCAAGACCATGCCCATTAATCTCATAGGGTTCTATGCAGGGACTTTTTTGTGGACAAAAAGGGGCAATTTCCTTCAGGGTTTTTTCATCGACTCTGAATGCAAATTCACTTGTTTTCACATGCAATAATTTCATATCTACGGTTTTATCATCAAGGAAATTTCTACTCCAGTTACCTGCTCCTGTTGCTATAGCAAAGGCTTGTTCTTTTGATATCAAATGCGGACTCTGTAGATAATCATAAAGGATCAATAATCCACTTGATATTCCAAAGACGAAAAATGTCATTGTAATGATCTTTACAAGTGTATTTTTTCTCAAGCAAAAACTACTGGTGTTATCTTAACCTAAAGGTTTACGACATATTGAAACCTTTGGTGGATCTTAATTGAATATTAATTTTAATTATAATAATTAAATTTTAGAACAATCCAAAAATTTGTTTTTTGTTTCTAGATGGTACAGGCTCTGGATCTAGTAATACAACTTTTCTTCCAATGGAATAATCACTACCGCATTTTGGACAGTTAAAGTGATTCCATCCAATTTGATCTAGGACTATTTCCTCGGAGTGATTTCCGCATGTTAATCTCTGTTCCATAAAAAATTTAGCTTCGATTTTGTTAATAAATATGTGGAATGAATCGTTCATCACAATAGGCTAGCTTATTGTTCACTTTTGAATCGTGCATTCAGTCAGGCACACTATTACTACAAATAATAAAGTCTTTGGTGGGAAAGATTCTTTAATAACCAAAATTTGAAATTTGATCTTTTTTGTTGAAAAATAAAACGTCGATCATCTGAAATGAAAATCTGTGTAATGATTAGATTGATGATCTGATCGTGGTTACTTGAAAAAAATGATTTTAATATTATGAATTTGTAGGTCATGAAAATGGTTGAACGCTGTAGGTTTTGTAAGAAAACTCTAGGGTCTTGTACATGTGATGAAAATCAGTTTGGTGATTATATCAACAAACCAAAGGAAAGCGATGATCCCTATGGTAGGTAATTGGATCCAATATTTGGTACATACTGGGTTATCAGGTGTTAAAGGCAGTCAAGAAACCTGCAAAAAAGAATTGAGTTTTACTTTACCATAAAGAATTTTCGCTCAGATTCAGGAAATCTTTCTATTGCATACCTAAGTGTTGTTCTTGGTATTTTGTTGTGATGTCTTTTTAAAAAAGAAACTTCTGCTTGTTTGTCCCTCTTTCCAACCTCTCTTAGCATCCATCCTACTGCTTTTTGTATAAGATCATGCTTGTCTGAAATTAGGATTTCTGAAATTTTCAACGTATCATTAACCTTGTTTTGTTTGATGAATGCAAATGTAGAAACTATGGCTATTCGTTTTTCCCATAGATTCTTTGACCTTGCCATCTTTTTTAGCAGAGATTTGTCCTTGTCTATTAAATATTCTCCAAGGATCTTGTCTGCAGAAAGATCAACTAGGTCCCAGTTGTTAACATTTTTCAGATTATCCAAGTAAAAATCTACAATTTTTTTTCTTTGTGATTCATCAGACTTGTTGAATTGTTCAACCAAAATTAGTAATCCAGTCAGCCTGTACTCGTGTATTTTGTTTCCCAGTAATTTTTTGATATCTTCAAAACTAGCTTCCTTGTATTTTTTGGCAATTTTTCTTTGATCTGGTACTTTTATTCCAAGAAAAGCATCACCCTCTCCGTATTGACCTTTTCCAGTCTTGAAAAATCCAGACAGGACCTTGGCTTTGTTTTTGTTTGCAAGTTTTCCCAATTCTGAAACTATAGAATCATACATTTGGTTTACCTTGTGGTCTTTAATTGGATAAATGATTTTGGTTTTCAATCTTTTTGGACTTGATGTAACAGTAATTTCAATGGCAAAAGGGAAATATTTATGAGAATATTTGTTGAAGAAACAGTCATGACGGAAAACAAAAAGCAGAATCAAAAGACTGTTGAGGAATATCTTGACACTTTACCTAAGGAGGTAAGAGCCACTTTGGAAAAGATAAGACAAACAATAAAAAAAGTGGTTCCTGAGGCTGAAGAAGTAATCAGCTACCAGATGCCTGCTTTCAAATTTCACGGGATGCTTGTTTGGTATGCAGCATTCAAAAATCACTACTCACTTTTTGTCCGTTCAAAGGTTTTGCAGGCCTTTAATGATGAATTAAAACCGTACGAGACTTCCAAGGCGACGATTAAAATTTCCCTAGACCAACCTGTGCCAGTTGGGCTTGTTACCAAAATTGTAAAGTTTGGAGCAAAAGAAAATCTAGCAAGATCACAATTAAAAACTAGCAGAAAAAAAGTAAAACTTGGACAGAAAAAATAAAGACAACTCTCTACTAGTTTATTGATTTTTCTTTGAACAGCGTCTAGGATCATGTTTTTATACAATTACTCTTTTTTCCTTGTAATGAAAAATTATTTGAAATTTTTTGTCATTCCAGCTATAATGCTTTCTTTGTTTTCAATAACCATGTTGTCTTTTGCATACGCACAAGAATATGGCCAAGTTCCTGATATGCCTAAAGAAGTGAGTGGCAATTATGCAAACGATGCAGTAGGAGTTAGAATTACGTTTCCAACAGACTGGTCTGGAATAGAAATGGAGACTTCACAAGGAATCTTGGCTACAGTCGTTCC
>DATIFN010000005.1:0-7017 GCA_035455245.1 Nitrosopumilaceae archaeon | reverse complement strand
GGTTCTTAGACCCTGAAATTTTTCCGTGGCAGTAATTGCATGCTTTATCTGATCCAGCGAACATTTTTCTGTCACTATTTTTGATAAATCAATCTCCCCACCGGAGGCCAATTTTGCTGCTTTTCGAAGCAGCTCAGGGGTGGAGCTAAAACTTCCAAAGATTGAAACCTGGTTATAATGCAGCCAGTTGGGATCTACTTCAAAAGTATTATCTGATGAAAAACCTGCAAAAAAGTTAATTTTAGAATTCTTGCTTGCTACTTTTTTAACAAAGGGTAAGGTTTCTGGATTGTTAGTTGCTACTATGATTAGATTCATCCCATCTCCACTTGTATAGTCAATAATGTTCTCTTCTGTTTTATCATCAAACAAAAAAACTTCGTCTGCTCCCATTGATTTTGCTTTTTGCATCCTAAAGGGAACTTTTCCAACAACAATTGTTTTAGAATGGTACAATGCTTTGGATATCTGTAAATGAAGCAGTCCTATTGGCCCATCGCCAAGTATCAAAACGTTTTGCTCTTTATCGATTTTATCAAAACGAGAAAATCCGTTCAAACAACAAGCAAGTGGTTCAAGCAATGCAGCCTCGTCATTGGTTAAATTGTCTGGTACTGGAATCAATCCACCCACCTTGATTATCTGTTGAGGGATTTTGATATATTCTGCAAACCCGCCATCAACTGTAGAGCCAATCTCCTGTAGATTGTCACACAAGTTGTACTGTTGAGCTTTACAATACCTGCAGCTAAGACAAGGTATTACTGGTGAGACGGCAATCCTTGTTCCAGGTTGTAATACTCCCTCTGATGTGTTTATCCTCTCTACAACCTCGCCACAGATTTCATGACCCAAAATAACAGGAGGTTTTACTTTTTTATGTCCATTACGGAATACACGCACATCATATCCACAAACGGCACACGCATTCACTTTGATTGCAGTTTCAGTCTGGCCAAGTTTAAGGTCAACTTCTTTTATTTCCATTTTGTTTGGACCATAAAAAACTGCAGCACGCATTTTAGAAACTGACAAGTACATCGGCAAGTCTTCTTTGCAAATATAAAAATAGATCCAAACGTGTTTTTTGTTATGGAGATATAATACCTTGGGAAGATTCTTTGACCCGCACATTCACATGTATTCTAGGACAACAGACGATTATACTGCCATGGCTAAAGCCGGAATTGAGGTTATTGTCCAACCATCCTTTTGGTTAGGCGGTCAAAGAAATTTTGTTGGTACTTTTGAAGATTATTGGGAGCACATGATTTCATACGAAACGAAAAGGGCAAAGGATTTTGGAATAGAACACTTTGTATGCATCTCTGTAAATCCAAAGGAGGCTAATGTAAGACCCTTGGCAATTGATGCCCTGGAACCAATGAAAAAAAAATATCTTGACAGAGAAAGAGTCGTTGCTATAGGAGAGATCGGTTATAACTTCATCAATGATTTGGAGGAGGAAATATTTTTGAAACAAATGGACATTGCCCAATCACTAGACATGCTGATGATGATTCATCTTCCTCATACAAACAAAGTAGAAGGAATGAAAAGAATGCAGAAAATTCTAAATGAAAAAAACTACAATAGAAAAAAGATACTCATAGATCATAATACTGAAGAAACCATCAAGTTAACACTCGAGCTTGGGATGTGGGCAGGGCTATCCGTCTATCCCTTTACAAAATTATCCCCTGAAAGAGCAATGAAGATAATACAAGAGAATGGTTCGGACCACATAATGGTAAACAGCGCAGCTGACTGGGGGGTGTCAGACCCGCTAAGCGTCCCATTAGTAGCAGAAAGGATGAAAGGTGAATCATTTAGTTCCACGGACATTGAAAAAGTCACCTGCCTAAACGCATATGATTTCTTCAAGCAATCTCCTCGATTTACATGGAAGCCTTAAGGTTCAATTAAATTTCTAAAAATGAAATTTGCTTTTAGTTCCAATGCATTTAAGAATTATTCTTTGGAGGATTCGATAAAAGAAATTGCCGCAATTGGATATGAAGGTGTTGAATTGCTCTGTGACATACCACACGCATATCCTCCTGATTTTGGGGACGAAAGGATCCGATCAATTAGAAACCTCCTTTCATCTTGTTCTCTTCAGATATCCAATCTTAACGCGTTTACTCTATATGCAATTGGAGATGTTTACCACCCTTCATGGATAGAGGAAGAGCAGCAGTTGCGGGAATTAAGAATACAGCATACGATTGATTGCTTGCATCTTGCAAACAAAATTGGTGCAAAGAATATTTCTACGATTCCCGGTGGACCGATGGTAAATGTCAACAGTAAAGACATTCCCCGCTTGGAAAAATTGTTCATCGATGGTTTATTGAGGACTGCAGAAATTGCTGAAGAGCAGGATGTGAAGATCCTCGTCGAGCCAGAACCTTTCTTATTTCTTGAAAACTCGACACAGTTTAGAAATTTTATGAGTAAAGTAAACTCAGAGTATGTAAAACTCAACTTTGACATTGGTCATTTTTTTTGTGTTGGGGAGGATCCCGCAAGGCTGGTTTACGAATTATCAGACTATATTGGACACTTTCATCTTGCAGACATTGCCTCTAGCAGGGTACACAACCACCTCATACCTGGTCTGGGAGCAATCGACTTTGCCCAAGTCTTTAGAGCCATAAATGACATTGGATATCAGGGATTCGTTACTGTTGAGCTTTATCCATACCAATCAAACCCCGTAGAAGCAGCAAAGAGTGCATTTGATTATCTCAGTGATATCGCTAAATGAAATAACTTTGATTCGGAGTATATTGACTCTACTAAGCTTCTTTTATCATGTAGGGTGGTGAACAAGTTACGCTTAGAAAATACCTCCAGTTAGCAAGATTACCAAACATATTCACTGTTCCATCAAACGTAATATCCGGATATCTTATTGTAACGCCACTTTCTGGACTAGATCCCGTTAATCTTTTCATTCTGATACTCTCGTCAACATTTCTCTACATGTCTGGAGTTGTCTTCAATGATTATTTTGATATAGAAATCGACAGAAAAGAACGTCCATCTAGACCCCTGCCTTCTGGAAGCATATCAAAGCAGAGAGCAAAAAAAATTGCCGTTGGTCTGATGGTTCTGGCAACAATTCTTTCATTTACTGTTTCATGGACAAGTTTTGCAGTTGCAGCTCTTCTTTCAGGAATAATACTTGCTTATAATTATAAATTGAAACACAATAAATTTTCCAATCCAGTAACAATGGGCGCTGCAAGATTTCTTAACGTGATTTTGGGAGCAAGTCTTGCCTTGTCTTTATATTTTCAAACAAATTCCACACAGCTTGTTATTGCTGCCTTGGCTGTTTTTGCTCTAGTTTTTGTTATTTCCGTGTTTAGCAGAAAGGAAATGAGTGGGATGCAGAAAAAGCCACAAATAATTATTCTATTTTCTGTTGTTTATGTTGTCATTGGACTGATAGCAATGGCAACTTTACTTGGCTACTTTAAGATGGAGAGTTTTATGATTCTAGTTCCATTTATCATCATTATCAGCATCATCTTCAAGCAGACTCTCTCAGGCGGCTCAGGAGAGATTCAGAGAAGCATCAAGAACATGGTAATTTCAATAATTATTCTTGATTCTATTTTTATAAGCGGTGTTGCGGGTTTGCCATACGGACTGTCTACTTTGTTATTCTTAGTTCCATCAATTCTCTTGTCAAGAAAACTCTACGTTACATAGACTGAACTTAAGTAACAGATCCAATGTAATGATTTAAGGAGATCAATGTAAGATGGTTGCAAGGCGTACTGTTGTCATCGATGTCGTAGGATTGGAGCAGGAGCATTTGGGATCGGATCTGATGCCAAACATTTTGGCTCTTGCTGAAGAGGGCGAAAGTGCAAAAATGGAACCTGTCTTTCCAGCTGTTACATGCACAGTTCAGGCAAGTATTCTTTCCGGAAAATACCCAAACGAGCACGGCATAATATCTAATGGATTGTACAACCGGAATGACTATACAGTTTCCTTCTGGGAGCAGGCAAGTTCGCTTGTTCAAGTTGACAGGATCTGGGACATTGTTAAAAGGAAGAAAAATTCATCTTACATTTCTTCAGACTCGAAGACTGCAGTTCTCTTTTGGCAAAATACAATGTATTCCAACTCAGACATTGTTGTTACACCAAGGCCTCTCCATATGGGCGACGGCAGCATGATACCATGGTGCTATTCAAAGCCTGCTGGTAATTACGAAGATATGAAAAAATCCCTTGGAGAGTTTAACCTTGGAACTTATTGGGGTCCATTTGCATCATCCAAATCAAGTGAGTGGATTGGCAAGGCAGCAGAATACACTTTGGAAAAATCCCGCCCAAACCTAATGTTTGTTTACATACCGCACGTCGATTATTCAGCTCAAAGATTTGGAAAAAAAAGTAGCCAGGTGCGTGATGATCTGAAAAAAGCCGATGAGATTGTGGGGGGCATAGTTGAAAAGACATCAGAATTGGGAATCAAAGATGAGACTGAATTTCTTATCCTTTCCGAGTATGCCTTTGATGACGTTTCTAATTCCATTCCTCTGAATCTAAAACTTAGGGATGCTGGTTTGCTTGATACAAGAATCATTGGAGATAAGGAATACGTTGACTATGAGTTTAGCAAAGCATTTGCCATGGTAGACCACCAAGTGGCTCATATCTACATAAAGGATGGTTTTGAAAATAAAACACAAAGAGCGGTAGAAGATATCCAGGGGGTTGATAAAGTACTGTCAAGGGAAGAGAAAAAGGGATTGAAAATAGATCATGAACGCAGTGGAGAATTGATCGCAATTTCAGATAAAGACAAATGGTTTAGCTATTACTGGTGGTACGAGGCTTTGCGGGCACCGCCTTTTTCTGGGACCGTGGATATACATAGAAAACCAGGATATGATCCTTTGGAATTGTTTTTTGACAGAGAAAAAAATTCGATACCATTTGAAACAAGTATGATAAAAGGCTCCCATGGAAGGCCTGCGGATTTGGAAAGTGGAGAAGGGCTTGCAGTCTTTATCTCGAATCACAAATCTGGATTGCCAAAAAACCAAAAGACTGACACTGTAAAGTGCGTTGACATTGCAAATCATATAACAAATTGAAAGTATTTATGATAAAGATAAAAACAAAGTTCTAGTTAAGATAGCAATTGGGATTCAAGTATTCCGTCACCCTCTCTTCTTTTAGAAAAAAGGAACCAATCAAACAAACACTTGCCAGATTGAAAACACAGGGATTTGATGCAGTAGAGATGTTTGGTGAACCTGATAAAATAAACCAACGCGAACTTAGAGAGACAATCGTATCCTATGATATTCCTGTTTGTGGCGTGACGGGAATGTGGGGAGGGGGCAGCGAGGATAGTTGGAAGAGAAAGTTACTGAGTCTGGATTCGAATTTGGTGAACTACTCAAAAAATTATATAAAAAAATGCATTGAAATGTGTGAATTCCTTGGAGGGGGAGAAATTAACATATGTCTTTTTGCAGACGACGTTCCTATGTCGTTTGATGCAAATCACAATGTGTATTCTGAAAATCTGAAAAAAGCCAAAATAAAAAAGGCAATTCCCATCCTGTCATCTATGACAAGATTTGCCGCTGATCATAATGTTACACTGCTTATTGAGCCACTAAACAGATTCAGTACTCCATATTGTTGCACTGCTGAAGATGCCATCTATATAGCACAAAAGATTAATCAAAAAAATCTAGGTGTATTGCTTGATACATTCCACATGAACATAGAGGAAAGTTCTTTTGAGCAGGCCATACTGGATTCAAAAGATTTCCTGTGGCACACACACTTTGCTGAGAATAATAGAGCAATGCCAGGATATGCTCATCTTGATTTTGAATCGATAGTAAAAACTTTGCAAAAAATACGATATGACAAGTACGTATGTTTTGAACCACACCTTGCTGCTGATTATAAATCGGTCACTCTAAAAGGGTTAAAATTCATTAAAAAATTAGAAAAATTTGCAGATTCATAATGTAAATACTTTTTAATCTACTTTCTTCTTTCTTGATTCTTACTTCATGTTTGCAAGGGCATTCTCGGCATCTCTTTCTCCATTTTGTATTAATTGCTTTATGGTAACACTAGATCGAAATAGTTTGTTTTCATAAACAAAACCCAACAATATTAGTATGGATGACTCCATAAAATATGATTATTCTTTGTGCAGTGTTGGACAATGGAACTTTGGCACTAGTAATTATTTAATAATTTTTTCATTTCTTCAAATTCTTGTTTTGTAATTTCTCCTTCAACCAATCTTAATTTGAGAACCAAAAGAGGATCCTTAGTTTTCATCCCACCAGACTTGGGTGCACCTATGGTTTGGTTTTGTTTCTTTTTTACTACTTGTTCAATTATCCTTTGATAACACTCTTTATCTGTGGCACCTCCAAGTTTTTGGATTAAAAATCTCGGGCGTTGTGGAATATTGTTTTCGTCAAGATATGGAATGACAACCTGATTGGTATTTCCGACGTCTGTAGTCGGGGCAACAAAAAAGCCAGTACTTGCAATGTTTCCAAAAGTACCATCAGACAACGCCTCTTCCTTTATTCCCCATTCTTCCACAAGGACTTCATCGAGAGGGATGGTGATATCCCACCTTTTCTTCCAATTTAATTCTGGTTTAAAAAAAACTAGAAAATTTGTAGTTAGAGCTAACTTTCCACTTTCAGTTCCGTCCAAGCCACCAACATGGTGAGATTTATGACCACCTGAATAATTTGCCAATCGAGGTTTTAAAACTAATTTGCCAAACCTTTCTTCAAAACAAGTGGTGCATAGTTCCTGCTCCCTTAAACGAAAATCCGAATAAGCTTTGTCACATTTTTCACACTTTGGTATGTTAACAAATGATTTCCAAACACCTGTTGCCTTTTCCTTAAAAATCAATCAAAAAAATGATGATCGAAGTATTATTTCAAGAATGTGCAGCTTAGCTCTGAATCTAGAATGGATTATCACAGGGATT
>DATIFN010000004.1:0-37943 GCA_035455245.1 Nitrosopumilaceae archaeon | reverse complement strand
TGTAACTGCAAACCCAACATCAGGACCTCCTCCATTAACCGTGAATTTTGATGGTAGTAAGAGTAGTGATCCAGACGCAGGTACAGTACTTATCTATTCATGGAACTTTGGGGATGGTTCTCCAACTGCAACAGGTGCCATAGTCACACACATGTATAATTCTGCAGGACCATATGTTGCAAGGCTGACTGTAAATGATAATAACGGTGGCACAAATTCTGCCACTGTAAATATTACTGTAGGCAATCCTCCTGTTGGAACAATAAACACGCCAGTAGCAGGAACAACATATAGTGCAGGAAACACAATATTGTTTAGCGGTTCTGGAACAGACCAGCAAGATGGTGTTCTGCCTGCTAGTGCCTTCCATTGGGTGATACTTTTCCACCACAATACACACACTCATCCGTTTCTTGAATTTAATGGAGTAAAGAGTGGAAGTTTTGTAATCCCAACAGTAGGTGAGACATCATCAGATGTTTGGTATCGACTTTATCTGACCGTGACAGACTCTACAGGTCTGACAAATCTTTCCACAAGAGATGTACTACCTAACAAATCAACTATCACACTAACAAGTAATGTGTCAGGACTCCAAGTAAATCTTGACGGCCAACCACACACTACATCATATTCGTTTGTTGGAGTAGTTGGTATGACAAGAACACTGCAAGCTCCATCTCCGCAAAACCTTGGGGGACAGACGTATCAATTTCAATCCTGGTCAGATGGAGGGGGGGCAACTCATACAATAAGTACACCGCCAAGCAATACTGTATACACTGAAAATTTTGTTTTAACTCCAACTACCACCACTTCCACGTTAACTGTCAATTCTCAAGATATGAACGGTAACCCAATTACAGGTTACTGGACAACCCTAAAGCAAGGTACAACTACAATAGCTTCGGGCTTTACTCCCGTAAAATTCACTTTGAATAATGGGGCCTCTTATTCCATTGGAGTGGCAAACTATGGAAATTATTATTTTGATCATTGGCTAGATAATGGTTCTACAGTTCAACCAAGAAGCATATCAATTTCTGTGAATACAGAATTAACGGCAGTCTATAGAAATTCTGCAGCCTCGATAATTTCTCTTAGTCCATTGTCAGGACCTGCAGGCAACTCGGTGACGGTTACTGGCACCAATTTCCTCCCTAGTACTGCGATCACGATAAGATACGACGGAAGTATAATGCCAACAAATCCATCAACTATTACAAGTAATAGTAATGGGGGATTTAGTGCCTCATTTATTGTTCCACCTTCAGTCTCTGGTGGACACTCGGTTTCGGCCACTGATGGAACCAGAACAGGAACAGGTACATTCACTGTAACTAGCACCGGGGGAACATATCCTATAGTACACATGCAAGACACTACAGTTAGTTTTGCCACCATACTTTCGTCTTCAAGACCTATAGTTGGTGAGTATGTGACCACAGCATCCCAACTTGTTGGGGACAAGATTGACAGAATAACATTACAAATGTCAAAAAATAACTCACCAATTGGTAATGCACAGATAGGTGTCTTTAACTCTGATTTGACAGTAAAGAAACTATTTGGTACAATAGATGCTTCAACAATTTCAACTAGCTTCACTAACTACCAGTTTCAGCTGTCAAGTGTAGATTCGTTGTACACTATACAATCAGGAGATATAATTGGAATAAAATTCACCGGTAGTAGCAGCCAAGGTGGTATTAATTTGACGGTAGATAGGAATAGTGCAGATCCATTTGATGGGCCAAATTCCTTTCGAGTACGATATGAATCAAGTTGGATGAACACCACCGGAGACGACATGTACATGATACTAGAGCAGACTCGAGGATGAATTGAAAAGTAAAACGCCTCATCCGCAGAAATCTCTCATATTCTTAAACTAATCACAAAATTAGAATTTATTCATTAGCAATTGAGGCCATCGACACCTCATAACGATTAGGAGAATTAGTTAGTAATAGTTATTAGTCCTGTTTCCCACTTTTGGTACTGTGGAAATAGCTAAACCAGTTGTTAGTATGATTCTTTTACTAACTATTCTATTCGGATCGGTTCAAACCTCACCGCTAGAACACTTATCACCTGTTCGATTGGCTGCTGCGGCTGGTTCTTTTTCTGATTCTACATTTGTTAGTGGTTTGAATACTCCCACAGCTATGGATTTTTCCCCCGATGGACGACTCTTTGTTTCTGAAAAAGGAGGAAATCTAAAAATAATTAAAAATGGAGTTTTGCTTGCAACACCTTTCTTGTCAGTTTCAGTCAACAGTTCTGGTGAACGAGGTCTCCTTGGAATTGCATTTGACCCAAGTTTTGCAACAAATGGATATGTCTATGTTTATTACACCACCAGTGCAACTCCGATTCATAACCGAGTCAGTCGCTTTACAGCAGACCCTGCAAATCCTGATGTTGCCCTTGCAGGAAGTGAGCTCCAGATTCTTAATTTGGAAACCCTAAGCACTGCGACAAATCATAATGGAGGTGCCATACACTTTGGAAAAGACGGCAAGCTGTACATCGCTGTAGGTGAGAATGCCAACTCCGCCAACTCGCAGTCACTTTCAACTAGATTGGGCAAAATACTTCGAATAAACTCTGATGGAACTATTCCATCGGATAATCCATTCTTCAATACTGTCGGAGCAAAACAAGAGATATGGGCACTTGGATTGAGAAATCCATTTACATTTGCATTTTCCCCAAGTCCGTCAAGCTCACTGATGTACATCAATGACGTCGGACAAGATACCTGGGAAGAGATCGATTCTGGCATCAGTGGTGCCAATTATGGCTGGCCTACATGTGAGGGTGTCTGCTCTAATCCAAGTTTTGTAAATCCAATTTATGCTTATGCACACAATGGAGCTGGAAAAGCTATAGCTGGAGCAGCTTTTTACCAATCAAACCAATTTCCATCTGATTATGTTGGAAGCTATTTTTTTGGTGATTATGTAGCAGGATTTATCAAAAGAATGACCCCAAGTGGCCAGGTTTTTGATTTCCTTCCTTCAGTCAATTCTCCAGTTGATATCAAGATTGGGTCTGACGGAAGCCTGTACTATCTATCCATCGGGGGAGGCTCAGTGCACAAAGTTCAGTATATCACTACAGGAAATAGTAATCCTGTAGCTGTTGCTCAGGCAAGTCCTACATCAGGACCACCTCCACTTTCTGTGAATTTTGATGGTACTAGTAGCAGTGATCCAGACCCAGGCACAGTTCTTAGTTATTCATGGAACTTTGGAGACGGTTCTCCAGCTGCAACAGGTGCCATAGTCACACACTTGTATAATTCTGCAGGACCATTTGTCGCAACTCTGACTGTAAACGACGGTAGTGGGGGCACAAACTCTGCAACCGTAAATATTACAGTAGGTAATCCTCCCAATGGAACAATAGACACACCAGTACAAGGAACAAAGTACAGTGGGGGAGATACCATATCTTTCAGCGGTTCTGGAACCGATAATCAAAATAATGTCCTACCAGCTAGCGCATTCCATTGGGTGATACTTTTCCACCACAATACACACACTCATCCATTTCTTGAATTTAATGGAACAAAAAGTGGAAGTTTTGTCATCCCTACACTTGGTGAGACATCATCAGATGTTTGGTATCGAATTTATCTGACAGTAACAGATTCTACAGGTCTGACAAATCTTTCTACTAGAGATGTACTACCTAACAAATCAACTATCACACTAACAAGTAATGTGTCAGGACTCCAAGTAAATCTTGACGGTCAACCGCAGACAACACCATATTCGTTTGTTGGAGTAGTTGGTATGACAAGAACACTGCAAGCTCCATCTCCACAAAGTCTTGGTGGACAGAGCTATCAATTTCAATCATGGTCAGATGGTGGCGCAGCAACTCATACTATTAGTACACCATCAAGTGATACTACATATACTGAAAACTATTCCGTTGTGACTCCACCTCCAACCACCACATCCACATTGACTGTTAGATCTCAAGACATGGGTGGCAATACAATTACAGGATATTGGACAGTCCTACAACAAGGAACAACTACAATAGGAACCGGTTTTACTCCAGCAACATTCACGTTGAATAATGGAGTACAATATTCCATTGGAGTAGGAAACTATGGTAACTATTATTTTGATCATTGGCTTGATACGGGTTCAACAATTCAGCCAAGAAGCATATCAATCTCTGTTAACACAGAATTAACTGCAGTCTATAGAAGTTCTGCAGCAACAGCTACAATCTCTCTCAACCCCACATCAGGACTGTCAGGAACTTCAGTGACGGTTACTGGTACTAATTTCCTCACTAATACTGCAATTACAATACGATATGACGGTGGTATAGTGCAGACTACATCTTCAACAATAACTAGCAATAGTAATGGCGGATTCTCTGCTTCCTTTAATGTTCCAGCCTCAACTTCAGGTGGACATACTGTTTCAGCTACTGATGGGACAAGGACTGCCTCCAGCACATTCACTGTTAACAATCCTGCTCTAGTAGCTAGCTCAACTGCAATATCGTCTGGTACCAACCCATCTGGTCTTGGTCAGTCTGTTACATTTACCGCAACGGTGACAGGTTCCAGCGGAACTCCGACTGGAACGGTAACATTCCGTGATGGTGCAACTACCATCGGTACTGGCACACTAGCTGGTGGAACTACAACTTTAACAACAGCATCACTTGCAGTGGGCACACATAGTATTACTGCATCATTTGGAGGAAACTCTGTCTATAATCCAAGTACTAGCTCCACACTTACACAAACTGTCAACAAGGGAGGAACTACAACTACGATATCATCCAACGCCAATCCATCTGGAATTGGTCAACCTGTAACATTTACCGCAACAGTATCACCAGTGTCTCCGGCAACAGGTACAAGAACTGGAACTGTAACATTCTATGATGGCGCAACGACCATCGGTATTGGCACACTAGCTGCTAACACTGCAACATTTACAACAACATCACTTACAACAGGTTCTCACAGCATAACTGCAGTATATTCAGGTGATGCCAATTTTAACACTAGTACAAGTCTAACACTGACACAATCAATAACAAGTTCTGGCACAACCTATCCGATAGTTCACATGCAAGACACAACAGTTAGTTTTGCAACTCTTCTATCATCTTCAAGACCAGTAGTTGGAGAGTATGTTACTGCTACATCTCAACTCGTTGGGGACAGAATTGACAAAATAACACTACAACTGCAAAAGGTCAGATCACCAATTGGCATTGCACAGATAGGGGTCTTCAATTCTGATTTGTCGGTGAAGAAACTTTTTGGCACAATAGATGCTACAACAATTTCTACTTCGCTTACTAACTATCAATTCCAATTGCCAAGCACAAATCCATTGTACACCATACAACCAGGAGATATCATTGGAATAAAATTCACAGGTAGTAGCAACCAAGGTGGTGTTAATCTGACAGTAGATAGAAATTCTGCTGACCCCTTTGATGGATCAAACTCTTATCGAGTTAGATACGAATCAAGTTGGAAAACCACTCTGGGAGACGACATGTATATGATACTTGAGCAAACCCATGGATGACTTGAAGAAATATGGCCTCTGGTCCACAGAAATTTCCATTATTCACAAACTACCAACAAAATTAGATTCAATTTAGCAGCAATCTCTAACCGAAGGGTCTGAAACAAAATTAGAAACTAAAACAAATGATGATAAGTATTCAAAAATTCCAGTTGACATCTTGATAGTACTCAAGAAATTTTAATTCAAGTACTTGATTATCTGTCCACTGCCTTCAAGCTTTATTTGATTTACCTCATTTTTGAGATCGTCAAGGTCGTTTATCTTCATTAGATTAGATGTTACAGTATACAAGGAATTGTCAATGTAGAACGTTCTACTTCCATAGGAATAGTCATAGCCTGTAATTATGTGATCTATGGTTCCTTTCAGGGTAAAGCCTTTGATTGGGTCCACTCCAAAAACGTAAAAGCCCTTCCAGTTGTTTGGTGGAATGGGTCGTGGTGGGATTATTTTATCAGGTATCACTACACTGTCTTGACTAGAGGTAGAATCAGAACCACTTTGTGGCTCCTCAAGTGGAATTGGTACACCATAATATTGTTGGAACACAGGGATGGATAGAATATTTTTTTCCTTGTCAAAAAGGAAAGCCTTTGGATCATTTAAAATCTCGGAGTCAGTTCCCTCTCCACCAATGAGGTATGTATCAACAGCAACAGGACTTGTCACGTTTGAAACATCAAATAACGATACCTTGACACCTATTGTTTGTGTGCCACCATACTGGTTCTGTTTTGTTTCCTTTCCTACTCCGATGATGTGTGTGTCATCATATGGATGCAAGTATGAAGAATATCCTGGAATCTTTAGAGCCCCCAAGACTTTGGGGGTATCAGTTGAAAGGTCAATTACAAAAAAGGGATCAATTCTTTGGAATGTTACCAGATACAGCTTCTCGCCCATGAATCTTGCAGAGAAGATGGATTCCTCCGGAGCAACTTTTTCTACACTCCCTACTATGTTAAGGGATTCATCTAGAATGTATACATTGTTTGCCATAGTAACACCTTTTGATGTATAGTACTCAGTGGTCGTAGCCACTCGAAACCTTTTTTCAAATTCGTCCATCGAATACTGGTTTAGTAAATATCCTGAAACCTCTCCTTTTGATACATAACTTACTACTCCCTTGTCTATTGCAAATTTTTGAATTACCGTCTTTCTGTAATCCTGCTGGAGTTTAATTTCATATTGAGAGATTGCATTTTGAATTCTTTCAAAGAGTTTGGTTTTTTCGTTCTCATCCATCTTGTTGTAAGTGTTCTGTAGAATGTCTGAGATCTGTGCCCACTTTAGAGATTCGTTAGAACTTCCAGAGTCAATTGACTTTATCTGTACTTGGACATCCTCTGGCAAAAGAGGCAGAATTGTCTTAAAGAACCTGTCCTTGTTGTAACCTTGGTCATAATAGTAGGGTTGATACTTTTGGTATGTTAGATAAATTGCATCATTTGAAACATATATCGTTCCTGTGGGACCCATCATGAAGGTCTTAGAGTTTACCTCATCTGAAAAAATGTTAAAGGATGTAATCGTATTAAAGTTGTAATTTTGTTCCGGGTTGTCAAAGTAGTAAACATCTGACATTATAGTTGCGCCTGACATTTCTCTAAAAATTGGAGGGATTGGATGAATATAATCAACATATGAATTTGAAATAAGATAAACATAATCTCCAATCATCCTTGCACCTGTGTAGTAGCCAGTCATTTCATAATTTTTTAAAACCTTTGGATTTTCCTTGTCCGAGACATCAATTATTACCGCATGCGTAACAGGTGTGTAGGTTGAACTTGGGATGTAATCGTACTGTTGTATGGTGAAGTGTTCGGTGTTGTCGTTGTAGAAAATAACCAATCTGTCTTTGTTTAGAAACATATTCTGAAGATAATTCCCTTTGACATCAAGGCCAACTTTTGAAATGATCTTTGCAGTTTCTCCGGGATATGCGTCAATTATGGAAAGTTTGTCCTGTGATAAAACATATGCATACTTGTTGTCATTTTTTATAAAGTCGGGCTCATCAATTCCAGCTACTTGGACATTTGTAGTGGAATACTTGATACCGCCACCTGTAGATGGTGCTCCCGTTGTTGGGGTTTGTGGTACGGGTGATGCTACTGGTGCTTCTTTTACGCCTTCTCCACCTACAAATTGATCCCGATACATAGGACCTGAATAATGAGTTGAAACTTGTACCATCGAGTTTATTAGAAAGTTTTTTAGGTCATCAGTTGAATTGAATTTTTTCAGGTTTTGAATTGGAGTTTGGATTGTTACGTTTTTTTGAATATTGGGCTCTGTTACAGGGAAAACTTCGGTAGGCGGTTGATTAGAGACTACAGCAAGGGCGGCAATTCCAACAACTACAGCTGCAATTGAAGCGATTATGATGTAAACCTTGTTGTTCATTTTTAATATGCATGTAAATGGAGTCCTGACCTTATAGGCTTTGATTAAAATTGAATTGAACCCATTTTATTGATTTTTTTAAGTGGATTTATCAAAACTATGGTGTTGTCTAATAAAACATTAGAATTTTATAATCTTCTTTATTTATTATACGCGTAAGAAAAATTATATGGAAATAAAAAATACTCTGCTAAATTCTGGATCGGTCAACACATTTGAAAATAATTTAAAATCAATTTCTTATGATTATATCAAAATTAAAACAATCAAATCTTTTTTCCAACCAATTACGACTGGGAACAAAATTAAAATTAAATTAAATGAGACTATACCATGACAGACCTTTATCGTCTGTTGCCAGAGGAAATGGACAAACTAGTAACCGATCTCGGCCAACCACGTTATCGCGCTGATCAGTTACTGCATGCATTGTATCACGATTCACCAAAGAAAATTTCTGATTTGCGTCAACTTCCATCAGCAATGCGTAATGCACTTGTTTCAGGTGGATATACAATAGGTTCGGCGAATGAAGTTCATCGTGTCGTAAGCCAAGACGGGCAGACAACAAAGATGCTTCTCAAGTATGGAGATGGGACATTGATTGAAACCGTTCTCATGCAGTCTCCATCAAAGAAAAAAATTCTTCCGAGGTCGACAGTATGTGTTTCTACCCAAGTTGGTTGTGCCATGGGTTGTGTATTCTGTGCTACAGGACAAATGGGTTTTGAAAGAAATTTACGGGCTGAAGAAATTGTTTCTCAAGTGCTTAATCTATCACATCTTCTCCGTGGACGAGATGAACACATTACAAATCTTGTGTTTATGGGAATGGGGGAACCCTTAGCAAACTATTCAGAAACGATTCGGGCTATCAGATTACTGACACATGCTAGAGCATTTGGTCTTGGTCAAAGAAGTATTACCATTTCTACAGTTGGTAAAGCCCAATGGATAGACCGTCTTGCCGATGAGCAATTGCAGGTAGGACTCGCCATTTCACTTCATTCCCCAAATAACAAACTTCGCCAAAAATTAGTTCCAACAGCCGGAGCACACTCCGTCGAGGACTTGTTTATGGCCTCAAAGCGCTACTTCAAAAAAACTGGACGTAGGATTACATTTGAATATGCAATTATTGATGGAGTCAATGATTCGTCAGAAGTTGCAGAAGAACTTGCTCAACTTTTGAAAGGGAACGGTGCTCACGTGAACTTGATCCCTGTGAATAGAACTGCGGGTGACTTTCAACGCCCAGAGAGACGGAGTGTACTTCGATTTCAGCGAGTGTTACGTAAAGGTGGTGTGAACTGTACTGTGAGAGTGGAGAAGGGATCAGAAATTTCTGCAGCGTGTGGACAATTGCGGACAGATTTTGTGGAGACAATCTCCAATCAAAACCATAGATAGAAATCCTTCTAAACGAGTGAAACAATATTTTTTTGACATCATGCAGAGATGTTTGCTGGAAAAGTCTTTTGTTTAAATCAATTTATTCCTAGGGGATAAAATTTTGAATTTATGGTGAATCTAGTTCCTTCGAAAATTATGTCTTGGTGCCGATTCTAGTTCAATAAAATGAAACCTGTGGTGTCTGTCAAAAATGACTTTTGGTACAATATTATAATCAGCAAGGAGTGTTGAATCAGCTCATTCTCCAAATACAATTCTTGGAAGGACACTTTTTTTGAATTGGTTACAATGAAGCCACAATAAATCAAAAAGCAAAGCTAAACTATCTGTGATGGTAATATAACTCGGGAGTAAAAAAGAGATGATGGATTTGCTTTATCCGATTTTGATTTATGATAATTTGTGTTATTCCTGCACCAAAAGCGCAAAGTTGGTGAATGGTATTTTAAAAAACAAATGTTTGATCGTGGGACACTATACCCCATTAGGAAAAGAAATCAAGAAACACCTTTTTCCTAAAGACTATGATGGTCTAGAAATGTCATGGTTTCTCATTAACGGATATGCTTTTGGGGGAAGAGCAGCATTATTTCGTTTAATTCGATATATCTTATTAGAGCCAAAGAAGGGATCATTTCCAACAAACGAATTTAATTTAAAGGATTGTAGTACTGACTGTAAAACTGTTAAGGGGGTATTTCTTAGATCATACAGCATAGTCACCAATCATAAAAAATTTAGTTTATTATTTAATTGAATAATTTCTATACAATCCATTTAAAAAATAAATTTTCTACAAAACTAAAAAGTTCCTGATCGTACTCTTTTCTTTCTTAGAATGATTTTGATTTAATACTCTAGTACCCTTTTCTCTTTAACCAGTCAAAGACAATTTTTTTTGCCAATTCTTGTGGTTCTAGTTCTTGGCGTCTAGACTGTGTAACTAGTCCACGAGTCTTTCCTTTTGAGAGCTTCAAAGAAATATTTTGCTGGATTCTAAGTGATCTTATCTTTTTCATTAAATTTTTGTGTGATGAATTTGGATTCCGAGATAATGCCTCAAGATATCTTTTTTTTGCAGGTGAGTCGAGTCCTGAAATTCTATGAGCAATTTTCAAAGCCTTTGAAATATTTGGAATGATTAGGTTTAATTTTGTTGCCTGGTCCCTTGAGATCTTTTTTGGTACCAAATCTTTTAATTTTTCTGGCACCCCCGCAAAACCATGGTATTTCTTAAATGTTGAAATTGACATACCAAGGGATTGTGCAGCCTTTGACTTGCCCATCTTTTCTGCAAGAAAACTACATGCCGCAGCCATGTCTTTTACATTCATATTTTTCCTGTGAATGTTTTCAATCACAGAAGCAGCCTTGGCATCTTGAATCTCATATTCTGCCTTTCTTGTCAAAACTAAAACAGGAATCTTTCTTGCCTTGAGTCTCTTTAGGGCTGCTAACCTTCTCTGTCCTGACATCAAAAGATATGAATTTTTTCCATCTTTTTGTACCATTGGGGGATTTTGTAGTCCCTCACTTTTGATGGATTTTGCAAGGTCTGTAATTCCACTCTTATCCAACTTTCTTGCTTGAGCATCGCTCCATACTTTGATCTGGTTTATTGGAATTTCCCGCAATCTGTATGCTATGGTATGACGATATCTTTTTGCCAATTAACCATAACATGAATCGATTTTTTTTAAATGGGATGGGTTTGTTTAGTTAGACTAAGAAACAAGCAATAAATCGCATAGGATGTAATTGAACCTTCATGTTTATCCCAACTATGGAAAAAGATAGGACAATTCCATAATCTATAAAACCTTTCAAAACAAGTTTTTTTATGGACGAGTTAATTGTAAAAAAACAAATTAAAATAAATTCATCTTCCTCAAAAGTTTGGGAAGTATTAATCAATCCAGAACTCACAAAACAATACATGTTTGGATGCGAAATTGTTTCTGACTGGAAAGTTGGCAGTCCGGTTATTTGGAAGGGAGCAGCAGATGGAAAAGTGTATGTTAAAGGTACCCTTCTAGCAATAGTTACAGAGAAGTTTTTGCAATTTACTGTATTTGATCCTAATATGGGCATCGAGGATATTCCTTCTAACTATAGCACAGTGACATTTGGATTATCTTCAGAAAACAGTCAAACAATACTGTCTGTATCACAAGGAGATTTTACAAAACTTGAGGAGGGCGAGAAAAGGTACAACGACACAGTTACTGGATGGGATTCTGTATTGCCAAAGATAAAAGACCTTGCAGAAAAATAAAATTGTTTCATTGCCATAAAATCTGCACCAACAATTTACTTAGAATTTTCTAAATTTTAATTTGTAAATGTTTCATCAAAAAATATTGACAAGATTGTGTTTATTTTATATTTTTTACAATTAATTTGGTTAAATTCCACTTTAATCAAAGGTTATAATCTATTCTAACTAAACCATATCTGATAAAAAATGTCTAACCAACTTTCGCATAAAAAGATCCATCCAGGTTTTAACAAAATTTTCGCCTTTACAGCAATTACAATGATGAGTATACTCATTTCTAGTATCCTACCTGTGTATGGTGAACCAATTGTTTTAGCAACAAGGGCCAATGATTCGCCTTTAAAGCAATTCAAATCAGGGATTCTGGCAAAGGATGTTCAATGTAACGACGGTCTCCAATTAGTCATTAAGGCAAAAGATGGTTCTCCAGCTTGTGTAAAACCTTCAAGTGTAGCAAAGCTACTTTTGTGGGCATGGGCAAACTCTACAATTGAAAATACACAAAATTCTGGCGAAGACCAGTCCTCAAATAAAATCATCACCCTTGAAGATGATGGCAAAACGGTTACTCTCAAAAAAGGAGAGAGCTTCCTCTTAAAACTTGGTGAAGATTTTAACTGGAGTATTGACATTGACAATCAAACCGTCGTAAGTAGAGTAATGAACATCATGGTAGTAAGAGGTGCACAAGGTGTTTATGAAGCACACAATTCTGGTCAAGCAACACTTACTGGTGTTGGTGATCCATTATGTCTTACTGCAGATCCGCCTTGTAAAATCCATTCAATTCAATTCAAGTTAAATGTTGTAGTGACCCCAACATCCGATGATACAAATTCTAACGGTCTTGTAGTTGTAACAGAAAAAGACCAGTATGGGATTGGTGAAATGATTAATTTCACCATCACTAATAACGGTGATGCTAGAATTTTTCCTAACGGCTGGGGGTATTCAATTAAAGGATCTGACGGAAAACAATATGCTCCAAATGGGGTGCTAACAATGATGATTGTCGCACTACCCACAGGTAATTCAATTCACTGGACATGGGACCAAATGGATGGAAATGGTATTCAAGTAAAGCCAGGAGAATATACAATTACGGCTTCTTATACTGAAGAGAATACTCAGAAGCAGATCTCTAGTTCCAAGATAATCGAAATTATTGGATGATCTTCAGATTTCAACATCGTTTCATTTTAGAAAAATAGATTAAAAATAAAAAAAGAAAAGAATTACTGAGTCCACGAACTTTGTGAATCAGTGCTATTCATGCCGGATTGTTTCAACCATTTTCCACCAAATTGATGTCTATCAAATGATCCGTGTCCAAACTGTCCATGTCCAAATGGTCCAAACATTTTACCAAATCCACTTATGTCGGTCCCATCAGATTTTGCAAGAACTGCTCCGTTTCCTGCATCAACAGTTACTGAATATCCTTTATCGTTTTCAGTGTCTATCACAATAAAGTTGTAGACTAGATATCCTTGCACTATTCCGACATGGCCTCCTATAACTGAACCATTTGTGATTTCTTTTTGAGCAATTGCAGAAGCTTCTGAAAATGATGTTTTTTGATTTTCTTTGATGAAGTCTTTCATTGCTTGTTTTATGTTTGCCGATCCTGTAATCTGAGGTGTCTGGTTAGTGGATTGTACTTGAGCCAGAACAGGACTAAGAACTGTCAAAAAAATTGCCAGAAAACCTAGACCCATTATGGTCGGGATGACAACTTTTTTGTTCCTTAATGGGTTTGTCATTGATGACTTGATAGTGTGATAAGTTAAAACCCTTGTTCATTATTGTTAAGTAACAAAGTTACCTTACACTTAATTTACGTTGTCCAAAATTTGTCATGTGATTTGGTTCATGAATACAGAGATAGAGCTTACATTAGAAAAGATATTATTTTGAAATTATTTGAACATGGTGAGATAAATCAAAGCAAGTTGATGAGCATTTGTGGGTTAAACAATGTTAAACATAAGGAAATCCTAGACGAAATGGTCAACAAGGAACTGATAACAAGACGAGAAGAACCATGGGGAAATAAGAGTATAATATTATACAAGGTTTCAGAAAAAGGCAAAACCCTACTAAAAGAAATTCTTGAGCCATATGAGAAATTATTTCCAAGAGGTGGAGAAAAAGATGAGTAACAAAGTTACTACATCATTATTAAGCAAAAAGCAGGAGGTAATAGACTATGACCGATTCTGAAAAAAATGACAATATTTTCATGATCATGGATGGGATTATTTCACAGCTGAATAAAACAAAAAAGTTCTTCTTAATTATGGTCTTTTCAATTCTTATTATTCCACCAGCGGCACTACTACTTTCTGTCAGCGTGTTGGATAATCCTTTCAGGCCAGATGAAGAATTGGTACAGATAAGAGAAGAGTTTAAAGATTTAAACCAAAAATATCGCGCCTTGTTTAGTGGGGTAGAAAAACTTCCACCAGATCAACAGGCAAAAAAAATAAGTGAGATCATCAATTCTCAAGAGTTTGCAGACATTTCCAAAAAATTAGATAATCTTTCAAAGGATAATAGGGTAAAACCACCTGAGCGCTTTGAAGGACTACACATCAGACCTCTTCAACTTTCCATCCTAGTTATTTCCTTGGTGTGGGTTGGTATAGGAATTAAACAATACATCTCAATCTCAAAATGGAGCAAGAGGTATGAAAAGTATAAGAAACTAAAAGATGACATTGACAAAAAACTTGGAGATGAAAATTCAAAAAATGATCAGCAACAATGATCAATCAATTTTTCATAAATTGATTGTATTAATAGAATGCTTTTCTTTATCCTAAAAACTTGAATTCATTTTTTTGATAATGCCCTTGGAAAAAGTAACTTTAGATTTCAAACTATCTCAAAAAATCAGTACAAACCAGATTTTTTAAGAGAGGTAACATTTTTCCCATACTCTTCGTAGAGAATGATCAACGGAAAAAATGAAGTCGGTTACAATTTATCAGCATTCACTAACTGTTTAGAAAATAAAAAAAATTATGGAATTTATCTTGTGCCAAGTATTGCATTCTTTTTTTTCGACTTTATTACAAAGGCTATTGCGATTCCGCCAAGGACTGAGCCTATGATAATAGAACTGCCTATCACACCAGCCGGATCAAATAAAGGTGTCCCTGATCCTTGGTGTGGATTCTGAGCGGCAATTCTTACTGCCTCTTTTGCAAGATCCTTTTTTTGTTGTAAGGTGTCTTTTGTTTGTGTTTCATATTGATCATATTGTGCTAAGGCAAGTTGTGCTGAAGAAAAAGAAAGAACAAGCACTGCACCTATTAACACAGCATAATTTGTCTTCATGTGTCATTATGGGTCACAAATGCATATAGCGTTTGATGAAATCTGATTTTCACCAAAAATTTACATACTATGTTAACGGATAATAATTACATTATATTATGATAAATAACAAACAAGTTAATGAATCAGAAAATATTGAGATAATCTCAACTGATGACGAAAAGATAAAATCATTTGGTGAACTTTTAAGCTCCGATTCTAGTCGGAAAATACTAAAATTATTATATGCTGAGGTGATGACTGCAAACCAAATTGCACAAAAAACGGGGATCTCCCTACAGCTTGTTAGATATCACATTAAAAAATTACAAGACCATGGAATTGTAAGGATTGTAAAAATTGAAAAAAATTCTAAAGAACATGACATGAAATATTATTCCGCTGCAAGATTTGCAGTTGTGATTCTACCCTCACACCTATCTGTGAAGGCAAGAGAATCAAAATCATTATTTGATTCTCTTAAGACGATTTATCGATTCGCGGCAATTGGGATTTTTGGGGTTTTAACATGGTTTGGTACCATATCTGTTCAAAATCTTGTACAAGTTCCACAAAAGACAAGTGAGTATCTTAAAAGTGGAGGTTACGTAGGTTTAGTTTCTGAAGAACGAATAGATCTTGCAAGAAGAAAATTAGAATCATTCCATGAAGCAGTCGCAGAATCGGGCTCTGTCTTTTCAACAATTGGAGTCCCACAGGATCTATTTTGGCCTATTGCCTTAACTGCATTAATTGTGGGAATAGGAATAAGTTTTGAGGTTCTGTTTAGATCTTATAGAACGCATCTCAACAATTATTCTTCCTAGACTTGAAATTTATTCTTATTTTCTAAAATCCTTCATTCTTTTTTCCTCGAACAAATTATATCAAGGGGAAAAGAAATTTTCCTTATGATTGGAAAACTTGTGGCATCAATGAGCCTTACGATGATTCTGGTTTTTGGATTGCTTTTTGCATTACTTGCGGGTATTGCATTTTATTTTAATATCGGTATTTTTGGAACTGTTGGAATCGGTATTGTAATGGGTTTGTTTCAATGGGCAATAGGGCCTTTTATTGTGCGGATGAGCACAAACATGAGACCTTTAGAAAAGGATGAACTTCCATGGTTAGAAAAAGCTGTTCAAGATATTTGTTTCAAAAACAAAATAATGGTACCAAAAATTGCGATCGCAAATACTGCTATGCCAAACGCATTTGTTTTTGGGAGGTCAAACAAATCTGCAACACTTACTTTAACACGCGGCCTTCTAAACACACTAAACCAGGATGAAATTAAAGGAGTAATTGCACACGAGATAGGACACATCAAACACAATGACATGGTAGTAATGACTATTGTCTCGGTAATTCCAACAATTGCATATTTTATTGCAATCTCTACTATGTTTAATAGGTCAAGAAATCAGGGAGGGGGTGCAATCTTGATAGGGGCCGGTGCCTTTGCAGTTTACTTTATCACAAACCTTCTCATCCTGTATTTTTCAAGGCTTAGAGAATATTATGCAGACAATTTTGCAGGCCACCAAATACGCCCAACTTTTCTTGCAAATGGATTGGCAAAAATAACTTACGGTTTAAGCTTACAAAAACAAGAAGCACAAAGCTCTACATTGCGTTCGTTTTATGCAGTAGATCCCGTTGCATCAAGCTATGAAGTGTCTAAATTCTCTTCATATTATGCAGACCAACAAATTTCAGAAGCGGAAGTAGAAAGAGCAATGGATTGGGAAAGAAAGAGCAACTATAGCAAGTTTGGTGAAATATTTAGAACACACCCATTGACGTTTAAAAGAATAGAAAAACTCTATGAGCTTGAACATCAACAATCCATGAACAAATGATTTCTGCAAAGGAGGGATTTTAATCCAATCCAATAAGAACCAAAACAAATGATGCATCCATACTATCACTTGAATCGAAGCACCAGATATTACATCAATCCTCAAGCCTTAAAGTTGGAGATATTTAAAATTGGAAAAATGCACTATTGATTAGGAATCAATCTGGAAAATTATTTTAATATTATTCCGGTGTGAGGATTTCATGAAAGAAAAACTCCTTTTGCTGTGTACTTGCACTTATATTGAAATTATGACTGCGATTGGCGTAACAGGATACCTCATATTTCTGGATAAATTCATGCTTGCAGTCATATCTTCTGCAGTCTTTCTACCGTTGATTTTGTTTCATTTCGTCATGGATAAATCTTCAAAAAACTGCAATAAATTTTCCTGTGATAATGTTATTGGCTAGGCTGAACTGGTGTTAGTGGCGCTCTTTTTATCCTTAGATGGACATTGTTTGCCATCATGTGAACTGTCATTGTAACCATCAGATGAATCTCCTACGGTCTTGTTTTCTGAGGGGGATTGTGCTCTGGCTGTGTTGGTAAGAGATACGATCGCAATTGAAGCTATTATCAAACTAACAGCAGCAATGAGAATTATTGACCTTAATTTGAGGGGACTTGATTCTGTCATTGTCACTTTATGCTCTTTTTCCTTTTTAAGCATAGTGCAACAAAGTTACCATACTTTCAAAATTTGCATACCTTAAAAATTACATATCGGACATTTTTTGGGAAAATAAACAAAGAAAGCTCCTCTAATTTTTCTGAAATTTTGAATTCTAATATTGTATTTTAATTGGTTTAGAAACTAGGAATACTTAACATATCAAATTTTATCTTGTGTAACCCTACAAATAATTCCGTTAATGCCTTTATCTGGTCATTTTTTGATATGATTTTAATAATAAATTATTCAAATCTAATTGCAAATTGAAATAACCATCATCTTGAAACCTTATTTCTAAAAATGGGAATCACAAACCTTGTTGTAATATTCCAAAGTGTAGTAAGGCTTATGTACGATATTTGAATAATAATTTCAAAAATGAATCAGGCAGTACCTCTTTTTGTCATAATGATACTTGTCCTTGGATTTGTATTACAACCAAGTGTCTTTGCATTAACTGAAAAAAAAGAAAATAAAGAATTTAAAATCCCACCAGGACTTTCTGAAATTTCACCAGGAGTCTTCAGTTTAGGAAAAGCAAAGGACGTAAAGGGAAATGATGTAGAGGGAATATTGTTTGTTCATTACAAGGACGAATCTGCCAAACAACAGGCCATTGGAGGTAAACCGCCAAGCAAAACCCTGTGTTATTCCTTTTTAACAAAAGGAGGAGTAAAGTGGACTACACCGGAGGCATGGATTGTGAATCCAGTAAATTCGGATGGATTAAGCTCGCCATTCATTCTTTCTAATATTGAAAATAATATCGCCAAATGGGAGGATGCCTCTAACGGAATTAAAGGAGATTCAATATATGTCAATATTATGGAAGGTGGAAGTACCACTGACGCAACATTAACAGCAGATTCGTCTTCACCTGATGGAGCAAATGAAATTTACTTTGCAAATATTGCAAGTACTGGAGTAATAGCCGTCACAACTACATGGTATAGCACCTTTTCAGGACAAATAGTCGAATGGGATCAAGTATATGATGATGTTGATTTTAATTGGAGTTCCAGTGGTGAAGCTGGAAAGATGGACTTTGAGAACATTTCAACCCATGAAATAGGTCACGCGGTAGGAATGGGTCACCCAAGTGACAGTTGCACAAGTGAAACCATGTACAGATATGCAAGCAATGGTGAAACAATAAAAAGAGATCTTAATTCTGGCGATGTTGCCGGAATCGATAAACTATACTAGAACAGAAAAATCCAACAATTCCCTGATGTTTATTCCATTATGAATTTTCGTTTAATTGTTCGTATTTTTAGGGAAGGGTTAATCGCCTATTGTGATAAACATTAGCGATTTATCGAATTTGATCGGATTTTTCCTTTTGAATCCATGTATTTTTATTTCATTACTTCCCTTTTGATATATCATATTCATGTGTTATTTGTCAAAATGAAAAAAATAAAAACAAAATGCCCAAAATCAAAAAATGGAAAACATATTTGGAAACTGGTAAACATTTTTCTTGAGAAGTGTTCTTTGTGCGGAATCGAGGAACAATCTATTTGATCACCACTCTCCCAACGGGTATCAAGGCATTGGTAAGCAAATTTACTATATGAGTTCATCAGTACGAATAATCCAAGTGGGACAGAGGGTGTGGTCTGAGCCAAATTTGATTGGATAATCCACTAACTGGAGGAAAGGATCTATCATTTCGATTTTCACAAGTGTATTAATTTCAGCATGTTTTCAGTAATCCATTTGTGAAAAAAATCAGTGAAATACCAATTTAGGTATGAGAGGGTAAAAAATAATTCTATGCTTTTTCTCACCTTTAAATATCAAACAATAGATTTTTACTTTAATTGAGCTTGCGAAGCTTGTCATTAAGAAAAGAATACAGGTCAGATAGAAATGATCTTGTCTCAGAATTTTTTGTACCCTGTTTAAGCAACTGCATCCAGTTTGATAGGGCGATCCAATTTGTTACAGCAAAAAGCATCACCACCCTTTGGGCTGGTTTTACAAACTTTGCAAATAACAACTCAAAGATCAGAATAATAACAGGTCATAGGTTCAGGCCAGAGGACCTAGCTTTTTTATCAAAATCATTTCAAGCGGAAAATAAGGAAAAAAATCCAACCGACCACATATTAATTGATGGTAATAATGTTGAAATTTTAAGAAAGATAATTCATAATAATAATTTAGAAATTAAAATAGCTATACCTGACACAGACGTCTGGGAAACATTTTCAGAAAACATAGGAATTTTTAGGGATTCAGAAAATAATCTGGTTGCTTTTACTGGAACATCCTACGAAACGTTTTCCGCCAACAATAAGACCTTTGAATCAATTGATGTTTTTACTTCGTGGGATGACAAGTCAAGGGTTGAAACAAAAATTGAAGATTTTGAGAATTTATGGGAAAACAAAACAAAGCATGTAAAAGTATACGATTTTGGCTATGCTGATAAAAACCATCTTCTAAAATATGTCATAAAAGTTTAAACCATTTAGTAGATTCGAAGATTCCTCTTTATTGCTTGAAATGATCTTTTAATATGATGTGATGAATTATGAAACCGTGGAAGATAAAAAGAAAATGATAACTACGGAGGATGAATACAATAAAACTCTTGTATCTGATGATCCGACCAAAATAACAGCAGACGATCTAGAAAAACTGGCAAAAGAGGCAATTAAGAAATTCAAATCACTATGAATCTAGGTAGATTATAACGAGCATTATTCTTATTGGCGGAATGGTTGAAGGTATGAACAGTCTATGGATTAAAAGAAGAGCATCTTCATAAGTTCAACATCTTTCATTTTTTGATACAAAAGTACCAGGCAACTTTACAACTTGGCAAAAAGGATGAAAAATAATAGAATCTTGTTGTCATCTTATCTTTTTTTAATTAACAATTAAAAAAATAAAAAAGTGGTGAAAGTATCTGTCTACTTTCTATTTGCTTCAGAATAGATCTTTTGCAACTTTGAGGCAAGTTCATTTTTTGCGTCAACTTGTGTAATCATCGAGCTCCAAGATTTGCTAATTGCTTCAAAGACAGCGTCAGCTTCTTTATCCAATACTTGACCAAAGGAAGATTCTATCTTTTTTTTCAAACGTTCTGTTTGTGCCTGTTGGAGTGCTGTAAAAAAAGATTCGTGCCATGCCATCATCGAGTGTTCTACAGGATCTATTGTTTGGCAACTGCAGCATTCATCATATGGCGTGTCTGAGCCACATGAACATGCTGCATTTTTTTCCATGTTACATGATTCTGTTGTGCATTGCATATTACTTTCTTATATTAACTATAGAAAGGTAAGTATATAAATTGGAAAGTAACTACAAGGAAAGCAAGTGAGAAATTAGTAAGTTGCATGATCAAGAAATGAAAATCATAACAGATGAAATGAGGTGTTGCCCAATCGATAACACATTCAAAATCATAGGTAAAAAATTTACTCTACACATCTTGAGAAACATGACAATGCATGGTCAGACAAGATTTAACCAATTTCTTGAATCAGTTGAGGGAATAAACCCAAAAACACTTTCTGTTAGACTGCGCGAAATGGAAAGAAACGGCTTGATCGCAAGAAAAATTCACCCAGAAACTCCAATCAGAATAGAGTACACCGTCACAGAAAAAGGTAAGGCGCTAAAGCCAATTGTTGAGCAGATGGCTGCATTTTCTATGAAGTTTTGTTGCGAGGATATATTCAAAGACGGAAAACCAAGAACCTTCAAAGAAGTTTTTGGAAAGCCAATAAAACCTCTTTCATGAAAAACAGGTCCAAAAAACACGAAAAAGGTGGAGGTTCAAGGCGTCTTCAACTTACCTAAAGTTAATCTGATATCGCTTCGGCACTATATGGTTTAAGTACTTTCGTTACTATAGTAACTATAGAATTGATAGTTAAGAAAAATAACCAAGCAGATGGGATAAAAATAGGTCATGATAATACTCATGGTCCAGTTGTAACTGATGACGTAAAAGGAGAGATATTCTGTGGTAGGTGCGGATTAGTTTTGGTAGAGAAGACTGAAGATCAAACCAATGAACAACGAGGATTTGGTGCGGAGCAGTATATAGAAAAAAGCAGAACAGGAGCTGGTTCTACATTGGCAATGCATGACATGGGATTAGCTACGATGATTGACATAAAAGACAAGGATTCATCAGGAAATTCATTGTCGGGTTATATGAAAAACACATTTAGTCGACTACGGCTATGGGATGGAAGAAGCAAATTACAATCAACCGATAGGAACTTGAAATCAGCTTTTGTTATTCTTAACTCGATTAAAGCAAAGATTGACATTTCAGAACCAACTGCCGAGCGTGCCGCATATCTATACAGAAAAGCGTTGGCAAAGAAAATAACACGTGGTAGAAGCATCGCAGGATTGATGCTTGCATCAATTTATGCAGCCTGCAGAGAGGCAAACGCACCGCGCACTTTGCAGGATATTTCAAGTGCAGGAAATGTCAGTGTAAAAGAAATTTCAAGACATTACAGAGCCTTGATTGAAACTCTAGATTTACAGATAGAATCTTTTGAATCATCTGATTTTGTTTCTAGGATCTCGGGTTCTGTAGGTATCAGTGAAAAAACTAGGCGCGATGCACTTGATATTTTGTCCAAGGCGAAAGAAAAAGGAATCTCTGCTGGGAAAAATCCAGTAGCGCTAGCAGCTGCTTCACTTTATGTCTCATCTATCATAAACATGGAACAAAAAAACCAAAAAACCATCTCTAGAGCCTCTGGAATTAGCAGCGTCACCATACGAAATCTGTCTTTAATCCTTAGAAAAAATCTTGGAATGTACAATTCCAATTAGATATTGGATAGGAAGAAACTGAAGTAAAAATGATTGTGGATATTATTTTTATAAAATTTGATTCTTATTACAGATCAAAAAAGGTAAACAAATGACATTTTGTTCCTTCTGTGGAGTAGAAATATCTTCTGAAAGCAATTTTTGTTCCAAGTGCGGTAAACCATTAGGGGAAAAAAACGGTTCTCTTTTGACCAAGGCAAGAAGCAAATGGTGGTTTTTACTTCCTATTCTTTTTCATGTAATTGGTGGTGTTATTGCATACTTTGTTGTAAGAGATGATGATCCAAAGTTGGCAAAAAATTGTTTATGGCTTGGAATAATAATTAGTGCCATCGAAATAGCATTTGTGGCAGCATTTTGGATTCCACTTAGAAGTATGCCACATATGGGTTGGAATGGTTTTGTTTTAGGTGGTCTCTTATGACAATAAACATTCTTGGTGTTGGAGCAAGTTTACGGAAACAATCTAACAGTACTGCGGCTCTAAAGATTACATTGGACCTGGCAAAAAAGTATGGTGCACAAATACGATTGTTAAATTTAAGAGAAACAAAATTGCCTTTGTATAAAACCGAGAACGGATCAGGTGAAACAGAAATTCATAAAGTAGAAGAAGATGTCAATTGGGCTGACGCTTTCATTCTCGCATCTCCTGACTATCATGGTTCCATGTCTGGCTCAATGAAAAATTTTCTTGATTATTTCTGGACTGAATTTGCTGGAAAACTGTTCGGATACATATGCAGCTCTCACGAAAAGGGCCTAACAGTAATGGACCATATGAGAACAGCTGTTCGTCAATGTTATGGCTGGAGTATGCCATATGGAATATCAATTCAAGGAGGGGAGGATTTTGATGTTAATGGAAAGATTGCTAACGATGAACTCTCACAACGATTAGAAATGCTTGCGCGAGATCTAGTTGTTTATGGAGAACTCGTGAGGACACAGTTTACTCGTGATCTAAGAAATAACCTTAATGAAACTTTTGCATCGCGTTATAGAAAATAGCACTAAGAAGTGTATCTGTTTTTTCACTATCATAATTTTTTCACTTGATGCTAAAAAAATAGTCTTTTAAAGTTGTATTTGATTAAGCATAAAATAACAGAATAAGGTTGATTTAAGAAACGTCATTTAATGTTAAAAAAATAATTGTTACCTGACAAAGAAATTTAGTCGATTCTTGTCAAAGATATTCTGCCACAGCGCTTCCATTGTGAATAGACACAATTGCTGCATGATGATGTGAATAAAGACTGCCAAGCCACATCTTGGAATCCGTTGCTGGAAATTCATTAAAATCGTAAGAACAAAGAATATTTGAATTCATCTTTTCAAAATTTGCATGAGTTATGCGTTCAATCGCAATTTGAACTGCCATTGTTTCTTCTATTCCGATGTTAGGCATTATTCTACCTACAATCCAATATGGTGGTTTTTTGTTAGTGGTTGCTTGTTTTACAATTTTTTCTAAGGCTGCCAGTATCCCTTTTGGATCTTTTTCAGGACTTGAAATTTGGTATATGTGCAATAAATTTTTTTGAACAAACTCTTTTACATTTATACCGCTCTCTTCCATCTCGTTTTTAATTATTTTAGGATCACCATGGGTGAGAAATATGCAATTCTCTCTTTTCATCAAGCCGTTGTTTATAAAATGAAATTGAATTTTCTTTCCAAAAGACTGGTCATCATAAACTAATACAACATGTTTTTTTGTATCCAATGAATCTAGAAATTTTATAGGATCCACAGTTTTGTTCCTCTCTATACTGTTCATTTATACCATGCAGTTGGCCTTCATACCTAGGATTAGTTTTAACACAAAATTTCTAATAATTAGAGTCAGATATTGAATAAATTACAAATGTAAGACAAATGGAACGCGGTCATCAATTATGTGATTAGAAAATAATGAATCTACAACAAGGGCTGTTGCTGCATGATGCAGTGAATTGCACCCATTCCATAGATTAAATCCCTACAATCAATTCCGATCACTTTTCTTCCTGGAAATTGGCTCTGGATAATTCTGAGTGCAATACGATCCTTTCTGTGTTTGAATATGGGGACTAACACAACCTTGTTTGCAACATAAAAGTTAAGGTAACTTGCTGGAAGTCTTGTTTTCTCACCTCGAACAGTGCTGCGGATAATTGGAGGCATTGGTACTTTGATTACCTTCAGTTTTTTGCCCCCTTGGTCAGTAGATCGTAATAAAATCTCATAATTTACTTTTAACATTTCATGGTTCACATCGTTTGGATCCTCTTCAAAGGCACACAAAACCGTTCGTGGATTTACAAAACGAGCCAAATTATCGATATGACCATCTGTATCATCACCTGTAACGCCACCTCTAAGCCAGATGACATGGTTTGCACCAAAATAACCCATCAAGTTTTTTTCAATTTCTTCTTTTGAAAGATTCGGATTTCGATTAATATTTAGTAAACACTGTTCTGTGGTAAGTAGGGTGCCTTTTCCGTTTACATCAACAGAGCCACCTTCTAAGACAATGCCTGGCTTGAAAAAATCAAGCTGCAATCTATTGCCAATTATTTGGGGAATTTGGGTATCTCGCATTAGGTCTTTGTACTTTTCACCCCATGCATTGAATATCCAATGCACAAAGGCAATCTGTTTTTTTTCCCTGTTTAAAACGAAAATAGGTCCATAGTCTCTAAACCAAACATCAGCGTAATAATTCACAAAAAAGTTAATTTTCTGCAAATCAACATTGTTTTGTTTTAAAATTTTTGTCACTCTTTCTTTCATGGTTTCATCTTTGACAAAAATATTAACGAATTCATTTTTGTGCAAAGATACAATCATTTTCACATATGCCTTTTCAACTTTTTTTATTCTGTTTGGAAAGGTCACAGGATCATGTGGCCATGACATCCATGTGGAATGATGTCTTTCCCATTCCCCTGGCATAAAATAACCCAAGCTTTTTGGCGTTTCATTTAAAATGCGTGAACTGATTAAACCGTAAGTTGCAGGAAGTCTATTTCTTAAAAACCCCCATCCCTCCTGTATCCTTTTGTTTTGGGAAAGATCAAGTTTTGCAACAACAACTTCTTCATTTTCTGTACTGGCTCTTTTGATCATTCTCCCAAAGGCATCGCAGACAAATGAAGCTCCCCAAAATCTTATCTTGCCTTCAGTTCCAACTCTGTTTACTGATGCAACATGTATTCCATTAGCAATAGCATGAGAACGTTGAATATTTTCCCAGGAATAGTGCCAGTCTTCATATGATAATGGGTCACCCTGCAGATAGCCAATTGCCGAAGGATAAAAAATAATATCTGCACCCTGCAAAGTCAAAGTTCGCGCTGCTTCTGGGAACCATTGATCGTAGCATATTAACACTCCAAAATTTAAATTTCCGACACGAAATACTTGATATCCAGAATCTCCTATATCAAAATAGTTTTTTTCATAAAAAAACGGATCGTGTGGAATGTGCATTTTACGATAACTCCCCATAATTTTCCCATCTGAGCCAATCACGACAGCGGTGTTGTAATGTCTACCCATAGAATCTGCTTCAAATATTGGTGCGATAATTATCACTTTCAATTCTTTGGCAAGCTCCGACATGGCTGTAGTCGTCTCACCAGTGATAGGCTCTGCTAACTTTGTGACATCGGTTTTCTCATCAGTTGGAAAATACTTGGTTCTGTACAATTCCTGCAAACAAATTATTTGTGCACCTCTGCTTGCGGCTTCTCTTATTTTACCTAGTGTATTTTGCATGTTATTTTTAATGTCATCAGAAACCCTGGTCTGAATTAGTCCTACTGTAACATTTTTTTCTGCCATATCAGGCACCTTTGATTTAAGGATCTTATTTACTTTTTACTATGGTTTTTCCAATTAGTTTATCCATATCTACAATAAGAAAATGTATACCATGGAAAAAACAAGCTCTTGGGGGAACAGGTTTATCTTATCTGCGATCATTCAAGGCGCAATAATTACAGGACTGACCATTTCTGTTGTTGGAGCTCAAATGATTTCATCTAGTGTAAATATAATCCAGTTTCTTTCCCTGTCTTTTGAAGGACCTGCAAAATGGTTCTTTTTAGGTTATATCTTTTACATGATCTTGGTTGTTGCCATAGCAACCACTGCAATTTTTTATAATCATCTTGAAATCAACATGGGGAAAAACATCCGGGGAATACGATCTGCAATGGCATGGATTCATTTATTCGGGATGAATGTTGGAGGTGCTGCAACCACGATATCGATGATCCTTGCAGGACTGATGGGTTCTGGTGCACTTGATCTAATTTTAAGCGCAGGAAATTCCACAGAGCTACATCAAAATCTAGCTGTAATGGACCAGTTCATCCCACCTATTGCAACATTTGCGGGGGTGTTAAGCATAGGAGTAATTGTTGGGGGAATTTCTTATATCTCAACTTATTTACAGAAAAATGAAAATGTAAACCACGAAACCTGAAACAAATCACATTCATCTTTAAAAAAATTCAATATTATTGGTAAAGATTTTATCCTTGGAGAGGATTAATGCTAAATCAAAATCGTGTCTATCTAAAAAGACAACCGCAAACCATGGTCTCTCTCATTGAAGAGACGTTATCATTAAATATGCAATATTGGTGGAATGATGTATGCAAATCCAAAGCATATTGTTTTCTATTTTACTTTTAGGCGCAGCTTTGATTACACCCACTGGACTTTCTTACGCACAAACAAATCAAACCGGCTCAATGAACGCAACAGGTACAATGACAAATCAAACCAGCTCAATGAACGCAACAAGCACAATAACAAATCAAACCGGCTCAATGAACGGAACAAGCACAATAACAAATCAAACCAGCTCAATTAATCCAACAATTACATTGACAAACCAAACGGTGATTGTTTCTTCCAATCAGACTAAGGTGGAAACTGAAAATCTAGGACAGGAAATATCAACTTTTGTTCAAAATTCAATGTCTATCTTTAAGATACAAAGAGAAGAAACACTAGATGCGATCAAAGATTGTAGAGAAAAGGTAGCAAATGCAGTACCTGCAGACAGAGATTCTGAACGAGAAAACTGTAAGACAAAACTAGCTGCAATTAGGGAATCCTACAAAGAAAGTCGAATGGCATTCAATGAGTTATTCAAAGAAAAAAGAGAAGAAATGAAAATAGCAATAGCCGATTCAAAAGCCAAAATGAAAGAAATGAAAGATGAAATTCATGAAGAGGTTTCTGTAATGAAGCAACAAATGAAAGAACAAAGTGATGCGCTCAAAGAAAAAGTGAGAAACGAAAAGGAGAACATGAAAGAAAAAGAGAACGAGATGAAAGACAAGAAAAAAGATGAAACTGATTTGATGAAACAAAAGCTAGAACAAGCTCGTGAAGAGACAAAAAAGAAGAAGTCTAGCTCTGGTTATTAGTTATATTTCAAGTTTAAAACCAGAAAGACTTTTGATTTTGATCTAATTTTAGAGTGATTTTGCCTATTGAGATTCATCCAACTCAGAAATTTCTGATTGGCTTTCTTCAATATGACTTTTCAATCTTTGTGGATAACAACTCATACTTTTTGTTTAACTCCCCTTGTTACAATAAGGCAAGTATGTAATATTGGAAAATTACTTGACTATCCTCATGGAGATGATCGCATCTGATTTAAGATTAAAGGTGACTGTCTAGATAACAAATATCAAGGAGATATGAATTCTGGATACCTATCCGAGACGGATGAAAATCATGAGGTTACACAAAACAATCCTAGTTGCAGGTATCTGGATGTTGTTTATGCTGTCGTTATATTCAAAAGTTCAAGCAAATGCTTTGGACTCTTTAATGTCTCCTCTGGAGCAATCAAAGAAAAACATCCCGATTGACAAAATTGTATGCTCTGCTGACCTGCAACTAATCATGAAAAAAACTAATGGAAACCCAGCTTGTGTCAAGTCTACTAGTGTGGCAAAATTGATTGAACGGGGTTGGGGATTACATGTTCTGTCCGATTATGTAAAGGAAGGAACAAAAAATTCTGACATTTTTGAGTTAGGAAAATATCAGATTGCCACTGAAACTATAAAATATAATAACTCAACAGGTTTTCTTGCAAAACCAACAGCGGCTGGTAAATTTCCTGGTGTAATTCTGATTCATGAATGGTGGGGCCTAAACGAAAACATCAAAGACATGGCAAGAAACCTTGCTTCTCACGGATATGTTGTCTTTGCGGCAGACTTGTATGCAGGTCAGGTAGCCACAACTTCTGATGGGGCACGACAGTTGCTTACCACCTTTGACACTGAAAAAGGAATCTCCAACATCCAATCCGTAGCAGAAATTCTAAGAACAACATATGGAATTGAAAGACTAGGTACTATAGGTTGGTGCTTCGGAGGTACACAATCACTTAACTATGCCCTAAGTGGTAACAATCTTGACGCCACTATAATTTACTACGGACAACCTGTTACAGATAAAAATAAACTCTCTTTAATTCACTGGCCTGTTTTAGGAGTCTTTGGAGGAAAGGATCAAAACATTTCAACTGCAAGTGTAAATGAGTTTGAATCTGCATTAAATGACCTTGGGATAGAAAATGAAATTCACATATATCCAAATGTGGGTCACGCCTTTGCAAATCCTTCCGGTGAAAATTATGCTCCAGAGGAGACAAAAGACGCTTGGAAAAACACGTTATTGTTTTTAGATAATCACTTGTAAGAGAAATGAAAAGCATTTTCTAAATCAAACCGACAAGATCGTCAATAATGTGAATCGTCAGCGTCTTGGAAGCAAGGCAGTTAGGCTATCGTTTAAGTGCTTTTATTGACGTCTTGTCTGAAATATATTTTGTAAAAATTATACATAAACATAGATTAACTATGTTACACAAGAGGTTTTAAACAAAAAATATTCAGTTTTTCTGGTTTAATGGATTGGGGTTTTTAAACTACCAACATACAACTCGACCATAGAAAAATTCTTAGGGATTTTTGATTGGTATCCTTTCTAAAACCAAGATTTGTGAATATTTGATTTTATTTTTTCTTTCAATTCAGCAGTGATGTCATCTGGTTTCATGCTGTGATCTTTCATAGCATGTTCTGCGCATTGTGCCAAAATATCTTCTTCTGATTTGCCTTTTGCAACAAAACCACAATCAAATCCTACCGAACTGCACTTGAATTTTAACATAACCTAGTAATCAAACGGTACTATTTTTAGGTTCCCGATCTATTTTTTCGAGATTGATGTTATAATTTTAAAGTATTGCAAAGAGCTTTTGCGCATGACTTTTTATCCATTTTTGAAATTGCTGATAAATTTATTTTTGATAGCCAGAATCCCAGAGAAAAATAGACCAGATAAGAATGTGAGGATCAAGTAATTTTTAAAGAAAATGGTTGTAGACTATTTTACATTGCAACTAGAACGTAGCTCAGTCTTAATTGGACTATTGTTTGTTCTGATCTCGATTTCACTTCCATCATAGTTTACATACATGTTTGTATATGGGTACTTTGTGGGGTCATAATTTAAAACACCTCCAGTGAATTTTTCTATTTCGGTTGTACGTTCAAAAGCCGTTTGAAGTTCTTCTCCCGCATTGATGTTTGAACGAAAATGTGGATCAGATATCAAAAGAACCTTTTCGGTTTGAATGGGATAAAATAAAAGATCTCTGTAATCTGTGAACACATTTTCATCATGAAAAATATAGTTGAAAATCCATGAATAGACGGGACTTGAGACAATGGTTATTTTATTGACCCCATCAATAGATTTGTTCTCCTCTACATACTTTGCTACAAAAGCTGTTGCTTCAAACTGACTTGAAACATTTGTAGTTATTAGCATGGTGGTGCTAACTAAACCAAAAATTCCTATTGCTGAAATTACACTAAATGAAAAGATCTGTGGGATTTTTTTATTATGGAATTTGTTTGTTAGGGTTATTATTAATTTGGCGGAAGCTATACAAAAAACAGGTAAAATTGGTATCCAATGAAAGTATTGAACATAGCCTATGGATGAAAGAAAAATTAGGAAAGGTATCAACCAAAGTAAAAGTAAAAAATCTCTGTTTTTGGCAGCAAAAACAAAACCAGTCACTCCAAGAATAAACAAAACAGGATCAAACATTAAAAATAATGCTGTTATCTGACTAATTCCCCCACTCTCCCTTCCTGTTTGCCATAGGACATCATTTGACCATAAATCGAATTGACCAAGTAAAATGCTCTGGGCTGGCCAAATCATGGGTATCAAAATTACGGGAATAAGCCACAACCCAAGTATTTTCAAACTTTTGTTGCTGTTTCTATATATGAGAAAACTTACCAATGGAATCATGGTAAATGCTGGTATTTTTGTAAATATTGCTAATCCAAGACAGACGCCTGAAAGTAAAATTGGAATGGATTTATTTTTTGAATCCTTTGTGTAAACTGCCAAAAATATGGAGATGAGAAGAAAAGGCAATAATATAGAATCTAACAAAATCCTGCGTGTTACCCAAGTTATTGGCATCACTGCAAACAAAATGGATGCCGCAATGGCAACATTTCTGTTATAACATCGTTCTGAGATTTTGTATATTAGAAAAGTGTCGACCATTGCGAGAACCCCCATTAGGACTCTCGGAACTAGGTACAAAATTTCGACTGTATGCACATCTCTTACAGGGTTTAATGAATCAGGATATCCGGAAACTGCCAAGGAGCTTGCCAAGAATAGAGGTCCAAAGTAAGGATGGTCGTAAAAACATCTTTCCTGAAGGCCAAAACCATCTAATACATGCATCGCCCTCCTCATGTAAATCCCTTCATCATAAAAAAGATCAGGAAAACCAATTGGATTCCAAAGATGTGTAAATGCAGACAAGACAAGTGGTATTAGTAAAAGCAAAATTGGTTTACGACGACCAAGAAAAATTGAATTGATCATGTTTTTGATATTTGTCAATATGAGTTATTGATGTGTCTAATCAAGAATAATCAAAACATTGCAAATAGATCATATGATTATTATGAAATTTAGCTCCATACTCGTTCTTTGAAAGTCCATCTCTTATTTAAAATAAAGTTCCCGATTGATGCGATAGCAACTGCCAAAAGTAATGATATTGGATAAGCCATGTGTTGGGATTCAACTAAATAATACACTATCATTAGTTGTAAAATTGCTCCAATGCCGCTAAACACTAAAAATAAACTGTATTGTATCACAGTTTTTCTTGCATAGAACTCCCTATCCTCAAAAGTCCAAATCTTATTTAAAATAAAATTCGATGTGATGGAGAAAATAATGCCAATCATATTTGCGTACAAATACCAGAGGTTAGATAAAACACTGCCAAATAGAAAAGATATTAGAAAGTTAACAAAGAGCCCAGATGCACCAACGGTATAGAATCTGGCTGCCTTTGAGATAAACCGAACCGAGATGCGTTTCTCCTTTTCTCTAATCGATTTTCCATATCTATAAAGTTTCCAAACTGCTTTTAGATAATCAAAGCCCACCGAGATGTTGAGTTTGCTTGAACCTGATTTGCGGTCAGTAAATGCATAAGGAATTTCTTTTACTATTACGCCTTTTGTTTTGACTAGTATCTCCAAAAGCAATTTGTATCCTATTGCATCAAAATTTACATTTTTTATTATATGACGTTTAAACGCAAAAAAACCTGACATCGGATCCTTGATTTTTATTCCCAAGCCATGTTGCGCAATTTTGGTTGCGCCTTTGCTGAGTAATCTTCTTTTCATTGGCCATCCTACCACTGAACCACCTTTTACATATCTTGAGGCAACCACAATGTCACATTCTGGGTGTTGTAATTCGTCTAACATTTTCTGGATAGTTTGAGGTGGGTGTGAAAAGTCTCCATCCATCACAACAATTGTTTCACCCTTTGCAGATTGTATTCCCTCAAGAATTGCAGAGCTTAGACCACGTTTAACATGTCTATGGATGACTTTGATGAAACTTTCTTTCTTTTTTTGGTAGAGTTGAGCATGTTCTTCAACAATCTCGCCAGTACCGTCAGGCGAATTGTCGTCTACCACAATAATTTCAGAATTTATTCCAGATGGCAAATTTCGACTTATGGAATCTAACATCAACAGAATATTCTGAGATTCATTATAGGTAGGTATTATTACCGAAAGCGATTTGATTGGTGGAATTACCATTCCCTTTTGTGATTTATCCAAGGTGATCTATGCATTCTTACGATGAAAGACTGTTATTAAAATTTTAATTTAATACCTTAAACTAAAGGAACCATATTTTAATAGGATTGTCTGTTAAAAACCTAGTTCATTCTTAATTGGGTGGTTGTAGTCCACCAATTTGTCCTAGTTTCGTAGAACTTTCATCTTAGGTTTAATCCTGAGTTCAGGAATTTTTCCAACTTATAAATCATTTTCAAAGTTACCGATGGAAAATTAATCTTCAAATGTTTGTTAATAAAAACAATATTTACCTTTGCGGCTGTTCTCTATTTAGGGTAAAACGATAAAAGATAAGAATACATGTCATCTCAAGTGTTTCGACTAATGCTACGGTGTAAAAATGTAACAACCACCCACCATACATTTGGTTCAGGATTGCCAACAAAGCAGAAATCTGAGGGAATGCAAAAAATATGGCAAGTATGAAACCTACAAAACCAGTTATCCAGTCCTGTGGTGTCATTTTCTTTGCCTCTATAACCATCTTCTGAGGATCGTCAATACTTCCTAGATGTTTCAATAGATTCGTCTTGATGTCTAAATATGTTGAATTTCCAAGCTCAATTGCAACAATCGTTCCTCCAAGAACTAACAGTACCAATGTTGTCTGAACATATACTATAATTCTCCTCTTGCCACGATGAATTTTGCTCATCTGATTCTCAAACATCCCGCCAAATCTCCCCAACTTCTTTTTTTTGACAAGCACTATCATCAGAATCGATATTGCAGAAACCAATCCAAAGGATCCAAACCAATGTGGAGAAACATAGGTGTAAAATAATAATCTAACCGGAAGCAAGAGTCCTGTCATGACAGCAAAGACTATCATGGTCTCGACTATTTCCTGCCTTCTACTAGGTTTATGTTTTGTTTGGTCTAGCATATCTGAAGATGGATTTGTGACCTGTAGGATTTAATTAGTTGTATGTTTTTCTGAAATAATATGGTTCGCAATCATGTGATCCTTGAAGTTAATTCATTGTTTTTTGTTTGAAATATATCGCCTTAATCGGAATACAACAAATGCTGGAAATACAAAATACATTCCAATATTAACCAAAATAACGCCAACCCCATAACCAATCATTTCCATCTCAGAATCAATGTTAAAGTAGCTTAAAATCGAAAGTGTTGTAACCAGGGGCGTAATTGCTGTTTTTACAATTTCTTTAAAGATTACATTTTGTCTCTCCCACTCTGCCACTGTGGGACTAAAAGTGTAATAGAATTGGTTAAATGCAGTCATAAATGCAGTTCCAGATCTAGTTTGTAATAATATGTTATCTCGTGTTTCTCGTAGCATTTGAACTTGTGGAGATAATTCTGATCCATATGAAGCAGTAGCTATTAGGCATCCTGAATATTTTGCAGCCTCCTTAGATGAATCTTTGACCTTGTCAACCATGGACGTAGCCGTGTCTTCTGAACCTTGTATCGTTTTTTGCATTTGTTGCTGCATTGAATCTAATCCCAGGTCTTGAGCAAACACGGAGTATGGTATAAAATTAATCCCCACTACTACTATGAGTGTGGCCATAGCTAATGCCGTAATCCGTTTCATTGTAAGAATGGATAGTTCATCTTGAATAAAAAAGATCGTAATTTTAGTACATTGGTACCATTTTATAGAACCTTTATTGGAAATTAGATGACAAAATTTTGCCTAATTGGTGAAAAGTTAATTTTGTTGTTCCGTTATCATATATTTAAGGAAATAACAGATAGGAATGGTGGAAGATAATGAGGATTGCACTAAAAGTCATTGTTAGTTTGGTTGGATTAGTAATTGGGCAAATTATTCTAGGTTATATTTTATCAATACCTCAAGTGGTTGATGGAATTATTGCATTTCAAATGAAGTTGGGACCAAATGTGGGAATTCCTATCACATTCATACTGATGTTATCATTCACAGTTGTTGTAGGAGCTTTGATAATTAGAATGGTAATTAAAGAAAGACAAATGCTTGGGGAATTAAGATACTCTCTATATGATAACCTTGAAACTCTAAAAAATTATAAACGAATAAACAAGCAATTTCCAAATCGTGTTTCAGATGAAGACATAGAACGAATAATACGCAAAATAAAAAAAATTTATCGTGAAATAAAAAATAGAGAACCAAAAGTATTCCAATAAAAAACTTTAGGAAGTGCAATTTCCCTTTAAATCACCACAAAATGAAAAAGAAACAAGAACTCCTCAAAATAAAATCATATAGATCCATTCTACGGTTGACTTAAATGTAGCAAACGAATTATGAAACAATTAAACTGGTAAGAAAATGTCAGATGATAACCAAAGTAAACCAAATTCGGAGGATCAGCCTAGACAAGAGGAAGGTCATGAGCAAGAACACATCACTGTAAAAAAATCAACTTTTAACAAACTAATTATTGGAATAGTAATCTCACTAATTGCTGTAGCGTTCTTCTCGGGTTATACTCTTGGCAGTCAGAGTGTACAGCCACTTGTAATACAAGAAAACTCGCCCTCAAAAAACACCACACCACAACCGACTCAGACATCCCCAACAGAAGGGAGAAGGATTTTTGTTTCATTATCTGATGATCCGGTCAAAGGCAATCCAAATGCTCCTGTGACTATTGTAGAATTTTCTGATTTCCAGTGTCCTTTCTGCGCAAGATTCTACACACAAACGTTGCCACAAATACAACAGCAATACATTGATTCAGGCAAAGTAAAACTGGTTTTTAGAGACTTTCCCTTAGACAGTATTCATCCAAATGCCATAGCTGCCTCAATTGCTGCTCACTGTGCAAATGAGCAAGCCAAGTTTTGGGAGTATCATAATAAATTATTTGAGGGCCAAACTCAATGGGCCAGCCTTGGAGCAAGCGATGCAACAAACACATTCATACAATATGCATCTGAATTAGGGTTAAACTCTGATAATTTTAATTCATGTTTGAATTCTACGAAATCATTGGATGAAATAAGTAGTGACTATAAAGATGGGATAAATTATGGTGTCACAGGAACGCCAGCATTTTTTATAGGAAATGACAAAAATGGATATGTAACAGTGATAGGGGCCAAACCTTATTCAGACTTTCAACAAACGATAGATAACGAACTATCATAAAGCATTACAATACCTTTTGTCAAGAGATCTGTCATACATTTAACTTTGAAAAAAATTTAAGAAATTAATTATTATCGCTAGACTTCTTGTTGGAGTTGCGGGTCATTGCCTTTCAATATGGAAGATCAACAAAAGATTTTAGTCCTTGATTATATCTTAAAAAATGAAAGGGGGAATTCCCTAGATAGCGGAAACGCCTTTTTGTTTGCTTCCGATATCGTATGCATCATCTACAGTGGTGACAAAAATCTTACCATCGCCTTTACTGCCTGTTGATGAGACATCAAGGATTGCCTTAACGACGGCATCGGCCTTTGAATCATCAACAATGGTCATAACAGCTTCTATCGAATTATATTCTGCTACATATCTAGCTGTTCCTCTTCCACCACCTACTGATGGTCTGTCTCCTTTTCCCTGCCCTTTACCTGAGACAACCAAAAATCCGCCTGCGCCGGATTTTTTAATAGCTTCTCTGACTTCTCTTAATTTGTCGCCAGGTATTAAAATGTCAATTCTTTTCATTAGGGAAATTATCTGTTGTAGCGTATAAAAACATGTTCAAATTACTAGGCGACTCGTGTTCTTTTTTAGGAAATCCTCGAATGGTTTCTTAAAGTAAACTTTATTCTTCGCAGGTTTTATAACATAACACGGATTACAAGTCACTGCACCAAAACATTATGAGAATAGATTCAAAGGTTAGATTTGCTACCATATTTGATGTGAATGGAATCATACTGTATAGCGCTCATCGTGAAGGTGTCACCAATCTACTTTCGCCAGAAGAAAATCAAAAGGCGCTTGATCAAGCCATTGTTTCATGGAAATCTAGAAACGAATATGCAAACAAGATTGGCAAAGGCAAGTACGTTTTGGCTGTTTATGAAAAAATAAAACGAATTGTCATGCCTTTAGACGAAGAGCATTTTCTTTACATAACAACAGAAGCAGATGCCAACCATGATATTATAATTGAAAAAGCGTTAAGACTAAAGCAGGATGCATTACATGCTCCGGAAGGAATGCCGTAGCTTGTTTAGATTGTAAGAGACAGAATTTCTTGAAATTACTTTTTAACTAATTCTAAAATTTTAAATGGTATTTTATTTAGATCAATCTGTTTTTCTGCAGTTACAAAAAGCACATTTGGATCCATTGGGAAACTCATGAGAACTATTTTTCCCCTGTGAGAAAGCGAAAATTCAACGGGACCAAACTCATCATCAAATTCATGACGCATTCTAACTCTTAGTGAAAGTTCCATGAAAAGCATTTCATCTTTTTTGGCATTTTCAAGAGCTGTAAGACCACTTCTCATTCCTCCCGCCACCAATTTTCCTTTGTTGTTTATTACTCTTGCAGACCGTATCCTGCTGTCTAAACCAAAAACTTTTACACATAATATCTCAAAATCGTTCTGATTATCTTGCACCATATTGATGAATAATATACTGGCAAATTAACTTGTATCCCAGATAAAATTCAAAAAGCTTATCACCTAAGAGCAACATCAAATAGTCATGTCAAAGAAAAAACCCGAAGGTTGGGAAACACTCTGGCAAGAATATCTTGAATCACTCAATAAATGGAAGCATGTCTATGAAATGTGGACCAAGGCAGGAAATGAAGCAATGATAAAGTATAGTGAGATTTGGCAAAAAACAGTTGGCGCAGACTCTGATTTACTAAAAAAAATCAGTGAAACATGGCAAGACTCTTGGAAACAAGCAGGCGTTGAACCAATCAAACAGCTTGGTGAAATGTGGGATACCATGGTAAAGATGTCAGGAATGGAATCAATGACAAAATTTAATGAGGACTGGATGAAAATGTGGCAAGGATCTGGCATGGAGCCCTTCAAAGCATATTCAGATGTGCTGAAAAAATATACAGAAACTTGGGAAAACATGTGGAAAAAATAACCTCGCCCAAGTTTAATGACTATTTTTGTCCATCATGTATATCTTGACAAAACCCAAAATCTAGAAATGATGTAAACACCTCATCAATAACTATACCAAAACAGATCGAGTCAAAAAAAACCAAGTTTTTGAACTATTTTTACTGGGAATGTTCTATTAAAATAAAGAAAAAAGGAAAAATCTTAATTTCTTGACCAAGTTGACAGCCAAGAGTTCACAATGTTGTGATTTAACTCTGCAAATGCTGTCGCATTCTCGTTTATTGTTTTAAGATTTTGTTTTGTTGCATCAAGTGCAG
>DATIFN010000003.1:0-100308 GCA_035455245.1 Nitrosopumilaceae archaeon | reverse complement strand
GTTGATAGTATGAACTTGGCACAGGGTACAACAAAAAGTTTGGATTCTAAATTGCAATCAATTATTAATTATCTGAATATTGGAGACTACTCAAATGCCGAGAGTCAACTTAACGCATTTATCAATCAAGTCACAGCACAGACAGGCAAGACAATTACAGCTCAACAGGCTACAAACCTAAAAACTGCTGCACAGGAAATCATAGCATCACTTCCATAAGACAAACAAATACAACCCTTTTCCAAAAAATCTGCTTTAAATCAGAAAGAAGGTAATACTAAATATTACTTCGTTTAAAAAAAACATTGAAAAAATATTTAAAAATTGGAATTATAGTTGGTATTTTAGCTATCATAGCAGTTTCGATGTATTTCATTCCTGGCACTAGGAATGTAGAACCAGAATCAGGTAATCCAGCCTCAAAATATTGCCTTGAGCACGGTGGCACTTCATTTGTAAAGACAGTTACAACAATAAATGGTAGCGAAAGTCAAGAGGGAATTTGCGAATTTCCTAATGGTTCACAATGTGAAGAGTGGCAATACTTTAGAGGAGAATGCAGTCCGGCCACATAATTTCAGACATGATTCCAAGTTTGAATCATTTTACCATTGCTAGCCATATCTACAAAGAAATCTATGATTACTATTGAAATCCGCAATACTCCTAATTTTACAAATTAAAATGTAGAAATTGTAATGTGGGTAATCCACAAGACGGAAATTCCATAAGATATTTAACCATTGGATGTGAAATTAATCAAGAATGGTCGCTGAGAATAAATGTACTATTAGTTATGTTCAATTACTAAAAGAAGATCTCGTAGTTTTACGTATAACACCAAATGACGGAATCATACCAGAATATTTGTCTGGTCAATTCACTACACTTGGCATTCCAGTAATATCTGAAAATTATAAGATTGTTCGAAGAGCGTATTCTATTGCTTCGCATCCAGAAAACAAAAAGTATTTTGAATTCGTAATTAGATGGGTTCGAAAACCTTTACCTGGTCGTGTTACAACCCAGTTGTTTTACGCAAGTGAAGGAGATCAGGTGTCTTTAGGAAAACCCACTGGAAATGCTTTAACAATTAATGAAGAATTGCATGATGGAACTAAAGACAACCGAAGAATTGTTTGTATAGGAGGGGGTACGGGCATAGCACCGTTCGTGAGCTTTGCGCAACACCTTCGTGCTGTTGGTGACAAAAGAGAGATTGTTGTTTTACATGGTGCTAGTTATGTAGACGAACTAAGTTACAAAGGTCTCTTTACAAGATTGGAAGAAGAAAGTCTTGACAGAGGAAAAGACAAGTGGAACTTTAGATATCGTGCTTCAGTAAGCAGACCAGAAGAATGGTTTAACAGGTCATGGAAAGGTCAAACAGGTAGAGTAGAAAATTTTCTAAGGGCAAAAGACGGAGGGATGTCTCCCTTAGAAGAGCTTGTTGGAGAAAAAATTACCAAAGAGAATACCATATTCTACATTTGCGGTTGGCAAGGAACAATTGACGGGTCCATGAATTATTTATCTCCCAAAGGTTTTGTAACTTTTCATGACAAACGTGAAGATGGAAGCTTTGAAGTAAAATACGAGTCCTACGGGTAACCCTTGAAAATTTGTGGCAACAAACTGTTGTCTTAACCTTTCCTTAGAATAAACTGCATTAACGCTTCTTTGGAATATTCGATTCCGTGTTCCTCGATGGAATGCTTGCTGTATTCCACGATTACCTTTGCAATATCGTCTCCTTCGGTAATAAAGTCACACTCAAAACCATAGTCTCTGCAGATGAACTTTACCATTACTGATAACAAAAAATTCGCCGTATATATCTCGTTTCATTAATTCCATGAACAATAAGGATTAAGATATTTAATCCCTGCTTGAATTGGGAATAAAGAAAATGACTGGAGATTATTTTTGTTTTTCTGGTTCTGTTGATTTTTTTGTGGTACTTGTTGGTACGGAAACGATGCTTTCTACAACAGCCTTGGTTAGTTCCTCAATAATTTTGATTTTTTTCTCATCAGTTTCACCTAGCATTTGTAAGGCTTTTTCCAATTCTTTTTTTCTTAACAAATCTACGCTAGCAAAAACGTCCTTTGCCAAGGGTTCTGGTTCCATTCGTTTCATTGTTGACTCGATAATTGGAACCTCCTGACTGATCATTTTTTCTACAGCCAGAACCTCATCCTTTCTTGCCCTCAAAACTCTTTCCTCCATTTCAATAATTTGGTCTCTAAACATTAATTTAGTACTTGGAAAAGATGAGACTTTTTCATCAACTGCTCTAGGATCAGAAACGTCCAAGATCATTGTCCCTTTTGTTTTACTTTCCATAATTATTTTTATTTTGTCATATGTGACAATGAAATAATCTGCGGTGGTTGCGACAAAGATTATGTCAAATTTATCAAAACCTGATAACACATCTTCAAATTTTGTTGGTTTCCCGCCTAGTGTTTTAGAGAAACCAGTCGCCCGTTCAATAGTCTTGCTTGTAATTTCAAATGCATATTTTTTTTTATTAAGGGATTTAGCAACCATTGCTGCCGTTTCACCGGTGCCTATGAGGAGTACACGTTTCTTCGCATCCAACCCTGCGTGTGCTTCTGCAATTTTTACAGCAACATCGCCAATCGAAGTTACTTCTTTGCTAATTCCAGTAGATTCTCTTATGCGAGTTGCAATTCGTATTGCACTATCAAACAATTTATTCAAAATTCTGCCAGACGTGTTTGATTGTTTTGCACTTGCAATTGATTTTTTTAACTCTTCAAGGATTTCTTCACTTCCCACGACAATTGACTCTAAACCACATGCTAGTCTTAATAGGCGTAAGTAAACATCAGTATTCTCATACACTTCAAGAATTTGATCAAAGTGATCAACGTCATATTCATCTAGTCCTGCTAGTGATATCCAGGTTTCTACTATTTTGCGTATTACGTGGGTTTTTCCTTCAGCTCTCCTCAAATCTGGAGCCTCTCCAGTTTCCAAATTATTTACAATAAATATTTCCACTCTACTAGCAGTCTGAACAATTACACACTCTGAAACCCCTGGAATTTGTTTAAAAGTTTCAGATGCAGCATTGACGTCTTTGAATACGAATCTTTCTAACTTGTGGATTGGGATATTTTTGAATGTGGCTTTAAAATTAATAATGTTAAATTTGTTTTCGCTCATTTGATAACACTTTTTATTCCCGAAGTTTTCCTCTTCCACCCTTTGCAGTACGGAAAACATTCATTCCAAAGTAATAATTTTCATATAACGAATCCAAATACTTGAGATCTTCTTCGCTTCTTTGGATCTCCTCTGGTATGGCATGAGGATTATTTCTGAGTCGCTCCAGTTTTTCCTTGGCCTCTTTTTTAAGTTCATATATTCCGGATTCATAATTAGAGGTTCCACCATATTCAGGACTAAGTAATAATTCTGGATTGTATGACGGAGTCTGATCTGTTGGAATCTCTACATTTCTTGAAATTTCTTCTTGTTCTTCATCTGTTAGAACAGGTCTTGGTGGAACTAGTTCTTTTTTATAATAGAAAAATTCAGGTTCGCCCATTTCTCGTCTAAAAATCCTCTCTTGGCTGTGTTTGTCAGTGAATGTTGCACTTGCTGCCTTTGCTGCAGCCACTACCTTTGCTGCTTCTTCATATTCTTTCTGTGCTTCTGCCTCTGCAGCCGCCTTTGCTGCCGCGGCCTTGGCTGCAGCCGCCTTTGCTGCTGCTTCTGCTAATTCTGCTGCTTGTGATGCTGTCAACCCAACTTTCTTTTCGGATGGGTTTTGAGGACTTTCATCAGACAATATAGGTACATCATTTGGGGTTAAATTTTAAGTTTTTATCTCTTGTTTTGTGATTTGAATTTTAAGATATAGATCTTGGTCCATTCAGGGTGAGAAAGGAACCGTTTTTTTGATTAAAGATTCCATTTCTGGGGTTACCACTGATTTCTCGCATCAAGGCATTTTCGGGTGCCCCGGTAATCATTATACGTCAAAATACTAAACAGTCACTGCTAGCCTTGACAAGAAGATTTTTCAGAAGTTTCGATTAGCGAAGCTTTTTAAATAAATTCGCCGAAATTACATCATGTCGCTTCTCTTAAAAGATAGAGTATACACCATGGAATCCACAACTTCAAAAAGAGGTGTTTATCCATTACATGGTTACAAGCTTGGCATTTATCGTCTTCCAATAAAACTAGAAGAACCATTAGAGATGAAATCAATTGTGGAGGGACTCAAGAAGACTTTCACAATGGATACATACGCTGACAGAATTTATGCAACATACACATGGACTGAAGAAAACATGGCAGATAGCGAATCAAAAGGATATGAAAAAGTTGAGCTCTCAGTTACAGTTGAGATCGTAACAGGTGAAGTAATTGACATGATTTACCAAATCTTTCCAATTGAAAAGTTTGGCGATCCCCAATGGGTAAAGGATTATCGCAAAAAGGCAGATCATTACGCAAAAATGATAATTGATACAATTCTACGAAATACCATTTTAGCAGACAAACTGATGACTTATTATGTAAAGACAAAAAAACAAAGCCAAGAGGCAGCTGTCTTACAACTAGAAGAGCTTACACCACTTGCAAAAATTGTTCCTGATGCCAAACCAAAAATAAAATATGAAGAACCAGAAGAAGCCTCTGCACCACAAGATGTAGGTGGACCATTAGATGGTCCAAAGCAAGGACCAATTGATGTGGAATACAAATCTCACATGCGCCCAAGCTCAAACTTTGTTGTACCCGCAAATAAGAATGTCATAAAAACATGGGGCAAAGGAACTGCTAATGGGAGATTGGGTGTTTGGGGAGAATATGTATCAGTTGATTTTGATATTTGTGTAGCAGATGGAGCTTGTATTGATGCATGTCCTGTTAATGTTTACGAATGGTTTGATACTCCTGGCCACCCAGCATCTGAGAAAAAACCATTGATGGCGCGAGAACCTGACTGCATATTTTGCTTGGCATGTGAAGGTGTATGTCCACCACAAGCCATCAAGATTTTCCAAAGGAAATAAACCTACATTAATTAAATTATCTTCAAAAGAAGTTTGGTTCAATAAATTTTTGGGTTTATTAATTTTACCCAGAAATTATACGACCCATATCAAAAGATTCCAACAACCTGTTTATTCTTTGGTTATTTTTTTGTATGTATTGGATCAAACATACTCCATATTTTATAATTGGCTGATCTCTCGATTTTTGCTGGTGATTATAAAATTTGGAAGTGTTGCAACGAATGCCAATTACTAATAGAGTCACGTTAAGACTACCAAACCAAGTTTTAGAAATATTAAAAACAGAAGCTGAAAAAAAAGACCTTACATTAAATGCACTGGTTACAAAGATTCTTTTCAAAAACATTTCATTTGAGTCACACGTGAAAGCCATGCATGATCTAACGATTCCTCCTGAAATATTTATCGAGTTCATAAATAAAAGCGACAATTCTACAATAGAAGGAATTGGTAAAAACGGACCTGCCATAGTTAAAAAGTTATTTAGAATTCTTGGTTTAGAATACGATCTTGAAAATGTAATATACAATTATTTTGAGATGATAGGAAAATATTGTGAATGGTATAGTTTTTCTCACAAGGCAAAACACAATCGGCATAGGTTTGTCTTTAACACTGTACTGGGTCCCAAATGGGCAAACTTTCTCTCAATTTATGTAAAATCCATACTAGAATCCCTAAGAATTCATGTTGATGAATCATCGATTAATGACGGTGTTCTAGTCTTTGAATTTTCACAAAGATAACATGTAAACACAACCTGAGACATTTTGCAAAAAATTTGTTAAGGGAGAATATTTTGTCTGTTGTCTCAAGAGCTCAATTCTTTTTTAATAATTTTTGTTTTGTATAGTTTAATTTTGCTGTATTTTGATAATGACCTTACTCCTTTATCCAAATCTACCATGTCAAAAACCAGAACTGTTGCATCGGACTAGTGGGTAAATTGTTTTAAACCAGAGTTTGGTTATTTTCATTATGAAAATAATTAACGCACTTCCAGGGTTTAGTCCACTTTTAACAGAACAACAGGTAAGAGAATTTCTTTTAAAATCTAAACTAAACCTCCAATTAGGAACAATAGATGAAAAGGGTGAACCCAACATCCATCCTATCTGGTATTTGTTTGAAAATGACAAACTTTATTTTACAACTCGAAAAAATTCAAAAAAAGCAAACAATGCGTTACGCCAAAATCTTGTTTACTTTTCCATCGATGATGAAACTTTTCCCTACAAAGGTGTGAAAGGAAAAGGCACCGTAAAATCACTTGATGATATTAATTCCAATCTTAAAACGGCAGAAAAGATTATCACCAAATACATGGGAGGTTTAGAAAATGATATTGGTAGGTGGATTATCAGTGAGATACGACAAGGAAATGAATCTGTGCTTGAAATCTCTCCTAAATTTTTCTCAGCCTGGTCATTTGGGCCGCCATCTTAAATTAGACGATTTTTTAAAAAAGTGAGTGTGAAAATAATTGGCTGAAAATATGATCAAATCTATCCAACGTCTGATCGAAATAGGACGAGGTGACCCTGAACGATTGAATGAGATTTTAAATACGCTAAAACAAAAAAATCCATTGCTTTTTTCAGATTACAAGTATATTGAAGAACTACTGTCTCAAAAAGAAGAACCGCAAATTAAACCTGTCTTGAAGAAGGAAGTGAAAAAGATAAAACAAGTTGCAAGTCCAAAACAAAAGGTTGGTTCAAAAAATCCTACCAATGAAGCTTATTCCATACTTAAAGCAAGGCTGGCAGCTGGCGAGATTACTTTAGATGAATTCCAAGCCATTAAAAAAATATTAAAAGAAAACTAGATTTACGAAGGATCAATGCTTCCAAAATCTTAAATGTATTAATACAAAGAGCACTCTAGATTGATTATCTATGAAACATAATTCCAAATCCCTCGTCTATAACAGTCTAGCCGCAACTTTACATCCTTACACTTTCTACTTTAAGAAAGGACAAAATCTTTCGTATATCGGTGTTTAAATTTGGACAAACTCGCTCCCCTTCCACCAGCCCCAGTGTTAATGACGTGTTTTGGTCATTGTGGAATAGGTCTTGGTGCAGAATCCTACAGAAGATTATTGCTTGATGTAGGGGCTGATCCTCTAAAACCAATTCTTCGTACAGCAAAAGATGAATCTAGAGTTCTGAAAAGATATGGCAGCACTATTTTGCGATTTCCAAGTGGATACTCAGGAACTGATATTCCACTTATCCCAAGAGCATTACTAGTGGATTTGGACCCAAGGGCTGCAAATCTAATACTTCAATCATATCCTGAACTTTTTGCATTAAGAGACAAACATGTGATTCATGGAGCAGGTGGTGCTGCAAGAAATTGGGCTGAAGGGCGAACCAGATTCATCAAAGAGGTAAGCACCAAGTTTGATATGCAAAAACAACTTTCTGCACTATCTCCTGAACCAGTAAGAGGCTTTACGGTTCCCTTTGCTATGGGTGGAGGTACCGGAAGTTCTTTCGCAAGCTCATTTATCGAATTTATTAAAAAAGATACAAAAGAACACGCTACAATTGCTACCTTGGGACTGTTGCCAGAGTTTGGATGGGATCCTATAATTTTAGAGGCAGCGGCAATTAACATAGTAATGAATTTAGAATATCAGATTAGATACAGTGATTGTTCTATTTTATTTTCAAATAAAAGATTGCGAGAACTAGCTCACAAATTTGAGAAAAAATTAGAAAAGATTCCATCAATTATTGACGATCTTCCACATGAACAGGAAGTTGGATGGAAAGACTACAAAGGCATGAATCTGATTGCAGCCAATGCGATATCCATGTTTGTTTCATCTTTTGCAAGAGAAACAGAATGGGATATGTCAAATTACAGGACATGGTTGGCAACAAAACGACCACGATTTGCCATTCCATGGGTTATTCCAATTGTTCCTGAAGAGACTCAATGGGGCTCAAATATAATGGGTGGAAAAACCAACACGATGGAAAGTATAATTGACCACATTAAGAAAAGAGAAGACGCAGTTCTATTTGATATAGATGAGAATGATATCAGAAATAACGGAGGACCAAAGGACTCTTGCTGTGCATTAGTAAAAATAAAAGGAGACTTTGATGTCAAAGAAAGAGAAGTTCTGAAAAATATGATAAAAGAAAGATTTAACATCGAAGATTCTAGAATGATCTTTATCAAGATTCCAATATTAGATACCGAACAAGCAAATATTACAATACTGGTGAACACCAAAGCCATAGGTCCCAAAATTCTTGATATTGCACGCGAAGCAGAAGAATCTTGGGATGGATACAAAGAAGAATATGGTAAATGGGGTTTGACTACTGAAGAATTCAAAAAGAGCTTCATGGATGTAGTTCATGAATTCAGCTAAGATGTAATTGATATGACAGAACTTACTTATCTGGAAGAAATGGCAGGAAGAATAAAGGCCAATAGACAACACTTGTTTGATGTCGACGAAGTGCTTTCTGACGTTAAGGCCAAGATACATGAACTTCCACTAAAACGTACTGCAGAATCTACCTTTGCAAAGATGATAGGTGTAGAATATGATGATGAATTTGAACAGCTTGAAAAATCAAGAGATACGCTAATTTTTCAAAAAGAAGAACTTGAGAATGCAATTAAAGTCGACATTGACCAATTCATCACAGACATGACATCTCCAGATTTGGTCATTCCTCTTGATCCATCTCCTAAATTCAACGATGGGAACACTATATACAAGTACAGAGATGGCGCAAAATTCACTAACGTGTTTGAAATCCTAAGTGAATTGCTTGGCCTAAGTGCTCCTTTGGTTGTTAAAGATGTTATGCTCTCAGCATCCGAAGTAGTCGTTAAGGTATCTGATGAACTTGAAGCAAAAAAGAAATTCATTAACAGCATGAGCGAAGTTCAAAAAACATTATTGATAAAGAAAAGGCAATCCCAGTTTTGAATTTTCCTCTATAGTACTTGTAATAAAGCAATAGTTTTTGGAATTAATTTGGCTTTTTCAAAAGAAGAAAGTATTGTTAGTCGAATGTTTTTAATCCTATGCGAATCCTCAGAATATAACTGGGCAATTCTATCAATCTCTGGCTGGAAATTATTATCTCTAAGGTATGATTTTGAGGCAAACAAGAGTTCTGAATAACTATCTGAATAATTTCCAGATTTTTCTATTTTGATGACTATGACATTTAACAGGCCTTGAATTTTGCCAAGTTCTCTTTTTATGATTTCCAGATCCCCAGGCTTATCCCTTAGTTCATTTAGTATTTTATGAGAATCAATGATTTGTCTCAAAATGCTCTTGATGTAATTGTAATCCAAGTAAAATACCTCAGTCCTTTTTCTCTAGTTTGAGAGAGACAGAATTTATACAATATCTTAGATTTGTTGGTGCTGGTCCGTCATCAAAGACATGGCCAAGATGAGCTCCACACTTGTTACACATTACTTCAACTCGCATCATTCCATAATTTGAATCAGTTTCGCTTGCTACATTTTCTTTGTTTATCGGATCCCAGAAACTTGGCCAACCTGTGCCTGAATCAAATTTTGTTTCAGAACTAAACAATTCATTGCCACAACAAATGCATTGGTATGTTCCTTTTTCTTTGCAATGATTATATTCTCCTGAAAAAGGCCTTTCGGTACCTTTCTGCCTACACACTTCATATTGTTCCGGTGTAAGGATTCTTTTCCATTCCTCCTCGGACTTCACGATAAAATTTTTTCCCATGACAAAAAATAACTAAAAAAGTATTAGAGTGTTATCAAAACATTTTCTAGGTGTTTTTAGTTTCTACCACGTTGATGTTAATCCTTAGTGGTTCAGACAGTGCATCAGGATTATCCACGCCTTCCCACACAAAGACTTGCGCGGTGTATTTGCCAAGAGTTGTAGGGGTCCACGATTGTGAAGGACTCATAAACTGTCCAGGTCCTAGCGAACCGGTAATCCAAGATAGAGATACTGTTACCCCATTTTCGTCCTGTATCTGAACCAGGTAAGCAAATGGCTGGTCTCTATCTTGATTGTTAGTAAGATCAGCTGTAATCTGCACTTGTTTGTCAACCAAGGTTTCCCATTGGCCATTTGCAAGGTTGACTGAATATCCACCGATTGCGCCGTAAACATAATTATTTATTGACAATAAAAAAATTGTCACAAAGAAAACACTGAAAGGAAATATTTTTTTCATAAATGGAAATTATCTGTGACTCTATTTGAAGTTGTATTTTCTTTTTGGGATGTCTTTTTTATCCTCATTTTTTTCCCATAATTTTGCAATACTTCTCATCATAAATCCACCCACGACAATTATTGCAACTCCTCCTATCAGAAAAATAATTACTTTACCAACATCTTTTATTTTTGACATATTCCAAGAAAGGCAATTACTTGCTAAAAACCTCTTGCTATACCACATGTATGAGATCTTTTAATTTTCTTCTTGATTTTGGACCTCGTTTTTGTTCAGGATACCCGATGCAGAGAAGGGATGATGGCCTAAGTTTTGTCCCAATCAACGCTTTTACTTTTTCCTCATTTATCATTCCTATCCAAATTGAACTTAGGCCAAGTGCAGAGGCTACCAATTGAGAGTATGCTGCTGCGAGGGTTGCATCCTGGATTGAGAATTTTGCAAGAATCTCTTGAGGGAAATTTAGTTTGACACGTTCTGGGTTCATACAAAATATTAGTACTACTGGTGTATTGACATATGGTTGATTGTTAGCAGCCTCGACTAGTTTTTCTTTTATCTTTGGATCTTTGACATAAAAAATCTCAAATCCTTGAAAATTACCAGCTGTTGGTGCAGTATCTGCTGCGGCCAATATTTTATCGATTTTCCATTGCTCAACTTGTCTTGTAGAAAACTTCCGAGTAGAACGACGAGTTGACATAACATAGAATAGATCTGTGTTTACGTTTTTTTCCGGTATTTTTGATGTTAGAATGCTGTTAAGAAGATTATTTCTTGGATCATAATCCCTCATCTCCTTGCTTGGGACATATCCTTTTGGCCAGATTTTGGTTTCCTTCGGATTATTTTTTGACATATCTTGACTCGTAATATTGTATGGCAACTACTAAAATAGTATTTTCATGCATTAGGATTTTTAATTAGAAATTCCGTGACTTTTTCCTTAAGTATTTTCGTTTCAATCTCAAGTGATTTTGTATTAGCCAAGAAAAATTCTGTAGTATCAGAATTTACCATGATCGAACTTACCCCATCCTCAAGTTCGATCTTATCAGTAGAATTATGGGAAAGAACATCGTTTAGTTGCACTAAATCTTCATGTCTTAGATATACGACTCTTTCTTCCTCATCATCATTGTGCCAGATCAATCTACAACCCTTTTCATTAGGAATGTACGGTGTATCTATCTGAAAAGAATGATTCATCCTACACAATTTCAGAAGACAAATTTAAGACTCTTTTGGTATGCCAACTTCTGATTTACTCTTAAGTGAATCCAATTCTTTTTTTGCCGACTCGTAATCATTTTTTACTCTTGCAAGTGCGGTTCTGACTATTTCCAGTTCTCGTCTTACCGCATCGTACTTGGCATTTAACGAAGCAACGACAGACCCTGCAGCCTCTACTATCTTTTTGGAGTCCTCTTTTTGTCCTACTGAAGATAATTCATTTTCTATAAATTCTAATTCTTTTTTTGCCGATATGATTTCTTTCTTTTTTGACTCGTGTTGAGCTTCCAATTCATGTAACCCTGATCTAGCCTGTTCAATTTGTAAGGTTAGATCATCTAATTCATGTACTTTCTTTTCCTTCCAAGAATTTATCGAAGAAAGTTCCTCCTTTGTAGATTCTATTTTTTCTTTTAATGTCTCTATTTCGGCCTGGTTGTATTGTGCTTTTGTGGACAAGAGATCCTGTTTGACAGATTTGAGTTCTGATAAAACTACTTCATATTCATCTTTAGCTGATCTAATTTCTGTTCTTTTTAGCTCTAGTTCTTTTTCTAGTGTTTCCAACTCCCGTGATTTGATTTGATATTCTTCTCTCATATGTTCTAGTTTGTTAGCGGTGGAATCCAGAGTTGAAATAGTGTCTTGAAGTTCTTTTCTCGCGTTTTCTAATTCGTTATTTATCGTATCTACTTCTATTTTTTCGATATCCTCTATTCTCTGTTCACCTTTATCAGGAATTATTGCATCTTCCTTTGTTTCTTTTTTTACACGTCTTAGTAAACCCATTATTATCACAAACCTATTCTAGTATATAGAAAAGAAGTCTTTCAATTTATTCTTTATAAAATTTTTACACATTATATTGCTTTAGAAAAATTATTAAGCTATGCTTCCTTCCTTTTTCTCACAAATCGTAGATAAAAGCCGATTCCACCAATCACAAAACCAAGTATTATTACAATTTTTCCTTCATCTGAGCCTGGCTGAAAAAATAAAGTTGATGCAATGAACAAAAACGCGCCAAATAATATCAGCACAAAGCTGCCACCTTTTTTTGCTCTGTTATGTTCACTGTGAGCCAATTTCAAAGATACTCGGCAAGGGTGTGAGCTACTTTTTTTCTACCAATATCGATTATAAAGGGACCAATTTTTGGGCCTCGATCTGAAGCAAGAATGATTTGATACAGTGTTTTGAAAAAGTCTTTTGGCTGCAAGCCCATATTTTTTGCAATTTGATAAATTGAATTTTGGAGTTCCACTGGTTCATTCTCCGCAGCTAAAATGTCTGCTAGATTTTTTATTGCTTTTTTTGTTTGCTCATCAAGTTGGATTTCTACCTTTGACGGTCTGTCAAAATCATCACTATAGTTTCCAGCTAGACTGATTAGATTGTCTATTTCAGGAGTAGATTCTTTTATAGTGCCATACTCCATTAATTTTTTTATGACAAGCTGATTTCTTTGTTCTTTAAATAAATTACAAAGTTGCACCAGCAATCTATAATTTACATATGGTTTGGGATTTTTTGGTACATCCAAAAGGTTCACATATTCATACAATCCCTTCGCACGTATCGTTTTTGTTTCATTTTCAAGTTTAATTTTTCCAAAGTAAATATTTTCGAGTTCATTATATTCATCCATTAAAGCCGGAATGTCCTCAAAACCAATTTCACGAGTACCTGTTATTCTTTTGTAAAGTAATAACAAAATTGTTTCTGGAGTTCCATATCTGAGCCAAGCCTGTGATGTGACAACATTTCCAAGCGACTTGGAAATTTTTTTCCCTCCCTTGTCTAAGAACATTTCATATTTTACATGATGCGGATGTGGAAACTTTAGGATTTCATCTGATACCCAGTCATTTACCTTGACTGAATCCATGATGTCTTTTCCATAAGCTTCAAATCTCACGTCAAATGCCTGCCATCTTGCAGCAAATTCTACCTTCCATGCAAGTTTGCCAAGATCTTTTGTTATGTCTGTAATTCCTTTATAACCGCATCCCTCTAGGATTTTAGAACCAATTGTGGTTTCATGACATCTGTATTTTATTTTTCTCTCGTCTGGAAGATATTCATAGGCATCTGCGGTATACAATCTTCCACAGTTAGAGCATACTGGAAAATACGGAAGTACATCTTGATATTTCTCTTGACCAACTAGTTCTGAAATTTTCTCACCAATTTTCTTACTATTTGTAAGTATGGTGTGAATCTGGTCTTTTAGAAGACCATTTTTGTATGTATCCAAACCTCTTTGAAATTTGTATTTTATTCCAAGCTCATCTAATCCATCTAGTAGAAGACTGCTCATGTGTGAACCATAAGAATCATGACAATCGAAAGGATCAGGAATAAGTGATACTGGTTGTGCTATGTATTTATTTAACCAATCAGGAAATCCTTCTGGAATCTTTCTTAACCCGTCTACATCATCTGAATATGCAATAAGCTCAGACTTGTATCCTAAATTTTCTAAAGCAAGTTTTACCCCATATGCTCTTACAGCATCTCCAAGACTTCCAATATGAGGAATTCCAGATGCTCCTAGTCCACTTTCTACTTTTATCATATCTAGATTGCGGCCAAGTTCCTTTTCTCTTTCTACAAGCTCAAACGCAAGCTTGTCTATCCATGTTCCTCTGCCGATGATTTCCTGTTCTTCCATTATGTTAATTCCTTTGACATGTAAGGTCCTAAAAGAGAATATCCAATCTTTTTGTAATATTCTCTTGTTCCAACGGCACTAATGACCAGAAGCCTTTTTGCATCAAGATCTTCTTTAGCAATTTTTTCTGCCTGATTCATGAGATTTTTCCCCAATCCCAAATGTTGAATACTATCATCATCTCGTTCTCCTAACTTCAATGATTTACCAAAAACATGCAATTCTCTTACAATGCAAGTATTTTTTGTTACCTCCTTTCTAAATGCCAAACCGCTGGGTTTTCTTAATCTTAAAAATCCAAAAATTCTGTCCTGGGAATCATCATAGGATAAAAATACTTCTTCGCCACCAGAGGAATCATACCTTTCATTATTCAGTTTTATATCATCAACATTAATTTTATCTTCAGAAAGGCCTGCCTCCCTACACCTGATGCACCTACAGAATATGTTTTCTTTTTTGAGATTTCCTTGAACAACCTGGCGTAGATTCCCAAGTCTTGGTCCTGCAATTATTTGGTCTGATGATATTTCTCGTTGCATTCTCATTATTCTTACCCACCTTGGAATAATTTTTTTTATCTCTGAAAGGACCTTAATCATGTCTTGATCTGAGTATGGGATGTATTTCCCATCTTTGTAAGATTGGTAAAGTGGGGTTCCTTCAATTACAAGCGTTGGATATATTTTCAACATATCTGGTCTGTAAAGAGGGTCATCGAAGAGTTTTTTAAAATCAGAAATGTCTTCTTCTGGAGTCATTGATGGAAGACCAGGCATCATATGTGCAACAATCTTGAATCCTGCATCCTTTGCTATCTGAAATGATTCGTTCACATCTTGTAGATTGTGACCACGATTCACAATTTGATACACTCTCTCATGAAGACTTTGGACACCTATCTCAACTCGGGTTACGCCATAATCTAACATCCAATCCACATGTTTGTTTTTACAATAGTCAGGTTTGGTTTCAATGGTAAACCCAACACTTCTTATTTTTGCTAATTCATTATTTTTTTTAGCAGCCTCCAGATTTGGTGAATCAAATCCGTTTATTGCATCATAACACGATTTGATGAAATCAAGTTGATATTCTTGTGGCATGAAAAGAAACGTTCCTCCTACTATCACAAGTTCAAGCTTTGTTATATCGTGACCATATACTTGTAATTTACCAAGCTTGTCAAGTATCTGTTTTTTTGGATCATAATTATTTTCTATTGCATTTTGTGTGGATGGTTCTCTTCCAGTGTAACTGTTTGGAGAGTTGTATTCGATTCCACCAGGACAATAAGTACAGCGACCGTGAGGGCAACCATATGGTTTTGGCATTAAAGCTATGACCGCAACACCGGAAGCGGTTTTGACAGGTTTTCGTATCAAGGCTTTTTGTAATTTGACAAAATCTGCACCATGCACCTCTGCTAATATTTCATAATTTCTTGGTATTCTTTCTAAAGAATATTTTACACATATTTTTTTAATTTCCTTTTTTACATCATTTTTTGTTGGGTTTGTTATTGTAAGAAGATTCTGAGAAATCTCAACACATGCATCTTCAAAAGTTGTTTCTGATCTTTGCATTATTTTTTAGGGCAAAAATTGGGTATTAAATCCTTTAAGTGGCAAGCCAATCTGTATTAATACTCCTGATAAGACATTTTTACGAAATTTTTAAAGAATCCACAAAGACTCCCTTTTTTTCTGTTATGGAACCAATTTGTCTGCTTTTTAATCCGTGTTTTTTGAATATTTCGTTTATCTGCTCTTCTTCTTCCTCAGGGACTATTAAACAAAACCCTATTCCCATGTTGAAAGTCTTATACATTTCTGATTTTTCCACATTCTCGTTTTCTATCATTTGAAAAATTTCGAGGGGTTCTGGCATGTTGTCAAGTAAATAACCAGTTTTTTTAAGACGTAAAAGCTTTGTAAATGAACCTCCAGTTATGTGAGCAAGACCATGTATGTCACATTCTTCAAGAGATTGTAGTACTGGTTTTACATAGATTTCAGTTGGAGCTAAAAGTGCATCCCCTAATGTTCCTAGTCCTCTAATTTTGTCCTTTAATGAATATTTTGAAAGAAGAACCTTTCTTGCAAGAGAATATCCATTAGAATGCAACCCGCTGCTTTGTACACCAATTATGATATCTCCTGTAGTTATCATGTCCCCCAAAATCATTTGGTTTTTTGAAAGGATCCCCACAATCATTCCTGCAAGGTCAAATGAAAATTCCTTGCATGTTATGACATCTGGCATTATGGCAGTCTCCCCACCAACTATCGGAACCTCTGCTTTTTTTGCTCCCCTTACTAATCCCTGCACAATTTCCTTAAAAATCTCTTGATTGTTTTGATTTGCAGCAATGTAGTCAACAAAAGAAATTGGAGTGGCGCCAGTGCAGATGATATCGTTTGCATTCATCGCTACACAATCGATGCCTATTGTATCATATTTTTTCATCATTTGAGAAATGATCACTTTGGTACCCACACCATCAGTGTGTGTTGCAATCATTTTTCCACCAGGAATTTCCACAATTCCTGCATAATGACCAAAACCTGAAGCAATTTTTGCTTTTTTTTGTAGATTGTGAGTTGATCTAATAAGTCTGCCAATTGTAGCTTGACTTTGTTTAATTTTTTTTATGTCAATTCCAGCATCTTTGTAAGTGATTCCCAACGTCTCAGATCCAATTGTTTTGAAATAAAAGAATTTGTATGTACTAAAAATTAAATATGATGTATAATATATAACATATCATATGTAAAATTTGCTTCAAAGATGTGTTAGATAGAAATAAAATGACATCATTTTACAAATAAGGCCATGGGGAAAAATAAAATTTGGAAATTATCATAGAGCCTTGGAAAAAATTAATTATTCATGAAATAATTGAATACCGATTTGATGATTGGCTAAAACAAATTGCCTTTGGAAGCAGGTCTGTGGGTGGAGGAATTCCTACGATGAATTGGGCGAACGGAATTGTTTTTCAACCATTTCATTTTCCAGATACTGACGCAACCGTGCACGAAAAATTAAATGGTGTGCTTCACTGGTCATCAGTAATTTTTGCAATCAAAGAAAAATTTGAAAAACAGATTGTTAAAGACGATGGAACCATTAACTTTGTTGATATTAGCGTGAATGATATATTTGGCAAAGTGGCGGAGCATCTTAAAGCTCAATCAAAATTTATTAAATCGTCATAAATCCTTCAGATAAGCGATCGAAGCATTGGTTTTGCCCTTCACCATTCTAATCATTGTGTTGCACAAAAAGATCAAGCATGGTCCTACCTTTGTCCGTTATAGAGTACATCATGTTTGATCTCACTGCCATTTTTGTCACAAAATTATACTTGACACAAAGGTGTAGGTAATTCAAAAAAGACTTTTTCATCCTTATATTTGATTTCATATAAAGATCTGAAAAGGTCATAGGGTTATACTTTAACTGGTATAGTAACTTCAGAAGTGATATGGTGCTAAAATCACGAGTTCTAGCCTTGACAGAATCTAATATTTGCTCGTCCCTACTTATGATAAAGTTCGAGAACTGTTCTGCCACTTCTAATGGTATGTAAGTCATTCGTGTTTTCATGTTACCGTAATGGTACGGTATCTTACCTTATTAACTTTAACTCAAAATTTTTTTGAGCTGTATAGAAGCTTTTTTTCAACCAATACAATTTGTTTTTATGCTAGTCACAGAAATGCTTGATATGCACAGTGCTTTTGTTTTAATGAATGCGGAACTTGGCAAGGAAAACAAACTTGTCAAGGAACTAAGGCAGATCCCAAATGTCAGGGAAGTATACGGTGTATACGGTGTGTATGACGTATTAATGGAAATTGAGGCAGACTCTATGGAAACTTTACGTGAAACAATCACCACAAAAATCAGGAAATTAGATGGTGTCAAATCCACCTTAACTATGATAATTGTAAAAGATCAATGAGCGCCAATAATATTGGCTTATAATATACCGATAAAGAAGAGTAGCAATTGGTAGATAGTTTACCCTTTATGCTGGGTTGGTTGGCCGAACTTATTTTTGCAAGCTGGCTCTTGTCATACGGAGCGGAACATCTTGCAGAACGATGGGGGGCAAGATTTGTAGGTAGAACATTGCTAAGTATTGCTACAACATTGCCAGAGATTGCAATTGTAGCATATGCAGCTAAGGATGGTTCTTATGATACTGCAATTAGTGCTGCACTTGGAAGCAATCTTTTGATGATGACTTTGGGTCTTGCAATAATGCTGATCATTGCTACCACTAAATTATCAAAAGCGCCAATGAAGTACATTGATGTTAAACAGTTCAAGCTTGACACTATACTGTTGATAATAACGGCAATTGCTGGGGCAGTCATGTTTATTGATGGTTATGAGGTCGTCGATGGAATAATTTTTTCGGCCATGTTTGCAGCATACCTTTATCTTGCATTTCGTGAGATTAAACACGAAAAGGCCGAAAAACTTCAAAATGAAGTATTTGAAGAACACCACAAAAAACAATCAGGAAAACACTTGATCAGGGCGCTTTTGATCTTCATTGCAGGCACTGCAGGGATATTCATAGGTGCAGAACCATTCGTTCATTCTTTAGAAGGTCTTGCCATTGAGAGTGGAATATCAATCGTTGTTCTGGCTATTATCATTGCCCCAATAGCTGGAGAAATGCCAGAGAAAATATCTATGATGATCTTAGCAAGAAAAGGCGCAGCTGGAGCATCTATTGCGGTAGCAAATGTTCTTGGTTCAAAAATTTTAAACAATACCTTGCTTCTGGCAGTGGCAGTTTTTGCTGCGATGTCATTTCGTGGATTTGGCGAAAAAATTCTCAACAATACTCTTTTAGAATATCAAATGATACTGGTAACCGTAATTACGCTTATCGCAATAATTCCCATCTTAAAAAATAAGTTAGGATTGAAAACCGGCGTAATGCTTTTAATCTTATACCTTGTTGGCATTGGACTGCAGTCAATATTGCCAAGTCTTTAAATTGAAACTACCTTGATTCCCTCGACTTGTATTGAAGGGGTAATTGCAGGAAGCGAATGCCAATTCAACACATTTTTTGTGTCATTTCCTATTGCAGATACGTTTTGAAGGAGTACTGGAAGATTGTGAACTATACGAACAGATTTACCAGGATTTTTGATTCTACCATTTTCTATTATTTTGATTCCACTTCGTGCGGTACAAGAAAAATCACCCTGTTCGGGATTTACAGCGTAAGTATACCATAATCTTCCAACAAGCAATCCTTTTTTTGTATTTTTTATCATCTCGTCTTTGGACACCCGATTTCCACTTATCATCAAATTGTGTGGTGATGGAAATGGGATTGGTTGAGCAGATCTCCCTGCAGGGGAACCTGGTCTGCTTGCGTTACCAGTAGATTCTTTGTTTTCTTTGAATGCATAAAATGAATCAGAAAAAGTATTGGCAAAAATCCCTTTATCAATTAGAGGTCTAGTTTTGGTTGGTACTCCCTCATCGTCAAATGGTTTACTTCCTATTCCTTCCGGATAATGAGGATCGTCAATAAGGTTAAAATTTTCATGCGCTATTTGTTCTCCCACCTTGTCTACAAAACAGCTTCTTTTTTCAGAATACGTTTTGAGGTTAAAGTTTGATGCAAAAACAAATGCAAGCATTTCTCCTATCGCATATGGCTCAAAAATTATACTGTATGTTTCTGATTCACATTTTTGAGGATTTATTGAATTGACACACATATCGGATGCCTCATGACCTATGGATTCTGCGTCAAATCCATTAGTTGTTCTTGATGACATGTCGCCAATGCCGCTAACTGGAGAACCTCCAACATTTGATTCCGCATTAATTGTGCCAGCAATGTATGTTGCTCTATCAGAGCAGTTCAAACCATTGCTATTTGCAATTTCAATTTTTTCAGAAACAATATTTAACGATCCAGAAACAGCGGTAACCCTGCTGTCTTTTATTGAGGCATTGATCATAGTATAAACAATATCCGCGGCTTGTTCTCCTGAAATGTTTGCTATCTTTTGATCAAAAGCATTTTGCAGTGATGAGAATTTGGCACTTTGAGGTAATGATTTCCAGTAATTTTTGGGTTTTACGAGTGAGGTTGATTTCAAGGCTGATTCAACCACGTCATTTTTTTCTAAATTTGATGTTGTTGCAGAGCCGATTCTTTTTTGGTGGATTACCCTTACAGCAATGGATCTTTCTTGATTCTGTTTTACCTCTGCTATCTCAGAATCCGTTATTCTTACTGTTATTATCTTTCTTTCCGCAAAAAATGCCTCATATTCATCTATGTGTAAAGCTTTAGCTTTTGAAAGCACTGCATCACACGCAGACAATAATCATCGCCTATTAGTTTTGAATCTATATTTGTCCAGCTTTATCAATTCATGATACGAACCAAATTGTGATGTGTCATCTACCATATCCAAAGCATCCTCTTTCTCTGATTCATAGGTCTGTATCATTTTATACAAAGTAGTTCTTTGAGCGGGAATTCTGCCAATTTGCCTTATGAAATTTCTAATTTGTTTTGGTTTTAATAGCTGGCCGTGTTTTGCTCCGGCTGCAGTAGATATGCTTTCATTAATTAACGTACCACCAAAATCATTTGCACCCCATGCAAGCAAAAGTTGTGACATGTTGCCTCCCTCTTTTACCCATGATATCTGGATATTGTTTATGAAATTGTTTAACATTATTCTTGATACTGCATGCATCAAAAGAACATCGTTCCCATCGGCACCGCTTCTTATCCCATGGTGCAGGTCGTGTTTATACATGGGGGCTTCAGTGTGAACGAAACTTAAGGGCACGAATTCTGTGAACCCACCAGTTTCTTTTTGTATTTCGCGTATTAGTGCAATGTGTTTAGTTCTGTCTTCCGGAGTCTCTAAATGCCCAAACATTATCGTGGAGGTTGAAGGGATTCCAAGTTTGTGGGCTGCCTTTATCACCTCAATCCAATTTTTGACGCTTATCCTTCCTGGTGATATTTTATCACGCATTTTTTGATCTAAAATTTCCGCAGCAGTTCCTGGAAGCGAATCAACTCCGGCGTCTTTTAACCTCACCAGATATTCTTTTATAGGTAAATCCGATCTTGCCGCCCCATAAAGCACTTCTTCTGGCGAAAATCCATGAATGTGAATATCGGGAATCTCTTTCTTAATTTCCCTGCAGATATTTTCGTAGGTGTTTGCTTCCATGTCTGGAGGTAGCCCAGCTTGTATGCAAACCTCGGTAGCTCCAAGGTTTCTCGCCTCCTTCGCACGCCTTACTATTTCTTCTGTTGGAAGAGAATAACCCTCTTCTTCACGAAAATCTCTACTAAATGCGCAAAAGCCGCATTGTTTGATACAGACATTTGTAAAGTTAATGTTTCTATTAATGACATAAGTGACATTGTCGCCGATTCTTCTTTTTCTTAATTCATCTGCAACTAATCCAATAAGATGAAAATCTATACCTTTGGCATAAAAAAGCCTAGAAGCTTCTTCCGCAGAAATTTCTTTTTCTGAAAGAGCTCTATCTAAGGTGGCTGCTATGAGGGGATTAGACTGTCTTAAAAGATAATCAAACGACGATGTCTGTACTGTCATGTTATACATTCCCTTTTAAGAAGACCTGTAGGATTTGTAATATCTGAAATTCTTTCTTTTAGATCTGGATGTACAAATGAAATGAATTCTGGATATACGGGAAGTCTTGCCAAGAGCTCAAATCCTGCATCTGACGAATTTTTTTCCACTTCGCCAATAGAAGGCCAAGAATACTCCGGATTTACGTAATCCGGAGTTATAGGTGATATTCCCCCCCAGTCATTTATGCCAACAGAAAGAAAGTCTGAATATGAACTTGGAGAAAGGTTGGGCGGAATCTGAATATTCATTTCGGGTATTATTATTCTGGCAAGTGCTACCATGTTTTTAAAATAGACTTGTTCTGCTGACGGAAAACTTCTCATCTGTGTATCAATCTTTGGTTGAAAGTTCTGTAAAATGATTTCCTGAATGTGACCAAATTTTTTATGGATTCTTTTTATAGCATATAATGATTCAATAATCTCAAAAGCAGTCTCCCCAATACCAATGAGTATTCCCGTAGTCATTGGGATGCCGATCTCACCTCCATCTTCCAAAATCCTAAGCCTTGCTTTGGGATTCTTACTTGGTGCAAATTGGTGTGGCATGGCTTTTTCAGAAAGACGCTCACTAGAATTCTCAAGCATTAAACCCAAACTGACATTTGTCTTTTTTAATTCATTAATTTCAGATTTGGTTAGATTTCCAGCATTTGTATGAGGAAAAAGCCCTTCCTTGAGTGAAATTTCTGAAGCATGTACTAAATATTCTGCAGTACTGCCAAATCCATTTTCCTTCAGCCACACTCTCGCTTCTTGATATTTTTGTTCTGGTCGTTCGCCAGTGACAAACAACGCTTCAGTACATTTGTATTTTTTTCCAAGTTTTGAAAGATCGAGAATATCTTGTTTTGACATCATTGAAACCTTTGACTGGCCAGGTTCTGATTTGTAAGTGCAATAAGAACACGTATCTCTACAAAGATTTATCAAATTGAAAAATACCTTTCTAGAATAGGTAACTATTTTTCCTTTGTTTTGATTCCTTAGAATCTGACCAACACGATAAAGTTCCGATGGATTTTTCTGTAATGCTTGATATGTTTCATAAATCTCCTCTTTTGATACCTCCTTGCCTTCTAACGACTTGTTTAACACTTCATATTTTGAAACAAGCTTACTCAATACCACACATACCTAAGGCGGCGGTATTTATGCTTGTACTAGGATTGATTATTATTTGGTCGTTCTTCGAGTGTCAGTTCAAAGTTTGTAACACGTCCTTCTCTAAGTATTTCCAAATTAATGGTATCACCAACTTTCTTTTCTCGTTGTAAATAAATCAAAATATCGTCAATTTTTCTTATGTCCCTATGATCTACTGACAAAATTACATCGCCCCCAATCTGATATTTTATTCCATCAACTTCTTTTGTTTCACTAGTACCATGCAAACCCGCTTTTTCTGCAGGACTATCTTTTACCACATTTACAATCAAAAATCCCTTTGTATCTTGTAATCCAAGTATTTTGGCAAGATCGGGATCAATATCTGCTCCAGATATTCCAAGCCACGGGTGTTTGTATTTGCCTTCTTTTATCAAAACGGGGACAATCTTTGAAACAGTGTTAGATGGAACAGCAAAACCGATTCCAGAAAACTCGCCAGTAGCAGATTGAATTGCCGTTGTAATCCCAATTACTTGACCCCTCATGTTAAGCAGTGGTCCACCAGAATTTCCAGGATTTACTGCAGCGTCAGTCTGGATTATGTCAGGTATTGAAAAGGATGAGGTCCCAGGGGTGGAAAGTAGCCTACCTAATTGACTTACTATACCTGATGTCATGGAGCCAGATAATCCAAATGGATTTCCTATTGCTGCAACTTGTTCTCCTACACGAAGGGTAGAGGAATCTCCTAGAGGCAATGGATGTAAAAGTGAGGTATCGACATCCACTTTGATGACTGCAAGATCAGTGTAAGGATCTGTTCCGATAACCTCGGCATTATAAGAGGTTCCATCAAGAAACGTAACAGTCGTTTTTTCTGAACCTTCAACTACATGATTATTTGTTATTATGTGACCGCTAACATCATAGACAAAACCAGACCCCAAGGAACGACCAGATGGGGTCTCTTCTGACTTTCGCACAGAAACCTTTACAACTCCATCATCGGATTTTTCAAAAAGATCCACCAGTGAAATGTCCCCTGGATTCTTAATCGAAGTGGGTTGCTCAGTGGTTTCTAAATTTTGTTCAGTTGTAATAAGACTCTGTTCTGGAATATCATGATGTGGAGCCATATAGAGTGCAAACACTACTAGTACCGCAACTCCACCTATTACTCCGCCAAAAACAGCACTTGTTTTATCCACGAATCATAGTTTCAGTGTTTATCTATAATTCTTACTAACAAATGGTAGTTCTAGTTTAATTAGTTGCTATAATGTGATCTCAAGGGTTTCTTTCCCCAGCTTCTCCAGCTTCATTGGCTTCGCCTGCCTCTCCCGCATTACTAGTTTCACCGGATTCCTGAAGATTTAGAGTTTTTTCCACTTTTTCTTCCCCGGGCAATTCTGTTGCAGAATCTCCGAAGTATGCCTTGATACCTACTACCATAACAACAATGACAACTGCAGCAATACCAATGCCAATAGGAATTTTTTTATTCATAAACTAGGGATGTTTTTTCAATTATAAGAGTGTCATTCCCATTCCTACCGATGAGAATGGATGTCTAGACATTTATCGCGTTTTGAATCTGATTTGTCATCGAGTATGTTCTACCTCTCCAAATTAGTGCTTTGTTACTTTTGACTTGTAAAATTCCGCTAGCGAAACCCAGCACAATCATAAAACTTCCAATAGGCCCAAGTAAACCATCCACAAGACCAAGACCTAGTCCTTTTTTTGTCTCGATGATTGCTGCACTGTAGAGTAATCCTACTGTAATTACTGAGATGGAAAAAAGCAGAGAAAAAGAAATACTGGAATTCACAAACGGTGCAGCATATGCCAATATCGGAAAAGGCATGAAAAGTAAAAAGAGAACTGCAAAAAATATTCCAATTGCAATTTTTTTATTTTGTAAATAAAGTGGTATGATTAATCGTTTAAGAGCATGCCATAAAGTAGGCAAATCACGAGCCCAGACTGCTTCAAGAAGATGTTCAGCACGTACCATCTTCATTTTAAAACCTGATTCCTTTACTTTTTTACCCAAGGCTCCATCTTCAACAAGCTCACCTTTAACACCCTCATGAGTTCCTACTGATTCGTAAGTCTTTCTTTTTATTATAAAAAAACTACCAAAAAAATAACCTGTTTTTTTTGATGGATCATTTACCCTGAGTGCGGAAAATCTAGTATGCAAAAAAGTTGAAAGGATAGGGAGTGTAACTCTAGTCCAAAAGTCAAGGCAGAGCATTTTTGGAATGGCTGTTAGTGCATCCAGATTCTCGCTAGTAAAATGTGAAACAGAAAGTGAAATCATTTTTTTAGAATGATTTGTGTCTGCGTCAGTAAAAAGTAAAAGATCGCCTGTGGACTTTTTAAAACCTTCAAAACATGCCCAATTCTTTCCCGTCCAATTCTCTGGTTTTGGTTCTGCCGTAACATGAATTATTTTTGAATTCTTTTCTGCAAAACTTCTAATTATTTGTCCAGTTTTATCTTTTGATTGATCATCAATTGCAACAATTTCATAATTTTCATAGTCTTGATCTAAAAGAGAAATCAAACACTTTGCAATAAAATCTTCCTCGTTTCTTGCTGGTAAAATTACAGAAACCTTTGGTTTTTGATTTGGTTTTGCATCAAACTTATCCAAGTATGGGGAATTCCGGAATGAAATCCACATTGATCTTATCAAAAGAACCCAAGTTATAGAAACGGCAACTAAAATTGCAGATAGGGAATAGTTGAGAATATCTATGGCAAGTTCCATAAGGGTTTACTTCTCTGCTTCTTGTTTTATGCTTTGAAGGGCTTGTTCTGTTCCACTTTGAATGTGTTTTTTTACAATTCCTGTAAACATTCCCATCATTCCTGAAAGCTTGATTTCCCAAGCTGCCTCAAGGTGAGTTGAATTTCCTTCCTGTTTTAGATTCAGTGTTTTTGTACCGTTAATGATTCCCTTAGTAAATACAGCATGAATTTTTTCTTTGGGGTATAAAGTTACAGTTTGCATACACTTTGAGTCTTTGAAGGCAATTGTTATCTCACGAGTAATTGTGTTGTCTTCTTTTGATATGTTTCTAATTTCTTTTGTTCCCTTCCAAAATTTTGGTTCGTTATCAAGATCTGATACTAAATTCCAAACCCTATCTAACGGTGCATTAATTTGAACGAAAGCACGGATTTCAGCCATGTTCGGCATTTCTACTTTCTACATATTAGTCTTGACGAAATCAATTTTAATACGGTGCAATGAATCGTCTTATGCCAAACATCACATACGATGACTTTGCCAAACTTGATCTCCGAATAGCTAAAATTGTATCTACAGAAAAAATTCTAGGAAAATCACGAATCATAAAAGGTGTAATTGACTTGGGTGAAGAAAAACGCGATGTCATAATCGGGGGTGCAGAGTATTATCAGCCTGAGGAACTTGTAGGCAAAATAGTTGTAGTCATTGTAAATTTAGAGCCAAGAAAAATTGCAGGATTTGAATCAAATGCCATGCTATTGGCAGCAGATGTAAATGATAAACCGTTCTGGCTTACGATACAAGAAGACGTCCCACTTGGAACAAAAATAAAATAATTAAGACCACGTTTGTCTTTTTTAATTAGATTCTCAAATTTTTAGTCATAGTATGTTTTGAAGTAATTATCTTGTCAGGGTTGAGAATATTTTTTGGGTCGAATTTATTTTTTATTTTCTTAAATACAGAGTACACAGCTTCGTCATACTGCATCCTTACGAACTCTGATCTTGCTAAACCATCTCCATGCTCCCCTGTTATGGAGCCACCGATTGCTATGACTTGAGAAAAGAATTCTTTAGCTATTCTTCTTATCATTTTCTTATTTTTGTCTTCTAATATTGGTCTTACATGTAAATTACCATTTCCGGCATGGCCATAAAGTACAAATTTCATATTGTATTTTTTCGAGATTTTTTCAATAATGTCAATGAGGATTTCTAGTTTTCCAACAGGGACAGTTGCATCTTCAATTATTGTAGGAATGCTTTCTTTTGTTGTGATACTTCTAAGGCTGTATGATAAAGCTGAATTTCTAAAATCCCACCACTTTTTTATTTCGGAATCTCTGATTATTAGTTTTAAAATTTTTTCTTTTGGAATAATCTCAAGTAGATTTTTTTTACATCTATCAAGATTGTCGTCAAATTCAACAAATAACAAACAATTTGGAATTTTTGTTAATCTGGTTCTGATATGTTTTGTTATGTTGTTATCCACTAATTCTAGAGCTGATGGTTTTAGCTTGACTATTTTTGGAGTAACTAAAGCCGCCTGCCTTATGGTGTCGTAGGACAAGACTATGAGCATACGTTTAGTTGGAATGGGTAATGTTTTTAACTTGATAGAAGTGATTATCCCCAATGTTCCTTCCGAAGCTGCAATAATCTTATGCAGATCTGATATTTTTTTAATTGCATCTAATCTATAGCCACAAGAATTTTTTGAAACTCTTGGGAATTTTTTTTGTAAATTTGTTTTAATCATTTTAAAAATGGTTCTGCTAAACTTTGACTGTGATGGAAGGTCGACAATTTGGCCATTTGCTGTTATGATTCTGACACCAAGTAAGTTGTCAATAGTACTACCATATTTTAGAGAGCGACTACCGCTTGCGTTGGTAGCAACCATCCCGCCCATCGTACAATGAGGGCCAATTGATGGATTTGGAGCGAAAAACCTGCCACTTTTTTCAAGTTCATTATCAAGATTTCCTTTAAAGACACCAGCACCCACCTCAACACGATCTTGATTCTGTCTTATTTTATCAAAATTTTTTAGATCAAGAATTATCCCTTTTCCCAATGCACTCCCAACTAGGCCTGTGCCTGCACCTCTTACGGTAATCGAAATGTTATGTTTTGAGGCGTAATTTACAATTGCAATAATGTCTTGCTCATTCTTAGGAACTACTACAACTAAGGGTTTTACGATATATGAACTAGCATCAACAGAATAAAGATTCAAATCATGTTTGTCAGATAACACTTGACAACCTACCACTCTGGTAATATCTGCGATTTTTTTTGAATCCATAAGAGTTGTTACTTTATCTTAGATTAAAGTTTAAAATGAATATAATATGCGGAAATTTGTCTGTTGACAAAGATTTAATTTGGTAAAGTCAAGCTTGAGAATTATTGGACTTTTTAGGAATAAATATAGATAAACTCTTTGATGCCAATGATCAGTCAAATCCATTGATGTGGCTTGTTTGGATTGTGCCAATAATAATTTTCATGTTCTATGGGCAACGGATCCAACTGCAAATAACATCTTCAGAAATTTCTAAATCAATTGAAAAACTAAAGACGTACAAGGAAGAAACAAAAAAAGAGTTAGTAGAATACATAAAAACTACCCTAAAACCTTCGATTGATCCTTCTCCTAAAATCGATCGATTTTTTGAACATTTTACAATAATGCCTGTAGACATGGATCCAAACGGAATTGTTCAAAAAGTAAGACACGTCATGCGTTCGCGTGAGGACTATACGAGATTGCAAGTCAAGGCATTTTCTTCAGACATGAGCGGTCTTGAAGCAAGCAAAATTGAAAATATCATGGAAGCGGCAACCACATTACATCTTCTCTACAAAATAGTTAGGCATCTTTTTCTTACTGCAAAAAAGCAAAATAACTTCCCATTAATTTTGCCTTTACAAATGATGATGCCATTCATTATGGAAGAAGCCGAGGCTCTCAAGACTGCTGTCTCGGCCTTCAAACAGGGTCAACCTATCGGTGATGGGATAGGGCCGATGGTAGTGGGAAAGATGATGCTTTCTACTGAAAAAAAGACTGCTGCATTTGAAACTGTATGGAGCGAGTCTGAATATGAGGGACGCAAGGTGTATCTAATGAAAGCAGAAGGACCAGCAGCCACTGTTGGAAGACCCGGTGATGCACTAGAACGAATTCTTTCTGAAACTACCCCGGACATTATCATTATGGTTGATGCCGCCCTGAAATTAGAAGGGGAAGAATCTGGTTCAGTAGCACAAGGTTTTGGTGCAGCAATTGGAGGAATAGGAACAGACAGATTTCAAATGGAGGAAATTGCCACAAAACATAAAATTCCAATCTATGCTATAGTAGTAAAACAATCAATAAAAGACGCGATTACCATTATGAAAAAAGAAATTGCAGATTCCGCAGAAAAGGTAACCTCGCAAGTTCATGAAATCATAAAAGAAAATACACAGACAGGTCAGTCGGCGCTTGTCATTGGTGTTGGAAATACGTTGGGAGTTTCACAATGATATTTTCAAAAAAAGAAGAAATTGTTATACCATATACAATTGAAGAATGCGGTTCTTGTAAAGCAATATCGAAAAGAAAATTTAAGGAAGGAGATTACATCTTCAAAAAAACTGACCAGTGTTCTTCATGTAAGGGTCAGTTGTCAGTTGCAAAAATCTTTGGCGAAGTTTCTAAAGAGTAGTTACGGTGACCCCATTTTCCTTTGGTATGAAAGTATGTTCTGCCTGTGCAACTCTTTCTCCATTTGCTTCTACTAGTACAGGATATGATCGAACAACTTTGTGTTTTGTGAGTTTTTCAAGAAGATTTCTTGCTGTTTTTTCGTCCCATTGAGGTAATAGCCATCGCAGCGCAAAGGGAAGCATATTGAATTTTTCCCAGATGTAATCCACAAGTTTGTCACACTCTGGATCCTTTATCCTCTTTCTTGAAACAAGAGAAAAGATGTTTCTTGTTTTCCCTTCCCTTACAAATCCTAGACCATCACGAGTTGTAACAAAAGGTTCGCAAGCGTAGGCCTCTGCTGATGAAAATGAAAATGACCCTATGGACCAGACGTTTGGAATAGACTTCCCAGCATGAATGGTGTATTGTTCAAGTGAATGTCCGCTAAGATTTGCTATTGGCACTCCTCCCATTTGTTTTATGGTGTTTTCTATGGTTTTTCCCACATCGCTGGACTTTACACCTGTCCTTATAATAGAGATTGCATCTTTTAGGGCAGCTTCCGCAGCTTGGATCAAATAATCAAATTTCGGGTCGTAACAAACTGTGACTGCAGTGTCAGCAATGTAACCATTTATTTGAACACCAAGATCAATTTTTAATAAATCCATGTCTTGGATGATTTTTTGATCATTTGGTTCGGCTGTATAATGAGCTGCAATTTCATTTAAGCTGGTATTGACAGGAAAAGCACATTTTCCACCTTTTTGTGCAATTTCATTTTCTATTGATTCACAAATTTCAAACAACGTGGATCCAACATGGTATTTCTTCCTTGCATTTTCTCGAACCTCGGCTGCAATCTTTCCGGCACTTAGGTAATCCTGAATTTGCATAGGCTAGACTAGATTTTGTATGTTATTTAAAATCATCACATGTGAAGCTTAAATTGGGGACATTCAAACTGCTTTCATCGCGGGATCGTGGTCTAGCTTGGTATGATTCGGGTTTTGGGTACCTGAGGTCGTCGGTTCAAATCCGGCCGATCCCATTATTTTATAGTGAATTTGGGAAGACAAGTAAATTTTGCATTATTTTTTTAAGGATAATAAAACTATATCATCAAATAATGAATTTTCAAATCGTGAATTACCAAGGTACACTTGAAGAAGATAGGGAAATTACATCGTTATTGACCCGTGTTTTTGTCGGGGAAGGGTACACAGATAAATCAGAATCTGAACAAATGTTTGTACCTGCTGAACTGCGAAAACGGGGTGAGATCATACTTGCTAAATCGCCGGGAGGAAAAATTCTCGGAATGATCATCTTTGTTCGTTCTACAAGCTCAGCTAGTCAAGTGGCAGAAGGGGATGAAACTGAAATTCATTTACTGGCGGTCTGCCCAGAAACACGAAATCAAGGAATCGCGTCACGCCTCATAATGACATGTGAGAGGCGAGCTGTTTCCTTGGGATATTCCAAAATGATTCTCTCAACTCAGCGAACGATGAAAGCCGCTCATCATCTTTATGAGCAGCTTGGCTACATACGAAATTCTGCACGAGATTGGTCAAAGGGTACAGGCAAGACATATTTTGTTTATGAAAAATTTCTTCGGATTTAAAAAAGACTTATCACTGCAAAGGCTTCCAGTTGATACATTGTGATTAAAACTGGATTATACTCTTAGCAGTAAATCTGAAGATTTTGCAGATATTTTCAATTTTTTAACAGTCTTTTCTACGCTGTTATCTCTTGATTTGGAAGATCAGTCAGGGTAAACACAAATCTCGAGCCTTGAAAATCCGTAGTTCCTTCCCTTTCCCAATTTACTTTATATGATTTGGTTAGATGTCCCCCGATGATGGATATAATTTGGGGAACCTCGGCATACAATCTTTCGACTTTTTCTTTATCCCTTGTCATAAGAAGGGAGCGACGTTTTTTCATTAGATATTTTATGGCTACATTTTTGTGCTGGTGTCCTTCTACCTCGATTTTCTCGTTTCCTAAATCAATTGTGAATTTACGCTTTCCCATTTGAAATGGATACATCAAAAATCTACTAAAAGATACAGACCAACAGAAAGCAAGTAAAAAGAGCACAAATTCTGACTAGATTTACAAGAAAAATTGATCACAGCTAGTTCTTATCTAACTTTGGTGAATTTATCACCGCCAGGCGATGAAGAAGAGTTAGAGACATGATTTAAGATGAATGCAAATTCAGTGACTCTGAGCACTGGCATAGATTTTTATTAAAAACTTTCTAGCTAATAAAATAGTGCCGTTTGAAAAACGAGAAATAATTCTAATTGTTGGAATTTTGTTTTTAATGATAGGTATGATGCCCTTTATGGCGCCAATTTATGCAGTTACTATTGCCATCGTCATTTATTTTGGAGTTAGAGTTTTGGTAGGAAGGAGAAAAAAACAGATTCAGAAATCTGTTGGAGAGGGTGCTTGTGCTGTCTGTGGCCAAAGAATAGTTAACAAAAAATGCCCCAACTGTGATAAGGCAACGGACTCTCACGCCTGGCAGTAATCAATCCAGAATGATTCCTACGCACTGCTTATAATTGATAGAACTGCAAATTGTCCATGTGTGTAAACGAAGAGTGTCAGTTAACCACAAGCTCAACTTTTCCACAATATACTCCTAAAATTATAATATTCGTGATTGGATGATATCAAAGGTAAGAGAATTGAAGTCACATATCATGTTGGGATTATTGGTAGTTATCCTATTACTTGGACAGGCAGCTCCAGTGATAGGCCAGTCAAGCAATACTGCTGACCATGTCGTAATAAACGAAGTCGACATTAATCCACCTGGGGATGATGCAAAACAAGTTTCAGAGTGGGTAGAGCTTTACAATCCTACGGATGCAGCCATCGATATAGGTGGATGGAGCGTTGGTGCCACCAGTGGTACAAAGGTTGCATACAAGATATCTGAAGGTACGCAAATAAAAAGTGGGGGATTTACTGTGTTTGCCTTCGGCCCTTTATGGTTTCCTGATACTTCCTCACAGATTCAACTAAAATCTAAAAATTCGACCATAGTTGACTCCACTCCAATACTTCGTGATATTGAAAACGACCTCAAATCTTGGCAGAGAAATACTGATGGATTGAATACGGGGTCGGCTACTGATTGGGTATTTAGAACATCGAATGCTGGTTCATCAAACGGCAAAATTTCTGTTACTGCAGCAAACGACTTTTTATCAATTCAACTTTCAACTGATAAATCAGTTTATGCTTTTGGAGATGTAGTAAAAATTAGTGGCGAAGTTTCAAAAAAAGTTACTTTGACTAATGAATACACGTCGCCACAAGTCTATCTTACAATTAAAGGACCAGAGAATTTCAAAAAATCATTTTTATTGTTCCCTGATAGCATGAATATGTTTTATACAGAAATGAAGACGGATAAAGTACTTCAAGTCCCAGCTGGTGATTACAAAGTTGTTGCAGAGTACGGCGGACAAACCAAAGAAACATCCTTTACGATTTCTGAAGAAGCAGTTGCTCCAACTGAACAAGAATCATCACAAGTAATCTCAATAGCAGTCGATAAACCGATCTACATTCCTGGTGAGACTGCGGTATTAAGTGGCAATACAACAAAAATTATCCCACTTACTGGCATGAAATTTAAAATATTCGACCCTAATGGAAAACAAGTTTTTGATGGATCATTATACCCAGATACAAATGGCAAATTCAAAACCACCTTTTTCATGAATTCAGTCAATCCTGTGTTTGGCACATATACTATTGCCGCAACATATGGAACCGAAACTACCAGATACTCATACCAATTAGTAGAAGAAATAAAAGAAGACAGACTAATAACCTTGGTTACAGACAAACAAGTCTACGGACTAGGGGAAACAGTAATAATTTCTGGTAGAAGCAACAAAGTCTGGATTTCCTCCCTCGATATTGACATTGTACAATCTTTTATAAATAAAGATGTGACGGACACCTTTGACGTTAAGGATTCCGTCAGGTTGGCAGGCGATGGAACATTCAAGTATGAATTCAAAATACCAGCAGAGACTGATCGTCTTGGTGATTACAAAGTAATAGTATCAAAGGACATCGGTTCTGAAGAAACATCTTTTAAAGTGGTGGAAAATCCAAGTGAATTTGTTGAAACAATTTCAAGACCGCTTTTGATTTCTACTGATAAGGACACATATGGTTTTGGAGAACAGTTAGTTATCCTAGGTAAAGTACAAGAGAAGAAAGACTTGGGAAGGACATACGTCCAAGTCTCTATCACAAAAGCCGATGGAACTCCAATTATATCAAAGGGTGATCCTCGTGCAAGTGCTGCAAAGAATCAAGACACAGCTTTTTCTTTCACTGGAATTCCAGATAGTTCTGGTAACTTTGAAATAAAAACAAGCATAATGAGAAATATTTTTGAAAAGGGGGAATATTTAATCAAAGCTAAATATGCTGAAATTTCAGCCTCGACATCATTTACAGTTAGTGATTCCCTTGATCTAAGTGGTGGTGTAAAAATCCTTGCAAGTACAGACAAAGAAGTATACGGTGTAGGCGAACAGGTGAAACTGACAGGAGGAGTTTCTACCTTTACCGCTCAACCTTCCTATACTCTTACTATGACTGATCCTAATGGCAAAACCACACAGGGAGGGGTAACACTTGATAATGGGCAATTTTCATGGACGTGGACTGTACCTTCACGTGCTACTGTTTTTGGATTATACAAATTAACGATAAGATCAGACTCTGACAAGACAGACGTATTCTTTAAAGTATCAAAAAATCCTGAGTCTGAAACAGCTCTGCCACCTATCATTGTTGAGACAGACAAGAGTGCTTACAATACAGGGGAAAGTGTTATTGTTTCAGGTACTGTTTTGACCAAAGGCTCTACACAAGAAGGATCAGTTATTGATTTAAAACCAACAATTATTGTAAAAAGTCCTGCAAACAAAGAGATCTTCAAGGCAACTCCGGATCTTGATTTAAATGGCAAATTCGAAACTTCACTTAAATTAGTTGCTGGCGGTTTCAAAACAGGACAATACAAGGTATCTGCAAAATATTCTGACGCAAGAGCACAGACGGTTTTCAAGGTTGTTGATAAATTCAATGTTGGTAAAGAGACACCGCTAGTTTTGCTTATGCAAACTGACAAAGAAAAATATCTTCAAGGAGATATGGTTAAAATATCTGGGAAAACAAGCAAAGTAATTTCATTATTTGATGTGGATGTAAAGATAATAGAGGATGAAGAATTAATTTCTAAAACTGCTGTAAGATTTGATCCTGATGGTTCTTTTAATTTCGATTATACCATACCTAAAAATGCGAACCTGGGGAATTATACAGTGGAAGCCAACACTGCTTTTGATACAACAACTGTTATGTATGAAGTAGTTAATGAACTCCCACCAGAAATAATATTGCCACCAACTGAAATCCCAACTAATGGTACAACAACTGGGACTGGTGAACCTATTCCAACGCCAAAGAAATTAACTGATATTGTAAACAGGATATCTGATTCTCTAGTCTCAATATCAATTCAACCAAAAAATATTGAAGAAAAAACCTATCTGCCTACTCTCTTTGAAGGTTTGCTCCGTGTTAACTCTGGTGACGAATCAGACGTAAACCTTAGAATAACTTCCAACGATGGAACTTGTCTTATTGGTCAAGATGATGATTGCCAGGTTACACAATCTACAAGAGATGGTAGTTCGTTATATCAGATAGTCCAAGTTGGTGATACCAGTCTTAAGGTAAGATATAGCGGAACTGACACAAAATTGGAAAAATTCACAATCTTGCCAGAGTCTCAGGGTGAAACTATTCCTCAAGGTGATTGGACAGTAGAAATCCTAAAAGATAATCAGGTTTCCAGATTCTACTACAAGATTTCATATACATCTATAGAGTAACCCTGCGCTGTGCAAGTGCAAGTATTGATGTTTAGACAGGACGATCCAAAAAAATGTACTGCTGCCAAAATTGTAAAATTCAAACTTGCAACAAGAGTTAGAACAACTCTACAAAATACCTTACTTTTAGATCCGTTTGCACAAAGGACACTTTTAAGAAGTGATGCATCACTTGTACAATCTATAACTGGAATTGATTGCTCATGGGAGTTGGCAGGAAAAACATTTACAAAAAAGTTTGCTGGCATTGCAAGAAAACTACCCCCTCTATTAGCTGGTAACCCAGTAAATTATTCAAAACTTAACAAACTTACAACTGTTGAGGCCATTGCAGGGGCATCTTTTATCATGGGCTTTGAAAGTCTTTCACATGATCTTCTTGACAAATTCAAATGGGGTCACACATTTTATGATCTAAATAAAAACCTCCTCGAGGATTATTCTAAAGCAAATTCTGAAGAAGAGATCGATTCGATCATAAGAGATTACCGTCTTATGGCATAAAGTCAAAAGATTTCCCTTTCATCAGGCGTCTTCGTCAACGAGTAGAGATTTATTCGACCCTTTTTTCCACACGAATAGGTATTCATGTCTTCTGAAAAATCATCTCCTGGCCTTGTACGTAGTTTGTCGTTGCTAGACATAACTATGGTTGGGATTGCATCAATGATAGCAGGTTCAATCTTTAATTTAATTGGCCCTGCGATAAATGAAGCTGGTCCTTCATTACTCATTGCTTTTGCGTTTAGTGGAGTAATCAGCTTCTTTACAGCATTAACATATGCTGAGCTTGGCTCCGCATTTCCTGAAGCAGGTGGCGGATATAGATGGGTAAAAGAGGGACTCCCGAGACCTAATGCCTTCATCAGTGGATGGACAGCATGGTTTGCTCATATGATAGCAGGTAGTCTATACGCAGTATCTTTTGGCTCATTTTTTGGCAGTCTCCTTACAAACCTAGGGTTATCGTCTCATTATGGAGGAATTCCACTCGAGACCATCATAGCTGCCATTGCGGTAATAATATTTACATATGTGAATTACAGGGGTGCTTCACTTACCGGAAAAGTTGGAAATGGACTAACATTTCTTCAACTTGGAATAATAATTTCTTTTATTGTAGCTGGTCTTGTGGCTTGGGGTTTTGTAAATCATAACTGGGCTACAAACTTTCAGAACCTGCTCCCAAAGGGTTTTGTGGGCATGATGCTTGGAATGGGGATTACCTACATAGCCTTTGAAGGTTATGAAATAATTGTACAGACAGGAGAAGAAGTAAAAAATCCCAAGAAGAACATACCAAGAGCAATTTTCATAACGCTTGGTAGTGTTACGGTTATTTACATCGTTTTTACTTTTTCATTTCTAGTAGGGCTTGACCCAACCAAAATAGGTGGTGAGGCATGGAAATTTATCGGAGATTATCAGGAACTTGGAATTCCACAAGCTGCCGAATTCCTGCTACCATTTGGAACTATACTGGCTTTGGTTGGTGGTATGGTATCAACAGTAGCAGGCTTGAGTGCTACAACATTTTCTTCAAGTAGGGTATCGTTTGCAATGGGAAGACAGTATAACCTTCCTTACATTTTTAGTTCGATTCATTCTAAATATCATACTCCACACTTTGCAATAATTGCTTCTGGTTTTATCATGCTTGTAATGGCGTCTTGGCTTCCAGTTACACAGCTTGCGATTGCAGCTGGTGTGTTGTTTCTATTTTTATTTACACAAGTAAATTGGGCCGGAATCCAAATTAGAAGACTTTATGGCAACAAACTAGATTACGGATTTAAAATACCGCTGTTTCCGATTATGCCAATTATCGGAATAAGTGCTAAAGTTGGATTGGCTGTGTTTCTTTTAATTTACAATCCTCTGAGCTGGGCAATCGCTATTGTATGGATACTGATTGGTTTTTCAATTTACAAATTATATATTTCAAAAAAAGAGATTGAACATTATGCGCCGCTCGTGGCAAGTGAGGGTCCATCCCAACGAAAGGATTATCGCATAATGGTTGTTTATGAACCAAAAACAGCTGAAAAACTGGCAAAATTAGGTTTAGCATTAGCACAGGACAAACAAGGTGAGGTTTCATTTCTTAGCGTAGTTACAATTCCCATATTGGTACCACTTTCATCTGCACAGAATCTTGCAGAACCTGCCACAAAATCCCTTGATGAATTAAAAAAAATACTGCCAAGTTCGGACGAACACAGATTTCTAGTAAGGCTTTCACATGATGTAACCGAAGCAATACTTGCAACAGTTGAAGAACAGGGAATTAACCTGCTTATTATGGACTTTCAAAGTTTGCGCAGTAACAGGAAGTTGCTTTCACTTACCACATGTGATATCATCGGAGTACACTTAAAAGAAAATTTTGACAACGAACTTTCAAACATAGTAGTTTCTTATGACAAAGGACGACATTCTAATCTCGGTTTGGAAATTGCAAATTCTATTTCGAAATCATTAAACAGTAAAATACGAATAGTCAGAGGTGTTGTTGAATCTCCTGAGGAAGAACGTGATATTTTGGGAAGAATTAATGAAAAGATGTTTGATCTTGACATGAAAAAAATTCCAGTAGAAAGAGTTTATTCGCAAACAGAAAATGTAACACAAAGTCTTCTTCAAAACTTTGACAATGGAAAATCAGAAATAATAATTGTCGGAGCAGGGAATCAATCCGATCAAGCATTTAGCCCAAAAACCATGGAGGTAGTTGAAAAATCTCCCAAGACAGTATTTATAATACGAAACTCCAGGTTGTCTGGAATTCAAGCTAGATATTTCTGGAACGCGATTGCACCGCGATTGAGAGAAAATCGCTTCATATACAGAATGTATTTGGATGTCCTGAGACTAATCTTCTTCATTAAATCTAAGAGAGCAAAATCTCCTTCTGAAGAGGAGGATTATTTTGGACCAAAAATGTAACCCTTGTCTTAACAATCTTAAAATAGAAAATTCTTCTTTGTGTTTGCAAGTGCGAGCTGGTGCACGGGCTACTGCTAAGGCAGAGGAAACTCCTCCCTCCATGCAGTGAGTGTGATCCAGAGATGGATAATCAGAGATGGTTGGCTCCAGAACAGAAAAAAATCTGACCCGGCGTACTATGATGGCAAAACCTGAGGTTTCCGGCAAAGAATGAAAGAGCTGTCCCACACGGAGCAAGGCCAAATAAAACTACAAGGACTGCACTTTGTTTAGGTAGGCCGCATAGCTGAATCTCGTAAAAACAGAAGGAGGGTTACGGCTAGCACGCACTAAATTTTTATTTTATTGTCCTCTTTGTTTTTTGAGTTTTCTGTCACTCCATACTAGAACAAAGACTGCCACGGCAGCACCCATTCCTGCCATTCCATACATTATAGTTACTGGAAATCCTCCAGTTGATGTTGTTGCATAACCTTCAGGAACTTTAGGACTGGAACCAAAGTATTCTGCTCCATCCAGAGTAGTTTCTGTAACAAATCCATCTATTGAAATGGTTGCAGAGTTTGATGATTCTACTGTTCTGATTGTATATTTTTTATCAGTGGTAAACTCGGCTGATTTTTCTTTTTCACCCTGTATGCCTTCCCTCAGACTACTTTCACCCATGGTGAAACTTGTAATGACTAATTTTTCGGTATATCCCCACTTTGCTGTTTCCGAAATCGTTCCAGAGGGATCAAAGAGATGATGCCAGTTGGAAAGTGGCTGTGCCAGTATTCCGCTTGAATCAATCAGACTATCATTCAAAAGAGTTTCACCTTCAGTGCCTTGTATTTTTGCATATGCATCAGGAGTTTCTTTTTTTAGGAATCCTGCCAATGTATTAACATCAATTTCGCCATGCTCTGCATCTGTTATCATTACTGGTCCCTGCACTGATAATCCTCTCCAGTGTGCATCTATGAGAGCTGGATTCGTCCCATCGGATTCACGTAAAAGATAATTTGTTATTGTTGGAACTATGGTAACCTTGTAATCAATAGCAGCCTGTCCGCCTTGGCCTTGAAGATGAGCCCTGTATGTTAACTTTAGATCCTTAACAAAAGCCGTGCTGTCTATGCTTCGTAAATTAGAATTCATTTTGTCTATGAGTTCAGAAACACCGGCTGTACTATTGTCTGCTTCAATGTTCACCAAAACGTCTTTGCCATTTAGTAATTTTGAAATTTCGCCGCCGTCGGAATATTCTATAAAGACAGTTTTTAAGAATTTGAATGTTGGTTGTGCCTCAGTCAAGTGAGTGCTTAATCTAGTATCAAGCTGTGCCCCCCAAATGGGTGAAATACTACCAATCGCTAAAAGGCCAATTAATCCAACTGAGAAAATCAGATGCCTCGACACGGAAAATCTGCTTTTGCTGAGAGTAATAAATCTTCTTCTTTTTTAAAATGGATTAATTTCATGATCTGCTATTATCTAGCAAAAGTAATTATTGTCCATTTGTCTTCATAAACAAATCTTGGAGGTCTAAAAAATGATAACAATACTTGCCGGTGGAACTGGTTCTGTAAAACTTGTACGCGGAATGTCCTCGCAAACAAGAGATATCAATGTAATCTCAAACGTTGGTGATAATTACTGGCTTTATGGCCTGTACGTATGTCCTGATATAGACACAATTCTTTATGGGCTTGCTGATTTGCTCGATACCGACAAGGGATGGGGAATTAAAAAAGATACTTTTGGATTTTTACGTCAAATGGAAATTCTTGGTGAAGAAACTTGGTTTAAGATAGGAGACAGGGATGTTGCCACCCATCTTTTGAGAACTAACATGTTAAAAAATGGCAAAAATTTAACCGATATAACAGCTTGGATGTGTCAGAAATTTGCGATTGATACAAAGATAATTCCTGTAACAGACAATAATGTTGAAACAAGAATTGTTACCAATAAAGGTGAACTTCACCTACAAGAATACTGGGTAAAATATCGGGGTCAAGATAATGTCGAGGGAATAAAGTATCTTGGTGCTGACAAAGCACGAGCAAACCCTGCTGCAGTCAACGCAATCCACGATGCAAAATTAGTTGTAATTGCTCCAGGTAATCCACTTACTAGCATAGGCCCAATTCTATCAATAAAGGGGATTAAAAAAGAACTTTCAAAATCAAAAAAGAAAGTTGTTGTTGTAAGTCCACTTATTGGTAACAAAGCAATTAGTGGTCCTGCCGTAAAATACATGGAGGCTGCAGGAATGGAGGTTTCTGCATATGGACTCGCAAAGATGTATTCCGAAGTTGCATCACACATGGTAATAGATTCGTCAGATCGATTGCTTACAAGAAAAATCGAAAACCTTGACATGCATGTGTATGAAACTAAATTAAAAATGAAAGACAAAATTGAGGAAGACGCGCTTGCATCATTTATTCTAAAACAAGTGCATGTCTAAATTTAGGACAGCAGCCATAGTTCCTGTAAAAACTTTTTCAAAGGCAAAAAGGCGACTTAACCTATCACCTGAAAAAAGGGAAATAATCTGCAAGTTGATGTTAGAAGAGGTTCTAAGAACAATTTCGAAATCTGATCTAATAGAAAAAACTGCTCTTGTAACTAAAGATGAAAGTGCATTTTCCATCGGGAAAAGATTTGGTTGCATCGAAATCATCGACGAAAAAGAACTTGGAGTAAATAATGCCGTGGCCATAGCAGATGAGTATTTTAAAAAAAATGGATATGATGCCACCATTGTGTTTCCTCAGGATATACCGTTAATGCAGCCAGGTGACATTAAGACACTGTTTAATTTTAAAATGTCTCAAAAGTGTGCCCTTGTGGTTCCTTCAAGAAAATTTGATGGTACAAATGCGTTGTTTCGTACGCCTGTAAATTTAATGAAAACTCATTATGACGAGGACAGTTACAAAATTCATCTTAGTAAGGCTGAAGAAATTTCAGCTTCATCAGCTCTTGTCTTGATACGAAGAATAATGCTTGATGTGGATGAATTGTCTGATCTTCAGTTTGTTTCACAATTTTTTAACCAGTCGAATTCTAAAATACTTCAAGGTTTGTAAGTTACACTAGAGCAGTGTTTTCTTTTTTTGATTTAATATAATTTAATATGAAAATAATTATGGCTATAGTACCTGAGATCAAAAATAAAATTTCAAGTGTGTTAAGAAATGGGTTTGATGCCTCGGTTGAGGTTTGATTTGCACCAGACATAAAAAAAATATAAGAAAATATTACATAATTTGTTGCCCAGTGAATTAAAACTGCTGGAACTAAACCATGTCTTACATAAACCCAGCCTATTATCACCCCACTAACAGCAGCCTGTGCAAACTTGCCTGTGCTCCATGGAGAACCAGAAATTATATGAGCTGCTCCAAAAAATATTCCAACTACTATGATTAGCCCTACTACTTTTTTGTAATTTCTAATGTCTAGATTCTGTGAAGGATGCCACAATGCTCTGAAGAAATTTCTAATTGACATATTTGTGGCAAACATGGCAAAAAGTGGTAGGCCAATTAGAAACATCCTGAATCCTATTTCCTCAGTTAAAGGAGACAGTGTGATGCGAAAGAACTGAATCAGTCTGTTTTGGAATTCGGGTGGTTCTGTAAGGATTCCAAAACTTTGTTGTATGGAATCAATAGCAACAGACGCAACAATTAGGATTGAGAACCATGTCAACATTCCAAGAAGATAATTGCTTCTGATATTGTGCCACCCTTCAGTCATGAGAGAGGAAATGGCTTTCGAAAAATTGGTTTTAGGACCCAAAAGAGAAATTGCAAACAAAACTAGATACACACACCACAATGTGATGAAACCATCACCAAGTTCAAATTGAATTGGAATCTTTACACCAATGCCAGCGATAAAAACATCAATCCCATTAATAGGAAAATCAAACCTTATTTCCTTGCCAATATCTGAGTTAAAGACCACATATGCTCCGACAGGAAAGGAAACTATCATCAATCCAAGGATTACTGATGTTAACGCAGAATATGGTGTAGAAAGAGCTTTGAAGATTCTATCGCTTTGCAAATCAACTAATGAACTTCGATACTGGATTCAGGAAATCCTAGCTTTACCAAAGTTCCCTTGATTGTGTCCCTATGATCTCCTTGCAACAGGATGTAACCATCTTTTACTGTGCCACCACATGCATACTTCGCTTTTAATTCTCTTACCACTTTTCCAAGATCATTCATTTTTGGATTTACCCCTTCAATCATGGTTCCTTTCTTTTTGAATCGTCTTTCCTCTAGACGAACAACAATCTGGGTAGCATCTTTTTCAAGTTCACCACAGGCGCATAAATCATTAGGGAGTCCGCATGTATTGCAGATAACCGCCATTCAAGATAAAAAACCGCTTTCCCACTATTAAGCCTTGTCTGTATCTATCTTTTTTTACATGGACCGGTAAACAAGATTTGTGTCAAAAGATCTTACAAAAAAAGCTGTAGAGATGCTCCTAAAAGGTGCAACTCTGATAAGCGATCCTTGTCCTTACTGTAAAGGTGTTCGCGTAATGAAAGATGGTCACGCACTTTGTGTTAATTGTGGTAGGGAAGCAAAAGAAGAAGACATTCCCATTCTGGAGGAAAAAATTGAACAAAATCCGGCCCTTGCAAAATTTGAACAAAAATTAAAGGATCTTTCTGAAGAACTTGAGCATGAAAAAGATCACTACAAACAGCAACAGATCATGAAATCAATTACAGATCTGATAGAAATCATAGAAAAACTCAGAAAATAGCGCATAAAGTATTTATGTAAAATTCTCGTCTTCAAAGACAGCCATGAGTAGCAAAAAATCTGCACCACTTCCTGCCTCTAGTGCCGGTCTTCTAAGGTTCTTTGAGGATGAAACTAAGGGATATCGTGTCAGACCTGAGATAGTAGTATCTATTCCAGCTGGTTTAATTGTAGTCTCTTGGATTCTAAAATTGTTCTTCCTACCATGACTGAAAACGCGGATAATGTATCTCGGATTCACAAGAGATACTCCTTAACCCTTCTTACGCCTTCCTCGCCATATCTCTCCCTTTTTGTCTCTGTAGTTGTTGTATCCATCCTCGTGATACTTGCAGAACTAGCATATTTTGAAAACTATGACAAATTTTTTACTCATCTGTTTGTAGCAATAATTGCACTACTTGTCACACAAATAATTGATGCCCGTCTCCTGTACACCGAAAGATCCAAAGTAAGACATATCTCAGGATTTGGTAGTCTGTTATGGCTTGTAACAGCATTAGGAGGTTTAATTTCTGTTCCAGTATTTTCTAAACCAGAACTCTTGCCAATTTATTTGACCGAAGGAATGTTTTTGTTTGCAGCTTTTAGAATAGGAATTTTTACTTCCGTTCTTGGTGCAAAAGTAAAACTAGCATGGTCAATCTGTCTGCTACAACCTCTGGCAATGTTTTTAGCAATTATTCCGTTTAATTTGTGGATCCCGATGCTTTCCGACTTGCAAGCGATTGGTTATGGCGTTGTCTTTTTAGTGGTTGGGACAGTTTGGACCATAATAACAGATAGAGCTGGAGGGCCCAACGTTCCACGCACACATAAGGTATTACAAGCATATGTCGCAGCATGGACACGAAATGATCCTTCTAAAATGGAACGGTTGATAGAGGAGCGCTCACAACCATCCAAGGTTTCAACTTTTCAAATTAGGTTCAAGACAAAAAACAACGAATTTCGACTCGTCTTGCCAGAAGTTCACCCCGGACCATTTCATCCAATAGGCGGAAGTAATATTCCGTATCAAATATACAAAAATCTAAACTCATCTGCAATGGTAATGCACGGCATTTCTGATCACTCGCTAAATCTTCCTTCAAAATCTCAAGTTGAGGCATACTTGGCAAGCTTTGCAAAAAGCTCTGTTTTAGATCAAGGAAATAAATGCACAAAACCTGTTACCGTACAGGTAAACAAAGCGAGAACAGTTGGTATGTTGTTTGACAAGACGGCTGTTCTTATCCTGTCCCTTTCTCCACATGGGATGGAGGATGTTCCACTCTATGTAAAAAATGAACTAGATCAATATGCAACAAACCGTGGATTTGATAAACTACTAATCATTGACAGTCATAATGCAATGGGCGAAGAGATCTCACCAAATGACGCAGATGATCTTTTCAAAGCCGCGAAATCAAACCTTGATACTCTGATAACAAAGGAAACATTGCCGCTAGAGATAGGATATGCCAACTTGGAAAATCAAAAAATTCTTGCAGATGACCTTGGTCCTGGTGGAATTGGAATCTTGTGTATGAAAATAGGAAACGAAAAATTTTTCCTTGGGTGGTCAGACTCTAATAATATGGAAAATGGTTTCCGTGAAGAAATTGTAAATTCTCTTTTAAAAGAGGGATATAACTTAATTGAAATGTGCACTTCCGACACTCATTATAAAACAAAAGAAGCAAGAAACAAACATGGCTACTTTACATTTGGAAGTCTTTCTACATCTCAAGAAGCATCTTCTTGGTATCTAGATCTGGCTAAAAAAGCAGAACAAAACATTTCCGAGACTTCATTTGAAGCTCTTCAGCATGAAACTGATGTCAAAATTATGGGAACCACTCTTCTTGAAGATTATTCAAAATCCCTTGATCGCACCATGAGAATCACACAAGCTTTTTTGATAGGAACTACTGTCTTTTTTTTCCTAACTATGTTCTAGCGTGTTAAGATCATCTAGATTTCCATAAAATTCTTCACAAAAAGAACTAAGCTGTAAAATTGGTATGATTGGAACTTTGTCTATGAACCTTATTTTTTCTTGATATAAAGTGACAATTGCAGGAATTGCTGCTTTGACATTTTCTGTTTTTAGAAACCGCTTTGTTCTTTCTATCTGCATTTTTACCGCTTTTTCTAGCGATGATTGACTGGCCCTTTTCCAATGCTTACAATCAATTAGAATTGCCACATCGGATTTTACACCAACTACATCTATTTGCATTCTTGGTTTTGTTAAAATTAGATTTCTTGTTGTTTCAAACTCACTGGCATCCAAGATTTCTGCAGTAAGAGATTCAAAATCCTTCCAATCAATTGATCTTGAAACCTCCTCAATATCTGCACCCATCCGTAGCGCTAAAAGACATGTCTTTAGCCGGTCATTTTCATCAAAAAAGACTTGATGATCCTCATATTCGCCAATGCCATTTTGTAAGAAATTATCAAGTACCATCTTTGCCGTTTCTTCATCAGTTCTAGTAACCATTGAAAAGTCCTTGACTGACATTCCTCCCGGAATTATTCCGTTAATTCCTCTCACTAGCGTTTGGAGATTCAACAAATCTGATTTTCTCATTCTATTATATACATTTTAAGAATAAATGATAAAAAATGATAAAAATTTGAAATTATAATTTTTTAAAGTATTTAACATCTTTACGATGCGATAATTCTAGCTGGTGTCAACGGATAGCTCAACACAAACCAAAGAAGATTAAAAACAGTTCGATTCAGTCAAATCATGAAATTGCTGTTTCTGGTGATGCTGTCATTTTTTGTTTTTGGTTCACTTAATGCTTCTGCTGACAAGGGAACTTTTGTTGATAAAGTGCAGTTCATCCAATATGCTGATGAAAACACTGCACTAGAGGAGGTTAAAAACGGAAACCTGGACATTTATTATTATAGGGTTTCTTCTGACAGAATTGAAGACCCCAAGGCAAGAGAAGGACTAAACGTCTTTCAATCAACAGGAGGATCTTATAGTATTCTTGTAAATCCTGCACCATCAGATAAATTCAATCCCTTTTCATTACGTGAGGTAAGATTTGCTCTTAATTATCTAATCGACCGTGAATTAATTGTAAACGAACTTCTTGGAGGATACGGCACGTCTATGATATCTGGTTATACACCATTTGATCCTGACTATCTTCTGGTCTTAGAGCAACTTGAATCGTTTAACTTTAGATATAATCCAAAACTTGCTGAAGAAATGATTTCAAATGCTCTTACCACGGCCGGAGCCGAAAAAGTTGATAACAAGTGGTTTTATGATTCAAAACCAATTGAGGTAATAATTTTTATCAGAAGCGATGACCCTGTAAGAAAATCTATTGGCGAAATTCTTTCTTCACAGCTAGAAAAATTTGGATTTACAGTGAAAAAAGATTTTGGGGATTTGAATAAGGCTTTTTCTATTGTTTATGGAAGCGATCCTAAAGATCAAAAATGGAGTATTTACACAGAAGGATACGCAGGAAGATCAGCATTTGTAAAATATGATACGTTAGTTACAGCACAGATGTATTCTCCTTGGTATTGTAATATGCCTGGATTTTGTAATCCTGATTATTGGAATTACAAAAATGACACTATCGATTCTTTATCTATGAATGTATTCAATGGCAATTTTACTTCTGCCCAGGAACGTGCCGATCTTTTGAAACAAGCAACAAAAATTGGAGTAGAAGAATCTGTTAGAATATTTCTTGCAAGCAAGATTGATCAATATGTTTCAAATGTCAAAGTATCAGGAATAGTAAACGACTTTGGTGCCGGTGTTCCGAGTAGGTTTACACCAATAAATGTACAAAGTGATTCAAATTTGGTAAAAATTGGAGTAAAACAGATCTACCAAGGTGCATGGAATCCAATAGGAGGTTTAAGCGATCTCTACAGCAGGGAAATATGGGATGCCATTTCTGATCCTGTCACATTCAGACATCCATACACAGGAGTAACAATTCCAATTAGGACGCAATGGCACGTTGAGACCGCTGGACCTACGGGGAAACTTGCAGTTCCGGAGGACGCAATAAAATGGAATTCCACTCAACAAAGTTGGATAAAGGTAGGCAAGGGCAATCAGGCCACAAGCAAGGTAACATTTGATCTAAATTTTAGTAACTGGCACAATGGTCAACCAATGGACATGAATGATGTCATGTATTCGATCTATTTTTTGTATGAGTGGGTTTGTGAGACGGAGGAAGACAAGACATGTGATTCCGAATATTCTCAAAAGGCCTACGTAGGCGCCCAAACACTTGTTGGAGTAAGGGTGATTGACAGTGACACTATAGAAGTGTATCAAGATTATTGGCACTTTGATGAAGCAGAGATTGCAGATTCTGCAGTAGTGTGGGCAAGCATGCCATGGGAGTTAATGTCGGCAATGGAAAAATCTGTAACCGATGGAAAAACTGCATTTTCAAGATCAAATGCCATTGGAAATAATATAGAATGGCTTTCATTGATTGTTCCAGATGATGCAAATCTGATAAAATCAAATCTTGATGAATTCAAAAAATCAAACTTTATTCCACCTGCCCTAGCAACTTTCGAATCCAATCCTTCTTATTATAATTCAAGATATGATTCAACAATATCATGGATTATACAAAAAAATCACGCGGTAATAAGTAATGGACCATTTTATCTTGAAAACTATTCCCCAGAAGCAAGGACAATAACAATTTCTGCCTTTGATGATCCAACCTATCCATTTGAAGCAGGGCACTGGAAGGATTTTGAAAATGTCAAACTTTCCAAAATAAATCGTGTTGATATGCCAGATGTTGTATCAATAGGAAAAGAATTAACGATTCCTATATCTGTTAACGACGAGTCGATCATTTACTATTATTTTATTAATGCTGACAACAAAGTTGTTGCATCAGGTACAAAAAAATCCGAGAACAACAAAATTGAGATTACATTATCAAAAGATCAAACCTCACTATTTAGTATAGGTGCAAACGACTTGGAGTTATTTTCAGTATCAGATTCTGCTTTACGACCAGATATTTTGAGAACTAGCTTTTTGGGAATAAAAGGAGAATATACTTCCATTCCTGATGTATTGAATACCGAATCCGGAGTATTTCCTATAGAACAAGATTATGTGATACCAGTAATTGTGATTGCTGGAGCGACAATAGGAGTGTTAATCTTATTAAGAAAATGGAAAAGAAATTAGATATGTTGTTAAATTTTGGGGGTAAATAATCGCAAAATGAGCTTCAAGCGATATCTCTTGACTCGCGCAATAACGATGTTTGGGGTTCTCATGGCTACACTACTTGTTACAATAGCACTTGTTGGTTCCAACATGGATAGTATACTAAATCAAAGCGTTGCCATTGAATGCAGAGAAGGTGTCACTAACAATCCAAACATTGTAAAAGGTTTAAGCCCAGAAGAAGTAGAAGGGTTCATTCAAAACTGTATCAAAACAAGGACTGTTGCATTAGGTCTTGATGCTCCATGGTATTATCCACCGAAATTAGGTTTATCAATGTACAAAATTTTAATTCTTGATTTTGGTCATGCAACATTTCTCACAAGTGACTCTGGTTCGTCTAATGTCAAAGACATCTTGCTTGAAAAACTACCAAGAACGATTTTGCTTTTTACCACCGCAACTGTGATCATTTCTTTAATTGGAATATTTATCGGGGCACTTTCTGCCAATAAAATAAATTCCAAACTTGACAGATTGACTTCTACTTTCGCTGTAGTAAGTAGTAGCTTTCCTGTCTGGTGGATAGGCATGCTGATGATCTTCGTCTTTTCATTTACGTACCAGATATTTCCTGCAAGAGCAACGCCACTTATTCCCGCCACCGATCCAGGATATATTGGCGCATTGTTGTACCACATGACGCTTCCTGTCATCACGTTGATATTGATTGGATTTGGTTCATGGGCTTATCTTGTACGAAACTTTATGATCGGTGTCTTACAAGAAGATTTTGTAACTGCAAAAAGAGCCATTGGCATTCCAGAAAAAAAAATACTTTACAAACATGCACTAAAAAATGCAGCACCCCCAATTGTTACGGTGCTTGCACTGAGTCTTTCAGGTTCGCTTGGAGGTGCAATAATTACAGAGGCAGTATTTGACTGGCCTGGCATGGGTCGGCTTTACTATGAGGCAATTAACGTTTTGGACCTTCCTGTGATAATAGGTGCAACATATGTGCTAACTGCTTTTTTCCTTGCAAGTATATTTTTGGCTGATATCCTTTATGGTTACTTTGACCCAAGGGTGAGGACAGGATGAGAACAAAGGAAATCTGGAAAGAATTTTCAAGAAGTACGATAGGGCTTGCAGGAATAGGTATACTAATAATGCTTTTTGTCTTGTCAATAATTGCTGTCACAACGATCCCTGCTGAGACATTTAAAGAATGGAATAATCCATCAAGTTGGATAACTTTTCCAAAATCATCAATGCCTGCCTGGGTAAACTATCTTAGCGCAGAAAAAATTCCCGAACACAAAATTCTCAAATATCCACAAACCTCATCACAAACGAATGGAAACATTTCAACCTTCTCACAAACCTTTGCTATTGATTATCAGTATGATGGATTTCCAAGTGACTTTATCTATGACTATTCTGCAAAATATTCTGGTGCTCCATTATTCCAAATGTCAGTAACGCGTCCTGATGGATTAAAGATTGATTTAATATCAAGATCACTCCCACAATCAGATGGTTCTATTTACTCTGAACAAATATTTTCAACCGATGATTCTGTGAAAAAAAATCTTCGAAAAAATACAAACAATTTTGGATTCTCCACCGACTTGCTGTCTGCAGAAGATGTAGTTTTTTCCGAAACTGATCAAAACAAAATCTTGAAAGGCAGATATGTTTTCCAAATGAAATTTTATAATGTTGATTCTAAGGCAGATATCATTAGTTCAAAGCTAATCCTTGGCGGCAAGGTATATGGGATTATGGGTACTGATGATTTAAGACGGGATCTTGCTGTTGGATTACTGTGGGGAACTCCTCTTGCAATGTTTATTGGAATTGCAGTAGCCTTAGGTTCTGTTCTTATCGGACTAATCTATGGAGTATACGCTGGTTACAAGGGCAAAAAAACAGACGAATCTCTTATGCGGTTTAATGATGTAATTTACGCACTTCCTGCCCTTCCGTTATTGATAATTTTAGCAGTATCCATTGGGAACAGTATATTTTTGATAGTTGGATTCTTGGTGATATTTGGATGGGTTGGTATTGCAAAGGTTTCAAGAAGCATGGCAATTCAAATCAAAACCCTGCAGTACATTGAGGCTGCTAAACTCATGGGAGAAAAAGATATCAAAATAATATTCAAACACATTCTGCCGCAGTTATTGCCATACACCTTTGCAAGCATTGCAATCTCTGTACCTGCGGCAATTACTACTGAAGCTGGGCTTAGCTTTTTGGGGCTAGGAGATCCTACTTTTCCTACATGGGGCCAGATACTTCATGACGCGAATTCTTTTGGAGCTGCAGCTCGTGGTCTTTGGTGGTGGATCCTGCCTCCAGGAATAATGATTGCAATAACTGGTCTTGCCTTTGTGTTTATTGGAAACGCGATGGATAGAGTAGCAAACCCACGACTAAAACGTTAGGGCTTGAACTGACGAATTAATTTTATCACATCATCATTTAATCTCAAAGTGTATGCTGCTGCATTTGGATCGGTTTCATGTGATAATATTTCTGCAAACTCTGTCTTGTCTCTACCTCTTTCATACATGCCACCAGATTCTTTAATACACAGAGGAAATTTTTGCATCTTAAGACCACTGGTAGAAAGATAACTTATGAATTTTTTGTAATTTTGTGGAGAAAACCATTCTGTTTTATTTTCACTGCACGCCATTATCCAAGTATCTATGGTATTTTGAAATAATGCCTTCTTCCTTAGTTCTTCAAGAGTCATGTTGAATTAATGGTCTTTTAGAAATCTGCTCTTTTCATCTTGGAACCGCATCGTGGACAGGCACCACCTTTGTACTTGTTGTTGCATGTAAGACAGATGTATTTTACGCTCTGGCTCTGACCAAAGAATCCGCCACCCTCTCCAAATCCTCCCATTCTTCTAAGTGCTCGCCTTCTGATGATGAGGGGAAATAATATGAAAAGTGCCAAGGAGGCCATCAATCCCCAAGGGAATCCTAAGAGGTATTGTAACCCAATGCTGATAGCAAGTGAACCGAAAAGGAAAATTAGATAAGTCTTATACTGTCTATCCAAACACTTCACTTTGTTTCAAAAAGCTTATAAGTTTTTGTCAGAATTTCACCTAACTGATTGTTACTGGAAGACTATTGCCGTCTCTGTCATACGCAAAAATATCCTCGTTCTCGTAAGGTGATTTAACAATCATTGATACAAAACCAAAGAAATTGTGCAGATCCGTAACAGATGGTTGTGCAGAACCGCTTGGATGTGAATGAACTGTTCCTACATAACTTGGATCAAAAGGCAAAAATGAATGAGGAAACCCTGCAAACGTAGGTCCATGGTGTGAAAATGGTGGAATCACAAGACCATCTACTACGACATTTCCCCTGTTTGATTTTCCACGAAGGATCAAAATTCCTTCATATGGATGATTCATCTTACAATATGTCAAGATTCCATCACGTGTCTCTTTTGTGACAGTTATGGTGCGCTGCAGCCTTGCTTTCTTAAATATCATAAGAAAAGATTACCCCTTCAATCTAATTAATGTTAAATCAAATTATGGTAAACTTTGTTCCTAAAATTTCACTTAATTTGGATTCCGTGTTTTTTACAATCTGTGGTATAAGTTTCGCTGATTCATTGATTTTACTTTCAAGACTTGTAATTTCAGATTCATATTCTATTTTGTGTTCCTTTATTCTTACAAGATTCTTTTCTTTTTCTTCTAGGTCTTTGCTGTTGAAAAGAAGGCTTTGTTCCAACGAATTTCTTTTTTTTAATAAATCATTTTTTAGCCTCAAGAATTCGTCTAATCTGACAATTGTCTCTTCAATTTGTTCAACAGATTTGTCGGTATCCTTGACAGAAATGTTGCCTGCTACCACTGACTTGATTACTGCTTGTAAGACTTCAATTGCCGCATTTTTGGTTTCATTAGTGATGACATCATATGGATTTTCAATTATTTTTTCCATCACTACTTTTAATGGCTTTTCAAGTGAAGAAACATAGCTATATTTGCCAAGTGGTCTTGAAATTTTTGAAAACTGGAAATCCATGGAATTTTTAATCCTGTCCCTTTCGGTGTTCAGTGATTCTAGTTGTTTTTTACCATTAAGAAATTCAATATAGTTTTCACTTGATTTCAGATTCCTGATCTCTTCTTCCAAATTTTGAATTGTTTGAGTGATTTGTTGAATCTCTTCTTTTGTTCTTGCTATGGCATTATTTTTTACCTCAATGTCTTTTTTTGAATTGGTAATCTTTGTTGACCATTCTAAAATATTTGAAATGCTCGAATCAAGTTCATTATGTTCATCAACAAATTTCTGTAATTCTGCTTTGGCTTTCGAAATTTCTGCTAGAATTTCTTTAAGCTTGTCTGCGTACTTTCTTGCAAAAACATGCATCACTCTTGAATTTGGACCTAATATATCGCCAACCCTTTTTAGAAGCTGAGCAATATCAGTATTTAGATTTACCACATCTTGGTATTTTTCTATCTCATCTAATTTTTGTGAGGCTTCTTTTCTTACCCCCGCAATAACAGAACTCTTGCCTCGCTCAATAATTACTCGCAAGTTTTTGTCCACATCTTGGGATCCAAGATCATCTGATTCAAACTGTGAAATTATATTCATGATTTCTTTTCGGGAGGTTTCTATTTTGTTTCTAATTGGTTTTGATTTTTCGATAATTTGATTGCTTAATTGATTATTTTTTTCTTGTAACATTCCGTCTATTTTATCTAAAGAAATTTGTTTTACTAATTGGGTGGGCTCTATAGACTTTTTCTTACCCCATCCAAAAACCATTTAATCTTTACCTACTGGGATAGTATCCTTACAACATTAAATATCACACGCTGCAATTTACTCTGTGAGCGATACTCGCTTTGTAATGTTAGGAATAGTGCTTGTTTTTGCCGGCTTTCTTGTTTTGGGGATACTTGGGGGGCCATTTTTAGAATTTACAGTTCAGGTAAACGAATTTGGAAACTGTATTGACTATACAGAATCAGAAACCGATTCATCTTATTGTAATATTACCATGCAAGACAAAATAATTTTCTTTGGCGTAGTAATGGCACTGATTGGTTCTGGACTTGTTGCACTAGTCAAAGGTTATCGTGGAAGATGGGATCAAGATGTTAAAAGTGATGAAATGGTGGGGCCTAAAAGATGACTAGAAAATTGAACCTGATAGTAATTTCATTCTAGCGAATATACCCAACCGTTTGTGGTATTTTCCAAAACAATACTTTGTTTAAAACAAAATAATGCATTCGTAGGAATCAATATGACAACTCCTACGCCAGAATTTAGCAAATTAAAAACTAAAATTTGATTGGAATCGCTAGTTTTTATCTGGTTTGATCAGAATCTTGCCAAAATGTTCTCCACTAAGCATTTTTGTATAAGCATCTACTGCATTTTCTAACGAATATGTAGAATCAACTATTGATTTTATTTTTCCTTTTGACATCCAATACAAGGCCACTTCTAATTCTGTCCTAGTTCCTTGTGTAGATCCCAAGATATTAGTTCCCTTGAAAAAAATATTACGAAGATCACTATGTACATTATAACCAGTTGTTGCCCCAGTTGTAACAAGTGTTGCTCCATATTTTAGTAAAGACAGTTCTTTATTCCAGTGAGAACCTCCAATATGCTCAAAGATAACATCCAGTCCTGGAGACTGTCCTTTCTTTTTAGCAATCTCTTTTGTAATAGAAAATACTTCTTTATCCCAATTCTCTTTTCGGTGATCCACTGCATAATCTGCACCAACTTCTAAGCATTTTTCAAGTTTACTTTGACTTGCCGTTGCAATAACATCACAGTTATACAATTTTGCTATCTGAATTCCAAAAGTTCCCATTCCAGAACCGCCACCCATTATCAGAACTGTTTGACCTGGTTTGATTTTGGCTCTTCCAACCAACATGTGCCATGACGTCATGAGAGTCATAGAGGCAGCTGCTGCCTCGTCATAACTTACTCCTTGGGGTATTTTTACAACATTTACTTCTGGTAGATGAGTGGCTTCACAGTATCCGCCCCACAATGGCCCTGTTTGAAAACCCCATACTTTTCTATCTCTACAATCATATTCCCTTCCCTCTGTACACGCCATGCAAACTCTGCAAGAAATATTTCCATGGGACACAACTCTATCTCCAATTTTGATGTTTTGCACTTCTTCGCCAACTGCGATAACCTCCCCTGCCGCATCGGTTCCAGAAATATGAGGTAGAGGAATTTGGATTGGTTTTCCTCGCATTCCCCATATGTCATCATAGTTTAAGCCGGCTACCTTTACCTTAAAGACAACCTCTTTAGATTTTGGTTTTGGTTCTGGGATTTCTTTTATTTTAAGAATTTTATTGAAATTATCATCAGGTGCATATTCTTCATAGACTAGGGCTTTCACGTAAAAAAATGCCAACCACTTGTTAAATAGATTATCTAAGTTTGCATTGTCTTAACACTTGTCATGTACGTGAATAATTAAAAAGAAAAATTTGGGAAAAAATTAGTTTTTTGGATTGATCAGATTGCTTATTCAGCCGCTGATTCTGCTGCAGGTTGTGTAGAACTTTCTACGATTTCACCAGAAGCAAATCGTCCACCCACTTGGGTAATCTTTATTTTTGCGTTCTGACCAGCCTTGCCGTTTTTGACAAATATCACAAAGCCTTCTACTCTTGCGATACCGTCTCCTTTTCTGCTAATTTCCGTTATGGAAACGTCGTATTCTTTTCCGGTTTCTACTGGTTTTGGTCCATCGTCAAATCGCCTATTGCCGCCATATCCTCTATCTCGGCCATATCCTCTGTTCGATCTTCCATAACCGCCGTCGTTATAACTCATCGTTGCACCTCCTTTCTAATATGATGATGAATTGAATCCCAATAAGAATGGATGTAAATTGCGATCACGACAAAAAATTGGCATCATTGACTAAATTGAATCATTTCAGCACGCTTAATAGCAATGGAAAAACTTAATGAGAATGGCAAAAGCCAAATCAAAAGCAAAATCAAAAAGTACAAAGAAGAGTAAATAATAACAAAACAGACCTGAAAATGGTCTTTTCTTTTTTCTTACACATAAAATAAGTCTATTTGGTAGAAAATCCGCAAATACTCTGGTTTTTATTGAGAGACAACAGATGTATATCAGATATTCATGGTTTTACAAACTTTCAACACGGGTATGAGATGCGCACGTTGTGGAAAAAACTCCATGCTGACTGATAATACAACAGGTGAAAGGTTTTGCGGTGGATGTGGTTTTGTTATTACTGAACGAGTTGATGATTCAGGTCCAGAATGGCGTTCATTTTCAAAGGATGAATATGATGATAAAAGCAGAACAGGTTCACCAACCTCGCTTGCGATGCATGACATGGGACTTGCTACCATAATTGGGCATGCAAACAAGGATGTAACCGGAAAACCACTGTCTGCATCCATGAAAAGTACGATAGAGCGTCTTAGAACATGGGACAGTAGAAGCCAAGCACACGAATCTTCCGACAGAAACTTTAGACAGGCATTTAGCGACCTAGGCAGATTAAAAGACAAACTTGCGCTTTCAGATGCAGTAATAGAAAAGACAGCTTACATTTACAGAAAGGCACTCGATAAGGGCCTTGTCAGGGGACGATCCATTCCAGGGCTTCTCGCCGCTGCACTATATGCAGCATGTAGAGATAGTGGAACACCGAGAACATTAAACGATGTTTCTAGTGAAATAAACATCAAAAGAAAAGATGTTTCACGATGCTATAGGCTCCTTTTGCGAGAACTAGATCTAAAGATGCCAGTAGTTGACCCAGTAAAATGTATGTCCAGAATAGCAAGCGAAGCTGGATTGACTGAAAAGGTAAAACGAAGAGCTCTTGTGATTTTAAATGATGCAAACAAGTTAGAAATTACAGCAGGAAAAGATCCTATGGGGCTCGCAGCTGCTGCACTTTATCTTTCATGTGTTTTAAACGGAGAAAACACGACACAAAAAGTTATTGCACTAGCGGCTGGGGTTACTGAAGTTACAATAAGAAACAGGTACAAGGGCCTAAAGGATTCACTAAACATCTAATTTCATTGCAATTCGTAATTAACCTCTGAGATCTACAGATCGTAATCTTTAGAACCAAAATAGCAAAGCTATAAGGGTTGGACTAGACTATGTAATGCATTAGCCAAAATTCTATCTCGCTTAAAGTACTTGAAGCATATTCTCGTGATGTCGGAAGAGGAATAGCACGCCTTGATTATGATTCTACGAATTCACTTAGCGCAGCGACTGGTGATGTTATTGAAATTAAAGGAAAAAAAAGGACAGTTGCAAAATGTATGCCTCTTTATCCATCAGATGAGGGAAAGGGAATTATTCGAGTTGATGGTCTTGTACGAAATAATTTGGGAGTTGCAGTGGGCGATAAGATTGAAGTTAGAAAGATAAAGGCGGTTCCTGCAGAAAAAATTATAGTAGCACCACTTGAGGCCATTCCTCCAATAGATGAAAGATATCTTGCAGACTCTTTAGAAAATACTCCACTGATAAAAGGTGATAACATTATGGTGCCATATTTTGGTGGAAAGCTTACTTTTCAAGTAATAGGGGTAACGCCAGTAGCGGATGCGGTAATTGTAACACAAAAGACACTATTTCATATTGGAGAAAAAAGTGATTCTCTTCACGGTCTTCCGATGGTATCATATGAAGATATTGGGGGTTTGACTGATGAGATAAGAAAAGTTAGGGAGATGATTGAGCTTCCAATGAGGCATCCAGAAATTTTTGAAAAGCTTGGTGTTGAAGCTCCAAAAGGCGTGTTACTCTTTGGAGTTCCAGGAACTGGAAAGACCCTTTTGGCAAAGGCAGTTGCAAATGAAAGTAATGCGCACTTTATCAGTATTTCTGGACCTGAGATAATGAGCAAGTTCTATGGAGAAAGTGAAGCAAGAGTGCGTGAAATTTTCAAAGAGGCTAGAGAGAAAGCTCCGTCTATTGTTTTTATTGATGAAATTGATTCCATTGCCCCAAAAAGAGAAGAGGTAACAGGTGAAGTTGAAAGAAGAGTGGTATCACAACTACTCTCACTTATGGATGGATTGGAAGCAAGAGGAAAAGTAATTGTCATTGCAGCAACAAACAGACCCAACGCACTAGACCCAGCTCTAAGACGACCTGGAAGATTTGACAGAGAAATTGAAATCAGAGTTCCAAACAAAAAGGGAAGACTAGACATACTATCTATACATACCAGAAACATGCCACTGACTGAAGATGTAAACTTGGAAAAAATTGCTGCAGTTAGCCATGGATATGTAGGAGCTGATTTGGAATATTTGTGCAAAGAAGCTGCAATGAAATGTTTGAGAAGATTATTGCCCGAAATTAATTTAGCTGATGAAAAAATTCCTGTTGAAACTCTGGAAAAGCTTATTGTAAATGCTGAAGATTACCAGAATGCATTACGTGAAGTCACACCAGCTGGTATGCGTGAAGTTTATTTGGAAAGCCCAGATGTCTCATGGGATGAAGTAGGAGGATTACAAAACGTCAAACGAGAGCTAAAAGAAGCGGTAGAATGGCCAATGAAATATCCTACACTATACACTAGTATGGGTCACAAAATGCCACGCGGAATTTTGCTTTATGGACCAAGTGGAACTGGAAAGACACTTTTGGCAAAAGCAGTAGCAACAGAAAGTGAAGCTAATTTTATCTCTGTAAGAGGTCCAGAATTGCTATCCAAATGGGTTGGAGAGTCTGAACGTGGTATAAGAGAGGTTTTCAGAAGAGCAAGACAATCTTCACCATGTGTGATATTTTTTGATGAAATTGATTCTATTGCTCCAATAAGAGGCCTTGGTGGAGAAACAGCTGCTACTGAAAAAGTTGTCAGCCAACTCCTTACAGAACTTGATGGAATAGAAAGCCTTCATGATGTTGTGGTCCTTGCTGCAACAAATAGGGCAGACATGCTTGATACTGCTCTTTTGCGACCAGGAAGATTTGATAAAATAATACTAGTACCCATGCCAGACAAGGAAGGCAGAAAGAAAATACTTGAGATAAGTACAAAAGAAATTCCTATCGATAAAGAGATAAAAAATGAACTGGGACCAAATCCCAATTATGTGGACCTAGAAAAGATTGCAGATGCTGCAGACGGGTTAAGTGGAGCAGATGTTGCATCAATTGCTAACACTGCTGTTTCTCTTGTCATTCATGAGTTTCTTGCAAAATTCAAAGATCAGAAAGAGGCAGAAAAGGAGGTAGACAATATCAAAGTGTCAATGAGACATTTTGAAGAATCTGTAAAAAAAGTAAGAATTCAAAAAGAACTTAAGGTTGGGGAAAAGTTAGCCGTACCATACTATAGGTAATTTTCAAAACCCTCATGATTACAACCACTTAATAAGAGAGAATATCACCTGTTGCGATGAATACGAAACCATCTCGTCTAGAAGGATTAAGAAAAATTCTTGGATTGAAAAAAAAAGACAAAGAATCAACTGTATAAAAATATAAGATAATGATTTTTAAAATATTTTTTAGGTTCCCAGATGCATCTTTAACCTGTTCTAGATTGTCTCTACATTAATAGTACCAGAAGATGTAACAGGACAAGCAAGTCGCTCATCCACTTTGCAAGAATTGTTTTTCCATTGCAGTGGACGTAGATTTGACAGATCGTATAAATCTCCATTCAATTGTGGCTTTATCTGATCAATCTCCCATCCATATGCTGACTCGTGATTTCCATACTGTGTTCTTTCAATCCATGCACCACATTGATCTTTTCTAAAATTATTTGGTACGTTGTATTCATCAATCTCAGCTTTTTGCCAAACTTTTAAAATAATTTCATTAGTAAAGTTCACTCTTATCACCTCATGGTTTCTTCTGCAATGATTGGTTTTTCAGTTTTTAATATCATCGTTGACCATCTTTTTTGCCCTGACAAATGCTTGTTTTCTTCACACCTTGAACAAACTTTAGATTCATTGTATGTGTAGATGCCGCATTCGCAGGAGGGACATTTACATTCTACTGGCGATTTTGACATACTCTGTTTAGTTTTCTAACTATAATAGGGTTCGTTAACCAAAACTTCCTCTTGTCCTTTTTGAATTTGTAATTTTTCTTTATCTATTTTGATCAATTTTTCTATAATGATTATTACAAATTTGATGCGGGAAATCTTTATCAATTACCGTAGAATGAATGATTTATGGAAGTTCAAAAAGCAGCTGAAAAGTTGATTGGTCTCAGCCCTTCCGTAAGAGTCGTAACTGTTTGTGACATGAATGGCAAAATTCTTTTTAGCGCACGTTCAAGAAACGCCAAAATTCTTCTCTCCAAAAAAGAAAGTATGATTTCACTCCAGTCTGCTGCACGATCTTGGAAAATACGAAAGCAACTAGAGCGAAAATTAGGAGCATGCAAATATGTGCTAGCAGAATATGGAAATGTTAAAAGAATTACAATGCCAGCTGGCAGGAATCACTTGCTCTACATTACTACTGCTGGGTCATTTGATCATAACAAAATCGTCCGCAAGGTAAGATCTTTCCGATAAGAAACCAAATTTTTTCTTAATACTATTTAGTTAGCTGTACTACAAAGAATTTTCAGGTTTGTAATTGTTACAGCTTTCTTCTGCCTGTGCCTCTTCCAGTGCTGACCCACATTCCTTTTGAAGATGTACTTCCCGCAGTATCTGGCATGTCACCAAATTTTATCTTTGTAGTGCCTCTCCCTATGGTGATGTAGTTATCTTTTGCAGCTTCTTTTCTTTCTTTCGAGAATTTTTGAAAAGGAGCACCAGCCCAGTTATCTTCTTCTTTTTCAGCTATTCTTCTTGAAGTTCCCCTTCCACCAATTCGTACGTGACCCATTATTCCATTCCCCATAGGACTAAACCATGTTCACATTAATAAGATTATTCCAGATTGGCTTTTTCTAATTCTTGACAAAGTTTTTTGTAATTTTCTAAAATGTCTTTAAAAACTAGGAATATTGCATTGGTGTTTTTTTGTGCTATCTCAAAGCGCATTGTTTTCTCAACCAGATATGACATTTCCTTTGGGTTTAAACCAGTATCTTCCCAAATCTTGGCAGTTTCATTCATCAATTTTTCTAATTTGGTTAGTTCCCTACGTATCCTTTCTTTTAATTCCTTAACAACTGGAGATTCCATCACTTTGCTTCTAAAACAAATGGGGGATATAAGAAAAACTATGAATTACGTTGCTTCTACTATGGATTCTTTGAACCATTGTGGAAGCATGCTATTTGCCCTTTTGACTAAATCCGTAGCACTCTCATCTAAAATATAGGTAATTGCAAAATCATTTTCATGTCTGATACTCCGACCTGCCCCTTGGACTAGTTTCATTGCACTTCGATATGCATACCATTGTGGGTCAAGTTTTAGCTTTGCAGATACTCTTCCATTTGACAAATCAAGGTATGGGGCTTTTACAATTATCTGAAATCTACTCATCTCATCTTTGAGGTCTATTCCCTCATACATCGATGGAGAAATTATTACTGTTGGAGTGTCAGAATCTTTTTGTAGTTTCATTAAAGCTGATCTTGTAAGATCGTTTCCGGTTCTGAAGAAACGTTGAGCATTTCGTGTAGAGACTCCTTGTATGATGTCATCAACTTGCTTGTTGCTAGTTGTAAGGACTATCCCCTTTTCGGAAATATGCTTGTTCATAATTTCGTCAATTTTGGTTATCATTTTTGGCATTGCACTTTCCATCACATTTTTGTTTAGTCTGGCAACATTTAGAAAGTGAACTGGTCTGCATTGCACAGGAAACGGTGATTCTTTTACTTGAATGAATGCACATTTTTCCTTCGATTGACCAATGCTTTTACAAAACATCTGGTCATCTATTGTTGCACTCATAAAGACTGTGACATCGCCAAATGGATAGACATCATTTAGGTAGATTCCCACATCAATCGGCTCTATGGATATTTGAAACATGGATCCATTTTTGCCCAGAGTTGCTTTTGAAATAACAAAGTTTTCTTTCTTGTCCTTCATTTTTTTCAAAACGTATGACAATCTATCATGTTTGCCTTCAAGATCTGCTAGGTCCTTTGAAATGGTAATAGTTCCGTCAGAATTTTCTTCAATGATGGATTTCAGTTCTGAAATGGCACTTGAATATGCCTTGTCAACATCATTGGCAAAGCCAATCCATGTCTCCAAATCCAACTGGTCTTCAGGCATCTGAAGGCCAATCTTCTCAACTTCTGGTCTGATCAACTCAAGACTGACAAAATCAACTATCTTATCTTCGATTGCGTGTGCCTCATCAAATATCAAGGCTGCCTTATTTGGAGCATCTTTTGTATAAAAAACGGAAGAAAAAAACTCTGCATAGTTGTATACAGTATGAGAGGCAATTTCTCCTGCATATTTTTGAAAATAATAATGACATGGATCTGAAAAATTGTGTGGAGTATAAGTTATTCTCTCTTTTAGGGTCCCTTTTTTTTCGATCATTAACAAGGATTTATGTGGCTTGAAGGAGCAGTTTTCTTCGGTCTTTGGATCATAACAAAGACCTTTGTTACACGAATCGATAGAATCTAGTTGCAGACATGGAAAGTGTGTTTTTCCTCTAACCGTCCGCATGAATGCAAAATCCTTGGAATACTGATCTTGTAGTTCAGTTGTTGCGGTAAGAATTGATGATGAACCAAGGCAACGCGCTATTGTTGCAGCAAGAAAGGATTTGCCCGTTCCTGTAGGTGACTGAATTATGATTTTTTTATATCCTGACTTTAAGGCAGATTCTACTTTTCCAAGTATGTCTTTTTGAATCGGCCTTGGGCTACCTGGAAAATAATCTAAAAGAATTCGTTTCAAACTTTATCTGATTAAAACTAATCCCATTTTTATGTTGATAGAATTAAAATCGGTTAACAAATATCAGAAATTATATCCTGAAATTAAACCATTTTCTTTTTCTGATCCAGATCATTTCTTTAGTATGATAAATTTTAATTTTTTAAAAATAAAAGCGCCAGGTAAGGGATTCGAACCCCTGGGTGCAGAAGCACAACCGCTACCTTGTTTTGATCTCGAGGCGGTCGCCTTACCACTTGGCTAACCTGGCAACTGCAAGATTTCATACTTTGATCAATAAATACACTAAGAATGAAAGTGATCAAATATATAATAAAGGATATAAAGTAGACTATTTATTACAAAGATCAGTTGGAGACCATTTCTAAAAAAGTCGTTTCAATTGAGTTTAGTGGCAAAAAATACGTGCTTTCAGACGAGATGACAATTGAGACCTTTTTGTCTAGTCTGGGCTTTGATGCCAGTGATATGGTGCTTCTCAAGCCAACAAGAGAGGGCTTTACTCTGACTTTAAAAGTGTAAGAATTGATAGTGGATAGTTTATTATTGATATCATACTTCCTAATATCCCAATCAGGGTGCTAAAGATTAATGCCAAAATTCCGAGTCTCAATAACTATAGACAGTCGAATAGCAAAAGAGATTGAAGACTATTATAGAGAAAAAGTCAAAACCGCAGCCGAAAAAGGAGAGGATATTCCAAAGCTTTCAAACATCTATGAGGAAATTATAGAGCGTGGCTGGGAGACAAAATCTAGCCTGCGAAAGAAATAGGAAAGCAAAAATCCACTGATTATTACACCATTTTGTGGGTCTAGATCTAAAACCGCTTGCTGTACGGGAAAAAACAAATCTTGAATCCTTTGCATCCAAAGTTATAGCAATTGATGCATACAATGCAATTTATCAGTTCTTGGCAATAATTCGTGGTCCTGATGGTATGCCCTTAAATGATTCTAGGGGACGAATAACAAGTCATATCAGCGGTCTGTTTTATAGAAACATAAATTTTCTTTCTCTTGGAATAAAACCGGTTTATGTTTTTGATGGAAAACCACCGTCACTAAAATCTGCAGAAATAGCCAGACGCAAGCAGATAAAAAAAGATGCGACAATAAAGTACGAAAAGGCACTCATTGAAGGAAAGTACGAAGATGCAAAAAAATTTGCACAACAAACTTCAGTACTACGGGACGATATGGTAGAAGATTCTAAACACTTGCTGGGTCTTTTTGGAATTCCGTTCATTCAAGCACCATCAGAAGGTGAAGCGACTGCAGCAAACCTTACCATTACAGGACAAGCATATGCTTCTGCCAGCCAGGATTTTGACTCTTTGCTTTTTGGAACAAAAAAACTTGTACGAAATTTTACAAACAGCGGTAGGAGAAAACTTCCAAATAGAAATACTACCATAGAAATTGAGCCTGAAATAATAGATCTTGAAAAAACGCTATCGGAACTTGGCATTACTCGCGAACAACTAGTAGACGTTGGAATTCTCATCGGAACTGACTTTAATCCAAACGGCTTTGAAAGAATTGGTCCAAAGACTGCGCTAAAAACAATAAAAGAATATGGGAAACTTGAAGCAGTACCACAAATTCAAGAAAAGCTAGAAGAGATTGATTACAAACAAATCAGACAGATATTTTTAGAGCCAAAAGTTGCCCATGTTTCAGAGATAAAATTTGGGGAAATAAATTTTCAAGGAATCACAAGTTATCTTTCATCTGAGAGAAGTTTTTCCCTAGACAGGGTTGAAACTTCACTGAACAGGTTAAAAAAGGCCAAAGAAAGAAAAAGTCATACCCTTGAGCAGTGGATGAATTAATTTTCTGATTCACTGGTATGCAGAATCACTTAAGGTTTGCCTAAAGTTACCTTGTTTGTGATCAACCTATGGTGAAGTATCATTCCATGGAGTAACAAAATACTTGTATTTTCCTCCATCGCGTGGCACTTCTTCTTTTATGAACCAAACATGCAATCTTGATTTAGTATCCTTAATCATTTCACAAGGAAGAACAACAGTTTTATTATTTATATCATAGTTTATCGCCTGGGCAAACTCTTTGCCACGCACAAAATATTGATGTCCAATTACATTATCTAGATTCTCTGCAGACATTTTGCAGGTGTTATCTGTCTTATCTATCAAAACTATAGGAATTACATTTTTGACAATGTCGTGCGGACTCAATTCATCCCAGTTCGGTCCAGTGAATGTGTCAACTAGCAAGCCAAAATAACTGTTTGACCAAGGAGCAAAAACAAAAACTGTAATTACTACACAGGCAGCTACTATAACAAAAATTTTTTCTTGCTTCTTATTCATTTTTTCTCTGATTGGTGTAATACTGTGTATTACAAAAATCTAGTCTAAGGTCAGAGTATATGTTATATCGACTGATTCGCCTGAGTTGACAGTGACGTTTGTCGTGTCTACTACTGCTAGAAGAGGTGCCTGTCCGACAGTTGTATCACAGTCCGCGAAAGGACCTGCACCATTTCCTCCGTTGCCGCAAATGCCAATCCCACCTACTACGGTGCCGGCCGGAAAGTGAGTACCAGCTGAAAAAGTCTGTGTCCCTGAACCTGCAGTGGTAGCTGCTGTTGTAAATGTAATGTTTCCTTTGCAGTTGTTGCTGGTTAGAGTGTTTTCCGTGTTAAAAGTTGCCGCAGTTGCAGTGTCATCAGTAGCTCCTGCTGGTGCCGCTGCGTTTGTTACACATATTGTGTCAACTTGATTTGGGTCAGCTACATCACTTCCTGAATCGGCAAATGTTTGATCCAACATGTATGTCGTCCCGGCATCGACAACTTGATTGTGAATTACATTTTCAAAGAGAATGTTTCCTGTAGCATCCTTCAAAACCACTGTGGCAATCCCATACATTTTTGGTAAGTCAGATTGACTAGTAGTTGCTACTGGTACGACCATCAAAACAGCGAGAAAAATTAAGCCAAATCCTAGATATTTTAGCATAATACTGTCGGTTTGTCTGTTGATATAAAAATCTTATTAATAATTTTTATCTTCGTTGACTAATCTGACGTTTTCACATTATCATTAGCTTTGATAATGTGGTGTTTAGTTCCGTTCTCGTCGATATAATAATCGCTTTCTGACTGTTTTTCAACTGCAGATCTATCTTCTAGGCTTGGCGTCTCATTGAGTTGCAACTTCGACTTCAAAAAGACACTGTCATTCAAAGCAGGTTTGTCTCTTAAACCTGGGGGCGGACTTTCTGTATTATTTGGTATAATTACAACTAGCGCAATTATTCCAACTATGAACCCTACGACAAGGATTCCTTTGAGATTCACTTGAATAAACAGGATCCTTCTTTTGTTTATATTACTTATTGTTTGGAAAAATAAATTCAACAAATCTGTAGTAAACTGAAGGATCTTCTCCTAGATTGGCAAGAAATCTGTTTCAATCGGATTGTTTTGATTTTATTTTTTACCGTTCGATCCACACAAGGTTAGAACTTCAGATTTTTATATTGAGTAAAACAGATCAAACTAATGAAATGGGAAGTACCACTTTTACTAGGGTTCCTACTTTTTTTCAGCACTTGGAATTCTTTACCTTTTACAAATAGTTATTATTTTGATTCCAATAATACCAAACATTACATTCTCACATCAGGAGTATCGTCCTATCACAATGACGTCGATAGTTTAACTAACGTTCTTTTCATAAAATACGAAGATCCATGGAATACGCCACATGAGATTAGCGTAGTCCTGTCTGCAGGAATTTTCCTTGTGTTACTAGTACACGAATCTATTCAATTTTACCTAAAAAATAAAATCCTGACTTTATCAAAATTTAATTTAAAAAAATACCTGAATCGCTCTCTGAATGAACCTCAAAATCTTGATGTCACGCTACAACATCCTCGCGATAATTCCCTCTCGAACCTTTCTTTAAAGCATTCATTATTTGTAACAAAAAAATTAAAATCATCCAAAGTTTTTTACGCATTTTTTTCTCTTTTAATTTTGTTTTCTTTTTGTTCCCAATCTGTTTATGCTATTACAGCACAATTTGTAGATGGAGGTCAACTTACAGGATTATCAATAGACTGCGCTTCAAGGTCAACTGTTGCTACATTAAATACGAGTCTAGCAGCCGCTTCTAGTTCAACGCCTAACATCATAATAGCGACAACAGACTATGTATCATCTGATAGTAATACAGAACAAGTAGATGTATCAAGCGGTTTGTATAGGGGAGGAACAGTTCGTTCTCAGCTCCAATACCCTTTTTTTATTGGGGCATCAAATGATGGCAATCATTATACATACTTGTTTGAAGATGCAACAGCTGGGGCAAATCCAACCTACACAATTGAATCTTGTTTAGCTGCAACTGCAGGAAATGCGGAATCAAAAATTCTGGCAATTCAGGGATTGGAAAGTTCATTCACTGACAGTGGAAATGTCGGCACAACAGCAGGTTCTTTTGTAACCATTGCCACTTTAACAACAGACTTAACAACAAACAATCACATCATAATAGCACAAGTTCAGATTGATTTCGATGGTTCTTCAACAATTGCAGCAGGTGACATAGAATTAAGAAATGGTGCAGATACGATGTTGGCAGAAAATCAATTTGAAATCAGGGGGGCAAATGGTGCAGTTAGTGACGGCTCAGCAATAACGCTAATTTCTGTAATTCCTGCTGGAAGTGCGAACACATCATATAAAATTGCAATACGTGAACCTGCTGGTGGTGGAGTCGCAGGGGCAGAAGCAAAAATTCTTGCCCTAAAAGCAGGAGGTGGGGAAGGATACTTTACAGATGGTGGTAGCGTTTCTGTAGCCGCTTCAGCAACACAACTTACTAGTCTTGCCTCATCATTTTCTAATAATGAGAAAATTGTGGTTATATCCGCAAGTCAATTTGATGACACTGATTCTGGAACAGAAAACTTGATCATAACATCAGGACACGAAATAAGAGAAAATGGTGTTGCAAAATCCGGAAATCAAATGGCGATAACGGAACAAGCGGCCTCCGGAAATGCAGGGGAAGGAATAAGACATACATTAATTTGGTACGGCAGTGCTGGTGGAGCATCGCTAAGTTATGAATCAAGAGCACAGGCAAGCGCAACTGGATTTGATGGTGAAAGTAAATTACTGGCATTCAGCGTTCAAGAAAATCTATCCCCCAGTGACACTCCGACTCTTTCTGAATCTGTAACATTAAAGCAAAATCTATCCCCCAGTGACACTCCAACACTTTCTGAATCTGTAACATTAAAACAGCGCCTATTCTCTGATGACACTCCATCCATTTCCGACTCCGCAACAGTTTCTTTGACTCACAACATATCTGCTGATGATACTCCCACTCTTTCTGAATCTGTAACATTAAAGCAAAATCTATCCCCCAGTGACACTCCAACACTTTCTGAATCTGTAACATTAAAACAGCGCCTATTCTCTGATGACACTCCATCCATTTCCGACTCTGCAACAGTCTCCTTAATCCAGGGTCTGACTGCCAATGATACTCCCACTTTATCTGAATCTGTAACATTGGCACAAATTCTATTCACTAACGACATCCTGTCTCCTTCCGACTCTGCAACAGTCGCCTCGATTCAGGGTCTAACTACCAATGAGACTCCGACCATATCTGATTCTGCAACCGTCTCCCTGATTCAGGGTACGAATACCAATGACACTCCAATCCTATCTGAATCTGTTATACTAAAACAGAGTCTATTCACCGCTGACAATCTTTCCATTAACGACATTGCAACTTTACACCAAGAAAATGTTCCAACTGGAGGAGGAGGGGGTGGAGGAGATCATAATGCTCCATCAATAGGTTCATCAATCATTACATCATTGGGCGATTCAAAATCTGGATTAGGTGTGATTATCGGTGAAAATAATGATCTCAATAACCTATCATCAGGTAGACCAATTAACATAGGCGAGAAAATTAATCTCAAGTTTGAAATCAATGACGACCAAGGAATCAACAATATAGCACATGCGTCATTGTACATAGGTAACAGGACCTCCGAATCTGAGATATCTGAAAGCGATACATACATCCGATTTGAAAAGGGTAAACCATTCGAAGTAAGTGATCCTCACAAACTATTTTCAGATGTCAGCTTTGCCCTTCTAACGAAGGACACTAATAATTTTGTGTTAAGGTTTGATTTGACATTTGCTAAAACTTTAGAAAAATCGAGTATATTGTTCAGGACATGGGACCTGAGCAGAAATGCGAACCAAGTTTTGTATTTTGACGCACTGGAGGTAAAGGAATTAGATACCTCATTACCACCCACAACATTGCCTGACGCACAAAATTCTACAGAAAATCAAAACCTTAGTGGACAAAATGGTTCTGGTGGTATTATCAGAGGGTTGGTCTCAGCCGGTCCTAGACTTGACATTGAAAAATGGGCTGGATACAACCAAGAATCGATTTCTGATTTTGAACTTTTAATGCTCTTAGGAATTATTTCCAGTCAACAGCCTGGGGAAAATGTTGACCAAGACAATCATTTCGAAATAGTGATTCCATCGTGGTATAAACACACAGTAGCAAAGTGGTTACTTGACGGGAAAATAAGCTATACAGAGTTTGTTAATGCTCTAGAGTACATGTATGAAAAAAGAATCATTCAATAATTTGATGAAATTCTAAATTGTTTATTTGATGAACTTTTGAATTTTATCAACTACAATTTCTTTCGTTTTTCTTCAATTCTTTTTTCGGATTCAAGTCTTTCAAGCTTGTATTCTTTTAAATCTACAAACTTGATTACCTGACTTAACACTGGATGAACCTTTTTTATTTGCCTAAACATAGTCTGACCTACCTTTCTATAGTCAGGATGTCCCTGTGGGACTGTTCTTAGCTCAATCAAATGTGTTGCTTCCCTAAGATTCAGTCGCATAAAAAACGGATAGTTGTATGCAAAGTTTACAACATATTGTGCTTGCTCTGGAATCTCTGTTGCCATCATGTCAAAGACTTGTTTTGATTTATACATACAATCAGCAAAGTCTTTTTCAATTCCAAGTGCAGAGACTTCAGGAGGTACACTAAATCCATGATTTGTTGTGAGCAGCTGTCGCTCCAAAGTTAATACACGATGTCTATGAAAATCACGAAACATTCCAAAGTTTGTTAAAAGATCAAAAGTGTATTCAGTCATTTCAAATGCTCTTGGAGGTCTATGTCTTCTGTTCTGGCGCAGATTCACAAAAGTTTTGATTATTTTTTTTCTTGCAATAGGAGACATCTTTCTTACATCCAAAAGAATAGTTTTGTATGAAACTCCTTGAGAATTTTCATATAGAATTGCAGAAATTATCTTTTCCTCTGATTTTTTTTCTGGTTCCGACTCTACTAATTCAACAGGAGTTTTAGCCATTTTTTTATTTTTAATATACTTTCGTACCAAATTACTTGAAGTCCTTTTTAGATTATTATGATATTCCTGTAAACGCCTACCATACTTGTCATCAGACCTTCTCACGAACGATTTGATGACCACGTCAAGCTCACGGTGTATTTTTACTGCTAAGCTGCGCTCCTCCTCAAGCTTTGAGCCATATAGTATGGTTAAAAGATATTCAAAAGCCCGACCGTTTCCTGTTATCCCTACGTTTGTGAGAGTAGAGGCAGGTAAAAGACCTCGTAATGAATCCAGTGCCTTTGCCTTTATTGTGGAATTGTATATTCTTGTAGCAGAGTTGATGTCTGCTTCCTCACGAATTTTTGTAAACAGCATCTCTTCACCAGCAGAATCCCTAAACTTTTGTTTCTCAATTGGCTCTCTTTCTTGGATGTATGATATCATCGCAGGAATGTTTTTTGAATAAACATCAAAATCAAGATTGCACGATTCCAAATATGTATCTGCAAACTTGGATCTCATAATTTCAGGTTCTTTGAAAAATTTGTATTCTCCGTTTATTTTTTTGTCCCATGCAACATATCGTGAAGATTTTTCAAGATATGATAAACCAATTCTCCTATCTTCAATTTTCTTTACAGCGATGTTTGATAGTCCTTCAATTGCTATTTGTGCTTCACCAAGCTCTGCTACTGAGTCATCACCGTATTCTAATAACACCCTGTTGTAAAACTCTTCTCCGCGGTTTTCGTTTTGCAAGAACTCGTCGAGAAAAATTTTTCTCATATTTTTATCAGATCTTGAATACCTTGACATCAAAGCTCCGCGATCTACTTGTCTTGGTGTAATAATGGCAAACACAGAATCATCTACATTTGAAAAGTGCCTAGACAAAATTTCTTTTTCAGAATTAGAAAACTCCGACATTACGATCGGAAAGATTTCCAATTATAAATTACTTTTTGCCTATCTGGATCAAATTCTGCGAATCATCATGTTTTGATGTGTTGTGTTTTGATTGCCATCGCAACAAAACTTCTTTAAATGATTCAGCTTCGGCCTGATCTTCTGTATACAAAAGCATCGTTATCCACCTACCACTTCCAGCCGATCCGCCCATGGAGTTCATCCAAAATTCCGTGGGCAAAGTTTGAAACGCTTTGTGGTTTGGATCGCGGCTCATGTCAATCCATCTTTTGGACACAAAGTGCAAAATTTGGTCCAGTCCCTCTTTTGATATCATAAAATAAACCATTGCCCTGACATGATTTTAAAATTGCGAAATTTGATGAGGGTTTCCATCTTTTGCTTAGCTAAAATGATCTTACCAAAATTCAAAACCTTGTTCACACTTTGTTGGTTATATAAACTCCAAAACCTGTACTGCAATGAGCAAAGAAGAGATCGAGTTTATCGGCAAGCAAGTAAAAGACATGTACGGCACTTTTATTGGCAAAGTCGTCGGCACCATAACAGACATTGACGGTTCTGTACAAACGGTCGGTGTGGATTGTGGTTCTGAAGGACTCAAACAGCTGCCATTTGAGCAACTTGTCGTTCAAGGTGCTTACGTGATCTACATTCCAAGATGGAGATTAGAAGCACAGCGATTGTTGCGAGAAAAGGGTCTAACATTACGTCGTCTACATGCCCTGATGGATATCGTATCTGAAAATGATGACATGAAGGAGGATGCAGAGCTCATCCACGAAAAATACAAGATGAAGCTGCTTACTCTGGAAGAAACAGAAAAACAAATCAAAGAAAAACTGGAGCAAAGAATCAAAGAATTGGATAGCCAATTCCAATCGATTAGAATGCTTGTATTTGATGCAAAGTTGCAGTTCAAGAGCAACGAGATATCAGATGCAAAGTATGAATCTGTTAAAACCCAGACTGTAGAAATAATCGAACACATTGAACACGAAAAGGCAGAGATAGCAAGCATTCAAAAAAGAATCACAGATCTTTCCGTGGAAAGTGTGGAGCGGACACAAGGCCCCAAACAAGAACTTCATACAGCCGCCATTTCGTATTTGGGTAAAGTAAATACAGTTCCGCAGCCAGCCCAAGTTGCAGCAGCACCAGTTTCTGGTCCCATTGTTGGTAACGCTCCCCAAGCACCGGCACAAAGACCAGTTGCCATTGGAGCTGATGGTGCAGAAGATTCTCAAGATTCAGATTGGCTTAGTAGGATATCATCCCAGTAGTCACTGAATAGGATATAACAGGTTCGCTCCTAGCCTCCTTTTTTAGCAAATCATTTTTTTGTAGGAAAAGATCATCCCTTATCATGAGTTCTGAACATCTCATCGGACTTGGAAACAACGATTTGGAGACAAGAAAAAAAGCGCGATCTGACTTTGTCTCATTTTGGGCAGATCAGGCAAAACAATTGCACTGGTTTCAAGATTGGGAAAGTACATTGCAGTGGGATGCTCCGTTTGCAAAATGGTTTGTCGGGGGAAAAATCAACGCATCTTACAATGCTTTAGACATTCATCAAAACAGCAAAGCCACAAAGCCTGCCATCCTATGGGAAGGAGAAAATGAGGAAAGACGCGTTCTCACCTATCATGATTTATGGGTTCAGGTAAACAAATTTTCAAATGTTCTAAAATCACTTGGTGTATCAAAAGGAGACAGAGTTACAATCTATCTTCCAATGGTTCCAGAGTTGATCATAGCCATGCATGCGTGTGCGAGAATTGGCGCGACTCACACTGTTGTCTTTTCTGGATTTAGTGCAAAATCGTTACGTGACAGAATCGAGGACTCTAATTCAAAAATAATAATCACAGCTGATGGTGGATTTCGAAGAGGAAGTGTTGTAAAGCTAAAAGAGGTAATTGATGAAGCAATTCTTGGTTTTGATTTTGTACAACATGTCATAATTCTTGAACGTGCAATGATTCCAATCACAATAAATCCAAAAGACAAAAAATGGAATGATCTTATGATGTCTGCCCAAGAGCACTGTGATCCGGAAAAATTAGAAAGCACGCATCCTCTTTACATTTTATACACCTCTGGAACAACAGGAAAACCAAAAGGAGTACTTCATGGGACTGGCGGATATCTTACACACTTGCATTCCACATTCAGGTGGATCTTTGACATTAAAGATTCTGATGTTTATTTTTGTACTGCAGACATTGGTTGGGTTACAGGACACAGCTATGTAGCGTATGGACCATTATTGCATGGTGCAACCCAAGTCATGTATGAAGGGGCTCCAGATTATCCTACTCCAGAGAGAATATGGGAAATCATACAACGATACAAAGTTACATCATTTTATACGACGCCAACAGCACTTCGCATGTTCATGAAATTTGGTGACGAACCTCCAAACTCTTATGATCTTTCCTCACTTCGCATTCTTGGAACTGTTGGTGAACCAATAAATCCAGAGGTTTGGAAGTGGTATTTCAAAATCATTGGAAAAGAAAAATGTCCTATTATTGACACATGGTGGCAGACAGAAACTGGAGGTGCAATCATATCTCCTTTGCCAGGTCTTGAAACTATTCCACTAAAGCCAGGTTCTGCAACAAGGCCAATTCCTGGTGTAGACGCAGCTGTCGTTGATGAATCTGGAAATGAAGTTCATGCCGATGTTAAAGGATATCTTGTTATTAGAAATCCTTGGCCCGGAATGCTTTTGACTCTTTGGGGTGACGATGAAAAATACAAATCCGTTTACTGGTCAAAATACAAAAACATGTACTATCCTGGAGATTATGCGATTAAAGACAAGGATGGCTATTTTTGGTTGCTTGGAAGGGCCGATGATGTTTTAAAAATTGCGGGTCATAGATTGGGAACTGCAGAATTAGAAAGTGGTTTTGTTTCGCACAACTCTGTTGCAGAGGCTGCGGTTTGTGGAATTCCACATGAAGTAAAAGGTGAATCCATAATTGCGTTTCTAGTTTTGAGGGAAGGTTTTACACCCACAGAATATCTTAAAAATGATTTAATAAATTACATTAGAAAAGTAATAGGTCCGATAGCTACCCCTGATAATCTATATTTTGTATCAAAACTTCCAAAGACTCGTAGCGGAAAGATAATGAGAAGATTACTAAAATCTATTGCAAATGGTGAGGAGATTGGGGACATTAGTACGCTTGAAAATGAAGCTGCGGTAAACGAGGTTCAAGCTGCATTTGAAGAACTAAAACTTTCACTTTCAAAAAACATCAAATAGAGATAATCTGGAGCTTAGATTTTTCAGTTATGTTAAACTTATCAACAAAGCCAGCTGTCACTTCCAAAACATACTTTGCTTGTTTATTTTCTCCGTTTTGAAAAGTACACGAAGCGGTTTCGAGTGCAGACTTGCATGGCTCGGCATTTTTTACTATGTGTACCACATCGCCTTTGCTATCAAACCAGATCAAATCTAGTGGAAATTGCATGTTTAGCATCCACATAGAGACAACTTGTTCGTTGTCAAAAACAAAGATCATCCCTTTGTCAAAAGGCAATTCTTTTTGAAACATCAAACCTCTTGTTCTTGCCGCATCGGTATTAGCTATCTCCACTTGTAAAACAACATCATCAACCTTAATTGTTCCTTTTGGAAAATTTACAGTCTCAAGTTTTGTATCACTTGGTATTGTTAGGACTCCTACTATCCCTATGATGACAGCTGCTATTACAAATGGAATTAGAACCTGATTTCTGGATGCCATAAAGTAAAGAAAAAAAGTTCTAGTTAAAAACCAACGGGCTAGTTTATGGTGTCTTTAATATCTTTAATTGAATCAATGGTGTTTGTCGTTTCATTTCCAATGTCCGCAATTGTTGAACTGTTGTATTTTTTTTCAAGGATTTTTCCAGTAACAATTAATGCACAGCCTATTGGTGTAGTTACTGGTTCTGGAGCTAAAAGTAGACCTAATCCTATTTTTTGCAGTTTTTTTCCAGGTGACGGTGCTTTTTGTAATGCCCTCATTGATCTGGCAGTTTCCTTGTCACCAATGCTTGCAAGCCCGGAATAAACATCGGTTCTTCGTTTGACGGATTCTCTTAATTTTTTAATTCTATGAATAGACTTTTTATAATTCTCTTCCATTGACTCTGATTTCTAGTTTGATAGTTAAGATTCCATGCTAAAGATCAATCACAATGGGGTAAAGATTTTCTACACAAAGAGATGGAATTATATCATTCTTGGTATATTCCGATTAGAGATATGAAAGAAAAGCGTGCCGAGCGATTGGAATCCATAAAGGCCGCTCACAAGTTTGGAAAAGGTGACACCAACACAAGAATAGAGGACTATCTTGAAGTGATTTCAGAGTTGGTAGAGCTAAAAGGCTACGCAAACACGCTTGATATCTCAAGATACATGAATGTAAGCGCTCCAAGTGTTACAAAGATGCTCAAAAGACTAGACGAAAACGGATACATTGAATATGAAAAATACCGAGGAATCAACCTTACACCAAAAGGAAACTCGATTGCGTATGGTATAAGACAAAAACACGAAATCTTGTTAGAGTTTTTGAAAATGCTTGGAATAGAAAATGCAGTTGCAAACGAGGATGCCGAAGGAATAGAGCATCACCTAAATCCAAAAACCATAAAACAATTGAGAAAATTCATTACATATCTAAAAGCAAATCCCAAAGTCATGAAGAGTTTTGAATGACTAGTCATGTAAAATTATTTTGATGTCTTGTTTTGCCATCACTGCGTTTATGATTTTTTTTCCTGATTCTGATCTCCTTGATATTTTTATCTTACCTTTTTTGCCAACATGTGCAGAAAGCAAATATTGATCTTTTACATAGATGTCGGCAGACATTCCAATTTTTCTATCATCAACTTCGAGGACAATGTTGTTGCCAGCCTCAGAAAGCTCAAAATCAATTTCACTTCCAAGTGTGTGAACCTTTGGCTCTACATCAATATGCACACCAAGAGATTTTTCAAGCTCATTTATCGTAGCGCCACCACGACCTATGATTGATGGCATGACTTCCTTGTCTACTCTGACCTGAATACTGTTATTTGACAAAATCTCAATTTCAGCCTCTGGATCAAATCTGCGTATTGTTTCTCTTATCTTGGCCTCAGCAAGTCGTTCTATGCCTCCACTTTTAGCCTCTTTTGATATTGGAATGACAATGTTTTCTTCCCCATAAGTGTAGATCTCATACTCCAAGTTTCTATTCTCAAAGTTGCGAACTTCGATAACTGGTCTTGCAAGGTCTTGTTCAGTCATTCCGGTTGGAACCTTGACCTTGAATTCCAACTCATACACTTCGGCAACGTCTCCATTTTTAATAAAAATAACAGTATCTAAAATGTGCGGAATCATTCCGAGCTCTACCTTGCCAATGAATCTCTGAATGGCATCAAGTGGTGCATTTGCATGAACAACCCCGACCATTCCAACTCCTGCCAATCTCAAATCCGCAAAGACTCGAAAGTCTGGGAATCGTCTTACTTCATCAAATATGGTGTAATCTGGTCTTACAAGGAGCAAAATGTCTGCAGAATTCTCAAAGCTTCCATCAAGAGTAGCATATTGGGTTACTTTATCCCCAACTTGCAAGTCTCGTGGAGACTCTAATGTCTTCACTATCTTTCCTTTCTGAGAATAAAAATCTGCCAGACTGGAAGCAAAGGTACTTTTTCCAGATCCTGGTGGGCCCGATACCAAAACGCCTTCTGCTTTTTCTGAGAGTCTTGTCATCAGCTTTTCTGAAATCTTGTATTGATTTAATGATAACCTAACAGTAGGATGAACTATGGTGGTTTCATAATTGTCTGAAAATGGTGGATGGGTTATTGCAATTCGAAAATCTTTGTATTGAACAACTAGTGCACCGGGTTTTGATATTTCAACAATTCCTGCTTGATTAATTCTTGATGCTTCCAAGATTTCAGTTGTAATAAATTGAAGATAGTCTTTTGTTAGAATTTTGTCTTCCAAATCTAAAAGAGTAAATGCACCTGGCTTGCCACGCTTTGCCATTGGTTTTATTCCTTCTTTTAGATGTACACTCATTGTTTGAGAATCAAAAAATTTCTCAAACTCCAGATTTGTTGTTTTTACATCTGGTCTTGAATAATTTGTATTTACTCCTTCTGCTTGTGCAACAAGAGATTGGACATAATCAGCGGTGTAAAAAGTAGCATTATTTTTCTTTGCAATGTCTTTTATTATTGCATCTATTCTGCCATGTTTTGCAAGTCTGATGTCATCCATACTTGGCCTTTCACCTTCAAACCTGAGGACAACATTGTGTTTTTCAGAAAGCTGGCGTATTTTTTTTATTTCTTCAAGACCAACAAAACCATATTCCTTGCCTTGTGAGGCTTGTGACTGAAGCTCATCAAGTACTGCAACAGGAATGATTATCTCACAGTTTTCAAGCCCACCTGAATCTACCAACTTTCCAATCTCGCCGTCTATTATGATGCTAGTATCAACAACAATTTTTTCCATAATCTAGGAGGCTCCCATACGCTTTTTATTCATACCTCTAATTCGATATGAAGTCTGGATTGGGAGTAAAGTAACAAATTTGTCTAAACCTGTAAGGTTTGTTCATTTGAAATGTCTTGATAAATACCTTCATCTTTTCATTCTTTCTTCGACTGGACCTTAGTCTCTAACCTATTTTTCAGCCAAATGATCTGTAATTAAGCACAAACAAAAAATAGTTGGAATCAGCCGAACCAGTCATTGGATTTAGAAGATTATGCTGAAAAAGCTATAGAGTTTGCATTACAAAATGGATCTCAATATTGTGATGTTAGGGCAGAATCGGTGGAACAAAAGGGATTTCTTTTGGAAAATGGAGAAATTGAGCACTTTGCAGCTACAAGCGAACTGGGTATGGGAATAAGAGTTCTTGCAGGGGGAGCTTGGGGATTTTACTCTATTTCAAATCCAAATTCAATAGACCAGATAAAAAACGCAACACTTGACGCGGTAAAAAGTGCACTGCATTATTCCTCGAAGAAAAAACAAAAAATAAAACTCGCAGAAACTCGTTCTTTCGTTGACAAGATAAATTTCAATGTATCAAAGCAACCGGAAATTGAGGACCTAGCAAAGCTTGGTTTTGAGTGTGACAACATCATAAGAAGTAAAAAACGAATAAACGAATCCTCGATATCAATTGGATACGAAAATTTTTCCAAGTATTTTGTAAATAGTGAAGGTGCAAAAATAACCCATACCTTTGTAGATACCATCGCACACCTTACTGCAACAGCACACGAGTCTGGTCTTACAGAATCTGTCAACTCTTCAGAAGGCGGGAGAGGTGGAACAGAAATGATTCTTGGAGAACACGATATCAGAAACACTGCAGAGTTTGTTTCTCAAAAAGCATCTGAACTTCTTGATGCTCATACTGCAAAAGAAGACAAGGCAACAGTAGTTATGAATCCTGATTTTGTAGCCCTTCTGGCTCATGAAATACTAGGTCATCCTTCTGAAGCAGACAGGGTTTTGGGAAAGGAGATGGCTTGGGCTGGAGGGGCATGGTGGGCAGGAAAACTTGGAGAAAAGATCGGATCAAACCAATTAAACGTAATAGATGATCCTACAATACTAGGCAATCTTGGTTGTTACAAGTATGACGACGAAGGAGTTCTAGCAAAAAGAAAATCGCTTATAGAAAATGGAATCCTAACAAGCCACATGCAAAGCAGGGAGACAGCTTCTATTTTTAACACGGAGCCAAATTCTGGCATGCGCGCTTCAGGATACGAGTTTATGCCATTGATAAGAATGGCATGCACCTGCATAAAAGAAGGTGATTGGGATCCCCAAGAAATGATTGGAGAAGTAAAAAATGGATATCTGATCTCAAACATGAAGGTACCATCGATTGACATGATGCGCTACAACTGGAGTATCTCCTGTCAGTTTGCACAAAAAATTGAAAATGGTGAACCAAAAGAATTATTACGCGACGTGATAGTGATGGGAACTGCTCCAGATTTTTTCAATTCAATTGATGCTTGTGGAAAGGATTTCACCATACGCCCGATTACTAATTGTGGTAAAGGAGATCCTATGCAGATTATGAGGATGGGAAATGGTGGTCCACACATTCGCGGAATTGCTACTGTAAAAAGTGTAGGGGCATAATGTCAGAAATTGATTCGATACGAACCCAAGTAATTTCATGCATCAAGTGTAACCTTTCAACGACCAGGACAAATGCTGTACCAGGAAAGGGCAATCCAAAAGCAGAAATTTTGTTTATTGGTGAGGCGCCTGGAAGAAATGAGGATCTCAAGGGTGAGCCCTTTGTAGGCTCAGCTGGAAATATTTTATCTGAAGTTTTGAGTTCAGTTGGCCTCTCACGAGACAATGTCTACATTACAAACGTAGTAAAGTGCAGACCCCCAAACAATCGAGTTCCATTACAAGAAGAAAAAGAATCATGCCAGCCATATCTTTTAAAAGAACTTGAGATAATAAAACCAAAAATAATCTGTATAATGGGAAACACTGCGTTTGGTTCTATCTTAGGTGGTAATTCAATTACAAAAAATAGGGGAAAAGTAATAGAAAAAGACGGACAGCGATATTTTCTCACCATACATCCAGCTGCAACAATTTACAATCAGGAGCTAAAATCGGTTTTACTAGCTGATATGAAAACACTTGTTGAAACACTTGATAGGTTAAAAAAAGGCAAAAACCTTGCTGATATTAAATGAAAATAATCTCACATTCATTTTATGCAAGAGATACAGTAGATGTTGCAAGAGATCTTTTAGGAAAGATACTTATTCGAAAAATCGGAAACAAAATAATCTCTGGGGTCATAACTGAAACCGAAGCATATAGATACAAAGATGATCCAGCGAGCCATGCTTTTGGCGGACTTACGGAACGAAACAAAGCGATGTTTGGTTCTGTTGGAATGGCTTATGTCTACTTTACATATGGGATGCATTATTGCATGAATGCAGTTGCACGGGGTGACAATTACGAAGCTGGAGCTGTCTTGATTCGTGCTTTAGATCCAAAAGAAGGAGTTAATTTTATGGTACGGCAAAGAAAAACAAAAAAATTTTCGAATCTAACAAACGGTCCTGCAAAATTAACTCAAGCTCTACAAATTTCAAAAAAACAATATGGCGCGGATCTGGCCAAGCAATCGAGTCTTTTTATTATTGATGGAATAAAAATCAAGGATTCTGAAATTATTAAAAGACCACGTATAGGAATTAAAAAAGCAACAAACCGTCTCTGGAATTTTACTATACAGAATTAGTTGTTATTTTCGTCCTTTTCTGGGCCCACTGTCCATGGAGCAACTTTGCCAAGTATTTTTTCCCAATTAAGTCGTAGCATCAAAACTATGATTCCTATGGTGATGCCGATAAAAATTACCATACCAAGGTAGATCTCGTTCATATCTTGTACCTTTCCAACTATAGGTTCTATAAACGACACACCAAAACCTCTAGAGAAATAAACTATGACGTATCCCAAGACGATTTTCCCAGCAAGTGTAGAAATGAAAAATCTTAACGGATTGTATCTTGCTAGTCCTAATGGTATGTAGATCAAGTCATCAGGGATTGGAGTTGCAGCGGCTACAAATGCAGCTGCCGCACCATAGCGTTTTACTAATCGTTCAAATGGTTTTATTCTCTTGCGAGTTTTCTCAGTAATTATTTTTCTTCCTCCATAACTAATATAGAAAATTACCTGTTTTGATGCAGTTGCCATAACAGCACTGATCAAAGCCAGAGCATGTGGATCAAACTGGTTTCCAATTGACATCGCTGCAAGTAATAGAAACGAAGGAAAGGGAACAAATGGAATCAGTGAACCAAAAAAACTTACAAGTGCAAGACCAAGATAACCAACTTCGGGATCTACTGGAAAAACTGCACTTAAATCCACAGTCACCCACTGATTCCGCCTTATTTAATCGGTATTCCGTTTAATACCCGCGCGCAAAAATTACGTTTTCTTTTCCAGGTTTTTTACAGTTTACACAAGGCGTATCTGTTTTACTGTTGTTAAAAGGAATGACTCGTATGTCAGCTCCTGTCAATTCCTTTATTTTTTCTTCACATTTCTGGTCTCCACACCATGATGTCTCTAAAAACATTCCGTTTTCAATCTCTGACTTGAATTTGTCATAATCTGAAACTTGTTTGGTTCTCTCTTTGAGAAGCGATTTTGCTTTCTCAAAAAGACTCTGCTGTATTTCTTTTAACATGGATTCTACACCGCTCTCAGTATTTGAAAACTCTAAATCAGATTTTTTCTGCATGTCGCGCCGTACTAGGACCATCTTGCCTTTTGCAATGTCCTTTGGACCAATTTCAATTCTGAGTGGAACTCCTTTCATCTCCCAATCATGAAACTTGTAACCTGGAGTCCATTCGTCTCTTGCATCGACATGAACTCGAATCTTATTTTTCTTCAAGGCTTGTTCTATCTCTCGAGTCTTTTTCAGCACGTTTTCTTTGTCTGGATCTGAATAATAAATTGGAACAATCACAACCTGAATTGGAGCAACACGTGGGGGTAACACTAAACCTTTGTCATCTCCATGTACCATTATTAATGCCCCAATTAATCTCCATGAAACTCCCCAAGATGTTTGCCACGCAAAAACCTCCACATTATTTTTATCCAAAAATTTTACATCAAAAGGCTTTGAAAAATTCTGACCAAGAAAATGTGACGTTCCCATCTGTAATGCCTTTCCGTCTGGCATTATAGCTTCCATTGTGGTAGTGTAGACTGCACCTACAAATTTCTCCTTCTCGCTCTTTTTACCAGTAATTACAGGTATAGCAAGTTCTTCTTCTACAGTTTTTTTGTAAATTTCCAAAATCACCTTTACTTCATCTTCAGCTTCTTCTTTTGTGGAGTGAACCGTATGCCCTTCCTGCCACAAAAACTCGGAAGTCCTAAGAAAGGGCTTTGTTGCCTTTATTTCCGCACGTAATGCTGTATTCCAAAAATTAATCTTTAGCGGTAGGTCCCTCCAACTCTTTATCCACTTTGAATACATCGAGTAGGCAAGTGTTTCAGATGTTGGTCGCAGTGCGAGCTTATCGCCTATCTCGGTATCTCCAGAACGAGTAACCCAAAACACTTCTGGATTAAAACCACTAAAATGATCAGCCTCCTTGCTTAGCAATGATTCAGGAATTAAGACAGGAAGAAAACCATTCTCATGTCCTGTTTCCTTGAGCTTTTCGTCAAGCGATGATTTCAATGATTCCCAAATTGAATATCCGTATGGCCTAAGAACAATTAACCCCTTTACTGGAGCATAGTCTGCAAGTTCCGCTTTTATTACAATTTGTGTGTACCATTCACTAAAATTTTCCTTTTTTGAAACCGTGATGCCAATTTCCTTACTCAAATTACATCATTTTAAAAATATGTACTAATGAGCCTTCTGGTTCTAGAGTGCGTCGCCCTTGCAAAGTACTTTGCCTGTTATTCTACTTTGAAAGTTTGGACATACAAAACATTGGATAAAACCAATTTCTGATTTTAACACTGGACACTCCACTGCTTCTTCTTTCATTCTTTTTAACATCTTTGGGCTCACGCCTTTTAATTTGAGTTTACCTTTGTCATCCATCAATCCTGATGCTTTCATTTCTTCTTTGACATTTTCTGGAATCTTGTGTTTCTCTGTTCCAGTTTTTATAGTGACTTCAAATTTGTGTGGAAGCTCGCCCATGACGAGAATTTTACCATCGTAGAATATATTACTAGTGTTTTTTGCATGATCTGATCTATCAAGATTAATATTATCAGAATTTGTGTTTCCAAAACAGAAACTAATTGCTAGCAATTTTTGATGTGGAAGGAGTCTTGCTTGACGCAGAATATCTTCCCATTCTTGCAGAAAAAATAAACAAGCAGGACGAAATCTGGGAGATCACACGAAAAGGGATTCAAGGTGTGATAAACTGGGAAGAAGGACTACGAACACGTGTAAACACTCTCAAAGGAATTAGTTATGAGACGTGTAAAGAAATTGCGGATTCTCTTCCCATAATGATTGGCGCAAAAGAAGCATGTAGATCTTTAAAAGCAGCAGGATGGAAGCTTTTGGCAGTTTCTGGTGGCTTCACTATCATGACTGACAGATTAAAAAATGAACTGGATTTAGATCATGTTTTTTCAAATGAATTAATTTTCAGGGACGGAAAACTTGACGGTGTCAAGATTCACGTTGATTCAGATAAATCAAAATCTGCTCTTATCAAAATAAAAGAATGGGGTGAAAAGAAAGAGAACATCGTAGTCGTAGTTGATGGTGCAAATGACATCAAACTTTTTGATATTTGCGGACTTGGTGTTGCGTTTAGAGCTCAGGATATCGTTAAAGACTTGGCAACCGTAACACTTGAAGAAAAAGATCTTTCATTGCTTATTGGATTAATCAACAAACACTACGGCAGCAAGCTAGAACCACAAACCTTAGCATAAATCCGGTATTATTTTAAATGGTGATATTGCAGATTCCTTAATTGACAGTTCAAATAATTCCGGTTCAAATTGACAAGGACATACAAGAACACGATGATATAGTTGATCTAATACTGGTCTCTCCATCAAACCCAGAAATCCAAGATGGAGACATTCTCATAATCACACAAAAAATAATATCAAAACAAGAAGGTAGCATTGTAAATTTATCTCAAATACAACCCTCTCTTTTGGCAACTGGGATAGCAAACGAGTACGAAAAGGATCCTAGAATTGTTCAGCTTATACTTGATCAATCAAAACGTATTGTACGAATGAACAATGGTGTGATTATTGTAGAAACTCCACAAGGCCTTGTCTGCGCAAATGCTGGAGTAGATGAGAGTAATGTAAAAGCTGGCCATGTCACCATTTTGCCAAAAAACGCTGATGAGTCTGCCAAACTATTACAGCAAGATGTACTAAAAAAGATTCAAAAAAATATTGCAGTAATAATTTCAGACACATTTGGCAGGCCTTTTAGAGAGGGACAAACAAACTGCGCTATAGGGATCGCAGGCATTTCATCAATTGCTGATTATGTTGGGACAAAAGATACTTTTGGAAAAACGTTACATGTTACTGCAATTGCCATTGCAGACGAGATTTGTTCTGCTGCCGAACTTGTCATGGGAAAAGCATTGCAGACCCCAATAGCAATAGTTAGAAACTACAAGTTTAATGCCTCCAGAAGTTCCACCCAGGATCTTCTCAGAAAAAGATCAACGGACCTTTTCAGGTGACAAATAAAGATTATATGATTAAACAAGAAAGCAAATAATCGTTGAATCTTTTAAAGGCAGAATTGCACTGTCACAATCAATTCTCCAATTTCCACCTTGATATTGCCGAACCACCTTATGATTGCGGTATAACCATTGAAGAGCAGCTAGAACAAGCTCACAAACTTGGATTGGATGTGCTATTTGTAACAAATCACAATACGCTTGATGGTTATTCTGCTATTCTAGAGTATCAAAAAAACCATGAACGACTAAAAAACATTCACGTATATCCCTCAGAAGAAATCACAGCTGATACAGGGACACATATCATTGCATATGGGATTTCTGAAACAATTAGATCAGGTCAGAGTGTTGATGAAATCCTTGATAAGATAAAATCACAGGGAGCAATTTCATGCGCTCCACATCCTTTTGGTTTAAGCAATGGATTGCGTGAAAAGGCAATCCTATGTGACCTAATTGAAGTTTTTAACAGCAACAACGTAGATAGATACTCCAACATCAGAGCATCACATTTTTCCAAAATTAATCACATGGTTGAGGTGGCAGGAAGTGATTCTCACGTACTTTCAACACTAGGTAGGTGCACCAACAACATTGACTCAGAAAACACACTTGATGACATCCTTGATTCTATGAGAAAAGGAAGAATCTCTATTGCAAATACTGGATACATTACAAGTAAGGAAATGCTAGAACATGCAAAATACAAAATCGCGAATTCAAAGGACTATATCATAAAATATTTCAAACAGAACCATCCGCACCTCACTGGGATGTGTTCAATTTTGATTAAAATGTTTGAGTCAAACCCCAACAGTCTTCTTTGGATTTCAATCTATAAAGTAGGAGTACATCTTTCTACAAGACTTTCCAACAAAGTCAATTTCAAAAACTACGATCACACCATTTTGTATGAGCGTAACCTCAGAGCAATTTTGCCAATGATTCTTCGCTAATAAAACACTCTTGCTGGTAAGAATAGATTTTAATATTGTTTGTTTGATTTTAAATTTAGGTGAACTGATATCTCAGAATTAGGTGCAGCTAAAGTAATCGATGTTCGTGGAATGTTTTGCCCCGAACCTGTGTTTAGAACAAAAATAGAAATTGAACGAATGACTGTGGGAAACGTACTGAAAGTAATTGCAGACGATCCAGCCTCTGAAGAAGACATCTCAAGATGGGTTAATAGAACAGGTCACCAACTGTTGGAAATTAAAAAATCTGATAAAGACATTGAATTTACTATTAAAAAGGTGAAATAGTCTTTGGCAACCAAAGTCGTAAATGATGCCCAGACCATAAAGAAAATCGGCAACACACCACTTGTAAAACTAAATTCGATTTCTTCTGATAAAATGAACCATTACGCTAAATTAGAATCGTACAATCCGTTTGGTTCTGTAAAGGATAGAGCAGCTTATTGGATGATAAAAGATGGGGAGGAAAAAGGCCGGTTAAAAAAAGGTGAAAGCATAATCATTGAACCAACTTCTGGCAATACTGGAATCGCTTTAACTGGTATAGCTAATCTTCTTGGTTACAAAGTTGAGATTGTAATTCCTGAAAAGGCGAGTGAAGAAACAAAGAAGATAATAGATTCACTTGGCGCAAAAATGTTTCAAACAAGCGATGATCTATGTCCTAAAGTGGGTGCTGGTACAGACCAAAGTATTGCCCTTGCTAGAGCTATATCCTCAGCAAGACCTGACGTTTACTACATGCCAAATCAATATGAGAATGAAGCAAATTTTATGGGTCATTACCTTGGAACGGGACCAGAAATTTGGAAACAAACTGAAGGTAAAGTTACTCATTTTCTAACGGGTGTGGGTACTGGAGGAACCATCACTGGAATCTCAGCATATCTTAAAGAACAAAATCCTCAAGTTAAAACAATCGCAGTTCAACCTCAACAAAACCACCTTATCCAAGGACTCCGCAATTTTGTCGAATCTGACAAGCCGGTTTTATTTAAAAAACGCGAGAATTTGGTTGATGACTGGATGACTATAACAAACGAAGAAGCTTTTACTGCAGTTAGAAAATTGTTTGAAACTGAAAAACTATTGGTAGGTCCCTCTTCTGGTGCCGTATTTGCTGCTATGGAAAAACTATCACTTGATGAATGTTGTGTGGTTGGAATATTTGCAGACGATGGTCGCAAGTTCAAAAGTCTTTATGCACAACAAAATGTCTTTACTGAAGAACAATTTGAAAAGGCTCTAAAAGAGGCAGCTCATCTATCAAAAGCAGTTTATCTGTAGGTTACTTTTGTTCAGAAAGATACTTGTCAACATCAATCCCAGCCATACATCCAAATCCTGCAGCGGTAATTGCTTGTCTGTACCTGTGATCATGAACATCTCCAGCTGCAAAAACTCCTTGTACGCTTGTTTTTGTATGATCTTTTAATACGATGTATCCTTGGTCATCAAGGTCAACCTGTCCCTTGAACAACTTTGTGTTTGGATCATGGCCTATTGCAACAAAAAGTGCTCCTGCCTCTAATGGTTCTTTTTCATTGGTTTTCAAATCTCTTACAATTAACTGATTTACTTTTTCTTTTCCTGTTACCTCTTCTATTATCTTGTTCCAATGAAATTTAATTTTTGGATTCTCAAAGGCACGATCCTGCATGACCTGACTTGCTCTAAGCTTGTCTCTTCTGTGAACTACATGAACATTCTTGCCAAATTTTGTCAAAAATATAGCTTCTTCCATCGCCGTGTCACCGCCTCCTGTAACCACAATCTCTTGATTTCTAAAAAATGGACCATCGCAAGTGGCACAATATGAGACACCTTTTCCTCCAAATTCTATTTCGCCTTTTGCACCGATTTTTCTTGGACTTGCACCAGTACAAATTATTACTGCGTTAGACTCGTATTCTTCAGATGGTGTTAGAACCTTAAACGGGCGGTGTTTGAAATCCACGTTAACTACTTCATCGTCAACAATTGTTGCCCCCATTCTTTCGGTTTGCTTTCGCATAATTGACATGAGCTCAGGCCCAAAAATTCCTTTTTCGAATCCAGGATAATTTTCTACTTCCGTGGTAAGCATGAGCTGTCCTCCTGGCAGTACTCCTGAAATTATCAAAGTATCGCGCTTTGCACGTGAAGTGTAAATTCCTGCAGTGTATCCAGCCGGACCAGAACCAATTATTATTACGTCAAATCTTCTCTTCTTTTCGGCAGGCTTTGGAATTTCTGACCTAATCTCGGCTTGCATGAATCCAATTCATTTGTAGTTCATATTTAAATTATTCACGATTTTGAAACGATCTCTTCAAGAATTTGTTTATGTTTATCGCACAATTTTCCAGATTCAATTTGTGAATGTAAAAGATCTGCTTGCCAATGTGCATTGAACAATCTACAATCAACGGATTCACAAAATGATTCTCCAGTTAAATAATAAAATAATGCTTGCATGGCATATCCTTTTATGATTTGACCAATTTTTGCGTCATGGTACTCAAGATATCTTCCCCTGAATTGATTTTCTATACTCTCTTTATTCAAACCCTGTGTGATGTTTGTAAGTAATTTAATATAAAACTCACGAGGTTTTGCAGGCGCCTCAATCATCCCTGTAGTAGAAATGATGGATGGATTTGAACAAATGACTGCTCTTCCATGATATCTATAGTCATCAAAATCAAAAGTACATATGAGTTTGTTGGTACAGACAAGGTGAAATTTATCCGAACTTGTCTCATCTTCTGGGATTAACCCTGTGATGGCTTTATGAAATTCAAAACCATCATACATTATGATATTAGTATCTTTGCTATTTACAAAAGATTCTTCTTCAAATCTTATTTCTTCCTTCGTAGGGATATGTCTTTCAAATGGTGCTCTTGTGTTAAAAATTCTACATGAGGCAAGTTCATGTGCTATATTTGATGGGAAATAATTGAAAATATTTTTTCTAATCTCTACTTTGACATGAAATGTATCACCTATGAAATTGGCAAGACTATCAATTTTTATTTCTGGTACAGAGAGTTCATCATACAAAAAAACTGTGGATATTTTCAACAATCAGTTAATGAATCGCTTATGTTTTATCTTCTTAGTTCTTTTATCTTTGCAGCAGTTACTTCGGCTGCTTTTTTTCCTGAAAGAAGCATCGAGCCGTAGGTTGGTCCCATTCTTGCAATGCCAAAGGTTTCGGTTACTGACATGCCTGCAACAACAAGCCCTGGATATACCTCGCCTGTTTTGTGTACTACTCTGTTTTCTCCATCGTCTACCCACATCGGATTCATTCCTTTCCAGTCAACCATCTTTCTGTCAACCAATCTTTTTACCGCAACGGAATCATGGCCAGATGCATCGATTACCATCTTAGACTCTAAGGCAACAGGATCCACACAAGTAATGTTACGTGGTAATGCAGAAACTGGCATCCAGTTTACAACAATGCCTGCAACTCTGCCATTTTTTAAAACTAAATCATCAAACTTTGTCAAATTAAGAAACTTTACACCTGCATCACAAGTTGCAGCAATGAGCTTTGAAACCGCATGTGGTCCGGGTGTGAGATATAGTCCTTCTGAAACTTTTTTGTATGGAATGCCAAGCTCGTCCCAGATCTTTTGTGCTGGTGCTCTCACTGTTACAGGGTTCATCATGTATCCTCCAAGCCAGTATCCTCCACCAAGATAGTTGTTTTGTTCAATTATCAGAGTTTTAAAGCCCATCAATGCTAATTCTCTTCCAGCAGTAAGGCCTGCTGGACCTGCTCCGATTATTATTACATCGGAATCTGCATAATTTATTAGAACATCGTGAAATTCATTTGCGATAGCTCTCGTAATTTCCACTTCTCTGACATCCGCAAAAATTTTTGGAGCCTCGTTTGTGTATTCAGCCTGCTGCATTAAAATTCATACTTACTCAAGTACATTAATAGTTTGCTCAGTTTACGAACGATTCTTCAAATGCTTTGATAGATTCCCTAATCTTTGTTTTCTTTAAAGGATTCTTGAAAGCATATGCAGAAATAATGTCAGATTTTGTAATATCATTTTTAGAAATTGCAAACTTGGCGGCTCGTATAGAATCAAGTATAACATTACAACCATTTGAGCTGTCGTTTGTTCTAAGTGACAAATCCATTTCTAATGGAGCGCCCAGAAAACCTTTCCCCTCAATCCAGTAATAGCTTACCCTGGAATTTCCAAGTTGTTCGGCGTATTCTGTTGTACCTGCAGTTGAATTAAAGGGATAAGGTACCTCAATTGATATGGATTCTGTTTTTATTTTTCGTTTTTTCTCTCGGAGCTGTTCTGCCATGGTGTTTTGGGTATCTGCGTTTCCGCCAACATCGAGTTGATAGGCTTTGCGTATTGTTATTCCTCGGTTAACCAACATTTCCATCATTCCGCGATGAAATGCTGTACCACCAAACTGGCTCATCAAGTCATCTCCAAGAATCATCAACCCCTTTGATTCAAATGACGATTTTAGTTGTGGAGTTATGGTTTTTGATGCCGTTGCATTAAGAAAAGAGCAACCCACTTCTAGAGCTGCCTTGGCATAACTCTCACTACTTCTGTCCATTCCAGAAGAGATCAAGTTTACAAGGAAATCTGGTTTTATCTTTTTTAAAGATTCAACAAACTCATCATATTTTACAGATTTTCTTTGTCCAGCTGGAGTGTTTATTGGATCATCTAAAATTCCTGGTTGTACTAATAAATCAGGATTTATTGTTTTGTCTACTATTATTTCTGTAATCTTTTTTCCAACCTTTGAAGAATCAACGTCATAAACTCCGCTTACAACTATGTCATCAATTGTAAAGCCCGCTATCTTTGGGTGCCAAAGACCATCAGTTGAATTTTTGTAGAACTCTAATCCTCGGATCAATGTTTTTGTAACGTTTCCAACACCTGTTATTGCTACAATGATCTTTGTCATCTGATTTTTTTCTTGCCGGTGATCATTTAACTCTTTTCTAGGTGATACGATTAGCTTAAACTAAATTAAAGATGAAAATCCTTGATTTGCCAACTGATTGTTTGCGTTTAGCTAAATTTCCACTATTCAAAAATTTATATGCTATCCGCCAACAAATTCATTTGTACGTTGAGTAAGACTAGTCTTAGCGAATCTAGAGGCAATAATTTACCAAAACCAAAGATCAATTGGGGTAAGCTAGAGGAAGCTGACAAGTTTGCAGAGACCGTGAAACTTTTCCGACGTGGTCTTATTAGCTCAGATGATTTTAGGAGATTCCGATTACAACATGGTGCCTATGGAAGTAGGATGACTGATAACTATAGCATGGTTAGAATAAAAATTCCAGCTGGTGAGATTTATCCAGATCAACTTGAAAGAATCGCACAGCTAAGTGAATCCTTTTCCATTGGAAGCGCGCACGTGTCAACTCGACAAAACTTTCAGTTGCACTGGGTTATCCTAGAGGATGTATCAGAAATCATGCGAGGACTAGCTGAGGTAGGTTTGACATCAAGAGAAGCATGTGGAAACACAGTAAGAACAGTGATGTGCAGTCCTCTAGCAGGGGTGTGTCCTAATGAGGTCTTTGATCCAACTCCATATGCACTTGGGGTATCAAAATTTCTGATAAGAAATCCACTTAATCAATCTCTTCCAAGAAAATTCAAGATTAACTTTACTTGTTGTGAAAAACACGGAATGGCAAGGATTGCAGATATTGGTCTGATTCCACAAAAGGTAGAAAAAGATGGAAAAACTCTGTTTGGTTTTAAAGTATTTTTGGGTGGAGGTCTTGGTGCACAAGCATTTGTAGGACACCAACTAGAAGACTTTACACAAGAAGATGATCTGCTTTATTCAGTTATTGCAGTTATTCGAATATTTGACAGACTAGGCAATCGAGAAAACATGGCAAGAAACAGGATGAGATATCTGGTCAATGAAATGGGGTGGACAAAATTTCAAAATCTAATACTAAAAGAAAGGGCGATTGTCAAATCGACACAATCTGTCACAGTAAAGCTTGATGTGGACAAGACTCCAGAGTCTCTGGAGAAGATAATCATCAGTTCTGAAACTCCATCTGTACCAGATGGCTTTGCAAGATGGAAGAAAGGAAATACAGAAAAACAAAAACAAAATGGGTATAGCTCGGTCTTCCTTACTTTGGAATCAGGTGACATTACCGCAAACCAACTCAGAGTAATCGCCCAACTTGCAAGAGAGTTTTCTGCGGAAGGCAGAGCACGAAACGGATTCATCCAAGACATTGTGTATAGATGGGTAAAAGATGATGATCTTCCAAAACTTTATTCTAAATTAGTCGAGGTCGGCCTTGGAAATCCTGGAGGCCTGACAATGGCTTCTGTCGTAGGATGTTCTGGTACAACTTCATGTAATCTTGCACTGACAAACTCGCACAGACTTGCAAAAGAAGTCCAAAGAAAATTCCTTGAGCTAAAACTGGATACTGACGATGATTTACGTGATGCTAGTATCAAGATAAGTGGGTGTCCAAACTCTTGTGGTCAACACCAAATTGCTACGATAGGATTCTTTGGCGGTGGTGGGAGGATGGAGAAGAACATGTACCCGTTGTATAACATGTCACTTGGAGGCAGGGCAGACGAAAATGCAATGCTTGGACTATCATGTTTAAGGGTTCCAGCCAAAAGAGTGATTCCTGTTATACTGAAAATAATTGAGATATTCAAATCAGAAAAGAGAGAGGGCGAGACACTAAACTCATGGATCCATCGTGTTATTGATGGATATGGTGGTCCTAACATAAAATCGCTAAATGGTATCAAAGAAATTCTAAAACCACTAGTAGCTGCACCCTCAATCGAACAAGACAAAGATTTCTATGCTGACTATGGAAGTGATGGTGGATATCATGCAAAAACAGGAAAGGGCGAGTGTGCTGCGTGAGTGGCGAAAAAAAATCACGGATAACGATAGATTCCGACTCATTACGATCCCAAGTCAGAGACAAAAGTGTTAGAGTGCTTGACATAAGAAAGGAAGATGACTATAAACAAAGTCACATACCAGGAGCAGCAAATCTTCCACTTGCAAATCTTTTGGCTGATGACAGTCCACAAAAAGTTTTGCAGCTTATCCAGTCTTATGGAATTGATGATCAAACTCCAGTAGTGGTATATGACGATACGTTTGGTGCATTGGCATCAAGGGTTGCCTGGACTTTACAATATGTAGGTCATGATGATGTTTCACTGTTAGATGTCACCTTTGGAGTATGGAAAAAGATGGGGCTTGAAACAAATTCTGAAACGGTTTCATATGACAAAAAAACACATTCGCTTAAACTCAAACCAGAAATTCTTGCGACGGTGGATTATCTAGACTCTGCTAAAGAAAAAAAAGAGACAGTCTTGATAGACAACAGGGAAAGACTAAACTATCTTGATAATCACATTCCGGGAGCAGTCAACATTCCATACAGGATGCTTGCATCCCAAGACAACATTTTGCGCCCAAAAGAGGATCTAAAAAAACTAATTCAAAACAGGAACATTTCACCAAATTCTGAAATCATAACATATTGTGGTAGTGTTGGAACCCTTTCTGGACTAGGATACTATGCTCTCAAATCCATCGGAATGCCAAATGTAAAACTGTACGTACGTTCATTTAAGGAATGGAAATCGCTTGACAAGCCAACTTCAAGCCAAAAAGATGCAAATTACTGGGACCTTTCTGCAGAGTAAAATCTAATTTTGAGCTACTTCACTTCGAAGCTTCCTTGTGACAATCATTTCCATGTTGTCAAGAAGTCCTAGAATTTTTTGCTTGTTTGCCTGTAAGTATTCTACACCTCTGTCCTTTATTCTAATTTTGTACAGTCTTATCTCCCTGTGATCTTCAAAGAAATGCTCAATCATTAGAGGTCCTTTCTTTGAAGGATCGGTGAACACATCAAGATTTTCAAGGGTGGTCTCTACGTCTAGCCTTTCTATGGATGATTTGGTTTCTTGGATCGCTTCACTGATTTCTTTTAATTGTTGAACTGATACCGAACCTTTCTTTTTAATTCCAAACTTTGATTTCTTTTCAGCACCTACTTTTTCTGCTAGCTCTGGCGCAAGATCATAACTTGTTTGCACATGAAATCCCTGTTTTTTCTCATTTTTTATTATCAATCCTTTTTCTAATAATTTTCTTGCAGCGTCTTCAATCTCAGCTTTGCTAAGCATTGTAGTCCAAACCATTGGTCCGATTTGGTGATACCCTTGTCGAATGGATTCTAAAACAACAACTTCAACAATTCTTCTAAATCCTTCATCAGCTTTTACATTCTCAAAATCCTTGTCCCTTACAGCTCGTTTTGCATTTTTCACATCAATTTCTATAGAACGTTTCAGAGCCTCGATGGCTTCTGGTATTTGATTTAAAATAGAAAGATAACATCCCTTATTGTACCACGCCATGCCGTCAGTCGGGTCAGAATCAATCGCTTTTTCAACACATTCTAGTGCCTTTTCATAGTTTTTTGTTTCGTAATGGACTAGTCCCTTTAGGTTCCACGCATCGGCATTTGTGACATCAATTTGCAGCACCTGGTCATAGGCTTGCATTGCGGCACTAAAATCATCCAGATGAAATCTGGCATAACCTAATTTTATCAGAGAATCAACATGTCCAGGATCTATTCTTAATGCCTGCTCAAATGCTTGGGCTGCATCTTCCATCTTCTCGTCTGCCATCAATTTGATTCCTTTTTTGAAAAACTTGTTTCTTGAATAATCTGAATCGGTAAGCTTTGACTCTTCCTCTTTCTGTGCCTTGTCCTCAACCATTGTTTTCATAATATTAATGATTTTTACTAGATAAATACTATTCAGAGTTCGTTAAATAATACCTGAATAATCAGGCACAAAAATAGATGTCTTTCTTATAACTTAATTTGACAAATGTTTTTCTGGAAAATTAAATCAATGAATCAATTTGGTTTTAGTAACTTTATTTTTCTTTCATAAATTTGGTTTAAGTAATTTTAATTTATTTAATGAATGATTGAGTTAACTGTTGATGTTACTAGGAAAAATAAACTAGCAAAGAAGAATATTCCAGCTCCAATGACAACCATATATTTTATCATGTTGTACTTACACATTAGACGATAATAAGTGATCTTGTGGTCTTTACGTCCAATCACTCATATGAGAAATCCTTATCTCGTCATTATTTCGGTTTGCGTAATTATCTTTCAAATTTCAGCCTCTGCAAATATTCCATAAACTATCTTCCTTTTTCCATGTCGGCAATCCTCTTCTCTAGTCTTCCTATCCTGTCTTCAAAATTATTGAGTTTGGGTGCTATGTTCTCAAATTTCTTTCGTGTCTGAAATGCAACATCCAAAATGCCTCGTACAATATTCAGTGAAAATAAAAGAAGTTGGTTGGACATTTTTATTATAGGATCGGCTTCGTTATCTGTAACTCCCTCACAATAAGTAATCATGTCATCCAAATGTTTCATTGCCTTTTCGGGGGCATCTGGAATGTCAGCTGTTAATTGTTCCCAAAAATAATCTAACTTCTTAGAAACCTCATCTGGATCCATTAAAGATTATCAGGATTTCTCATTATTAAAGTCCAGTAACAATCTATAAAGAACGCCTTTCTTTTGTGGAAATGGCAAAAATCAAAAAATAATTTTAATTTTCAAATTCTTCTTGGAATTAAAATATAATCATATCGCATGTGTATTTTTCTTAAAGCCCTAGACTCTCTTTCTTGAAAAGACCAGCATTTGGTACTATGATTCGTGGCAAAACTAAACCAGTCACTCTCACAAGCCCTACAGGTTCTATCATTTCTTACAGTTTCAGATAGAACTTTAGCTGTTTCATACTTTCCATCATTTTTTTCAATAAAAATAAAATACACTGTAATTTTTTATTGGAACGGTTATTGCTAGATAACTCCTTACAAATCCTTAAGGTTTTAGGAGTCTTAGAAATCAAATGGATTTTGGTCGTAAAAAGAATTGGAATAAGAGAGAGGAAAGACAGAAAGGAAGAGAAAACATAAACTAGCCATTCTGGGTGCTGTTTTTCTTGTAACTAGAATTTTAGTCGGCTGGTACTGTGGTGTGAATAAAAAATAGTACAAAATGTAAAATGATTTTATGTGTTTACATAAAAAAGAATTTCTAGACCGGGGTTGCCAAAGTTGGGAATCTTCTAAATTAAATCACATAAAATTCGTACTTCTTCGTCCGGTTTCCAAGTCCATTACTTCCTCTACTGGAAAAACAAAGACCTTCCCACTTCCCTTTGATCCGCTTACAACAACTTTTGCAATTCCGTCTAGCACACTATTAACCATTGAATCATTAACTATTGTTATAACAGAGTTCATTGGGTTGTATTCCGCAGTATGAAGTGGCATTCCCTTGCTGTCTCTTATCATGGGTCTAATGCCATCTCCCTGGCCCCTTTCAGAAACCACTGTAGCACCAGTAACCCCTATTTCTTTTAGCACCCCTAGTATCCCTCTTACTTTTTCCGGTCTTACTATTGCTTCAATTTTTTTCAATAACCAGTCTAATTTGTGATGGAGTATAAATCAATTTTTTAAAATGTAAATTTTGTAAAATTGCAAAAGGCAAAGATGATTTCACTATGAATGGATCTAGACTTCATTTAAAAAACCTAAATTAAAACTTGTAAAAATTACATTAAAATAGTTTATTTTTCTTATTTTTATTAATTTGTGCCTAAATTTAATGAATCAAAAAGATCATCCTTTTATATAATTTCCCAACTTTGGGAATGTGGAAAAAAGGTTGGTATCTAAAGATTCCTTTAACAAGATAATCTTTGTTGTCGCTCTTTTCACAATATCGTTAGCAGCATCAAGCATTTTATTCACACATATTTCAAGCACTCAAGCCTACACAAACGTTAGCGTAGACCCTTCCACAAAGTCTGTTATAATTGAGGTTCCTCCTGTTTCAACTCCTACACTTCCAACCTATGCAAGTGTTGACAAATGGAGGACTGGAGCAACTACTTATACAAAGTTAGATGCCGTTTTGATAAAAGAAACAACAAGTGACAAGTACATAACAAGTAATGTTAACAATGATCATCAGACGTATAATTTTGAAAAGATTGCATTTCAACCTGGTACTGTAATTAACAAAATTGATCTGATTGCGACTGCAAAGAAATCAGGTCCGCAAACAACAAAGATGAGCTTGGTAGTTGCAAAAGGAACTACAACAAGTGATCTACCACTGGGTGGTATTCCTATGACAACTAGCTATGTTGATTATATCAGAGATGTTACAAAAGATCCTGCCTCTGGGTTGCCGTTTACATTAACAGAAGTTAGTACATGGCAATCCGGAGGTACCGGTGTTCCATTAACATTTGGTGTTGCTCAAAACACCGATTCCAAAGACGTTTTGGTGACAAAGATTTCTATGAAAATTAATTTTAAAGACGAAATTGTTCCAACGACAACTGCTCAGATAAATGGTGCCAGTCCTACTGGTGGTACATACGCTCCTGGTGCCATAGTATCACTTGGCTGTTCTGATCCAACGCCTGGCTCTGGTCCAGACAAGATAGAATACAAACTAAATGGATCTGCTTTCACTACCTATGCTGGTGGAATAACAGTCAGTCAACCTGGTACAAACACAATATTATACCGTTGTGTTGATAAGGTAGGAAATACTGAAACTACAAAAACACTAACCATTGAGATACAAAAACTAAATACAACAATAAGTCTGGCAGAAATCACAAGTGTTACACAAGGTGCCAAGATCTATGTTCATGGTAGTCTCAATGTTGCCGGAACAACAAAAGGCGTACCAAACAAATCAATTACATTTACCTCTAATCCATCTGTCACACTAGAACCAGCAACAACTGGTGGAGTCCAAATCGTAGATTCTGGAATAGTGTCACGTACATGTAGTGGTTCAGATAAATTAATCCAAGTTCATCAGGGTGCAGAAATTACAGTTCCAGGAAATCCAACATATGTTGATTTTGTTTTCTGTGGTACCACTGCAACATTTAATTTGTTAGTAACAGCTGGCGGTGCCACAAATACCCAATCAGTAGGATCAGGTGAAACCTCTCCACCGGTATCGGATGTCAATGGAATAACGAAGATAAAAATTGATAATGTGGTCGGTGGTGATGGGACAATTGGAATCACTTCATTGGCAGCACGAAACGCAGCTGAACAAGTAATATTCTCTAATGAGTTTGATGACATTTCTGATGACCTGTCTGTTGACGGTACAACATTGCTCTTTAGTGGTGGTACCTTTTCTACAAAAGGGACAGCACCATCTGCAGAGGGACAAAATTATTTGATTAGTGCAAAATTTGATGGGGATGTGGGTTACTATGCATCCGACACTGCTTCTCAATCATATGATGTAAACTATAGTCCAGGTGGTATTGGGGCAGACACAACAACAATAGCTGATGTAACTGATCTTATCGTGATAAACGCATGTGACACTGATACAAATGCCGCTAATGATGATACAGACTTGGATGGTATTTGTGATGTTTATGAAACTGGCGGCATACCATACACTGCAGGTACTACTCAAAGGTTCTACCCTCTAGCAGGTGCTGTTGTTGGAAAGAAGGATGTGTATGTAGAGGCTGACAGTTTTGTTGGTCATACACCAAACGCTAATGCAATTTCGCGTGTTGTACAAAAATTCACTGACCATAACATGAATCTCCACGTTGCTGTAAGCGACACAAACATTCCAGAAGTAATTCCAGTAAATATCTGGAGAGACATAGACACCAATAGAGGTAACGACTTTGATTCTATCAAGGCTAGTTACTTTGGTAATGCTGCAGACCGTGTTACCTTTACAGGAACACAAACAAATTCTGTAGTTAGTGGCACATCAGTGAAATTCTCTGGTCTCTCAATTACGACTCCACTTGATGGCGGTACTACTCCAATTAACTCTGTACACGGGACCATTATTTTGAAAATGAAATTAAATCTTTCAGCCTCTCCTTCTTCAATTAGTCCTGGAGCTGCAATCAGTGCTGGTGATGCAACTGGATTAAACATTGATGATACCAAGATTACATCTACAATAACAAGCTCCTCAAGTACGGTAAAGATACTCACAACAAAAATTCCATTTAAAACAACAGCTCAGGTTAGTAATGTTGCAGTTGGTGATATTACAATCCCATTGACGATAAGTGGAGCAACAGTATCAACAGTGTCTGCAGAAAATGTTAGTCCTGTAATATTTACAACCAAACAACAAGCAATGGCACAGGTAATGCGATATGCCCTCTTTGCTCATGGAATGGGTGGTCCTTCCGGACGAGCAGAACTTAGAGGAAATGACATGGTCATTGCACTTGGAGCATATACTCAAGTAAATAGTCATGGAGTTGGCAGTGAAGATGAGCAGGCTGGAACATTCATGCACGAGTTGGGCCATCTTCTAAATCTAGACCATGGAGGCTATAGATGGGCACAACCAGCAACCTCGGACAACCCAACTGTTCTTGGTCAGTCTCTAAAGAACTGCAAACCAAACTATATCAGCGTAATGAGTTATTCAAGACAACTGCCTGGCTCTTATCTAAACCAAGCTGCAGCAGGAGGGGCAGGTGGATGGATTTTAGACTATTCCAATGGGTTGATGCCTGCTGTGGATGAGAAAAATCTTAACGAAAATAATGGTCTTGTTAGTACTACTAGTTTTGCCCCAAGAATAGTTTGGGGAACACCTGGAAAAAGTCCCATTTGGAAAGGAGGAAACTTTGTTACAGCAGCCGGTGGAACACCAATTCATATTGACTGGGACGGAAGCGGCGTTGCATCAGACGTATTTGTAAATACAAACAAAGACATCAATAATTTTGGAATATTTGGATGTCAAGCGACAACTGCTGATACAACTCTTACTGATTCCAATGACTGGGCAAACATGGACTTTAGAATAAAGGGTAGTGCAAACTCTGGAGACGGTGCAAGCGTAGATGAGTTAAATGAACAACAGCTTCAACAGCAAACACTAGCAACTGCTAATTATATTATTATTCCACCTCCTGCTGCTGATGGAACAGAAACCCGCAACAAAGGTTCTGCCCTTCCAATCAAGACTGATCTTCAAACTCAAACTGGAATAGATATTACATATGCTACACTTCGCGTAGAATACTATACAGCAACAGACCCGATACCAAAATTAATCGGTTCAGCAACATATTCTAGTTCACTTGGTTTCTATCAAGTAGGCTGGAAAACACCAAACAAGGCTGATACATATTATGTTAATGTCTACATTGAAAACCCAATATCATCAGAAACCGACAGGCTACTAGTTAATCCAACTCCGCCTCTACTACTTGATAATCAAAACCCACCACATGCAGTCACAATAATGGTAAAACTTACCTAGTCGAAATGGCATCAACATCTGCTCTAGATAGAAAAAAACTTGTATGGCTCTCATTGATGATTGTCGTTATTTCCTTTGCTTGCGTTTCAATGCAAACTAGCTCCGCAGCATCTCGTACTGTATCTGTTGTAAACGGATCCAACACGATTACCTACAGAGATATTACAAGTCTTGAACCTACACCAGAACCTATTGTCGCTCTAGACAGAACAATATTTCATAACGGTGATACTGTAGGACTTATCATTACTGATTTTAACGGGAACTTGGACGTAAATGGATTTGATGGAATTGCTGCGCTTGTGAATTCTCAAGCAATATCTCTGAATGAAACAGGTATCAATTCTGGCGTATTTGTTGGTAATTTTGCAGCACAAAGCAATATGGAAATACAATACAATCCGGATCCTGTAGAGGCAGCTAGAGCCCAAGTAACCCTTGGAGTCAATACACCTGGAGATGTAATAATTAGCGACTTTATAATAGATGATAATGAGCTAGCTAATCTTAATTTTAGACCAGTTGCACACGCGATTGATATTGAAATTGCTAATGGTGCAATACTTGATGGCACAAATGCAGCTGTAACCCTTTCTTACGCAAATGCTATCATAAATTTGGATGGAGGAGATTCCGAAGGTTTGTTACAAATGTATTACAGGGCTTCGCCAGATTTTGGTTGGTCAGTAATAACAACTTCATCCGATGAAGACTCTCATGATTTCAATGGATTGACTGTAACAAGTGACCCAACAACTGCAGGGTTTGTCGACCCTGTAACTACTGGTCAATACGTTCTCGGTTTTGAAACTGGTTCAGCTGGTGGAGGAGCAGGAGGCCTCGTCCGTCCAGGATTGGTTCTAAATCTTTTGGCAGGAACTGTTGCTGGAGGTGGACCAGACGCTAGCCCGCCTTCACTTGTATTTGGAAAATCATCGTCTAGTCAAGGCTTTGCCGGATTTCTTTTTGGCAATGCA
>DATIFN010000002.1:0-51541 GCA_035455245.1 Nitrosopumilaceae archaeon | reverse complement strand
GGTCATCCTAGCTAACTCTTTTTCCAATGACTCTTTGGCGAGTTTTCTTTGCTCATTGATAATGTTTTGTTGTTCGGTTAACTGCTGCTTTTTTTGAAGAGCCTGTTCCATCCTTTGCTTTGCGATTTCAATGTTTTTTAGAATCTTTTGAGCTATTGGGTTGTTTTTTATATCATCGCTAGCAATAGTAGTAAAATTGTAAGATTGTTGTTTGTCCCCTGATTCTTGTGCCCATGCAGAAAATCTTGAATCTTGGCTTACCCATATAATAGCAGACAAGGCAATAGCCACTCCGGCGTATTGAATCCCTAGTTTTATCCCAGAATTCATCATCATGCCTAAACCGTAAATGGAAATAAGTGTTGGCTTAGCAGTAAATTAATGGAGATCATAAGGAGTATGAAGTAGGCCTATTTCCCAAGTTAATTAACAACTTTTTACGGGTTACCACCTCGTGGAAGTAAGTTAACCCAAACACCAAACAAAAAAAATCCAATAAATCCGGATGCGAAAACTTGAACCAAACATATCCTAAAACCCGATGTCTCTTAGGTGTCCCTGATACAGAAAGGACAATTATAATAACCATCATGATGAGCATGTCCTAACGTATCAAAGAACACATCATTGTGTGTATGAATTATTTCAACAATATGGCAATTTAGGGTTTCATGCTCTAAATCATGAACTTCTTTTTTGCTTTTATTTCCAAGGAACTTCTTTCCATTTAACTTTTCATAAGATTTGGCCACTTGCAAATATTATGGCATAATTTCATAAAAGGTTTAATGGATAGGCCCATTACGAGAGATCAATAAAATATTGTTTTATTTTGCAAAATATCATTCTGAATTATTTTGCTCCCTTGTAGTTCAATAGATGGTGGTGTGGCACCGGTCAGGAAGCCACATTCGTATCTATTGGTACCAATGGAATAATAATAATATAAAAGAAATGCGTAGGAATTATCAGCGATTTTTTTTGGTTATCCATGAAGAAAAATTCAAGATTTTGATCGATTTTCAACAGAGATCTTTTTAGAAAAAATTTGTCTTACTTTAATCATTTTTGTTAATTCAGATCTATTGCAAAATTTCAAACAAATCATCTCGTTTGGGTTAGGTTTTTTTATGCCTTCTTACAATACTCACTTATGACAGTAGATCACGGAAAGCTAATGGATTTTCTCGGAAAAATTGTAAATGACATGGGGGCAGTTGCAAGTGCACCGATGGTTGTCATTGGCGACAAACTTGGGTTGTACAGAGAAATGGCAAAATCTGGCCCTCTTTTACCTTCTGAACTTGCAGCTAAAACCGGAACGGCGGAAAGGTATGTGAGGGAATGGCTCAACAATCAATCAGCTGGAGGCTATACAACTTTTGATGAAAAGACTGGGAAATATCACTTGACCGAGGAACAGGCATTCTGTCTTGCAGATGAGAACAGTCCTGGCAGTGTTCTAGGGGCCTTTCAAATAGCCATGTCCATGGTTAAGGATGAACCAAAAATCAGGAGTGCTTTTAAAAGTGGTGGAGGAGTCGAGTGGGGAGCTCATGATGCTGACTTGTTTGAAGGAACAGAGAGATTTTTCCGTTCAGGATATCTTGCAAACTTGACGAGTACTTGGATTCCATCGCTTGAGGGAATGGAAGAAAAATTGAAGAACGGAGCCAAGGTTGCTGACGTTGGTTGTGGACATGGTGCCTCAACTATCATCATGGCAAAAGCGTATCCCAAATCACGATTCATTGGTTTTGACTACCACGAGCCGTCAATCATAGAGGCAAGAAATAGAGCAAAAAAAGAAGGTGTAAGTGACCGGGTCAAGTTTGAAGTTGCAAAAGCAACGGATTTTCCAGGGAAGGATTACGATCTTGTTGCAATTTTTGACGCCCTACACGACATGGCAGATCCTGTAGGAACGGTTACTCATATTTCAAAAATTCTAAAACATGATGGCATACTCATGTTAGTGGAACCTTTCGCAAAAGATGAAGTAAAAGATAACATGAATCCAATTGGTCGTTTGTTTTATGGAGCATCTACAATGGTTTGCGTTCCTTGTTCCCTCGCTTCAAATGGTCCTGCACTTGGGGCTCAAGCTGGCCCAAAGCGACTAGAGGAAGTTGTAAAAGCTGGAGGTTTTAAAAAGTTCAGGATTTCAACGAGTACACCCTTCAACATTGTAATAGAAGCAAAATTGTAGAAATATTTTTATAAAAAATATCCGGGAAGATATTAAAAATTGCTACCAACTTTTGCCCACAAAATACTATTTTTGAAATATATAACAAAGACTTGCAAAGTTTGCAAATATTCAGCTAACCTGCAAAACAATCCTAATACACATCGATTACCATAATAGGACGTTGAAAAGTGCCATCTCAGAAACCCTTGTGAAAGACACTATGACAAGAGCACTAATTTCTGTAGCCCCTTCAACAACTGTTTTCCAGATCGCAAAATTAATGGAACATGGGGAGTTGGGTGCAATAATAGTGAAGGAGAACAATTTACCTAAAGGAATGATTACTGATAGAGACTTTGCGGTTAAAATTGCCGTACACAAATACCCTGTAGACACACCAGTCCACAAAGTAGCCTCATATCCTCTACAAACAATCAACTCAGATGAATCGATTTTGGTTGCAGCAGATTTAATGGCTAGAAAAAAAATTCGAAAGCTGGTTGTTGTAGATGGTGACAAGGTGGTTGGAATAATTACGCCAACAGATATTGTAAATCAGTTAGCCAAAATGAAAAATGTTTAGCAAAACGTGCATTAATTGCATTAGTTGATTCTCAATTGAAAATCACCCTAATAATAAAAATGATGGATTAATTAGTTTGACGTCATAACATTTTTCGATTTTTTTAGTTTCCTTTCACTCCACAGAAAGACAACTACCGCTACTGCAGCACCTGCACCTGCCATGCCATACATTACACCAATTGGAAAATTATTACTCGATGTATTTTGATAATCTTTTGGTATCTTCAAGCTGGACCCAAAATACTCTGTTCCGTCTATGATCTCATCGGTTACAAATCCATCAATCTGTATGTTTGCAGAGCTTGCAGGGTCAACTGAACGAATGACATACATTTTATCTAGTTTAAGTTTAACTTCTTCTCTTTTTTCCTTCCAAATTCCATGCCCTAAGCTGCTTTCACCTGCACTGTAAGTTGTTGTCACCACTTTTTCTCCTTTGTAATTAAATTTTGCAGCATCAGAAATCGTTAGTGTAGGATCAAACAAGGAATGCCATGTGGAAAGTGGATGAGATAGTATAACGCTTGTATCAATCAGTTGGTTTCTCAAAAGACTATCAGCGTCACTTCCTTTTAGGATTTGAGATGCCCCTGGAATTTCTTTTTCAAAGAAACTCAATGGCGTATTGATTTCTACCTCACCAAATTCATCACTGTGTATTGTGATATGATCCTTGAGGGCAATTCCTCTCCACTGGGCATCTATAATCGCTGGACTAGTATCAGTTCCTTGGCGCAAAACATAGTTTGTCATTTTTGGAATCAAAATGATTTTGTAATCAATAGCTGCCTGGTTTTCTTTACCTACTAGATGGGCTCGGTACGTTAAATTAAGATCTGTTACAAAAACAGTACTCTCTAATTCGTGCGCAAGATTATTGTTGATTCTAGATATAAAATCGGAAATCCCAGGTGTATTTGAATCCGCATCAAAGCTTATCAAAATGTCTTTTCCCTGAAGTTCCTCAGCAAGTTTTCCACCTTCAGGATACTCTATGAAGAGAGTTCTTAGAAACTTGAATGTTGGCATAGAAAATTCTGCCTTTGTAGAAATTACAGCGTCAAGCTGTGCAGCCCAAGCAGGTGAGGTAATGCTCATCATCAAAAGATAGGCCATGCTTGCGAATGAAATCAAGTTTAAGACAATCATAATTATATCACGACAGGAATCTATATATCCATTATTTCCAGATATATCTGTTAAAATGGATATATCAGCACGTGAGAAAACTTCGTCTAAATTATTTAAAATGATTCTAGACAAGGGTCCGTTGACACTTTACGCAGCTAACACAGAATCTGATATCCCAATAGGAACAATTCACAGACACTTTAAAGAAATGTCAGACACTGAAAAAATAAAAATCTATGATCATGGCAAAAGTGCAAGAAAAAAGATTTCCTATGGCCCAACTCTTTATGGATTAACCTATTTTTATAGAATAGACAAAGAAATAGAAAAGAATTTAGAAAATTATTTTGATTTATGGATAGGTAAACAACAATTCTTTTCTGAGCTAAAAGATGCAGGTTTTGATGAAAAAAAGTTAATATCTGATTCTAAAATATCAAAAAAAATCTTTAGAAAATATGTCCATTATTATGCCGGAGTTGAAGAACAATTGATATACTTTGCAAAAAATATAAACGAGCTACCTCGTGATATACGAATGTTTCTTGGAGAATTTCTTGTTGTAACAAAAAGTGATTACAAAAAACTTTGGGAGGAACTATATCTTTCCCTGCCGGGATTTAAAAAAAATACTAAAGAATTTTTTGAAGGTATGATCAAATTTTACGCTGAACTAAAAAAGAAGAGATAGATGAATTACAGATACCGTGACGAAATAGCAGACATCAATCCCAAATCGTGGTTGTCATCATATCACAAAACTTCCGTTTCATATCTTGTAAAAATGGCATTTTTCTATTCTGCTATAGGGATACTTCTACAGACTATTGGAAACTTTACTGCGGAACATACCATCTCTGATTACCAAGGGCCATCGCTTCCATATTCTATACTGATAGGACTGACTGCAGGACCAGTAGAAGAGGCACTATTTTTTGGCCTTCCATATTATGTGAGTGGTAACATCTACCTTGTTTTAGCAACAGGTGTTCTCTGGTCAATTGGACATATTTTCAATACCGAGATCTTTCAAATAACCCATCTTGCATATGGCAACTTTTTGTTTACTGTTCCACACATTTTCTTTAGCATTAGAACATGGAGGAGTGGAAAAGGATGGTTTGCCATAGTATTCCATTCTGCCTGGAACTTGGCATTTCTTACATCAAATTGTATTTTTAATGGGAATTCCTGCATAATTGTAGGAAATGGCGGGTACTTTGTTTGGGATGTAATTAGCATAATTGCTGCGATATTATTGGTGTCAGCAACTTACAGAATATCCAAAAGGAAATCCATTGTAGATAACAAATGAAATTTAACTAATCTCTGATCTTACGATTCTTCCTTTCAATGTGTTCAATGACTTTTTCTGGCAAGTTGGGATTTCCAAAATCCTTTGAATATGCAGAATAAACTTTGATTGTTTGACCATGTTTAATCATGTAATCAGAGATTGGTTTGATAATCATTTTATACTCATCCCTTAAGGAAATTAATTCTTCAGCTAGTCTATCTGCAATTAAAATATGTAAATTGTCACCAATATCCATAACGCGGCGTGCTATTACAATTCCAGGTCCCCACAAATTCTTATTATTATTAATGTCATTTAAAATAAACACTGGTCCGTTGCTAAGCCCAATTCTAATTCCTATCCTGTCTTCTGGCGCTTTGTCTTGATTGTATTCATGGAGTTTTTTGTGTAACTGAATGCTTAGTTGTAGCGGAAGTTCAGGATTCAATAGGAACCCAATCGCCATTCCATCACCAGTGGGCAAACTAATTTTCTTCCTTTTAGATGTTTGAAAGGCATCACAAGAACCAATTAATTTGTTTAGTATCTCTATCTTTTCCATTTGTTTTTTAACTGACAGAAGAGGATCAGAAAGACCAACCACATCAACAAAGAAAAAGTTAGCATTAATTACATCGGGCAGACCCATGTCTGAAATATTATGACCGTATATTCCTGCAAGTTTTTTGTATGTCTCTCTACATTTTTCGCTATCAAAAACCAAGTCTGATTCCATTATTGGCGAACCAGAAATCTCCTTTCCACATAGAGTGCATATAGATGACAAAGATGCTACATTATGAAAAAAACAGGTCTTAAACTTTAATTTGATTTTCTCCTGCAAGATGCTCAATTTGATCTGCAAAAGGATGATGAGGATACTTGAGAACAGTTAGGAATTCTTTCCTACTAAATTGGATGTCACAATAACATGGGATAGCCGAAATCACTTCCATCCCCACTTTCTTTGCAACCCTTTCCACAATATCAGGGTCTTGTTCCTGAACCATCGAATTGTGAACGAGGGATGAGGCATTTCCTGGTGTTAGAGTATGTGGAACACAAAAACCAGCTACTCGATTCAGGATTAGATAAGACTTGGCCCCAAACTTTGTTAAAGATCCATAGATATCGTCTGCCATTTTCTTTGTACCATCAATGTCCAAATCTCCCATTTTTAGTGTCAAAAATAAAATATCCGCAATAGCAAGGGCATTAATCGACCAATATCTTATGCCAGGGCTAGTATCTATAATGATATAGTCCAAGTCATAATCAGAAATCAAGCGCTCTCTTAAAAGTATAAACTTGCGAAGTAACTGCATTTTTGAACCTTCTTCTTTTCCACCCTCAAGTTTGTATACCTCCTCTTTTTTTGGATTACAAAAACCAACCCAGAATTTTCCAATCTTTGAGTTGTTATTTTTATCATCATTTTCAGCAACAAGAGATGTCATGTCAATAGCAAGTTCGTCTACGTCGGCGCCATTATTTAGAAAGTCATTAACCCATCTTTTGGGTTCCTTTTCAAAATAAGCTTGAATACTAGGTGCAGACACATCAAGATCAAGAAGAAACACACGGAATCCTTTTTTTACAAGTGACACAGCAAGGTTACAGGCCAAAGTTGTTTTGCCAGTGCCGCCCTTGTATGAATGAAAAGCAATACATTTAGTCATCTTTCTCAGATCCGGTTCTTGCGTATTTAGGAATTACTGAATTCATTTCCATTTTGAAGTTTTGTGATGAAAAAGAATTCTTAAACTTTAGTTTAACCAAAATCACTTCCATACAAGCTTTTAAATTTCTTGAAAATTAATGCACATGATTCGCTATCAAATGCGTAGTCTGTGCCATCTATTTTCTCAATAAGAATCTGGTTTTTGTGAATACTAATTGTTTTTCCGCACATAAAACAAATGTTCTGCAGTTCATGATTTGGCATCTGTGCACCCAAACTTTAGAACACACCGTAATTAATTATCCTATTGATACAATTACATTTTCGTATACAAAATAACTCTATTTTATTATATGATATTAAGATTAGAATTAGTGCGTTTAGCTATTTCCTTCATCCTGCCAACTACGTTTGTAGGTTTCGTCCTTTAGTCCGTATCCCTTGAACACCTGAAAATAGACTTGTTTTATTTTATTTTGTTTATCTAATTCTGATTGTATCCAAAGACTCTCGAAAATGGAAGCACATGAAGAAACGGTTGATTCGCTGTTTGAATAAGTAGCCAATCCGGTAGATTCTTCAAAAGTGTCCTTGGTGTCATCGTTGATTTCTATGGAAAGTGAAATTGCCTGATCTATTATGACTGTGATAATATTAGTCTGCAAGGGTTTTCTAATATATTGGATGTAAATTTGCTTTCGTCTTTCTTTTAATTTTTTTTCTGGTAAATCTTTTATAACCTCATCTTGTGTAGGGACAAGTAATCTTACATTAACACCCCGTTCCACGGATTCTTTTAACAAACCCAAGAGGTTTTCTTGTTTTGCACGATGGAACGAATTGGCGGTAGAAAATAATCCGAGTATTTCATACGTGGCTGATTTCAAAAGGTTACGAATAAGAATTTGTATTTCTGAGGGATCTCTGATTGTCTCAATAAATTCTTTATCCAATCCTAATTCAATTTCTTTAATTTTTTCACGAGCGTGAATGGATTTATCCCATAAAGTATCAAAGATATATTGCTGTAATTCTACAAATGATTTATTATCAATATATATTAGTTGTACTGATGTCTTTTCACCCATTGCAAGCATATTACCAAGATATTCTTTTCCATCAGATATTCCAAAATTGCCTTTAACACCATCCATGTGATGAACGTCAAAGTATCGCATCATAGTTTTACAGTAGGCGATGTTTTCTTTTGTAATTTCTGTGATCAATCTTAATTTGGTCCCTTTATACTTTAGTTGGGCTATGGCGTTCCAGAGTAATTCGCTTCCTATTTGAGCAGCTGGACCATTTTTATCATAACAACAATCAAGCCTTTCATGTATCTTTGAGATAATTTGTAGCGATAATTCTTCTGAGGCTTCAGCCCCGGAGCCAAATTCTACATTTTCAGAACTCATATTTTTTTGTGTTTCCAACTTACTCTACACCTAAGATGAATTTCATAAATATAAATACAGAAGCCTGTTATTTTCCAAAATTATACGAAAATCTAAAATTAATTGAAAATAAAAGAGTTCATGATAAATTATATAAGATCGAGGAGTCTTCTCTTTGATATTGCCCGTATTTCTTGATGTTCACAAGGTTCCATTTTCGGAAGAAAATTTAAAAGAACTATGCAAATCCCCCCGAGATGAATTTGGCGTCAGACACATCAACTTATTTTATAACAGAGAATCACGTGTATGTTTTTGTTTACTTGAGGCTCCCAACAAAGAAATGGTTGAAGAGCATCATACTAAAGTAGATATCAAATGTGAATGGATTACTGAAGTAGTCATGGCAGCACCTCAGGTACCACCAGGACAAACTTCGGAAAAATAAGAAATCATATTTTCTTCACTTTGTGTTTCCAGGTTCAAATGCCTTCAGGATGACTATATTTTGAAGTCCATCGTTTGATTCGAATCTAAGAATAATAGATGGTTAAAGATTGTATCCAAATCTAATCCTCAAGGCTCTGCGCCCAAAAACACTATGGCTATGACCATAAAAATCACACCACCGACTTGCAAAATTATTTTTAGTAAAGACAACCAATCTTTAATGTATTTTTAGCAGAAAAAAACCCAGATAAAAAAAATCTAACCAATCACCAAACCTTGAATATCCGTTTGAAAATTTAAATTCCTAAATTTTCAGATATTACAAGACTAGAATTATAATAAGACTATTTGGAACCAGTCAGGTTGACCTGAGGAACTGTGCTTTGAGCTAATGGTGTTGCCTCATAAGCGGGATATTGGGTCATTCCCCAGGGTTTTGCTCCAAGGAATCCGTCTTCATTAAATACGTTATTTGGAAAAGTCCTCAGATTAGTATTGAAAACTCTAACCCCATCGTTGTAATATGTCCTTGCAACAGCTATCCTATTTTCAGTTCCAGCAAGTTCATCCATGAGCCTAGTCACTGTACTATCCGATTTCAAATCTGGATATGCCTCATATGTTAAAATAATCTTACTCAAAGCTTGTTCAATTTGGTTACTAAGCTGGACCCTTGTTTCAGTAGCACTTGATGATTGCCACTGCGAACGTAGTCGTGTAACGTCTTCTAGAACTTGTTTTTCAAATTGCATGTATCCCTTGACTGATTCAACTAGATTTGGGATAAGATCGTACCTCCTTTGAAGCTGTGCATCAACATCTGCTGCCAGTTTCTTTACATTTTCGTCTTTACTCTGTGCTGAATTGTAACCAGAAAAATACATTCCGTACAGTCCGGCAATTATTAGTATGACAATTCCTATAATAATGCCAATTGCAATTATTTTTTTGCTAACCATGTCTCTGATACCGCAGCTTAGAACCTCTTGAATATTACTTTATGGTAACATGGATTCATCGTCCTGCGCCTCCTCCACCAGAGCCACCACCTCCTCCACCAGAACCGCCACCTCCCCAACCACCGCCTCCACCTCCAAAACCCCCTCCATAAAATCCTCCCCTTCTGCCTCTTCGACGGCTCCCAAGAATTGCCATTGCCATAAATCCTCCAAAGAAAATAACCAAAAGCATTAGTGTAAGAGGATCTATCGAATCCTCTCCATTGTCAGTTTGAAGAGGTTGTGATGGTGAAAGAGAAGGATCATCACTGACATACCCCACTCTCTGTGCCAATGATATCACTGTATCAAGAAATGCTTGGTCAAAAACTGCCGTATTACCAGATTCTTCATAGGATCTTCTTGCTGGAACAAGATAAGAGTCAAGAATTTCACCTGCAGTGCCATCTGTAATGTCTCCTTCTAGTCCTCTTCCTATCTCTATACGCATTGAACCTCCTCCAGCATCACGTTCCAATGAAAACAAAATCAGTATTCCATTGTCTTTACCTTTTTTTCCAATTCCTGTTATTCCATCTAATGAAACCTCGTTGAAAATGTAGTTTGCAAGCATATCTCTTTCATGGATTTCTTGATCATTTTTTTTGATGCCATGGCCTGAGAAACTTGAAATCGTGTAAATTACAATCTCAACCGAAGTGGCATCATCTAATTTTCTCAAATAAGAATCAAGTAATGATTCCTCTACACTGCTGATAACATCTGCCCTGTCATAGATGTAAGCGGGTCTTGAACCAATTGCCTCTGCCAAAGACATTGATGATACGGAAGCTGAGGATAACAACAAAAGGATCAAAATAAAAGAAAAAAAAGTCCTGTTCAATAGATACAGATCATGCCTCACCAATCTTAAAGATTTGTAATATCCCACGGGTGATTTTTGGAGAATGCCGAAATGTCTATTTTATTGATTTGGTTTCAATCATTTGCTTTTGAAACATATTGTGTTTCAGAATCGTCTTTTTATTTCAGACAAGCCATAGATAATACAAATTCCTTTACAACACTTTATAGCCTAATATAACAAAATGGTTTTGATTCATGCCAAAAGCAGTGAACCATGTTGCAGTATCAGTCACGGATATTCACAAGGCAATGGTTTGGTACCGAGACGTGATGGGAATGACGGTCTTGGCAGAGCCAATTGAGATTTCGACCACGTCATCTAAAGGAGACGAGGACGTTCATCTTTCTAATCTTGTCAGGACAGTATTTGGTCAGAAGCTTGGAAAATTTTTGATCTGTCACCTAAGTTCTGCAAATGGTGTCGGAATTGAGCTCTTCGAATTCATTGAACCAAAGGCAGTGCATAGGAAGGATAATTTTGAATACTGGAAGACCGGGTTTTTTCATATTGCTATAACAGAACCGGAAATAGACCAATTGGCGAACAAAATAGCTTCGAGCGGAGGAATAAAGAGGACTAATGTGATGGAACTCACGACAGGAAGTGGGAAGAGGATTTGTTTTTGCGAAGATCCTTTTGGGAACATTATTGAGATCTACTCACATAGTTATGAACAGTTCTGGGCCAATGTCTAAATTTAATTTCTATTCTAATTTTTCCCACTCTAGTGTTTTATGGCACTTGCAATCACAGTCGTCCCCACAAAAAACCTCCGCGCACCCGCTACATCTAAGTTTAGCCATTTAGGTTCCTCCGGATTAACCGATCCATCTATCTCTTCATTCCAATCTTGCACAAACCGATTCCGCAATTGTCTAATACAAAATCAACTGATTGATCTTGACAACAAAAATTGAATGTACATGTACAATTATTCATGGTATTATTTATGCAAAAGTAGAATATAAAAATCGCCTGAGGTGATTTGAAAGAAATCTTAAGCCATCAGGTTTTCCACTGTTTTAAAAATAATAGAAAGTAAATTTTCTTTTTATACTTTGAACTGTATTACTGTTTCATGTGTAATGAAGTTGAATATGCCATGTTAGAAGAATATCTAGCAAAGGTAAAGCAAAAAGACACTAAAGAAAAAGAAGAGATTATCGTAGCAGCATAATGTAGATCTCTAGGCAAGGAAGTACGAATGTAGTGGATTTTATTTTAAACCAACTAGCTTCATGATTTTATTTGCGGTTTTATCAATGTCCACGGTTGGTTCCGCGGATACCAGTAAGACATTTGTATTCATAGGAAAGCTAAGCATTACTGCTTTTTCTCTTCGTGAGGCTGCATATTTTACCGGACCAAGACTGTAATCGAAATCTTTTCGCATTGAGACCCGTAATGCGAGCTCCATGTACATTTTTTTTCTTTCAGCGTCATCTTCTATAGGAGTTACTCCAGGCTTGAAGCCGCCTGCAACGAGGCGACCCATGCTATTTATCAATCCAGCAAATCTAATTTCATCATACTCGAGTATCTTTTTGCATTTTTGATCATAAATCCAGTACTCACTTGTTTTTTCTAATTGTATGTTCATTGTAAATTAATAGACGCCATACCATAAAAACTGATCATTAAGCAAGAAACAACTTCAGCTATTTTTTCGCTGACAATTATTATTGATTCATGGTTATGTCATTAACTAATTTTATTTCTGATAACGTGAACAAATAACGAGTGAATTACGAGACATCCATTTCCTATCCCATGATTTTTTCAAAATTAGAATCACATGGTATTTCTTGAATTTCACTTATGCTAAGATTTCCTTGACCTCTGAGATGAATTTGTCTTAATAGAAAAATCATTAAAATAAAACAATGGATTGTTTATCTCGAATAACAAATATCAGTCTGCAATTTTTTGTATCAGTTATTACAAGGAAGGGAACCTAGCGGATTTTTATTGCATGCCAATGCGATTGACTTTGATAGGGACCAGGTTCCACTTCTTACAACAATTAGTTCTGAATTCTTATTTAAAAAACATCAAGATTATCAAGCTTGAAAACGAACTAAAACCAAGATAAGAAACATGATTTTAGTATGATGTGATTGAATCCCAAGAACTGGAACTTGTCTCCTCATTTTATATTTGAAACAAACTACTATTTTGCATGAACAAAATAATGGCTTTATCCTGTTGTACCATTTCATTATTAGGCATCCTTGGTTTGAGTTTAATTGATTCTGCACATGCACAGTATGGGTCATATCCTTCCACCCCAAAAAAAGAAAAAATGACTGATATGCCTGAAAAAAAACCCATGGAGAAAAACGTGCAGAGCCACAAAGTTCCACCAATAAAACAGATTCAAAGCGGTGTTTTGCCCCAACAGATTGTGTGCAATGGTGATCTAAAATTGATCTTCAAAGTAAGTAACAAAAGCCCAGCATGCGTGAAACAATCAACTATGGAAATCCTTGTTCAACGAGGATGGTTGACATTGGATAATTTAACGATTAAAAACAGTCAAATGCCAGAAACCAAAACAATTGAAATTTCAGCAATTGAACTAGATGAGACATATAGGTGGTCAAGCTCCAGTGATATCAACCCGACAATTTCCCTTCCAGCAAACACTGAGAGTATTATCCAAATTTCAAATCCGACTGATGCCAAGCATGAATTTGTCATAGAATCAAACGGGGAAGAAGTTGCAGCAAGTGGAGATATATCACCAGACAGTTCCGGCAAAATGTCATTTACTCCTAGCTCAAGTGGAGTATTTGAGTACCATTGTGAATATCACCCTACTACGATGAAAGGGACAATTAACGTAAGATAAATTTTAACACTTTAATATTTGGTGTTGCAAGAGCTGGCGTCAAATTCACAAATGTTAATTCATGATTAAAAATTCAAAAAATCTATTTTAATTGCCCTAGCAGACGATGATATGATAAGATCTTAAATCATGCAAAGGAAAATTTAACATCTGTAACTGAGATCATGGAAAAATTTGGCCCTTGATTAGAACTTATACATCAAAATTTTCAATATTACAAGCTCATTGGGCAAATCCAAAATTAAAAGTTTTTTCTCAGAGTATCTTGGATTGTTTGTATATTTCGTTTTTGTCTAACCTGTCGAGTCGTTTTAATGCAAAAGCAGCTGTCTCACTAACATAAGGGATTGGATCTTTCAATGCTTTAAGCATCGCTCCTTTGGATTCAAATGCCCTCATCAACGCTAGACATTCTAATGCTTCATGTTTGGCAACTCCACTCTTATCGTTTAATGCAGTGTTTATCATATCTGGAATTTTTTTTCTCATATTTCTTGCTGCGATTTGAAAACATGCTTCGTGCTTTATTACACAGTCAGTCTCGTTTTGCAGAATCCATGACATTAGATCAGCTATTTCGTCAAAGATAGGAACCTCAGGGCCAGCTACTTCGGCTATTTCTCCAGCTAAATACACTGCATCCCATCTCTTTGATACATCGGGGTCATTTTTTATAATGTAACTACACCTGTCTAATCGTTCCCTTTGTGGAAGATTCCTTAGGTTTGTTTCATCTAATACGTCAATGGGCATAAAGGTAACCCGAAGGAAAATTACTATTAATATTTCTCAAATTATCACTTGTGATAATCCAGATCAGTTTCAAGAGTTCTCTATCAAGAGTATCAAACTCACCCTCCTCAAGGATATCGGTAGGGTCAGAAAAATTCAAGGCCTTAAAGTAAAGAATAAGATCAGCTAGATGTTATTTTATCATGAATTTGCGCTAGAATCAATTCAGCTTTTTCTTTGTTCTCAAACGATTCAATTTTCTGGTCCATAATCGAGTCTATTTCATAACTTTTATCCATCAAAACATCTGCCACATGATCATCAAGGGTATCATTGCCTATCAGATAATATGCAAATACCGTATTTTTTTGACCAATCCTGTGCAGTCTGTCCTCTGCTTGCCTGTGAATTGCAGGACTCCAATCAAGTTCAGCAAAAATTACATACCTAGCACGACTCAAATTGATACCCACGTTTCCAGCTCGAAGGCCTGCGATCATAAGCTTTGTTGTTCCATTCTGAAACAAGTCAATATTGTGCTGTCTTTCCGTATCTGTTTGTCCACCAATTATTGAAGCAGGAGAAAATTCACCGAGGTTTTTGTGCAATAGTTCATGGATTAATTTATGGTGACAAAATACGATTACACTCTCTTCAATTGCCATTATGTTTTTTACAAATTCAGTTACGTGTGGAAGTTTTGCCATGCCGGCTGCATATCTCTCTCTTTGTATAGCTCGACGGTATGAAGTGGACTTGTCAAAAGCCGTTTTTGCTTTCCTCTGTTCTATCTGTAAATTCTTCCAAATGTTATCAAGTTCTTTTCTGTAATAACGAATATCAACGTCAATAAATTCCCGATACCTCACCTTTTCCTTTAGTTCTTTTAATACATCAGATTTTGTTCGTCGTAACATCACGTGTTTCCGCAGCTCATTTCCCAAGTTTTCACGCTTTTTTTCAAGAACAATAGCCCTACCTCTTTGATCCACATAACAAAAATATTCACAAAACTCTTTGAAACTTCCAAGTAATCCTGGCCTTAATATTTCGACAATTGGCCATATCTCGGATCCGTGGTTATAGATAGGAGTCCCCGAGAGTCCAATTTTATACTTTACAGATTCTAATGCCGCAAGTTTTTTTACAGCAGCGTATTTTTTAGTTGATTTTGAGCGAAGATACTGTACTTCATCACATACTATTGTTCTTATGTTTAATTTTGATAGATCTCCTAATCTTTTGTGTAATAGATCATAGTTAATGATATAGAAATCATATTTGCCCAAGTTTTCAGACTTGCCTGTTCGGATTAATGTAGAAGTTGGAGATTTGGTTTCTACCAGTCGTCCGTTTCGGCTTTTCTTTTTTAGGAATTTTTCAATTTCTCTTTTCCAATTCGGTAAGATAACAAGTGGTGATATCACAAGTGTAGGAAAAGCTTGTTTTTCGGTTGCAAGATAAGCAAGTGTTTCGACAGTTTTTCCAAGACCCATGTCATCAGCAAGTAACGCGTTCCCCGATGATTTTAATAAAAAATCTAACCCTTCTTTTTGGAAGTTTAGAAGTTTTCCCCTAAACTGCTTTCCAGGCATTACCTGCCGCAGTCTTTCGATTTTTTTTGGCTTTTCTTTTTTAACCGGTTTTGGAAATCTGCTTTGCCAAGTTGATTTTGATAATATTTCCAGTTGATATCTCTCATGAATCCATTTTATCTTCTGGACATTCTGATTGGTATCTGGAATGATTGCTACATCTGGTCCGTCACCATGCCATGCATCGGTAATAACTTGTGATACCATCAGTACAGCTCTATTGCCGGAAATTTTCCAAGTCCATTTTCCAGAATATTTATCTAAGACATATTCCAAGGTTCCAAATTTTTGTGCCAAGTGTGTAATTCTTCCAAGGATAGTGTAATCCTCTTTTAAATTGTGGGGTTAGGTGAGGAATGAGGGCACATTCTGGCTTAAACCGAAAAAATAGCTGTTTCCATTCCTTGGTTATAAAGCCCCTTTCCAATAGGCAGGTACAGATGACTACCTTTCCGATTAAAAAGGATTGATCTGAAAGTGATTAAAAATGGAGAACGGGATTTCTAGGTGTCAGAAAATAACTAGTGTTAGGGTAACAATTCATGACATTGTAGATTCCTGAACAAGATCGGTTAGTTACCGTTTCTTTTTCTAGTTCTTGCACCTTTCTTGCCTGCTGCGACATAAGATGCATGTGATCGTTTTTTCATGCCATAATTAGTCATCGCAGTCATTTTAGTGAGCTAGTCGCCAAAAGCAACCTTATTAATAGAATTTTTTAAGGTGAAGTGAGATAGAACCCAAGAAAGGCAAACATTAAACTAAAAGTAAAACATAGTCACGATGGAAATAATATTCCAACCGTTTTGGAATTTATTTTTTCCTTAATGTGGATCCCTAACTCATATAATTTAAATTTGTAGTGCAAATGATCAGTTTCACTTATTTATCATTATCATTTTGAAATTTTAATGCCAGATGAATCGTGTCGGAGATGTGGTGGGGAACTATATTCATGCTCCCTATGTTCAGAATGTAAAAAAGTCATACAACAAATCTGTAGGATATGTGGGTCAAAAACGGAGGAACGTTTTCATGACAAATGCCTCACAATACAATCCTATCCAAAAGGCAATGGAATAATGACCGAAGTTATAATGCTTCCAAATCCCTCACTAAGAACAAAAAAGAACCATCCAATACGCAACATATTATTGGCTTTTGGAATTGTTAGTTTTTTTGTTCTAGGTTTTGCCCTTGCAGCTAATCTTGACAGTGTACAAGAGATTCCAAGTGAGGATGAGCCAATTAAATCTAATATCATTGTACAAGAATTACCTACGCAAAAACCAGTACAAATTCGAATGGAGTACGAAAATTGTCTTGGATCAGGAGCTGGACAATACATAACCTTGAGATGTCCAACGGATATCGGTAAGGTCTATGAGGCAGCCCTTGTGATGCCAAGAGATTTAGCGGCCAAATTCAAAGACGATGTTTTTTACATTCGCGGCTTGTCCCTAAGTGAGAATTCGGATGGTTCTGTATACTTGAAGTATCAGGATGACTTGTATCGCGCTTTCTTTTTTGGTTGTTCCATATTCTCATCATCATGCAAATAATGTAAAAGGACTAGTCATAGATATCAATTGGATATAAAGTGCATCCAGTAAAATCGCTGTTATCAGAAATACTTTGCAAAAATTATTTGAAAATTTTGATCAAAAAATTTTAAAAAAGAGATGATAATTGCAAAAAAATGTTAATGTATTGATCGGCATTTCCACACCTGGCAGACTGCCTTTATAATTTTGTGAATTTAGATTGTTGATTGGGTATCAGCATTTGAGGAAAGAGAAAAAAATACTTTTAATACTCCTCGCTGTTTCTGGAGGTCTTGGAATAACAAACTCACTTGTAGATCATTTTAATGATAACGAAGAGCTTTTACTTGCTTTACGTTTAGGTGGTATTGTGTTCTTCTTGGGCGTCTACTTTTGGGTCAGGTCAATAATAAAAAAACAACAAAAGATGATACAAGAGTCCAATGGATTCATTCAAAGTCCTTTTGATCCCACAGTCCTCAAACATTTTCTTCTGATGTTTATCGTTGGATGGACTGTCTTTGTTGTCGCAGATTATTTTGCAGTGAATCCTTTTGATTGGTTGCCCATCTACATTTTAGGAATAACAATATTCCCATTTGCTTCAGGCATGATACCATTAAGGATAAAGGATAACAAATGGCGAAAATAAGATCCTCTCTTTTTTGAGATGAAATCTCAGTTTTAATTTCACAGTAAATTTCTCAAATGAAACGGTCACTTTTGTTTAAGTGAATTCATATCGATAACAAACCTGTATCGAACGTCGCTATTTAGGACGCGTTTGTACGCCTCGTTTACTTTCTGAATTGGAATCAGCTCAATTTCGCTTACAATTTTATTCTTACTGCAAAAATCAAGCATCTCTTGGGTTTCTTTAATTCCACCAATAAGGGAACCTGCGATGCTCCGACGACCAGCAACTAAAGAGAATGAACCTACAGGGATTTCTTTTTCTGGAATTCCCACAACTATCATCACGCCATCAAGCGAAAGAAGATCCAAGTATTTGTTCCAGTCAATCTCTGCAGACACAGTGTTTATTATCAAATCAAAATTTCCTTTGAGTTTTTCAAATGTTTCCGGATCGGATGTGGAATAGAAAAAATCTGCACCTAGTTTTTTTCCGTCCTCTTGTTTTTTCAGAGAATGACTAAGTACAGTAACTTGAGATCCAAGAGCGTGCGCAATTTTTACCCCCATGTGACCTATACCGCCAAGTCCAATGATGGCAACTTTTTTTCCAGGACCTGCTTTCCAATGTATCAATGGAGAATAAAGTGTGATTCCTGCACAAAGAAGTGGAGCTGTTTTATCAAGAGATAGATTTTCAGGAATTCGCAGAACATAGTTTTCATCTACTACGATTTTATCCGAGTATCCTCCTTGAGTTGGAGTACCATCTCTTTCCACTCCGTTGTAGGTTGTTATCATTCCCTCCAGGCAATACTGCTCTAGATTTTTTTGACATGCCTGGCACCTGCGACAAGAATCAACAAAACATCCAACGCCCACTCTGTCACCCACCTTGTATCGAGTTACCTTTTCTCCAACTTTAGATACAATTCCTGTTATTTCATGTCCTGGAACCATTGGGAATTGTGATCCTCCCCATTCATCGCCTACTTGGTGTATGTCTGTGTGGCAGATCCCACAGTAACTAATATCAATTAAAACGTCCTGAGGCCTAAGTTCGCGCCGTTCAAAGGAAAACGGTGAAAGTGAGCCTTTTGCTTTTTGCGCTGCATAACCTTGGACTTGAATCATAATTTTTCTTCCTAGATTATTTTATGAATTCCAATCGTATTTAATTTTTGACAGTCATGGATTGTCACTTTGCAGACGATACTAAAATACCATTTATTCTAGAATAATGTGTGATTACTGTAGACTGTACAGATATTGAATCAAAAAAGGATGAATTGCTTGTTTATGTTTCAGACATGATAGGAGCAATACCTACATTAAAAAAACATGGGTTCGTTCTATCCCCTATAAAGGATGATGAAACAATTGATAAGAACAGGGTTGTAGATTCAATAAAAAATTACTTGGAATCTATAGGAGAACGTGAAAATTTTTCAGTAATATCAATCAACGATGCTCTTGTAATAAAATCAATTTCTGGAAAAACAATTGAGAAAGAATCAACACATTCTTCCGAAGTTTTTTTTTCCTGTCCTCATTGTGGATTTTCTACAAGATATGAGGGTGACCTTTACATCCACCAAAAAATTCATTACCTTTAATTCTCTTTTACTGTAAAAACCACATCATGTAAAATACAGTTTATCTAGAAAATAATAAATTTTAATTTTTACCAAACAGGTTTTTCTAAATCAAGACTTTCCTTTTGTGGGACACTATTGAAAGCACAACTGCTGTTAATGAAATCAAAGTTGCTGCAAGAAAAATAAGTCCATACGCAGCTGGTGAAGGATAGCTTCCAGCTATTCCATTAATTGTTTCCTGATTTGTTTGTTGAAACATTGCTGCAAGCGATGGTCCTATCGACTGCCCCACCAAATTTAGAAGCAAGGTCATGCCAAGTGCAACTCCGGTGAACTGAATTGGAGATGAAAGTAAAACGATGTTAAAGCCACCTACAAATGCAAGGGACAATCCTGCTGAAATAATTGAAAGGGTTAGGGCAATCATGAATTCTGTTGAATGGAAGAAGAGAAGGCTAACAAATCCAATTGTACTAACAATAGTTCCGATAGCAGTAAGCCTTGTATTTCCTACCTTGTTTAAGATAAAACCAGAAAATACAGTACCAACCAACAAAATTATCATGAAGGGCAACTGTACATTTGCAACCACAGTAGCATCACCTCCAAAGCCTAACGGGGTAGGACTTCGGATCAAAATAGGCATTGTCTGATATACCATGAAGGTGCACAATCCCACAATCAAAAGAATCAAAATGGCTGGAAGTAACTTCATGTTTGTAATTAGATTAAGATCAATTAATGGAAATTTTGCTCTTTTCTCTGCCAGGATGAACAATCCAAGGGAAACGGCTGCGACTGCAAATAGACCTACATATTCAAAGGCGGTACTATCATTGTGTTCAAGAAATGAGATTCCAATCAGAAATGCAGTGACTGTAACAGCAAGTAGAAGTGCACCAATCAAATCAATTGACACCTTTGGTGCCTTTGTGGAACTAGTTTCCAATTCTACTAGTGCTTTAATGTGAATGAATCGAAATATTACGAATGCAAGAATGATTGCAACAGGCAATATTGAAAAAAATGTGGCATGCCATCCATAATTTTGAATAATGTTTGCACCAGCAAGCAATCCAATGACAGCACCACCCGAAAATGTTGAGCTAAAAAGTGTCTGCCCAATTGCCAATTTCTTCTCTGGCAAGACATCTCTTATGATGCCAAAGGCTATTGGGAACATGGATATTCCTATACCTTGAGATATTCTTGCCACAAGCATTACCATAAAACTATTGGCAAAACCTCCTACCAGCAGGCCAAAAGAATACACCACCATTATTACAAGAAGCATTTTCTTTTTGCCATAAACATCTGAAAGTTTACCTACTATGGGGGTTGCAACCGCTCCTGCAATCAAATAGGATGAGAGAATCCATGACGATGTATTGTAGTTGATTTTAAAGTCTTTAATAAAATCAGGAATTGCAGGAAGAATCATTGTCTCTGCATACATCGTAATCAATCCAAGGCAGCTTAGAATAATCAATGTCATCCAGGCAAATCGAGTTATTTTGTCTTGTTCCATAGTCATCTAATAGATTTCATATGATAGGGAGATTTGTATCTATTTACTAAATTTGAGCTAAAATGCAAAATCAAATTGATTTTCCTGCCAAAGTGGATCCAAAAAAGTCCAATAAATTAAGTCTAGGCAGAATCCTTTATTGATTCAACTCTTAGAAGCATAATTCCGATTTATGATTCTAAATTTTTCAATGTCCTTAAAAAATAAGAATTGTCTAAAAAAATTAAAAAAATTAAGACCTTACTTGATTCCAGATTTTTTTGCAAACTTTACGATAAGGAATAGGACTAGTACGATGATGAGAAAGTCAATTACTGCTCCAACGAAATCACCGATTCCAAACTTCATGCCGTTTCCTATTGGTACAACAAAAACCGCTGTTTTCCAATCTCCTCCAGGCACTATTGCCCCAGGTATAGGCATGATAAGATCTGCAACTAGAGCTGAGACCACTTTACCAATGGCTGCACCAAAGATGAATCCTATGGCTAATCCTAATACGCCCGCCTTTCCAATGAACTCCTTGAATTCTGCAACAAGACCTACAGGTTTTGTTTCTGGTGGTGCTGGTTTAGGGGTTACAGCCTCACGAATCTTCTTTAATTCTCCTAAAATCTCGTCATCTGAAGTCATTACATGTAGCAGAACACAGGACAATATAGGTTTTTGAAAAGCGATCGTTCATTCCTAGTAAAGCTCAACATACAGGATTTCATTCTCAGAGAATTATTCCAACTCAGGATCCATCCACAGACTAACTAACATTTAGTGGAGGGAGAATGGATCGTGAGGATTTTTTATCTGACAGTCCGGTGGATATTAACCGATTGGGATTTAATAAAAAATTATTTGAAAACTCCAATTGGTTTTAATGTTATCTTGATTTTATCGAAATAAAAAAGGAGTGAATGGAGTTATTGTTCTCCAATCAAGAAAACTACATTTGCAGTGGTTGTGACATCTTGCTGTGATTGGAAGATAGGTGTAGAACTTTTTACAGCATAGCTATCATAATAGTATGGCGGGGGTTGATAGCCAGAGTCTGATATTGACACCATTTTTACTCCAATTATCGTTTGTCCTAGTGGAACCAGTGCTTTTTCAGCTTTTGATTTTGCATTGAGTACTGCCTTTTCAATAAGCTCATCTTGCATTGTTCGTTGTTTTTCTGGAGAGAGTGCAAAAGTCAGGTTGTCTACGCGGTTTGCTCCTGCCTGTACTGCAGCATCAATTATGTCTCCGCCCATGGAAAGCTTTTCAGTTTTTACCAACAAGATGTTAGATACTCTATATCCAGTTAGGTTAGAACCCACATAGATTCCTGTTTTTGGATCAGTGATGCTTTCATAGATTGGATAGATGCTAAAGCTTGAAGTGCTTATTTCATCGTCTAAAATTCCAATCTTCTTGATTGCAGCAATAACTTGGTTCATTGCTTTATTGTTTGCATCAATTGCACTTGTTGCATTCTTTGCTTGTGTCTCAACACCAAATTGAACTTTCAAAAGATCTGGATCAACAGATGTTGTTGCAATTCCAGTTACTGAAATTGTTTTTTCATTTGATGTTGTATTGACTTGTTGTGCAAAGGCAAGAGGTTTAGATGTCTGTAAGTTGGCAAAAGCAGAGCTTGCAATTATTGCAATAGCTGCAAATGCCACCAATGCGATTGTTGTTTTGTTTTTTGTCATTACAATCAATACGGATATAGTGCTTATAGCCTTTGATTAAATTTTAGTTTAACCTAATTTTTTATTAAAAAATTATAAAACAAGGCCAATTATTTAATATTTTTTATCTTTTATCTTGTTAGATGAAAATCTGATTTTAAAATCACTTTAAGGATTAGTTTATTGAAAATTTCTTGATCAACTAAGGGTGCTCTTTATCAAAATTCCATTTGCCCAATAAAATCCTGTTTGACCTGAAGGCAGTATGTCATAAGTATATGTTCCCTGATATGGAACGAGTTCTGAATTTTTTATCTTTGAACCATCCAAGGTATCGCCTTTTGATAACTCACCAACAAGTCTTCCGTCTGCAGTAGGATGATTTGGAGAGGCAAACAGCTCCCTGCTGTCTTCTAAAATGATGTGGACCATTTTGTGATTTGGCAAAACCATAGTTTTTCCTGTCTTTAGTATGGTTCCAATGATCTTGTGACCTGATTTATCCTGGGTGAATATGGTCATTCCTTCTTCCAGAGACTTGACATTAATAGTTCCCTTTGGTGTATCAATTGTTGTGGCCTCCGAAAGACAGATTGGACATGGTCTATCATGGTGTTCTTTTTTTAGGAAGGTCGCCGCATTTCCTTCGATTTTAACAAGAGTCAGTTCCACGGTACAACCATTGCTTGCAGTTTCTCCAAGATGCAAGGTTATCGGAAACCCAGTATCTCTTGCAACTGGATAATCAAGAAAGTTTAAACCAGCTACACTGTCCTGAAAAATCTTTTCTACTAATAAAGAGCCTTCCCTGTCACCCTCCTTTAGTGTCACAAAATTTCCTCCAAGTTCTGGCTCATTTAATTTAAAATCAATAAGCTCAGTACGAGAGGCACCTTTCTGATCTGTTTCCAACGCCACTCCTCCCACTTGTGGGCAATAAAATTTGAATTCAATTTTTCCTTGTGTTAACGAATCCCAGTCCTTTATCTTGATACACCTATCAAAAACCCCAAATGGAACATTTACAGTTTCGTTGATTCCTACAACTTGTCCCATATCCTCTGCAGTTCCCTTGTAATACTCTTGTCTGTATGGTTGGCCAATTTCTGGTAGAGCAAACATAATAATTCCAGGTTTTGCTCCATCTACTCCAGTCTCCCAGGAACCACTTTTGCTGATCACTTTTCCTGATTCGTATTCAGTAGAATCTTCACCAAAATACCAGACATTACCAGTTTTATCTTGAGCATACCAATCAAATGTCTCCTCAGATAACTCACCATCAACCCAAACCTTGTCCCAAACTTGGATAGTTTTGATTCCTGCGATAACTTTGGTCTGGTTGGTTACATAAACCTCATTCCTTTCTGTTCCATCCTCATTTTTTGATTCATAAGTAAATTTTGTTCCAGGAATTAATGTGAAGAATTTATTGTTTACTTCGGATACAAAGTCACTTGGGTCGATTTTTGGATTATATGTTGATTGGACTTTGAAATCCGCCCAGCCACGTTCAATTAGTTTTATTTTTGTTTGAGGTTTTACACATGCAGGTGAACCGTCCCTTGCTTTGACAACAAGTTCAAGATTTTCTTTACATTTTATATCTTGATTTGATACTCCTGATTTGAATTGCTTTAATGGAGAATCATTAGAATCAACAACAATTTTTGCTGGTTCAATGGTTTGTCTTGCTTGGTTTAGTTGATCTTCAAGTGATGGTTGTGTTTGTGCATATGAGGATTGTAGATTTGACATCGTTACCAGGGAAATGCAAACCATTAAAATTATTGAAAATTGCAGGGTCTTCATCTTTACGACAACTAACTAGTTGGATCTACTACTTTTCCCATAAAGAGGATCAACCCAGTTCTGTCATCCTGAATTAGAAAAATGAAAGGATGATCAGCCCTAAATAATTCTGGTTGAGGTCCAGCCGACGTTACCCCTACAACTATTCCTGTTGCTGCAGCAGCTTCTGTCCCTTTTTCATCCACTGCAACAAACGCCTTGTGGAAGACACCTGTAACATAGAGATCTCTTTGTCCATCAATCCCTGACAAATCAGCCAATCCAGGTTCAAAGACGGTAGGCATGCCCATATTGGCAAGATTTCCATTTAGTGAGTAAGTTTTTTCTAGCTTAAATTTTGGAAGGTAAACGTTTACCTCTTTTTTCTCTAGATTACCTTTCCATTTATCTAGGTTTTCTACGGAGATTTTCTTTTCAAGCGAGGTAAGATCATTGTCTTTTGGTAACAAGACAAGCATTGACAGATCATCTCCCTTGTAGGACATTTGGAGAATTTGCAAGTCATCGGTTGATCCATAATTGAAATTTTGTTCCTTGTTCATCATTTGGACCTTGACAGTTTTTTCCTTTAATGTTTTAAAATCATCCTCTTGTGTTAATTTTTCGTCAAACTGCACAGTCCAGTTTCCCAAAAAGTAAACAGCGTTTGTAATTACTGCTCTTGTCATGTCATCAATTGAACCCTGCGGGAGCAAGTCCTTTATCTTGTCGTTTGTCTTATCTTCAACCCAGCTGTTTATTGTGGTCCGTGATTCCTCTGGTTGAGTTTCAAAATCAAGGCTTTCAGTCTTTGCAAGATAATACTTTTCTGTCACGTCTTTGTATTCATTAAGAATTGGAAACTTGTCTTGAACCCAGAGTGCATTAGCTGTGCTAAGAATATAGTTTTTAGATGGTTTGTTCAGGTCGGATATTATCTGTTGCGAATAGTCTCTTCTGCTTTGATCATCTTTTATAAAATGAAAGACTGAACGGATCTCATCTTGTGTTGTACCTCTTGCTCCTTCATATAAAATAGAAAATGCACTTGAGATGCTATATGGTGAAAAAAATGCGTTTTCTTGCTTTCCTTGCGCCAGATCAGAGAACATTTCAAATCCTAACTTGTTGTTTAGTTTCGCAACCTCTTTAACAGACGTAGGAGTTGGTTCATCTGAAGACAAAATCGTCGCCCAGCCTCTTTGAACTAGTTTTGATGCCGTTCCTGGTTTTACACATGCTGGAGAACCGTCTTTAGATTTTATCACTAATTGCAATCCATCTTTACATATCACATCTTTTGCGATGATTCCTGACTTAATTTGTTGTAAAGGAGATTCGATTTTGATGTCTTTTACCTTTGCAACCGAAAGTGAAAGAACGTATTGACGTGACCCCACATCTGTACTTGGATAGGAAGGATATGGTTCCACTTTTAGTAACTTTACGTAGTAACCATCAAATGTTTGCATGGAAATATTCTCATTCTCACCCAAAGTCAGGATAACATCACCAGTGTCCTTACCATCTTTTATTACAATTAGATCAACTGAAACTCTACCTTGCCATATGCATACCACACCAGTTGGACATCTGGAATCTTCAGTTACATTAGAAAATTTTATCAAGATATTTTCTTGCTTGAAAAATGCCACCTCGCCTTGTCCAAGCTTAAACTCTTTTCCAAGTTTTGGAAAGACGGTTGCATCCGAAGTGTCGGGAGGATTATTATTTTGAGAATCTGCTAACTCATAACCTGGCGGTGCAGGGGCCTTACCATTTACATAATAATAAAACCACACATTATAGTTTGTAAAATTTTGTGTGCTCGAACCTGCCTCTATCCAGTCCTTCAAAGAACCTGACTGTATCTGCTTGTCAAGTTCTACCTTTTGTTGCTCCATCCATTGTACGCCTTTAAAGTCATAATAGGCATTCCAGAGATCCTTCCACTCTGATTTTGAGAGAGGAAGTGGAGGATATGTATCAATACAAGGCTTGTCTGGCCAGTCTTTGTCAAGCATACACTTTGCATCAGCATGGTTGGCAAGCTGAAATGATAATATGAAAATAGTTGCGATTAGCAGAATTAGAGTTTTCATTTACTATATCGTATGGAATAAGAGTTTATAGGTTTTGATTAAAGCCAGTTTTAACTAAACTTTAGGAAAATAAAAAATTCATTACAAAACAGTTCACATTTTTATTTTTCCTTTTTACCTTTCTCAGCCTGTCTCTGTTCTTTTATTTTAAACTGTATCTGCTTATTCTCACCAATATCTTTTACTGCCTTTTCTTTTAGTTCATTAGAAACAGCTTTCCCCTTTGCCGCTTTTATCAGGATCTGCAAACTATCTCTATATTCCTTGAAGAGTTTCTTGTACTCTTCCCTTTCAGCCTTGTACTTTGCTCTAATGTCCTTTAGTGTTGCCTTGCAAGATACTTGGGCCGCCTTTCTACCATCTTCGTCATCGGCATTTCTTACCTTCTCACGACAAATTTTGATCGCATTGATTGTTTCTGTTCTTTGATTTTTTAAAGTTGTAATATGTTCCTTAACAAATTCGGAAACGTATTGATGGACATCATCAACACTCGAAACTGTGGCTGTTGAATTGACAGAAGCGGTAGAATTTGTCCCAGCTGTGGTACTATTCTCGTTGACACATGGACCCTCATAATCCCCATGAGCAAGATGTGCCGCAACTGCAGGACTTCCAACTGAAATTGTGTGAGCTTGACCCGGATTTCCAGGAGGTATGTGACAAAGAGTTACCTTCTCAGATGTAGTGGAGCTTGATAAAACCAAAAATACATCATCATCAGATTCCTGATCATTACTTTCGTGATTACTATCTTTCTCTGAATGGTCGGAATCTTTTGATTCTGTCGAACTTGGTTTAGCTAGTACAAATCCAGTAGAGTTGACAAGAGCACCAGTCAGAAGAATGATAAGAAGTAAAATTCCTTTCTCTTTCACAAATCGAAGATGACGAGGGTGCTTTTAAGATTTAAGGAGAATTGGTAAGGAGTAATTCTTTAGAACATACAAAAAGATTCAAATAAGTTCAAAAATTTGAATCAACAATTTTCCAAAATAAAATCAAATAAGACCAATCCTTTTGTTGAAAATATTTTTATTCTATGCAAAGAACAATTTGTTTAACCCAGCAAATCCTAAAGTGATTTTGTGTAAAGAGAAATGCAATTTGAAAATAGAATAGAATGGTAGATCATCTATATTCATCCCCACAATCTCCAATTGATGAAAACAAATCTTGTGAATTTATAATGGCAGATCTAATCTTTTTGTTATCATCATTATCCAAATTTAATGAAAATACCCTAGCGTTGTCTGACTTGTGCTCCACTATTCCAAGCCTCACACCAATTATGACCCCTGCAACAGATGGTTTGTCCAAGACATATCTTGTTGCAACGTTTGAAATGGATACATTATGTTTTGTTGCTATTTCGGATAATACACCAAGCAATTCCTGAAATAACCCCCATCCACCCCAAGCATCAATCATGTTCTTGTATTTTTGCAGGCTATAGGTGTAAAGTTCTGACCTTGTTGGTTCAGGCTTGCCTCTATAAGTTTCAGACAAAAATCCTCCAAGAAGCGTTCCATAGGCGAGAAGTTTGATGTTATTTTTTTGGCAAAATGGAGTCATTTTGACTTCAGGCCTGTTATCTATGATAGAATATTGTACTTGGTTTGATACTGGCCTAAATCCATTTTCTACCATGATTTCCATCCTTTCAGTATCAAAATTTGTTAGTCCAACATGTCTTATCTTTCCCTCGCCTTGAAGTTTTGAGAGATGGTATAATGCATCTAGATAACTAGTATCGTTGTAATCCCACCAGTGAAATTGGAGAAGGTCGATTGTTTTTACATTCATTCTATGAATTGATTTGTTGATGTGATGCTCAACAATTGATCTTGTCATTGGACCAGGATTAGGAACAAATTTTGTCAACGCCTGGATTTTGTTTAATTCTTCTTCTCCCTTTATCTTGACAATTCTTTTTCGAAATTCGCCAAGGAATTCTTCGGCAGGTCCATAAATGTCTGCCATGTCCCATGTTGTAAAGCCAAATTCATGATATGAAAGCATTTCAGAGATGGCAGAGTCTGGTTTGATTTGACCATGACCTCCTGCTACCTGCCACATTCCATTTATGATCTGGCAGATTTTCAAATCATGTGTCAACTGGTAGGTTTTTTGTTGTGACATGTCTTATTTTGAAATGGATACTTCAAGATCAGATCAATCATAGGTAAATAATCTATCGTCAGGTTCACGACCAAACATTTTGACAGCTTCTTTAATGAGGAAAAGATAGTTACCCTTTAAAACAGCAACTTTGGCATTTTGCTTGATACATTTTTTTACAAATTTTACGTCTTTTGTTACAACAGTCAAGTTATGACTTTTTGCGTATTCCATAATGGCATCATCCTCCATTCCTGCAGGCAAATCTTCATGGTGACCTACACAAATTGACTTGTTGTACTGGTCAATTTCAGCCTTATTTGAGAAATAATTCCCTGCACAGTGTTCATCAAATAATAAATTCATCTTGTTGCAATCTCATTATCACATACAGATTTAAAATAACTTCGTTGATTTAGTAAAAAATGACTTAACGTTTTAGTATTGGTTTTCCATCGTTGTCGTACGCTCTTTCTTTATCGATTGGGTCTTTGTCGTTTGGGCCTCGATGCATAAAGCTTTTGGTGTCTCCCGGTATTTTTCTACAAAATTTTTTGTGTACACTTTTTTCCATTTCTAGTGTTGTCTCGTTTTCGTGGTAAAACCTCTTCCCACAGTCTGGACATATGAATTCAGGCATTGCTTACACTATATCTTGTGTTCTCACTATTTGTATTTTTGGAACTAGTAAAGAACCAAGGGCATGACTGTTCGAAATGGAACCATACCCTAAAGCAAGTAAATCGGTTAATGCCCACCAAAATTGAAAATGAGGAATTAATGGTACTAAAATTCCCAATCTAATATTTTTCCATGGTTGTCGCCAGCAGATTAGACTAATTCAAGAAAGTAAAAGCTAGAAAGTGATTGTTTCCATTAAACCATATTTTTGGAAGAGATCATCATAAAGTTTTTTTCTGTCTGGTTTAATGTTCATATTATCATCATACATTTTAGAAAAAACAATAGACATTATCTTCTCGCCTTGTTTATCAAAAAATCTTATGCTGTAACTTGTTCTGTTTTCTTTTTGTTCTTTCACAAATTTGGCCTTGTCCACAGTGTTGGCATCCACATGCATGTGACATGGTCCGTCATTGTCACCGATTGTAATCCAGTTTTCCTTTTGTCTTAAATTCAGCGAGTTACTTCTCATCTCAGTTATGGCTCCCCCTGTTCGTACAATGAATAGGATATCATCAATTTTTACAAGGTCAGACAAAATGTCCTTTAGCATGTTTTTATTGTTTTGATTTCACATAATTAAATCATGATCTAGAAATTGATTAAATTTTTCAAGAAATGTTAATGGGACTGGTCATCATGAGATTATTTGACCGATTTGCATCCGTATCAAACGTAATTGAGGTACGGATAAAAGAGGAACAGGTCCCAGATATAACATGGATTTTGAGGATGAGGACAAAAGAATCCAGAAAAAGATTGATTGGATTTCAGGACAGATAAGAGAAACAAAGATTCTACTCCATAAGCAAAACCAAGATTTACAAGAAGCAATCAAAGAACAAGAAGAATTAAGAAAAGTGAAAAAGTAAATTAAATTTTTATGGAAGTGTTATACTATCACTTGTTTCCACATTACTAGCGGAATCATAAGCAAAACCCGATTTGCTTGCATCAGTTATAGAAAAAGTAAAGATGCCGCATCCTTTGATTGTACCTGACGTAAACGTTACCTTGCCGTTGCTTCCAGTTGATGCGCTAAGTATAGAGGAATAAACTCCACTCCATAGACCTGTAACAGAGACTCCACTCAAAGGTTGATTGCTCCCATCGACAACTAGAACGGTGGAGGAGACTTTACAAAATGTATTTTTTCCTTTTTGTGAAATGCTTCCTGACATTGTAATGTCACCTATATGCATGCTAGGAGTCTGACTTTGGGCACTAATTGTAACAGATGTAGTCTTTACATTGTCAGCAGTATCGGTTTCTCCTAAAACAATACTTGCTCTAGCTTCGATAATGTGAGTGTTTAACGAAGAGCTTGCCGTGTTCCAGCTAAATGGGATGGTTGTGGATGAACCAGGACCAAGACTAGTGTTTTGTACTCCAATTGTTAAACCATCAGTTAAATCTCCAAGAGTAACACCAAAGGTTTCTTGTTGGTTTCCTTGATTTGTCACTTGTACATTAATAGTTACTATTTGACCCTGAGTTGCAGACGATTGTGCAGATATTGAGCTGACAGCAACGTCATGAACCGGTGTTGGCGTAGATAAAGTTCCTACATATATAAGTGGTTCATGCAAAGAATCAGGATCACCACCAAAACCGCCATATCCATTATTTTTGGAGGCATCACACGTTGTGTTCTGTGGAACTCCAGAGCTTATCAGTGCAGTTTTCACTGCCAAGGGGGAAGCACTTGGGTTAGTTGATTTGTATAGAGCGGCAGCACCAGCAACGTGCGGACTGGCCATACTTGTTCCACTCAGAGTGTTGAATCCGCCATTAAGATAAGTCGACCATATCTGTACACCAGGTGCCGCAATATCTACCACACTTCCATAATTACTAAATGTGGCAAAGGTATCATCAGCACCATAACTAGTGTTAAATCCCAAACTGCCACATCTGCCATCTGCGTCAGCTATTGCAGAAACAGTAATGACATTAGGGTTTTTTGCAGGCCAAAAGTTTGATGCGTCCATTGCACTGTTTCCAGCCGCAACAACATAGGTTACTCCTGCAGCAACTGAATTATTGATTGCTTGATCACCTGAACTTGTTGAACCCTGAAATCCTAGGCTCATATTTGCTACTTCAATCTCAGATGCATGAGCTGTGACATAGTCTATTCCTGAAATTATCCATGACAGATAGCCGCTTCCTGTAGAGTCGAGTACCTTTACTGCCCAAAGCCTGGCACCCGGAGCTATGCCAACAACTCCCGCAGAGTTGTCGTAGGCTGCAGCAATTCCTGCAACGTGAGTTCCATGACCATTGTCATCATTTCCATTAGGAGCAAGTATTACGTATGATACCTGGTTCCACACTCTCAGGTCTGGGTGGGTAAGATCTATCCCAGTATCTATTACAGCAATATCAACATCTACAATTCCCACACCATCCCCAGATTTAGTGGAGCTCAAATCAGCATCCATTCGATTAATTCCAGTTGGTATAGTTTGTGCAAAGGACTTGACTATTTGATCCGGTTCAACATATGACACATTAGGATTTTTCTTAATGCCTTCTAGTGCCTGCTCATTTGGAATTTTGATGGCAAAACCTTTGATGGCGTGTTTGTAAATCTGAAGAATTTCTGCTCCTTGATTTTTAGCATCATCGGTTTGTGCTTGTATATCAACAGTGGGATCATCCTTCAAGACGACGATGTATCTTACTTTCAATTTTTCTGCATCATCATCTGCAAAACTTTGATAAGGAATTGTAAAGCTGCATACAAGTAAAAACATTATAGAAAAACTTGCACCAACGGAACAGACTTTTTGTTTAGTCAATTCATGTAATAGGTCTAAGATTGTTTTAAGTATTGTGTAGAATTGTTATCAAACTTTTTGATTTAAAAAATTGTTATAAAAAATGACACATTCTGACGCATTGTGATCCTAAACAAATTTTAATATGCTTAATAATTTTGCAGATTCAGTTTTTACAAAGATGTGGCATGTTGTTTTTTCTGAAAATAAAAAATGCCAAAAATCTACGCATTGATAAGTTCGTACATACAGACAAATTACAAGTTATGGTTTGTTGAAAAAAAAGAAAAGGAGAGTTATTTAGTATGCTGCGTCGTTAGACAGGTTTTGTGGTAGAATGATCAATGATCTCTTGCCCACTGCAACTGATGCTGTTCCGTCACCAATCACTCCCTCTTCATCCACGAATTCAGAGTGAACTGATACTGTGTGTTCTCCAGCACCAAGATTGAGTACTACCCAATTCCAGCCGTGTGCATCTTTTGTACTGATGAACGAGTTGAAATAAGATTCATCACATGTTGTGGTACCGTCAATTGCACCCACTGCGCTGCAGAGTTTCTGTATTTGGTCTAGGATGTTTGTACTGATATTGTACGTTCTGTCACACATGGTAACCTTACCATCATCGTTTGCTCCGATTGGAACAGTTTGGCCATCTACGTCTAACCAGATGCTTTGAGCTGCACGAACCTGGGACTCTGAAACCGAGCCAGATGAACCACTCTTTAGTCTTACTTCTGTATAGAGCGAACACTCTTCGCTAAACATTACAACCAAATCCTTTGGAGTAGATGTCTTTAAAGAGGCAGATGCAATTACTGCGCCATCGTCTGCAAGACCTTCTGTGTTTAGGACCAAGTTGTCTGCATTGAATGTAGTTTTGTTTGCGCCATTTGCTGCAATTGCTAGTGGAGCAAAGCTTGCAACAGCAAGGGAAATGCCCAAGATAGCAGCAAATGAAACTGCCAAGATTGTTTTTGTAATCATTGCGAAGCAAAATTTTTTATCTTTTAAAAATATTCCGTAGCTCTTCTACTTTTTGAAAAAAATTTTCTAATAATTTTTAAATTTATTGTTCCATATTTGGAACTGTCAATTTCATTTTGAAAAATATCCGCTGATCATTTTTAAATTTATTGTACCACATTTGGAATTATTGTTTTCATTGTTCTTTGATTCTCTAATATTCAAAGGAATATCAAAAAATTGAAGAGATTATCCAAAAATCAAATCACTTGACACAGAGATTTGTCTATCAAAACTTGCCCAATTTTTGACCAAGTTTGTAATTAATTATTTCTTGTTGTTGGAGTTGAACTGAGTCCAAGCTTTTGCGTAGTTATCCATCATTAGATGAATTATTTTATCATACGAATCTAGTGTTGAAAGTCTGAATCGTACATATGTTTTTGCCAAATTAGTGGACAATTCAATTTGGTTCAGGGCCAGGTCAGTGATTGATTTCCAATAGGTATCAAAATGAACAAATGATTTCTGATCTACTCCTAACTTGTCAAAAAATTCCTTTTCAGATACATAACAGGTGGTGTAAAAGCTATCCATCATGTGTAGATATTTTGCATAAAGATCAGAGTAGAATTGCGCATAGGTTGGAATTTGAGTTTCTAATTTTTGGATAATCTCTGATTTGTTGTTTTTCATAACATCATCTACGGAAATAATATCCTTTTTTTCAGAAGATTCTGCCTCTTTTTTGGCGGTTTTGATTGCTGCAGCCATTTTTTCTTTACTCATGTTTTTAATTGATGTGATTTTTTCCGTTCTTTCTATTGTCATTGGTTCCATTACGTTCTTATCATTGTTAAACCTGTCCTTATCTTCATTTTTGTGCAGCCTTTTCAATTTGATTGTAAATTAGACCATAATGGAACAACCTATTTTGGATTCGTTTGTTCGTAAAATTGATGGGTTTGGACTAACTTGGTTTTGTAGATTAAATTTTTGACGATTTCTAATTTTCAAACGGTTCCAGTATAGACTTGCAACATTCATCTAATAATTCTGAATATCTTTTCACATCGTATTTTTCTGATGATACCAGCTCTATTGGAATAACTCGCTTTGATATCTTCCTTGAATAATCATTTATCACATATCTGATCTTCTAGCCTAGTACTATGGAGCGGCCTGCCCACTTGAGCTGGTTTACCGCATCAGATTGCATAGTGTTGCTTTTGTGTTCCCCAGTTCCTCTTGTGATTCGGTTTGTAAATACAAGGTCTTCATGAGGTATTTCGTGCCTGAAAAGACGCTTTCTGTACTTTTCATAGATTGGTTTTGCCAATCCATTTTCATTCGCATTTTTAATTTAATAGAGGAGGTAATTTTGTCATACCCTTGACTAGCTGCGATCCAGTCAAAAAAATTAAGAAAATGCTTAGATCACATTCCAGCAAATTGTGTGCCTAAAAATGACTCAAGCAAATTCATTATTTCGGGATTTTGTCCAACATATAGGACAATGAGTTTGCCATTTGTGTAAAAGTGAGGTGTGTCAATCCATCGTATCATGCTTGTACCAATCTCTGTTCCATCTTCTGAAACTGTAAGACTAGCTGTTTTTGCATCAGATTCACTCTGAAATTCAAACACTTGCACGTCTGCTCCACCAACGAAGATAATCCTAGTTGGTACGGAAAATGTCGAGCTTTCAGCTGCAATTTCATCTTTTTTTTCTACCAATACACCGCGAGATTTTATGGCGTCAACTAGTGAGGAATAGGCAGTTACTACCCCATCAAAAGGCACTACTTGTTCATCGTCAGACACGAGTTTTGGTTGCGGTTTTTTTAGCACATATTGATTATTCAACTCATCCCAGACTTCGTCAGTTATTGCAGAGATTACATTTCCCTCAGATACAATAATGTCCACCTTGTGTGAGGTTATTACCTGAGTTAGAATTTGTCCTTCTCTGTTTCCAAATCCACCATGTGCCGAGTTGTATGATGCTTTGATATTGTATTGAGCTGGCGAAGACTCCATTTTAGTTACAGATTCTACATCTAGTGTGTTGATGTCTCCGTCAAATGCAAATGTGGGACTGGTTGGAATGAATCTCTGTGCCACACCTAACGCATCGTTTTTTTCTTGTTCTTCTGGAGTGGTTGGCAACATTGTGAGCTCTGTTCGCAGTGGTGCAAAATATAACACTGCAAGACTAACCGCGACAGCAGCAACTATTGCTGCCGTAATGGCAAATTTTTTGTGTTGTGATTGTTGCGACATTTTTTATCAACTTAATATGGCCGGTGACAATTATAACCTTTGATTAAATTGCAATTTAACTTAATATTTTATCAAAAATTAATGTTTTTTGATTGTGTTTTAAAGAATTTATTTAATATTGTGTTTTTAATGAAATTTTCTTTATTTAAAATCATTACAGCAAAGAATTACACTTGGATTTTATCAAATATTTTGGATTCCATTTTTCTCAAAATAATTCTTTGAGATGGGAAATTAATTCATTCATGATCTTTGAATTGGTTTTCTCAAGTTTTATTGTATTCTTGAAATGCATCGTGAGTAATCTAAAACTCTGTTACAAACCAGATTTCTAATTTATTTCCATTTTTGATTTTTACGCCACTTTAGTTTTTGTAATCTGTATGTGTAATTTTTAATAAATTCCTGGGTGACTTTTTTTCCGTATTTTTTATGCATGAAAAGCATAAGATCATTCCAACTTAGGCTGGCCATATGCTCGATAGTTTTTTTGTCAGGGGATTGGATCTTACGTTCCATTTCATCATTTCTAAACTCGCTACCTGTAAGTCTTTGGTATTGGTTTAACTCATGGTTGTATGTAATTTACTGGCGTCAATGGAAATTTTTTCCCTTCCTTGTCTTCATCAAATTGGGTGAAGCCTGTCAGTACAGACACTTTATCAAGAATTAATTTGCATAAACGAATTATCAGGTACCTTAAGATCCAAAAATAATTCTGGATGGATGATTTTTGCTAGGATTTCAACCCCTGTTATAGTCCTTGGACCTGGTTTGCTGAAATAAGAGTTAGCGTCTACAGCAAATACTCTGTTGTTTTGTACTGCTGGAATTAATTTCCACTGGCTATCACGTTCAAGTTTTGTATACTCTGTCTGAATTCTTTTAATGTCAAAACCACATGGCATAAGAACTATTATGTCAGGATCAAACATGATAGCTTCCTCTAATTTCATTTTCCTTGAGCGCTCCCCTGTCAGACTGATACCGTTTAATCCTCCCGCAATCTCAACCATCTGTGGTACCCAATGACCTGCGGTAAACAGAGGATCGAGCCACTCTATGCATAAAACCTTGGGCCTTGATGCTGCCGACTTTTCCTTAACAAATTCTAGCCGTTTTTGTAAAAAGGATACCAGGTTTTGAGCTTGTTCTGTTTTATTGATGTATTTTGCAACTTCCAATATACCATTTAAAATGTCAAAAAGATTGTGAGGATCTAAAATTACAACCTCTGGTTTAACATCTAAAAGAGAAACAGCTTTGCTCACTTCTTTTGTGGCAGGAGAGCAAACATCACACAGTCCCTGTGCAACAACAAGATCAGGGTTGGATTTTTTTAAAACCTGTTCGTCAAGTATGTAAATTTCCTCATCACATTGCATCATTTTTGTTATTTGGTTATCGATCTCGTTGCTGCTCATCAAAGTGTGATCAAAAGGTGGTTTTATCACTTGTGGTTTGCTTTTTGCTTCTATTGGATAGTCGCATTCGTGTGTTACACATGCTATCCTGTCACCTACACCAAGAAGATATAGTATTTCTGTTGCGCTAGGAAGAAAAGAAGCAATTCTTTGTGAAGACATGCTTTGAGTAATTAAGATAAATCCCTTTAAACATGTCTCTAAAAACACAAGTAGTTTAGCAAAATTATTTCTCATCATAAATTTTTAGACTAGCGTATGACAATTTAGAAAGGTTTGAAGATGTCTGATTTGATAAAAAAAAACATGTCTTCTGACGATTTGATCAAATCAGTTGTAATTATGATGCAAGAAGGAATAGGTTATACAATGCGTTTGTATTCTATTCTTCTCACTCTACGAAAGGATGAGATTCTTTCTATTTCTGACATGGAATACTTACAAGAATTAATGGAAAAAAATTCCGGAACATGAGTCTTTATTATTTAGAATAGATTAAACAATTATACTGGAGTCCACAAAAATTTAACAAGAGGTTTCTTAATTGAAAAAGGAAGATAGCCAATCATTGAAGGAGCACAAGATAGTCTCGAATCAAGAATGGATAAAAGAGAGAAAGAAGCTCATGTCCAAGGAAAAGGAATTCACCAGATTGCGAGATGAACTTAGTGCGCGGAGGCGTGATCTACCATGGGAAAAAGTAAACAAAGAATATGTTTTTGATGGACCTGATGGAAAACAAACCTTAGCAGAACTTTTTGACGGGAGAAGTCAGCTTGTTATATATCATTTTATGTTTGGGCCAAACTGGAAGACAGGATGTCCGCACTGCTCCTTTTGGGCTGACAATTTCAATGGAATAATTGTTCACCTAAACCAGCGCGATGTCACAATGATAGCAGTATCCAGGGCACCCTACAACAAGTTGGCTGCCTATGAAAAGAGAATGTGTTGGAATTTCAAATGGGTTTCCTCATCTGATACAGATTTCAATTTTGACTATCAGATGTCTTTTACAGAAGAAGAGATTGAAAAGAAAAAAGCTTTTTACAACTTTACAATACAAGATCCTGACAACTCAGAGCGTGAGGGTGTAAGCGTTTTTTACAAGGACAAAAAAGGTAACGTGTTTCATACATATTCAGCTTATGCGCGAGGAATCGATATGATGAATACAGCATACCACTATCTTGACTTGGTTCCAAAGGGCAGAGATGAGGGTGGCAATGGTCAGTTCTGGGTGCGCCGCCATGATGAATACATCAGATAATACCAATGATAAGAAAAGATCGCAGAGTCATGGATTGATTTAGGATGATTGATTTGAAAAGAATGGACCCTGTATAACTTGAAATAATAAAATTAGAGAAATTAATTTCAGTCAAATATTAAATCCAGAATGAGGGACAAATTATTATTTAGAATTCGTCAATAAACCATTGATCGAATCTACAATTTAATAAATAAATTCTAATTTTTGTCGTTCTCATATTATTAAAATGTTGCATAGAATTTCAACGCGTGACTTTTATGTAATCACACCCACTTTTTTTCATGATAATCAAAACAGGCATGATTATCTTCGGAACTATTCTAGTTCTTGCTACTTTCGTGCCACATTCATTTGCTCTACCAGCTGTTTCAAGTGTTTATGTCAAGGGCATAGCTCAAGAGTACGGGCCCTTTTCTGGAAGTTACATACGGGTCCTTGCCCATAATCATAGTGGGACTATAATTGTCACCTCAGACAATATTGGAATAATTAAACTGAATCTTTCAGACTCTGTACCATGCTTTGATGTCAATGAGGCAATTTGTATGTCAGGAGTGGTTGTTCAAACAAGACACATTGGATACCCTGATGTTGGGGATCTTGTAAGACTGACTTTGGACCCTGATGGAAACAAGCAGACAATATCGTTCCTAAAAGGCGATGGCGTGGGCTCTGTCCAGTACATTAACTTTGAATCCAAATCTGTCGGAGCCAAACCAGTTATCAATACTCAGAGGTTCCTCTCCCTTCCTGAAGAAACCGGTCAATCAATCATCGTTACCCATAATGAAGACAGTCAAATGTCAGAAGCAATGACAAAGGCGCGCGAGTTTGTAACAAGTCATCCTACGTTTTCTTTCGATGGAATACCAGAGAGTCTTGAGATCAATCTAGTCAGCGTGATTAGTGGAAACATGCCCCTCTATCAAGTTCAAGCAGACTTTGATTCAACTCATAGCGGCTATGGAGATAGAACAGGCCAGAGGGTCGAAGAGAAGACAACCTCACATTCCATGATGGTGATGATCTCAGACCTTGGTGCAGGCTCTGCCATAATAGATGGTGTATGGGACGAGTTTAACCAGAACTGGCAGAAATAATCTTTGCAAATTTACAAACCGTAGTACTTTGAAATAAGATGAAGTTAATTCTAGAGAGATTTAATTTTCCAGCGAGATATGCAACATTTTGGCCCATCATTTTACCTTGTTTATGGCTTGAACAAGGTTATGTTCCATATCCTCAGCAAATTTGTCCAATGTACCGTCTTTGATATTTGCCAGCAGTGCTGTGGGCCTGGCTAAGCTAATGAAGTTTTCATTTTTTTTCTGGTATACTGCAATAGTACACGGTAACAGCAAGCCAATCTCAGGATTTGATTCCAAAACTTTTTTTGCTGCAGCAGGATTACACACTTCTAATAACCTATACTCATCCTTATAGTCCAATCCCTTTTTTTGCAATATTTCCTTAAAATTTAGAGTCCCTAAAACACCAAAGCCTATTTCCCTGAGACTAGCTGTGATGTCTTCAACTGCTTGGTTTATCGTTTTTTGTGTTTTGACTGAATAGCTAAAGCCTTCTGGTTGCATATTATCCTCCACTAGTCATCCTATGAAAGTTATTTTGAATCATGTATCCAATTATTGGTTTTTGATATTATAATATCAAGTAAAATATCATTGTTGATAATCAATGGCAATCATCTCTTCCTAGTAACTGGATGCTTTAGTAATGATGATATTGTCCGTATAGTACTGGAAAGTATTCAGAAAAACCATGGATAGAAAAATTCCAATCACTGCCGGTGTGGCATTTTTGTCAATTTTCTTAACATTATTTTTTATACAAACATGGTCTAGAATTACTCCAGTAGAAGAGCCTGCCACTAACGTAACATCGGGGTTCAACCAAACTGCGATGTTGGAACGTGGTAATATAGCAATGGGATTTAATCAATCGAAAATTCATCATATGTTCAAGGCAACTCCCACAGGCGGTGAAATCATGATAATGTCGATGAACATGAGTGATACAGAGACAGTTAAGGAGATAAGATCTCATGTCAAAGATATACAGTTTGAGTTTTCTCAAGGCAATTTTGAAAAACCCTTCTATATTCATGATCAAGTAGTTCCCGGAACCGATATTATGACTGCCAAGAGAGATTTGATCCAATATTCAATAAAAGACATTGTTGATGGTTCAGTTCTAATTCTTGATACAAATGATACTGAATTGCTTCATGCTATAAAGAAATTCATGGACTTTCAATCAAGTCAGCACATGAATCATTAACCAATTCTTAGGCATTACAGGTCTAGGCCCAAATGATCTCGATTAGACTAGATGCCATCATTATCTTTTACTATATTTTTGAAATAGATGATTAAAAAATTCGGAAGGTTACAGATTTTTTATTTTGTATTTTCCTTAAGGTTCCAGCTTGCCTTTACTGCCTGTGCAGCTGTCCCATCAGGATTTATAGGAAGATATTGCATCTCTATTTTTTGAAAATTAAATGAAACACTTTCTGTGGGCGCTTCAGTAGAGCCTCCAGAGGTGGAATATGATGATACCATAACATCTTCAAGATGAACAATATAATAGTCCATTTGTGTGCCGCCCGCTTTACGGACAGTAAGATCTACAGCTCTTAGGTGTTCACCTGTTGCAACAGCTTGCATTAATTTTGGTGATGACTTGTCAACGGTTTTTGTAAAGTGGAAATCTTGGAATTGCACCTTGCCAGCGCCGGCTCCGCCTCCACTGGCCATAGAGCCAGAATTTGATACACCCCATGACCACGATTCGATCTCAATTTGACCTTTGTGTTTGTCATCACTTGATTCTCCTTCAATCCCGTCAATTTTCAGGAAATAATCAGAAGCAGCAAAGGCTGTTCCAAAACTTGAGGAAACTATAACTGCAAGCAATACAGGCAAAAGCCAGACTTTTGACATTAAAAATAATTATTTGCTGAGATTAATAAGCTCTTTCCTAAAATTTATCTTATTGTTTAATAAATGGTAATCAGTATATCATAAAATGAAAAAAATAATTTTGTTTTCAATTTTGTTTATTGTCTTTGGGGCAACATTTGTATCAAATGCATATTCTGCACAGGCAGATTATTATTTACAATTGGATGGAATACCCGGCAGTGCAACTTTAGCAGGCGAGGGTGGATGGATTAAACTGTATACTGTCCAGTACAGGGAATCAGATTTTAACTTTAGAATGGCAGGTGCGAATCTAGCCAATTCAGCAAACCAGGCTGACAATCCAAAATGGACTTTAACGAAACCCGTAGATGTGTCTTCACCAGAACTTTTTGATGCGATAGCATCAGGAAAACACATCAAGCGAGGAATATTGGCTGCCTGCATGGAGAACAACTGTGATGCAAAAATTCTTCTATCAGATGTATCTTTGATTGAATTTAGAACAAATTCAACCAATAACGACATTATTGAAACCCTTGTTATCCAATCTTCATCAGCAGGTGCAAAACAAGATGTTGCAGTAATTCCTGGTTGGATTAAAAACAATGCCAAGTGGTTTGCTGATGGCTCCATTGATCAAACTGACTTTACAAAGGGGATCGAATACATGATACAAAATGGAATAATGAAAATTCCCAATCTCCCGCCAAAGTCCTCTGATGTTTCAGAGACAAAGGTTCCTGACTGGATTAAAAACAACGCCAAGTGGTGGTCAGAAGGACAAATAACCGATGACGACTTTGTTAAAGGGATCCAGTATCTTGTGGAAAAGGGAATAATTCGAGTTTAAGAAAGAAAAAATAGATCGGCATTATTTTTCCTTTCAGTTTTCACGTCTATAAGATTGTGCGGTAATCATTTTTGGAATTGTTGATAAATTATCTGTCTTGAGAATATCAGAAACAGTTCCTCTCTAGAACAGGATCAGTTCCTTTTTGTAGTAAAGGCGATCAGGATGCGATCTGGATAGTTTTGATTGTGACATACTATTGTGTATATCCTTCACTGTGAGAAGACAACCGGTATGGCAGGGGTTGATAACCTGATAGTGAAATCACTGCATGGCATTATGCAAGAAAATCTAAGCGAGCCAACCATAAAAAAACTAGATACCAGACTGGTTGAAAAATATGGTGTCACACTAAGTCAGGCTTTTGAAGATTTTAAAAAGATAGACGATATTTTAAGAGAGTTTTTTGGAGAAGGGGCAGAAGGTATTGAACGAAAGATCTTTGAAAGAATTTGTACACTATCAAAAGCAAAGAACACCGATGAAGAATGGATGACCATACGGGATTCAAACATTGCAAAAATTGTTCTTGAAGCATTTGGGGACGAGGACAAAAAGAAAATAATAGGTGCGCTTAATGAACCGCACATAGTTTCTGAAGTTTTAGAAATGTGCAATTTACCTCAGACTTCTGGTTATAGGAAGATAAACAGAATGATATCTGATGGATTATTGACAGTCGAAGGTTATAGCCTCACGGTTGATGGAAAAAAAATAAACAAATACATTTCAATATTTGAAAATATAAAAATAGACATTGAGAAAAACCATGTCACGGTAAAAGTAAAGCTGAAAACAAACTCTATAAAAAATAGCTCAATGATGTCATTAATAAGAAACTAGATGTTTTTGTAGAGGCCATAGGTTAAAAAAACAGTTCAATATTTAGTGCAAATTCTGTATGACCAAGATTTTGTTTGGTAATTTAAGGAAGCATGAATAGACAATTACCTGTAACGCCAAATCCATTGACTAGAAAATTTTTCCACCGTGTTTTATCAAAACGCCACTGCCAGAGTGTACCTTGAGAAACTTTGTTTTAAAATCAATATCTAGTGAACCATTATTTGTTATGATAACCTCAGCACCATTTTGAATATGGACGTTACCTGGTGCAATCACATTACCATTAATTATGCAATTAGAAGTGATCAACCAATCTCCAGAGGTTGGTGGAGAACAATATATCATGGTTACTGTGCTTGTGCCATTTGCAATCTCGTTTCCTGAAAGATCAGCAACTGTACCGCTGGCTGCAAAATAGGTAATGGTTTGCCCACCCTCTGTACCAGTCGCTGATGATGCGGTAATTGTGAGTGTATTGGTGTTGGCTGGATCGGTAACTGCAATAACATTATGACTGTCTGAAATTGTCCAAGCAGAGTCTTCATCTGCAGCTGAAGCATCAACATTTTCAGAAAAAGTAAGAACCCATGTTGTTGATGAAGTTCTTATGGCGGTAAATGTCGGAGGAACACCATCGGCTGATACTGCACTAGCACCGTTTGCAATTTCATTTTTAGCTGTGTCAATTGTTGTTCCTATAGCTTGTCCATATGTTACAGATGGTGTTGCTGATGTACCAGTAATGCCAGATGTTGTCAGTGTCATTACGTTTGAAGTGCCAGCTGGATCTGTGTTTGCAGTAACCGTTCCAGTGGATATTGTGTAACCTTGACCATTCATAGTGTCAGTATCTACATTTTCAGAAAATGTCAATACGATGGTGTTAATTCCAGTTCTTTGTGCAGTAAAAGTTGGTGATACTCCATCGATTGCTATTGTGTTGAATCCATCTGATACTTCATTTGAAGACGAATCAAAGGTCTCACCAGTGAAGGAATCATAAGTAACAGTTGGTGTTGCCAAAGTCCCCGCAATACCTGAAGTTGTAAGTATCATGATATTTGAGGATCCTGCTGGATCCGAGTTTCCAGTAACTATACCACCGGTTAGTGAGAAACCAGAACCGTCGGTGGTTGCGGGATCTATATTTTCTGAGAATGCCAATGTTATAGTGTCAAGCCCGGTTCTTTTTGCAGTAAAAGTTGGTGGTACACCATCAGAAGCTAGGGCGCTTGTACCATCTGTTATTTCGTTTGCTGATGAATCAGCAATTGTACCGCTGGCTGCAAAATAGGTAATGGTTTGCCCACCCTCTGTACCAGTTGCTGATGATGCCGTAATTGTGAGTGTATTGGTGTTAGATGCGTCCGTGACCTCAGTGACAACATTACTACCTGAAACTGTCCAGGCAGTATTCTCGTTTGCATTTGCGGCGTCTACATCCTCAGAAAATGTGATGACCCACGTTGTAGGTGAAGTTCTTTGTGCAGTAAATGTTGGTGAAACACCATCGGAGGCAATGGTATTGAATCCGTCTGTTACTTCAATAGAAGCATCGCCAACTGTTGTTCCTTCAGTTCTTCCATAGGTTACAGTTGGAGTTTCCGACGTACCAACAATACCAGTTGTTGTCAATATCATAATATTTGAAGTGCCAGCTGGATCTGTGTTTGCAGTAACCGTTCCAGTAGATATTGTGTAACCTTGACCATTCATAGTGTCAGTATCTATATTTTCAGAAAATGTCAATTCTATACTGTCTAGTCCAGTTCTTTTTGCTGTGAATGTTACAGGTGCTGGAGGAGGTATCAAGCGTAGTGCACCAGAATCACTACCGCATAAATTATCTAAAGAATAACTTGGGTTGAATCTGGCATCATGGATTAGTTTTTGACGAAGTTCATCCACTGACAAGGTAGAATTTTGTTCTAAAAGTAAAGCCGCAGCTCCTGCAACATGGGCCGAAGCTGGGGAGGTTCCAAAGAATGGATTTAATCCACTGGTTTCATTCTGATGAGTCAAGACGTTGTCAGGACCACAGATTTCTGGCTTTAGTCGTCCATCGTCAGTTGGCCCTGATGAGCTAAAATCTTCCAAAACATCCGTTTCCTGATTTATGGCACCAACAGTCAAAGCTCCTGCTGCGTCGGCCGGAGTACTAAGACTATTACTTCTTACCCTAACCGACTCATCCAAAGTGTTGTTGCCCACATCAATTTGAATAAGATTATCTTGTGCGGAAGAATATGAAACCAAAACTAGACAGCCACCTCCAGACATTGGTGAGGATAAACTCTCAAAAGGAGGATCGCCACCGGTTTGATCTGCTCCAGATACACCTGAAATTTCTGTCAAGTTGGAATCATAATAAAAGAGATCATAATCATTTGTTGTTTCTAGCCAATCATTCCATGCAACAATGAAAAAATCTCCATTGTTTGTTACAGGCAAACATGCCCTTTGAATTCCTACAGCTTCTGGCCTAAACTCCATTACGCTTTGATAATCATTTGACAGACCAAGATCTTCTGGCAAAACAGCCAAGCTTGGGTTGTATGATCCCATCCAGTGCTTATCCCCAGAGTTTCCAGCTGCGGCGGTGAATAAGATTCCATTGTTTTTTGCCTCATTGACTTTTTTTGCTACAATGGATGTCCCGTCTCTATACTGATCAGTCTCACTATCACTCCCAAGGGTTGGGAATCCAATCGATGTTGTAATTATTTTAGCTCCTCTGTTTGTAGCATCTGTCACTGCGTCGTTAAAATCCACAGAGTCACCAATGGCGTACAACAAGAGATTAACACCTGGAGCCATGTCAACTAAATTTTCTGCAGCTGCAGTTCCATGGGAGAAGCCTGGAGGCTGTCCGCATGTAATGTCACCCCCACAGATTCCAGCAGAATCAATTAGGGATGAAAAAACAACATTGCTTGCAATTTCTGGGTCAGTGACATCAAAACCACTATCAATTACAGCAACTTTCACTCCGTTGCCAGTAAACCCTCTTTGATGCATAATATCAGCTGAGGTGTAAGAGACTCCCTGACTCTCTGCATGACCATATGATCTGACCAGATCAGGTGGTGTTATTTTGGTTATCATACCAAGGGAAGCAATTTGATTAATCTTGTCCAGCGACATTTTTGAAACCAAGATGTTTTGATATTGTCCGGTGATTTCTATCTCTGGTGGAATTTTGTTTTTGAAGTCTGGCTGTAGATAAATGTAAACTGCAGTTTTGTTTTTATCAAAGGGTATGCCAAAGGATTTTGCCATAGAGACAGGATCACTACTATGAAAAATATCTAAAATTCTCGAGTCGATTTTTTTTGAAAAGCTCTGGTATTTTTCTGACTTTTGCAATTTCAGATGGGCATTTTTTTCATTTGATATAGCTGATACACCATTTGTTATAAAAGATATAGCAATGAAGAAGAGAAATAAAATTGCAGCAAGTTTTGTTTTTCTATTCAACTAAAAAATTTTTGAATCCATCACTTAAAAAATAACTGTTTCAATTTTGGAAGTGCGTAAATAAAAACATGGTTCATTGTGAAATTAGAAAAAACAAACCCAAGTATGAAATTGTTATCGCAAAAAAATTTATCCTAATGACAATCATTTGGAAACCTAACAGAGTATCCGCAACCGCTGTAGCCCTTGACCGTTTTTGGTTTTTATAATAAATCCCGAAGCTTGTCAGAAAAAATGACGCAGTATGACGCAATATGGAACTAAAAATCTATTAGTCATTTCCAAAAATGGAAATAACATGGTTAAAACTATCTATTTAGCAATCTTGACAGTATCTTTTGTCGCGACAATCCTTGCAGCAGGATTTGTTGTACATCAAGCCTATTCATCCCCAGCTACCATTATTGATCCAGCAGGACTTTGTGGATTTGCTGATGGAGACGGAAACCTGTACGTTACCGATGATTCGAGAGTAGTAGAGACGCAAAGTGCAAAGGGTCTTTCCTTGTTAACTTGCTCTGCCACTGGTGTACCCAATAGCCAAGGTCAGGCAGTAATTTGGAATACTTCTAACAACCCATTTGGTCCAAATTGCTATAATGCTGCTACATCACAATCGACAACACATTGGTCTGAAACCGTGTCTACAAACGGAAACGTAAAACTACAGTGTCATTTCAAAGACTAGACACCACCTTTCTTTTTTTGTAACACTCAAGTTCGTGCAAAATTTAGAACCTAATTTGCTACTAAAATCAAGCAGCCACACTCTTGCGTCTACAGAGGATTCATCAGACCTCTTTATTAGAAAGGAGCACCTACTATAGTATAATGAACATCTATGACACAAAATCAGTCCGATGTTCCAAGTGTGACAGATTTATCGGTGAGATTGATTATGACGCAGTGGTTACTCTGCCAATGTGCGGTGACTGTGCCAATCCATTACCGAAAGGCGATGATAAAGTAGGATATATTGTAAGCAAGTTCAATAAAAATCCAAAAAAGCTAACTCGACCCAGAAATTCCAGTTAATTGCGGAAAAAATCTTTTTTGTAGACCTTACCAATTGACAATTATCGAAAATTTACTATCCTAGTTCTTCTAAAAATTGTTCAATCCCTGGATCATCTGAAATTTTATTCAAATCATCTTTGATTGATTCTGTTATTACTTTGGAGGCATCACCAAAAATTTCCACTAGTACATCTTTTAGATATTCTGGATGTTCATAACAATCAGTTACAACACATTGGTATTTGGTGTGCAATTTCTCTCTTACTTCATCAAAAGTCACTCCACCAAGCTTGACAAGTGCCATATCCATTGCTGAAGCCACCATTTCCTTGTTGCTTTCATGGTTTTTCGCCGAGTTTTCCCTCCATTCTGATGCAATCAACGAAGACACTATTCATCATAGATACATTACTGTGCTTTTCAGAATTTGCAAATATTAGCTGAATCTGGAATCTATGCAAAAATAATATGCACAATCATGTGGGATGTGGTAGTTGTTGAGAAAAAAAAGAGATTTAATATTTAAAAAAGATGAGAAGCGTATGTATGTGGGAATTAATATTATGTTAAAATTGAAGGGTCATTTACGTAAAAAACTCGGACCTACATTCTTTGATAGTGAAGGAGGTCCTGTATAGATTTGCCAGCAAACGGCCCCGTAAAAATAGTGTGGCAGATTGTCTTTTTGTTCATACCTGTCTTGAATCTGTGGGCATTTTACAGGATAAAAAAATTGAGAAAATTCTTCCTGATGGTCTGGCTACCTGAGCTTGTGATTACAATTGTGATTATAGCCCCGATTGTAGCTGCCAATCTAGAACAAGGTCTTAACGAGAATCCAATGCTTGATGACAGTTTTTTTATGGAAACAGTATTTCTCTATCTTATTGAAACGGGTTTTACGATCCTTGCAATATACCTAGTTTACAAGTGGTCAAAAGAATGGAATAAAAAATTTCAAGATTTTGGCAATGTCCAATGAAAACAGGATACCAATAATTTCATAAATTTCAATCCAGTCCAAGTTTGTGCTTTTTTTAATTCCTTTGATCTAGCAAAAGCTATTTAACTACTGGTACCCCAATCATTGGTATACAAATGGATTTAAGGAAAAATCTGGATTTTAATAATAGCATTGGCCTGCTAGTAAAAATAGCAGGAAAATCATTTGAAAAAGCCCTTGACCTTGAGCTTCGTGACAAGTGCGGTCTCACTGTAGGACAATGGAAGGTAATAATGGCACTGTCATTTCATGATGGACAAAGCCAGAAAGAAATTGCAAACCAGGTATCAGTTGATGGGTCTACACTTGTACCAATAATAGACAAGATGGAATCTGAAGGATTTGTTCAAAGAAAACCAAACCCAGAAGATAGGAGAAACAACAATGTATTTCTCACAAAGAAATCAAAATCTTTGCTAGATTCAATCATCCAAGTCATCCTTGATGTTAGAAAAATAATCACTACCCAGATCCCAGAAAAAGATCTTGACATCACAAAAGCAGTTCTAAAAAAGATGACATACAATGCAGATTTGTTTATTGAACAAAAAAGCGGCAAGCCAAACTTTGAAACATCCAGTCCTAGACAAAAAAGAGGCAAAATAAAAAATGGATAAAAAAAGTACCACAGATCCTATAATTGAGAATGGTCATGACATAATTGAAGTTCGCAATCTGACAAAAAAATTCAAGTCCTTTGTAGCAGTTGATTCTGTCAATCTTAAAATAAAAAAAGGCGAGTTGTTTGGCCTTCTTGGCCCAAACGGAGCTGGAAAGACTACATTGATTAACATGCTTTCTACTATACTGTATCCTTCTTCAGGAGATGCCTTGATCAATGGCCATCGGCTTAAAGATCAGGACAAGGTGCGAAATTCAATTGGAATGGTATTTCAGGATCCCACTCTGGATGACGAGCTTACAGCAAGAGAGAATTTGGATATTCATGGAAGTCTATACCACATGCCAAGAGAGTTTAGAAAAAAACGAATAGAAGACGTTTTGGACTTGGTGGATCTTAAAGACAAGGCTGAGAAGCAAATCAAGACATTTTCTGGTGGAATGAAAAGGAGGCTTGAGATTGCACGCGGAATGATGCATACTCCAAAAATTCTCTTTCTTGATGAACCCACACTGGGTTTAGATCCTCAGACACGAAGAACCGTGTGGGAACATATCGAAAAGCTAAACAAGGAACAAAATCTTACCATTATTCTTACTACCCATTATCTTGAAGAGGCTGACTATCTTTGTGACAGGATTGGAATCATAGACCATGGAAAAATTGTTGCCTTGGATACACCTGAAAATCTTAAGAAAGTACTACGTGCCGATGTTTTGTTTTTTAAAACAAAGGATCAGAACAGGTTAGCCGAAGTCCTAACAGACAAAAATTTTGGTGAATCCACAATTTTGGGAGACGGTCTTAATGTTTCCACGGACAATGGAGACGGTGTCATACCTGAAATTTTTGCAATTGCGTCTAAAAACGGAATCAAGATTGATTCTGTTACCTTGCAAAAATCCACACTGGAGGATGTTTTCATTCATTATACAGGGCGAAAGATACGTGAGGAAGAAGCATCAGCTGCAGATGGATTGAGAGCTCATCTGAGGACAGGCAGATGGTAAATTGATTTACGATGTTTACACAATCTGGCGAAGGGAGCTAATACGATTTACCAGAGCAAAATCCAGATTAATTAGCAGCATGGCAATGCCTGTTATCTGGCTGATATTCATCGGGGTAGGATTTTCCTCTTCCTTTAAACTTCCAGGACTTGACTATATGGATTTTCTAGCTCCTGGAATAATTGGGATGATAGTTTTATTTACCTCAATATTTTCTGGAGTCTCTGTAATCTGGGATAGACAATTTGGTTTTCTAAAAGAGATTCTTGTTGCACCAGTATCTAGAACAAGCATTGTTTTAGGAAAGACATTTGGTGGTGCAACAGTTGCATTAATCAACGGCTCACTAATGCTTGTCATCTCTGGTGCGATGGGACTTGTTCCATTTGAAGGTGGGATGTTAATCTCAATTTTCTTTATGATAATGACATCAATTTGCTTTGTATCCATGGGATTGATAATTGCAACCCAGATGAGAAGCATGGAAGGATTTCAGACAATAATGTCATTTCTTGTAATGCCAATATTCTTTTTGTCAGGAGCCTTGTTTCCTTTGCAGAACACACCTGATTGGATGAAATTAGCGTCTTATTTTGATCCCCTTACCTATGGGATTGATGGATTAAGAGTCTCGCTTCTTGATGCTGGTACAAACTCGGTAATCATAAACGGAGTAGTCTTGACTGGTTTTGCAGTGGCTTTGGTTTGCCTTGGAAGTTATTTATTTAGAAAAAATGTCATTTGAATTTGGTTTTAATCACAATGACTACAAAGTTAGAAAGTGCAGAATTATTTGCTAAAGACAGACATCGTAGTCAAAAGTATGAAACCAAGCCCTACTACACACATCTAGAGGCTGTTGTAGATACTCTCAAGCACATTGGAGTCAATGATGAGGATTCCTTATGTGCGGCATGGCTACATGATACCTTAGAGGATACTGGTACAACTTTTGATGATATAGAGCAAAGATTTGGTAGCAACGTAGCTGTAATGGTCTTGTCATTATCAAAAGATCCCAAACTAGCAAAAAAGGAAAGAGAACGTCAATACATAGAACAGCTAAAAAATGCGCCGTCTCAGGCTCTGCTGATAAAGCTATGCGACATCTCATCAAACCTTAAAGAATTGAAAAATACAAGTTGGTCAAAGACTAGAAAAACAAAATATGTCAAAAAGAAACTTTACAATCTTAATGTAATAAAATCTGGGCTTGTAAAAAACAAAATTGATTTTCCAAGAATTCATGGTATCGTTGATGGCGTGAACAAAGTCCTGTTATCCTATGGACAAAAACCAATTATCCTTTAAGGCTTTACAATTAAGAAGAATTTTGCAATCTGGTAATTTTGATAGTCCATAATCCGATCACACCAAAAAATTAGTTATTCTAGTTCTAGTCAATTAGAGATATTTATTATCATCAAACTATTTGTGTCTCCTCTAGAGAAAAATAAAATAAAGAAAAAAGGAAAAATCTTAATTTCTTGACCAAGTTGACAGCCAAGAGTTCACAATGTTGTGATTTAACTCTGCAAATGCTGTCGCATTCTCGTTTATTGTTTTAAGATTTTGTTTTGTTGCATCAAGTGCAG
>DATIFN010000001.1:0-4118 GCA_035455245.1 Nitrosopumilaceae archaeon | reverse complement strand
ACCCCTGAGCTGCTTCGAAAAGCAGCAAAATTGGCCTCCGGTGGGGAGATTGATTTATCAAAAATAGTGACAGAAAAATGTTCGCTGGATCAGATAAAGCATGCAATTACTGCCACGGAAAAATTTCAGGGTCTAAGAACCGTAGTAGACAAATTTTGTTGATTCTAAATTGAGATTCTAGTTGGCTGGTTTAGATTCAAACATCTTGGAGGTATGTGTATAATGTTGCAACGACTTAAGCTAAAGTCACTAGATAATACTAACTTAGTTTTGCAGATAAAAAACAAAAAACTTTCGGTGATTTTTAATTTTCAAATGGCTCCAGTATAGACTTGCAACATTCATCCAACAATTCAGAATATCTTTTTGCATCATACTTGTTTGATGATACCATCTCTATTGGAACAACTCGCTTTGATATCTTTCTTGAATAATCATTTATCACATATCTGATCTTCTGGCCAGGAACTATGGAACGGCCTGCCATTTTGAGCTGGTTTACTGCATCAGCCTGTATTGTGTTGCTTTTGTGTTCCCCAGTTCCTTTTGTTATTCTATTAGTAAATACAAGGTCTTCAAGGGGAATTTCATGCCTAAAAAGGCGCTTTCTGTACCTTTCCTGGATCTCCCTTGCCTCTGAAATTGCCATTTTTATCTCGGATACATCCTTACAGGATGCAAACAGATTGAGAATCTCATACTGGCACTGGTTGAAAAATTCCGGGGTGTCATGTCTTCGTGTTTCAATTCCACGCAGCTTTAGCTCGTGGTTTTGGTTTGAGCCAAAGTATCTGTTTGGAACCGGGACAATCTTGTTTTCCTTTGATGAAACAAATACAATCCAGTTGTATACATCAAGGGACAGATCAAATCCCGTCTCGCTTGCTATTTGGTTTCTCAAATTTTCATAATCATTTCGTGTTGCATCTTTTTTGTATACCCACAACGAGTCCACTATACCATGCAATACTCTGAATCCATTTTTTTCTGCAATCTTGATTGCCTGTAATAATAACTGTCTTGCAAATGCACATACTGCCATGTGCGCATCTATTCTTCCAAATTTTGCATTGTTAAATCCCAGATATCCAAATGATGTGACCAAAATCCATTTCAGTGCATCTTTTCTTTTTTTGTAAATCTTAATCTTCTCCTTATCTTTGGTTGTTTCAATTAGTTCCGTGTACTTTTTCCGTTTGTACAACAATATCTCCAAAGATTGGGGAACAATTCCTTGTCTTTTACAGATGTGATAACCAAGCTCTGGCACCATATCTTCAGAGTCAGGACAGCACTTGCAGTCTATGGTTTCAGCTGAAATGTTTTTCTTTAGCATTATATTTCCAAACAAGGATGCAAAGTCAACCTCGCCTACATTTTCATGCACACCAATCCTTGGCTCTAGTATCAGCCCACCCCTGTCCCCAATTAGCAGATTCATCCTTGATTTAAATATCTCAGAAATAACTGGCTTCCATGGTATCAACAATCCACGTTTTGTTGCATTATAGAACTGGATTGAGCTCATGCATTTTCCAATAGATGCCCTTGCCGCAGTTTGAATGGGAAGCCTGCATGTTCTGGCAATCTCGTATACTCCCTGTAAAGAGTGCTCATGCTCGCAGAGAAAGCAGTTTGACTCGTCGATGTGTATCCTGCCTAAAAGCTTGCTAGCCGTAGGCTTGAAGTGAATCTGTCCGTATGCGAAATACGACGTTCCCTCTCTTTTTGGCCCTGAAATGGGATGGTCTTTTTCCCGTCCTAAAACAAGCTTGTCCGAAATATGGTTTTCAGCTGCCCTTTGTGCAAGATATGGAAAATCCCAAGAGTCACCTTTTTGTGTAATGATGTAATCAGGATCGATGTTTTTTATGACATCAACACAGTCAAGAATCATTTTTTCTTCCGAATCTGACTGTAATGTTGTATTATCGATTTGAATTGATTTTATTTTATCAGTAAACGCTGGAATCTTCTCCCTATTTTTTGCATTGACTTGCAAATTTATTTTTGTGAAATCAGGTAACTTGTAATCTGTTTCTTCTATATCTGAAAGTTCAATCCATGTGTCTTTGATCTCATACTTCCCCAGCGGATACAGATCCTGTTCATACAAGTAGGTTTGTTCGGGTGGAGTGTCCACGTTGTACAGTCTGTATACTCCAAAAGAATCAATCTCCTCAATTGTTTTTGCCAGTCTGACAAGCTGGGAAGAATCCTTTACTGTCAATTTTAGAACTGTAGATGCCACAAGATCAGAAACTTTTTCGATTCTATCAACCCACTCTACATATTTTACAAATGAAAGTATCTTTGAGTTCTTTAGTAAATCATCCAGTTTTGATTTGTTTGATGAAACATAAAGTGACGGCATCCATTGTTTTTCGATTCGAAACATCTTCTTGTTTTTAATCCATAAAATGATTCTGTCACGTAATGGATATACATCATACAGCCATCCTGTGATCATTTTTTGATTTTTAATAAAAATTCTATCATCTGGTGCTGGGTTAGGATCAGTGACATCATCATGGACTCGGTAGTGTATGGCTCGCCTTTGGAATTGATTGCCTTGATGTGTCTGTAACACTGCTTGATCATTTTATCAAATATTTCCCTGTCCTCTTCTCTTAGGCTATCCCCAAATGCCTTCCAGGACTCGATCTCTTTTGAGAGAAGGTCATCTCCTGGAAATAGGCTCAATTGTATCTCCTAGGCACGAAATTTGCTTGAAATGATGAAAAATTATGGCTAGCAGTATGGGCTGGAGCCTGATTGGTCTGCATGACATCATGCATGCAGAGATGTATAGTCTTGCAATTGCAAACATGTCATCAAAAGATCTTCTTTCTTTTCTGTCCAGTGCTGCACGAAAATTTATCCATTTTTTTTCTTCTTGGCATAATGCGATGCGAAAAGAAGGAACTGTTCTGCCCATGGTATCAGCTCTGGATTTTTTCTAGCTCGTCTTTTGGTATGGTGATGGTGCTGTGTCGTCCTTCATTGTTTATGTGTACATCTAGTGCATTGTTTCTTGGTTCAATTTTTATTATGATAGAAAAAAGTTTTTGAATGATATCATCAAATCGAGTCTTAGAATCAAGTGAAACAATGATTAAACAGTCTTTGATTTTTTCTAGAGATAATATCATTTGATTTAGAATTCTTTCCATTTCTTTTGGATCAAGATATGGATCGTTTGCATAGTGTAAGAGGTTGGTTATGATTACAAGTTTTACATCATGATACCTGATTGCTTTTTCTAGATCAAATGTGACAAGATTTGCAAGCTGGTATACGGTAAATGTACGAGAAGCAATTATTCCGCTTAGGGTTTTTTTTACATCCAGTCCATATTGTTGTGCAAAATCTACACACTGATACAGATCAGAGCTGTTTGCTCCATCAATTAACAGCACTTGTGTATCCAGCCCACCATATGGACTGGGAAGTTGTGCACGAATACACAATCTCTCAACTAGTTTTTGTGTATGTATTCCTGTAATGCAAATTTTTTGATGTATGGTAAGAAAATGAAGAATGGAATCTAATGGTGTGATATCCAAAGTTAGTTTTGGAAAATTGGATGCCTTTTGGAAAACAGGATGGCGGGTTTTTGGTTCTTGGTTTAATGAACGTCTTTGTAGTGTCTCTGAGAGGAGTGTGCCACAAAATGGGCATGGCTCTATTATATCTGGTGAGAGGGTTTCTTCTACTTCTTTGAGTATGCCATTACAGTTTCCGCAATAGTACTGTAGTATTGATTTTGCCAAGACATTTTGATCAGTATTTTTGGTTTAATAGTGGAGGTAATTTTGTCATACCCTAATGCGATCAAATCAATAAAAATAGAACCATATCAGAGTTGGGTAGTCACTCCAGTCCTTCTCCGAACTACAAGTATCAGAGATGTGCAAACTCACACTACTCTATGATATCAATAGTGTTGCCTTGAATTAAAAGGCTCGCATGTGAAAGTGATCAGCTGGAAAGATCAGATTTTTTCGTGTCTATACCGGTTCTTGATGTATCTGTCATGGTATGTCCCATATGATGATTGAGAATTTGCCAAGCCGTCATAGATCTTTTTTGGTACCCCAAAATACCGATAAACTCCG